>NZ_CP096147.1:532500-1198750 GCF_026016445.1 Cognatishimia activa | reverse complement strand
GAATGACATTAGCTACTTTCCAAGATTGAGTTTTAGCTCGCTGAGCCACATCAAACACGAATCCTAGTTCGAAATGACCAAGACGCAGGTGCTGAAGTTCGTGCATCACTAGCCAATCAAGAGCGTCGAAAACGGAAAATTTCTTACCATCAGCCTCAGCAAATTGGCTAATGAATTCTATAGTCACGCTGGATACCTGCAACCTCGGAAACTCAAACCGATCTATCGACGCGTAGATGCCTTTGTGGTCGGTCAAAACCACCGAAAGCCCTTCAAGCAACTTTTCATCGAAATGGGAAGCAACGCGATTTACCGATTCAGCTAAGATATTCATTGTCGGTAGTTCCAATTTTCAGCTCATAACTTGCAATATCCCTTAGAGTCCACCTTGCAAAACTGGCCATCGACCCATGTCGCTCCGTCCAATTCGCTTCCAGTAAAGCTAATTTTTGTAACACTTACCCCAAACAATTTTGCGCCCGTCAAATCGCAATATTTCATTTGGCTACTAGAGATTTCTGCATTCGTAAAATCAGCTCTCGATAGTTCACAGCCTGCCAAGTACCAATTATTACCTTTTGCTTCTACGAATGAAGCTTTGTATGCAGAGCACCCTGTCATGGTAAACGGGCTTGCGTCTACGCCAATAAATTTGGCATTAATTAAGTCAACACTCGAAAAGTTCGCATCCGAAAGCGAAGCTCCCGAAAAGTCACAACCATAAACTTCGATATCCTCGAAGAAGCAATTTTGTAGGTTTGCACCAACAAATTTAGACCGACCTAATGACTTTATGCCCAAAGGGTTGCTTCGACCTTGCCCAAATGTCAGCCCCTCTGCTTGAGCTTCTTCAAAATCACAAGCAAGGAATTCTGTATCTTTAAAAACAGTCACTTTCGAAAAATCGAACTTCGGAGCGTACCAAACGTAAGCTTTACAATCAGAGACAACAATATTCGAAACCTTACAGTTTTCGAAATTAGCTCGGTTTATTGTTCCTTTGACGAAGCCACCGTAGTTCCAAACAGCACTACGAAAAGATAAATCTGTTGAGCTGGAGCTATTGATCGTAAAGTTAGTCAACGTTGCGCTGGCGAAACCGACGTCCGTTAAACGCGCATCGTATATTTGGCACCCCGTTATTTTTGCTCGAAAGAAGCTGCAAGTCTCTATAGTTAGTTTTTTGCCAGGCGAGTTTCGAACACTTTCGAGTTCTGAATGGGAAAAATTGCAACGCTCGAAAATGACCTCGTCAACTCTAACGTTTTTCCACTTAGTAAAGGTTAGATCACAAAGTTCAAAAATTGCCTTGGAGAGGTCCCCTGCAAAATCCATACCTATAAAGTCTTGATTATAAGCTTGAAATCGTTTTCCTTTGGACGGGTCTTTCAGCCACAGTTCATGATTTTTGATGCGATTGGACAACTCAGTAGGAGTAATTTGACCTTTGTTAATCATATAATTTACGTCCTCTTGTTTCTACGTTTTTTGAAATCTTTAATTTACAATTTTGCCGCGTCACTTTGGATTGAATGCAAATGCAATCACCCCCCAAATATTCGGCCTATCTTGGCATTCATATGCCGCATTAGTATTGAAATCTTTTTTTCATCTTTCCACCTGTATCTTTAATTTTGACGAACAGCACGCATTGCAAATTATTGCCACAAAGATAGTTTTTGAGGCACTGGCTATGTGGAAGAACGACAATTCAGCCTTCACTTAGCTACTTCATCTTGTATATTCTCTATCTGGCAACAATATAAGTTGTGCAGAAAGTAAGTTTTAGAAGCAAACGCTGGTGAAATATTTCGAACAGCGCGGAGACAGATATGTTTGATGAACCAAAAATAATGTTTTGGCCTGTTGGCACAGGAGACAGCACCTCGATTGTCGTTAAAGATGGTATCGTTCTGCAAGTTGATCTTCGGGACCTACACAGCGCAGGCGAAGCAAGCGATGACCACGCCGCGTTGGTAGACGAACTAGAGGAAAATTTGCCGACTGTAGACGGGAAGCCATACCTTTCGGCATTTGCTTTGACACATCCTGACAAGGATCACATCCAAGGTTTTGAAGATTTGCTTGATCGAGTGACGATAGGCGAAATCTGGTTCACACCACGTGTCTTCGTAGAAAATGATCAAGACTTGTGCCCTGATGCGGTCGTTTTCAAAGAGGAAGCGGAACGCCGTGTCAAAAAAACGATAAACTCTAATGGAGAAACTGAGGCAGGTGATCGTGTCAGAATCATCGGATATGATGATCTCCTGAAAGAAGAACAGTATGACGGTTTTCCTGAAGAGCGCCTAACTATTCCAGGCAACTCTGTAACAGAGATCGATGGCTCAAACTATGAAGGTGAATTCAACGCTTTCATACATGCTCCGTTCGCGGAAGAAACCGATGGTGATCGCAACAATACAAGCCTATGTATGCAAATCGTTCTTGGTGATGACCCATCAAAAGGAGGCGCGCTTCTATTCGGGGACATAGCCTACCCACGACTTCGTAAAATCTTTGATACGACGAAGGAAGCTCAGAACGAGGAATACCTAGCATGGAAGATTTTCCTTGCACCTCATCATTGTAGCAAGTCAGCCATGTACCACAAAGAAGGCGAAAGCGAGGTTTTAAAGCAGGATATTCTTGATGACCTAGCAGAATACCAAGTTGAAGGTGGCGTAATCATTGCAAGCAGCGAGAAAGTGCCATCAAAAAACTCATCAGGCGATAACCCACCTCACGCAAAAGCAAAAAATCGATACGAAGAAATCGCGGACGGTGGTTTTTTGTGTACTCAAGAAGATGGAGAAGAAGGCGCACCGCTCGTCTTTGATGCTTCGGATGGAACTTTTGCAGATCAAGAAATAGTAGAAGCGACTTCTACAAACAAGCTGGCTAGTGCTGTTGACGATGCAAGAGGGTCGGACACCCCTCCGACAGAGCAGGTTGGGTATGGTGGAACATACAACTAAGGGGCAACTGCTTGCTATTGAGCAGTTAAAAGACATTTCTGTAGCTAGCAATGACACTTTGGATATTGTCGACATTAAGTATCCAACTTGTGAGGGCGAGTCTCTAACAATTCGTGTGTCTATTGAAACCAATAGCTATGAATTCGAAGAGGGTGGACTTAAGTTCAGAAAGCGCGAACCACTTAGAATTCATGTATCACCTAGGTTCCCTGTAAAGCCTCCTACTGCACATTTCGCGCACAAGCGTTTCCTCGGACGTGACCACGTTCAATGGGGAGACTATTTGTGTTTATTTCAAGCGACCGATGTCGAGTGGGCGGCCCAGGATGGAATGTTTGGGTTTGTTCAGCGTCTGGACAATTGGCTACGAGATGCTGCACGTAATCAACTTGATCCAGATGACGCGCCACTTCATCCACCCATCGAATACTCTACTTCCGAAACCAAGCTTGCAGTCGAAGTTGATGCACCAGAAATACCAAAAGGAAATAACTTCTGGATTGGAGCTGCAAAACTTATCAAGAGAAATGAGTATTGCTTCGATATATCTGAGTGGGTGAAAACGCCAAGTTCTGTCCCTAAAGACGAAAAGTTTGCCGCCGTTGTGCTTCTTAATCAAGCGATGCCGATGGAGTACCCCGATACGATCAGCAAGCTTATTTCGACCCTTGAAACTCGCGGGGTTCCTTTTGATCTACTCTTTTCCATTCTAAAGGTTTTTGCTCTTTGCCAGCCAAACAATGAGCCTCTGTATTTTATAGTGGGCGCGCCCATGAGGCGTCGGGCTGCTGGCGAACCAATTAAACAGCACTTGAGCGCATGGAAGATGGATGCCAAGCACGTGAAAGCGCTCCAATCCATAATCTTGGAAGACGACGCCGAAGCAAATCTGGAATCTTGGAAGATTGTCTTGGAATGGGCGGCCAAAGCTAAGACACAATGGTGTCGTGTATATGATACTCGTCCTGAAGTTACCTTTCGCCGTGACAAAGGAACAGACGCCAACTGGTTCCTAGGAAAGAAAATTGCTTTGCTTGGATGTGGGGCTCTCGGCACTCACATAGGTGAATACCTGACGCGAGCGGGCGTAACTAAGATTAGTTTGTTTGATAATTCGACCGTTAATCCTGGCATTCTCGTCCGCCAACAATTCAAACATTATCAAGTTGGTTTCACAAAAGAGAGCGCACTCACTAGGGAACTGGAAAGAATTAATCCAAAAGCAGACATTGACTTTTCAAATGCTGATCTCACGAAAGGCTGGCCTGAGGGACACATGATCAGCGACTTTGATCTGATCATTGATGCAACCGCGTCGAAACGGGTTGCAATAGCTCTGCAACTTAGTCTCGGAACTCAGGCAATTGTCCCTCCGATGTTGCGGTGTGCAATAAATTCTGACGCATCCAAAGGCATAGCTACGCTCAACCTGGAAGGTACGGGGTTAGGCCCTTCGGATGTTTTGCGAAACACTAAACTTGCAGCAATGTCTGATCCTGATCTGAAAGCTTTTGCTAAAGCTTTCTGGCCAGCAGAACAGCTTGAGCCAGGTTTTCAGCCCGAGCCAGGTTGCTCCGAGCCTACATTCGTAGGTTCAGCGGCAGACATTGCCTACTTTGCGTCTTCCTTTTTTAGGTTTGCAAGTTCGGCCTTAGTTAAAAGAGACCACTCAGCGGCTACCGCTTTCTTCGTCGGTTCGCCTAACGAACATGGTGCAATAACTTCGCGAATTGTCGAGCTTGGTCAACCAAGCACGCATGTCGAAGCACTACACGAATACCGAGTTCATCTCTCCTACGGAGCGCAAACAGCCATTGAAACTGAGATGAAATCTAACGCCCGCACTGGCAGCGATAAGGATGAAACTGGCGGCATTTTACTTGGCGAAATTGATGACGCGCTCGGCATCATTTCGATTGACGTTGCCACTGGTCCACCACCTGACAGTACTAAATCTCCCGAACTGTTTGAATGCGGCATCGAGGGAACTCATGAGCAGTGCGAATACCACGCGAACGAGAGCGGAAACTCAACGAAGTTTGTGGGCGTTTGGCATACACACCCTGTTTCAATACCGAAGCCTAGCGATATTGATCTAAAGGCTATGGCTCAGCTCCTCCATGAGCAGGAAAAGACTCCGCGTCATGTCGTGATGTTAATCATCGGCCATGCAGCCACCCGTCCAACCTGGCGTTTCCACCTTTTCAGGCGAAACGAGTTCCGCATTATTCCGATAGCTGACCTGAAGGTTCTCGATGACCAGTAAATCATTTAAATTTGGGCTTGCTCTATCGGGTGGAGGTTCACGAGCAGCGGCATTTCACCTTGGTTGTATGAGAGCTTTGAATGATCGTGGCCTCCTTGATCGTATTCAAACACTATCTACTGTTTCAGGTGGAAGTGTCATTGGCGCACTTTGGGCTTATTCTGACGATAGCTTTGAAGAATTTGATCGCAAGATGCAAAAACTACTCCTTAAAGGTCTAAAAAAAGGCATCATACGCTATACTCTTTTTTCAAGTGAAACCATCAAAATTCTGGGGACAATTGTAACCTCTGGATTGCTTACCGCAATTAGCTTCGTTGTACGTTTGCTTTTGTCTGCGCTTGGCATCTTTGGAATTTACCGCAAAGGCCTTAGGCGTTTGAAGGCGCTATTGCGGACACCGCTTCCTAGGTTCGCCAGCAGAACTACCGCCTTCGCTAAATTTCTGGATCGTGAATACTTTGAAGGCAAGCGTCTCAAAAATATCAAAAGAAAAAACTTGCAGATTGTCATCAACGCAACCGAACTTAGGACACAGTCGGCTTATCGATATGGCTCGATGGAATCTGGATGTTGGCGCTTTGGAATTCTTACTGAAGACACCCTAGTCGCCCAGGCGGTTGCTGCAAGCGCTTCGTTCCCAGCAATCCTCCCTGCAATTGACGAACAAAAGCCCTATATCAAACGCGGCGAGACCGCGACGCACCGAACTATCGTGAGTGATGGCGGTGTTTACGACAACTTGGGAACTAGTTGCTTGGTTCCCAAGAGAGATGGCAATTTCAGCACCAATGTGACCGAAGTAGATTTCATTATCGCTTGTGTAGCGGGTCAAGGTATCCCTGATGGTTCGTCCATCCCCTATTTTTGGCCCTCTAGAATGATCGAGACAATTAACACGATTCATAGGCGGACGCATTCAATGACATTTGACCTACTTCATAGGCTACAGAGAAACGGAGAAATCAAAGGATTTCTTCTGCCTTATCTTGGGCAAAACGACTCTGCTTTGCCATGCCCACCTTCCGATCTGGTGTCGCGTGATCAGACATTTGATTACCCAACAGACTTCGATCCAATGAGCCAGAAAGATTTAGATCTCATTGCTAAACGTGGCGAGCAACTTACCAAGAATCTAATCGAGACCCATCACCCTTATTTGTAAGCGCGTTTACTTGATCGTGCGTAATGAGAGCCGCCATCGTGCCGTTGCGAATTACTTCACTTGAAACCACACGCTGAGTCTTGGAAGCTGATTACGGCATTTACTGATGCCGCAAGCTGTGTGTGGTAGTACCACACGCTTGACAAGGGGGCTGCTGCGCTCCCCCGTTGTATCCCCCAAAGCTGATGACTGAGATCGGTATTGAACCCATCCCAGCCATGCAAACATATCGGTGTTTGATCACTCGTCGGGGAGATGTCATCTCTCCCCAACACCTCATAAATCAACCCTGCGCGGATTGAATGCCGTCAGCGCATCGGCGCTGAACCCGACCAAAGAGCGTATCGTCGCCCCTTGTGACTCCCTCGCAGGATTTGGAGACTTGCCTCTCCACCTGCACCAAACCATGCACAATCCTTTTGGCCGATTGAACACCAATCAAATGAACTTGTCAGTTCCCCCGATACCCCCTCGACAAACTTAGGACTGCCGTCCCCAGCGCGGATCAAAGGGTGGGTTCTCGCCATGCTCGCTTCACATGCGTTGCAGCTCCGCGTGGCTCTGATCCTGCGAAACGCACCTTTGATCCTTGCACCCCCGCTCCTCGGCGGAAGCCAGACGGTTGCATGCGCAACCCGTCAGATCAAAGAAGAGGAGACAAGACAATGCCACAACTACACGCTCAACCGTATGACTTCGCCGCCAGTGGTTTCTATTTCGAGAGCCTTGAAGAATATGCCGCCAAAGAAAGCAACAATCGTAACGATTACGGTGAACGCATCGAGGAATACGACATCCAGTTCATTGATGGAGATTATATCGACTGTGATCTAGCCAAAGCATGGGGGATCAATCAGGCCAATATTGGCGGGTATTTCCAAGCGTGCGAAAGCTGGGATGATCACGACAAAACGGTGTTTATCATTGCCATTGGTGAGGCTGGATACAGCTTTGATCCTGCGAATGTTAATCCATCAGATTTTGACGTTGATATCTACCATGTGGATAGCATGAAAGAACTGGCCGAGCAGTTTGTTGATGAAGGCTTTTTCGGTGAAATCCCTGATCATCTGGCAAACTACATCGACATGGACGCCATCACCCGCGATCTGGAGGTTGACTACACCGAGACAGAAATTGCAGGCGAACGGCTGATTTATCGGGCAAATTAGTTGCCCGACAATTCTTAAGCTTGTTTCCGCGTCGCTTTGCGAAGGCGCAAAAGGTTTGCAGCTGTACAGGCACCCATCAAGAAGATGGCGGCAACTGAAAGCATGTAGCGCCCAAACGACACAAAGACGCGGTGCTCGAACGCCTCGAAGAAGTCCATTTGACCTTTCGACATAGACTCAGCAATGTTCTCGGCGTCAAGGTCGAAGAAAATGACAGCTGTGCCAATCAACACCAGACAGCAAGCGACGGCAACAGCCCAACTTAGGGCTTTACTGTCATATGCTTGCAGTGCCTTGCGTTTGAGAAACTTGAACGGCCTTTGACGAAGCTCTTCGCTGAGCTTCCAATGCGCGAGGAAATGCAAGCCAACCAAAGCACAAAAACACAAGGCGATAGACCCAAGTTCCATTTGAAACACTTCATCAGGTTTACTGTCTTTGAACCAATCTGAGAGCGGCGCGTTTCTGACGAGATGAGTGGTCTTAAATGCGATCCAGTTCAGCGCCGCCAGTCCACCCGCCGCAAACCAAAGTTGATTGCGATTTCCAAATACAGCGACAAGATATGCAAACAGGATCAAGGGAAGTAACACAGCCCAAACTGCGATTAGTGCTAGCGTAAAGTACTCCTGCTGCGCCCACATTGTGAAATGGACGAGGCTATACAAAGGGCCGAACAGAGAAGCCAATACAGCTCCCACCGCAACAATTAAAAACGCTACTGCAAACAGCATGACGATCCCAAAGGCGGCGTTACCGACACCACCTTTGCCACTGGCGGCTTGCCCGACGATGAAACCAGAAAAGAATCTCATGGCGAACTCTCCATAGATTTTGGCGAGTTCGTAAAAAGGGTTCCCTTTTAGTAGGTGTGTCACACATCACCACAAAAGTCATCCGACCGTTGATTATCCACAACTTTATTGGTCAGCACTTTTGTCTCAAATCGACCGTATGCGCGGGTTTGAAAAGGGAACCCTTTTTGCAACGGAGAAAACGTTATGAAACAGAGTTGTGAGACAAAATCCGCCTGTTACGATCAAGATATGAAATCTGGAAAAACCAAAGGACGCAAAATCGGATATGTCCGTGTTTCGGATCGAGATCAGACCGAAGCACTGCAAATAGATGCACTCTATGCCGCAGGATGTGACGCCATCTATGGCGATCACGGTGTTTCTGGTGTTGTGACCAAACGCAGAGGACTAGACGATGTACTGGATTGCCTTGAAGAGGGCGACACTCTAGTCGTGTGGAAGCTGGATCGGTTGGGACGCTCAACCATTCATCTATTGCAATTGCTCAGTGATTTGCGGGATCGGGGCGTAGATTTTCAAGCAATTACGCAGGGCATCGACACCACCACAGCAGTTGGACGAATGCTGTATGGGCAGCTTGCCGTCTTCGCAGAATATGAGCGTTCTTTAATATCAGAAAGAACCAAGGCGGGTATGGCAGCCGCTAAAGCCAGGGGCGTTCATGTAGGCAGACCTAAAATGTCAAAAACCATGAATAAAGCATTGGATGAATTAGAGAAATACAAAGTAGTTAGCAAAACACATTAAACGATTATTGAATTGTTAGCAGCCTCAACTGGACTGTCTTCCAACCTAGATGAAACTATCCTCAAGCTTATGCCCGAAATCTTGTAGAGCGTGTCCTCAAAAACCTTCATGGATTTGAATTGGATCCCAACTCGTATTAATTGAAGCGCCGAAAACGATTTGGCTGACAACTCGATGTGTTTCTCAGTATGCGTTACATCTACATCTAAACGTAGCCCAAAAGCGTACTCCTCACTTCCAACCGAAAAAGAATAAATTAGAAGTGTTTGGTTATTCGTTTTCTCAACAGGAAATGTTGCATCTAACTTGAAATTCCAGTCGCCAGAAATTGTATCAGGCTCAAAGAAACAACAATAGGCAAGCTGAATTTCATTTTGCGAAGCCACAATTTCAGCGAGCGATATTTCGCTATCGGGCGCAGATACATGCTCACGAATTTTTTGCAGCTGCTGACAAATCGTTATGTCTCCAATCAATGTTCTTCTACTTGACGTGTCCGATTGATTGCACATGCCCGTGATTAGGCGCTTTCCCTCAGGCGTATATATAGAAACTTCAAAATCATCTTGGGACGTAACCTCCCAAGAGGTCAGCAAGTTAATCCAGTGCTCAAGAGAGAGTTTAGCATCTGCCATGATAGAATTTTTAGGCTCGATCTTGAATTTATCCTGCCCAATAATGAAGTCGCAGACCTCGGTGCGAGCAATAAATTTCAAATGCTCCAAAGGTAAATTTGGAATACCAGGGAACACCAAATCGCATTCGATTTTTGCCTCTAGGTCCTGGGCCGTATTCCTAAGTGAAACGACACCCTTTGTTGAAGATGTAGGTTTTACTTCCAACACGCCAGGTCCATTGGGAACCTCCTGCGTCATCTCAAGGGGAAGCTTAATACCAAAACGTTCTTCCAACACCTCTAAACTTACCACGTCTAGTTTTTTTAAACCCAGCATACCGTCCACAAAGTCTTGTGTGGTCAGATTTGAAAATGTGATATTGCTCGTAAGGAAACTCGTGGCGTCAAAACCCAAATTTTCGATTTGATGAAATTTCTCTTTTGAGTAGTTTTCCATATCTTCGGGAATAATTGAGCTAAATGCGCTCTTAAGGCCTTTCGCGGTCCGCTTGACCTCTATCCCGTCAGCAATCGTGAAACTCGTGGATGCTTTATGTAGCTTTTCATTGCCTTCTGAATATTCCTGTCTCAGGCGTTTTAATATCTTTTCCAGTTGTGCATCCAGAAGGTGTACAAGAAACATATCAACAACCTCAAATTCGTCATCAACACGAATGATGCAAATAAATGTTGGTCTAGGGTCTTTGGCCAGCCGTTCTGCAACAGAGAGGCTTACAGTAACTCGATCATTAGACTTGAGAATTGTTTTTATTTGTACAGACGCACTGCGTGGCGCGGGTCTTTTGTCGAAGGAAACATGGTTTTTATCGGCTAACTCAAATTCGACAATTCGGTCTTTTCCGATGCGATCAGGATTCACTTGACCCACAATCAACTGAGCTTGATTTGCTAGGAGTTGAAAATAATCTTCACCAACTCTGCCAATTTGATCTGATACGGACATTTTTTACTCTAAATATTCAAAACCAATTTTAAGCTGGAGGATCGACCTAACCGCTTTTTCGGAAAAATGGGAACGTTGCCTGTTTCCATTATTTCGATAATTAAATTTTGCCTCTTTCTTCAAGTGACTCAATATATTCAGTGCAACCTTCTGGCTCTTTCCAAGGTGGCACATGTTCGCCAGCATGAAATCTCTTACATTCATCTTTCCAGAATGCGCCTTCGAGGACTTCACTAAACGTAAGTTCCTGAGGGCGATGCTCATCAACCATCTTCACCCAAGCTTCCATGTCGAAGCCTTGTTCAACACACCAATCGTAATATCTCCAACTGAAACGAGGCAAGACAGCGGTCTCTTCAACGCCGAAGCAATTTTTGAGTTTTCGCCCGATTAATTCACTGCCATGAGTAAGTCTTACATTCTGATGTTTCATATCTGAATTTTATCATTTTTATGCTTTATTTGCAAAGAATTACAGGTTGAAATCGTGATTTGGTTTTTGTCCTGATCGCGCTTCAATTGCTCATGTTTTTACTACATTGTACTCATCGCGTTTTTCCATGACGATTTGCTTCTCAAGAAAGGTCGAGTGTGGCGTATTCCATTCTCCATCATAAAAACTAGCCTTACTATTTTCAGGATCACGCCTACCTTCGATTAGGGTCAGGCGCGAAATGCGCCACCCCTTCAGTCCTTACTCGTCGTATCCTTCTGGATTGATGAACAGTGGGCTTGGTTCGTCGCTGAAATATCGCTTCTTTTCATCCTCAAGAAGAAGAGCATCCAACATGCCCTTCAGCGTTCGCCCTTTCCACTGCGGTTCTTGGCGCAACAGATCAGCATCAATTATATATTGAGCAATGTCCGTGCCTTTACACTCCAGCCAATCAAGATATTTCCAGCGACCTCGCGACATGCTGACCGTCACGGTTGCGCCATTTGAATCAACGACATCTCTGGCTATGCATTCCTGATGGTAAGGAATTTTCTTCAACGACGTTGAACGATTGGGATTGATGAACAAAGGTACATGATCACCTGCGCGGTGACGACGAGCTTCGTCTTTGACAAGCATCATCTCCACATATCCTGAAAATGATGTGTGAAACATCGGATTATTATGACGGTTCACATCACATTCCATCGTGAACTTATCCATATCCGCGCCAATGGATGCCAGCCAATCAAAGTGTTTCCAGTGAGGTTCAGGAAGCTTAATGGCTTCGTCTACACCAAAGGCGTTCTTAACCATTCTGCCAGTCCACTCATGATTTGGTAAAAAGTCAGTATTTAGAATATTCATCCAAAATATTATGTCACAAATGCTGACGTAAATCCATTTTTATCGGGATTGACCGTTGTTTCGGTCTTTGTCTGCCGCTCGCTGTTGCTCTCTCTCAGCAATCTCTTTTTCTATCTCTGCTTCCAAGAAAGCAGAATCATATTCGTAGGTTGCAAGCGCGACCGCTTGAATTTCAGGCGTTTGCTCAGGGGTCTTTTCCCAGGCGCCATCTTGGAAGTGTGCCATTCGTTCCTCGCTACCATAATCCCCTTTGGTCACAATCATTTCGTAAATATGACCGCCACGGATATTGTCCTGAGATGGCTGTTCTGCCATCCAAGTTCTCACACGCAATCCATTGAACTCTTCTTCGTACGTATGATCACCATTGCGGAGTTGGTGTTGCCACTCTTCATAAGAAAGCTGTGGTTCAGTGGTTTGGGGCTGAACTGGTTCTTGCCCCTGTGATCGTGAGGAAGATGCACCTAAACTCGGACCTGACCCCGTTGGTGTATAGCCCTTGTTCTTTTGATTTTTTGGATCATGTTTCGGGGCAGTGTTGCTTCGCAGTTTTTCCTCTTCGGTGTCGTCGCCTAGCTGATCGTCAATTTCGGAGTCAAACACGACTTCCATTTCATATGCCGCTTCATTGAACGGCTCTGTCGGCCCCTTGCTCTTGTCCTTCTCGTTGGTCATTGGAAAATCCCTTGTCACAGATGGAATTATGTAACGGGCGGATTAGTCCGCCCGTCGTGTCCTTAGTCGTGCATACTGCGCCCAAGTGCTTTGAGTTCAGAGTCTTTGTGCCAACGTACTTTTGTGGCTCGCAGCGGATGCATGTTTTCAAGGAAAGCTATTTGGTGAGTTTGCGGAAAACGCATCAACTCATCTGGAAAGGCCAGCTTTCGCTGTGCAGGTGTAGTTGTGTCCGACACAGAGGACGATCCACCACCTTGTGAGAAACTACGCGAGATTGCATTGCTCAACGACCAAACCGTCGTTTCACCACACAGACTTGAGAAATACTCAGCCGTCATTTTATCGCTTGAGCCGAAGTAATTGATCATACCCGAGTTTGAGACGAAGCTCTGCCAGCCTTTATCATAGATACGATCCAATTGGTTGAAGTCCTGCACAATACCCCAAAGCTGCATCCCGTATCCCGCCATAAGGCCATAGGCTTGCTCAACCATTGTTAGACGCCCCAGTGCCGCAAACTCATCCAGCAAGAACAGAATTGATTTATCTGGTTTGGTTTCGATGTTACGGGCATTCACGGTGATAGCCTGTTGCACCAACAGACGCAGCCAACGACCAAATGTGTTCAGACGATCTGAGGGCAAGACGAGATAGATCGTCATTGTTTTGGTTTTGAGGTCTTCAAACTTGAAGCTCGACTCCTTCATATTCATGCGGATGCGATCACTGTCCAAGAAATGGGTGTGGGACTGCGCTGTGGCGATGACACTGGCTTTGAGCTTTTCCTCTTTTTGCAGGCTGCGCTCACCCGTACTGCGGATAATCGGATGGATGGACTTCGCCATTTTTGCAAATGTCTTGTCCAGCTCGCTTTGTTTTTGAACCAACAACTCACGTACGCGCGGCAGGTGACGATGACCATCCTCCTCAGCGTCAGTAGCCACATGCATGATCAGGCCCTGAAGCAAAGCTTTAGCTTCCTCATCCCAAAACGGATCTTTGCTGTTGCCTTCCACGACAAGGGCAGAGGCAAGTAGCATTGCATTTTCTGGTAGATCAGGATCGGTGGTATCCAACCAATCAAGCGGATTGAAGGCAGACACCTGAAGATCTTCGAGTGGTGTCACTGCCCATGGATCAACGATATGGATTTCCTGTCCCATATTAAATCGGCGCTCAGCGGTGCTAAAGGCGTTTTCTCCTTTGGGATCGATGACTAAAGCTGACCCCTCATATGTGAGCAGATTAGGAATGATCTGAGTTGTGCCTTTCCCTGCACGGGTGGGGGCAACGGTGAGCAAGTGGCGATCACCCTTGTAGGATACCCATTCCATTTCACCTTCAGCGTTTTCAAATTGCCCAATGCGGATGCCATCGGTGCCGAATGCTTCTTTCTCAATCACATCTTCATGTGTTGCCCAGCGACTTGATCCAAAAGTGGTTGGTTTATCAAAAAAACCAGTGGCAAGTCCGCCGAGCCAATAGGCCAACCCAAATCCGAATGCCAAGATCGACAAAAGGATCGCAGCATTCCAACCCAAGAAGTTATTTAGGAAAACCGCAGCAAACACCAATAAACCTGCAATGGCGTAGAATACGATTTTGCGAAAGCCAGCTGATTTTGGAGAGAACAACCAACCGAGAACAAAACCAGCGGTCAGTGAGGCTACCACCATGACAATGCGCACGATTGTCATGCCGAAATAATAAATCAGTTCATCCATGTAGAGAAAATCCTTCTATTTTACAGGGAAAGACCACGATCCCGTTCACGCCGCTTCACGTGCATGGACAACGATCTGGTTTGATTAAGTGCTTGGCGCATTTTGGAAGCCAACAGCTTACGTTCATCTTGATGTTTACGGCGGATTTTGCGGAATTCACTCTGTAAGGCACGACGTTCTTTCATCTGCTCAACCACCATGAAGTCGCGTTGCTTTTGATCTCGTTTGGCAGACTTACGGGCCTCTATCTCATTTTGCTCACGGATCGATTTGGCTTTGCCGCTCAAGCGATCAAACACGCCTTGTAACCCCTTGTTGAAACGCGCTTGCCGTGATGCCGTTTCATCCGCCCAGCGTTTGTCTTGCCCAACTTTTAGCTTCTGACGTTCAATGCGGTGAGCGTTGTTCACGTCCCGCAGCTTGTCGCGTAGCGGCTCCATGTCTTGCTTCTGTCGATCCTTTACCTCGCCGATATAGTCCCGCATCTGATCGGTGACTTTGGATCGGATCATGGAGCGGGTTTCTTCGACAGACGGCAAATTCTCAGGAGAGCCAAGTTTGGCGTTCACCTCCTTGGCTTTGAGGCTTGTCCATTTGGGGATTGCATGGACTTTGCCATCGACATCCAAGGCAACGAACCCACGTCGATCACCACGAGCGAGGAAATAGCCACGATCTTCCAAGGCATTCTTGAAACCTAATTGACTGTCGCATCGTTCCCATGCTTGCTGAAACGCCTGTTTGATCTCACGCGGATCAAGCCCTTGGCGTTTGGCCTGTTGCCATTCTTCGAGCGTGAAGTTGAGCGGCGACTTGTTCCCATAGGTAGCCAGACCATCAGGCAACTGCCAGCCATGATCCAAAAACAGATCACGCGATAAATCCCGCAGTTTGTTTTTGAAGTGAGGCAGGTTGATTGCGGTCAACGTGTCCGCATCAATGCGGGACCACACAGCATGGGCATGCCGACGACCTTCCTTCTCATGCACGATAACCGCGCGGGGTTGCCCCTCAAGACCAAGCACTTTCTCGGCGCGATCTGCCGCGTCCAAGAACTCTTGTTCAGAGGCCGCATGGTCTTGTGGCGGGTTCAAACTCAACGAAAACATATACTGCTTACAAAAAGTCGCTTTAGAAATGGCGTGGGCCTCAGACAAAGCCCCGTGTAAATGTTCAGATAAAAATCCACGCAACTCTAAGCAGTTTACATGATCGTTGTCACGATCATTCATGAGGTGATCGGCGAGCGCTTTCGCACCCGCTCGTTGGGAGCCTTTGAGGATCATTGCTTCACTCCCAAGGCATCCATGATGGTCGCTCTGATCCATGCCACCTCGGCAACGGCCCGTTTGAGGTCTTCTTCCAATTCTGGATCGACGATCAACGTGCCTTGGTTCAAGTGCTTGGCGATTTGATTGAGGTTGTTGGCCTGTCGCGTTTGACCCAGCCGCGCCAGCACTTCAGCAAGTAACTGTTGCTCCGCAACAGGTGGTTTGCGCCGCTTCCGATATTTGGGAGCTTCAGCGGCAAAAACCACGGACTTAATGTAGGCCGACAACGACATACCCCCAGCCTGAGATTCAAGCTGAGATCGTTCTGCAGGTGTAAGGCGCAACGAAAACGGTGCGAGGCGGCTCATGGGCGCGGCCCTTTGGGCAGCAAGTGCTTTTCGTACTTTAGAACTTCATTCCAACGTTCAAGCTCTTGGAAAACCTCTTCAAAATCGAGCGGATCAGCAACACCGTCAGGGTTCGTATTAAAACCCTCTGTGTGCGCCACTTCTCTAAGCCATTGTTGAAAAGAAACTATCAGTTGCCTGAGCAGGTTTCTGTGCTTCGAAGGCCTGACACCTTAAACAACTGATATTGCGCAAGCGTAAGCCCCAGATGGGTGCGGGAAATTTGGCCCTGAGCAGTTACCGTCTTGAAGTACTTCAGCGCTTCTTCGGTGCTTCCTGCTTCCTCTAGGACCAGTAGCGCCGTTGCTTCACATAGATGCTCTGGAAAGGCCTCACGAAACATGTACCTATTTGCTTCTGTGACCGACCAGACGGGCATCGGATTCAGTTGATACCAAAGGCGACCCGTTCGCCCGTAGTGTTTCGTCGCAATCCATTTCGCATCACTTGCTGCAATCGCTTCTTGGAAAGCACTTGTCGCCTCATCCCATCCACGCATTTGGTTTGGTGGGTTGTGCGCCGTGCCAAGTGGCACCCATGGTGAAGCCGCCAGAACCAAAACGGGCCCTGATAATGCAAGACCAATGCCAGCCGCCAGGCCGGCTATCCGATTTGAAATCCCACCGATATAAAGCCCCGCCCAAATCGCAAAGATCGCCTGCAATGGCGCGGTCCAGTTGAGCTGCACTTGCTGAGAAAGCGAGTGGTATCCCATGTAGATGACAAAAGGCAGAGTGGCCCAGAGTAGGAGCTGCCTGCCATCAGATTTCTGAACGGACCCCTTGAGCGCAAAGTAAGCGATCACTGGCGTTGGGAGGATGATCAAGGAAATCAGGTACTCTCCCGCGAACCACAACGACAGCTCTTGCGAACCAACACGGGTGAGCTGACGCTCCAGTCCAACCCAGTCATTTGTGATGTTCCAGATGAGGTAGGGCGCCATCACCAGAACCGCGAGCACCATAGCGACATAGGGTCTGATCGATGTCATCTGGCGACGCCCTTCAGAAGTGGCGATCAACCAAAGAAAAATGCCAAGACCAACAAAGGCATTGCTGAATTTGCTAATTCCACCAGCGCCAACTGCCAGACCAAGAATTAGCCACCATACCCAACCTTTGCTGTCTTTGGCTCGGACAGCCGCCCAGATCGCCATGACCCAAAACACAGCTGAGGGCGCATCAGGTGTCGCAATCCAGCTGAGTGCCATCGTGAGAACGCTGAGATTATAAAACAGAAGTGCCCAACCGCCGTCTCGGGATTTCCCGGTCAGATATCGGACTGTATCCCAGACCATCAGGCCTGCTACAGTTGCGCCTAATACTCCAAGCAATCTAACGCCCAACGGATGGAGGCCAAAAAGTTCTACACCCGGCCAAATGAACCAGGCGACCATTGGCGGATGATCGTAATACCCCGGTGCCAGATCACTGGCCCAAAGTGCGTAATAAGCCTCATCCTCGACCAGCGGGATAAAACCCGCCAGAGCCAAGTGAAGTGCCAGAAAGAACAAGGAAATCTGAACGGGAGAACGCAACATGCGGGCACGATAGAGGGGCGGGTCAAAGTGTCAATAAGAATGGACAATAGAGGGCAGGGGCGATAGTAGCGCTATCGAATTAACGATCATCTTGAGGCCAACGTGAGCAGCTCTGTCTCCCATATTCCAACCCTGACGGTTGTGGTGCCAACCTTCAACGAGAAGGACAATGTGCGCCCGCTGGTCGACCTGTTGGAGAAAGCCCTGATGGGTCAGTCTTGGGAAGTTGTCTTCGTGGATGATGACAGTCCGGACGGAACGGCTCAGGAAGTGCGCGCTGTTTCTCGTGAGAACCCTAAAGTGCGTGTTCTACACCGGATTGGACGTCGTGGACTGGCAGGGGCTTGCATTGAAGGTATCCTTTCTTCCGTCGCGCCTTTCTGTGCAGTGATGGATGCAGACCTGCAGCATGATGAGACACGTTTGCCGGTGATGCTGGAGGCATTAACTGCTGACGATGCTGTTGATCTGGTGATTGGCACGCGCAATGCCGAAGGTGGCAGCTCTGGCACGGGGTTGTCGACGGTCCGCCAATGGGGCAGTGATCAGGCGACAAGCCTTGCGCGCCGGTTCCTGCGCATAGACGCAAGTGACCCAATGAGCGGTTTCTTCATGGTGCGCCGCACGAGCTTTAATCAGGTGGTCACGGAACTACAGCCTTCAGGCTTTAAAATTCTGGCAGATATGTTGTCTTCCTCCCGTGGGCGCTGGACTACACGAGAGGTTGGTTTCACCTTCCGGGAACGTCATCTTGGAGAATCTAAGATGGATGCCGCTGTGACGCTTGAGTTTCTTGGGTTGATCTTGGCCCGTTTGACCGGTGGTCTAATTTCGATCCGCTTCATTCTCTTTGGTTTTGTCGGCCTGTCGGGTGTGTTTGTTCAGCTTTTCGGTGTGAAGCTCGCACTGCTGCTGCTGACTCAGAATTTCCTTTGGGCGCAGATCTTCGGCGTCTCTTTGGCAATCACATCGAACTTCATCCTGAACAACCTTGTCACCTACCGCGACATGGCACTTAAAGGCATGGCCTTCTGGCGTGGCCTGCTGAGTTTCTTTGGTGTTTGCGGAATTGGGGCGGTGGTCAATGTCGCGATTGCATCTGCTGTTTATTCCGTATTGCCAACCTGGGCGATCGCAAGTGCCTGCGGTGCCATCGTTGGGGCGGTTTGGAATTTCGTTGGCAGTTCACGCGCAACATGGCGCGCTGCGGGATAATTCAAACAACACACTGGCAACAAAAAAGGGCGCCGTTTGGCGCCCGTTTTTTTTGATACTCGTAACTGGTTTGAAACTCAGCGCCCCCAAGTGCGTACCGGACCACAGTCCATATGCACAAAGTTAGAGCGGGAATAGCGGCCAACGCCGCCTGCGCGGCAAGCTGTTGCAGCTTTTGCGATCTGTCCGACAGAACGTGAACCCAAGCGCAAGTCAACCGCCTGACCTTTCATGTGCAGAGAGTTCTTCGCCACTGAGCGAGAGCGGCTGCGCAACATATTATTGGTTTGAGGGCTGCGGTAACCCGACAGCATCATATAAGGCTCGTTTGCATCCAGCAGATTGTGGGACGCGGCCATTATGTCGATGGTGCGAAAGTCGATGTTTTTAACACCGTCCGTGCGCCAGTCGCGCATGAAGTAGTTGATTTCTTTGATGGCGTCTTTGATGTAGTCGCCTTCAATCCAGTAAATTGTGTCTATGCTTTCACCGGTTCGCCCGGAGTACATGCGCAGACGACGAACGTCGCCGCCACCGCGCAAAAAGCCAGCTGCATTGGAGAATGTAGGTGCGGCTGTGATTGCTGTAGCTGCAAATGCACCTAGCAGTCCACGCCGCGAAATGCTCAAAGAGCCCTCGGTCGTCATATTTCTTGCGCCTGTCCCGTCGCCTACCTGCGCTACGACATTGCGTAGCTATGTTATCCCCAGATGTGAGGCACTTATGTCACAAGTTGATTCGTGCACCAAGCAAAAGATTTGTGCTTTATAGGGAAGCACTGTATTTGCGCGGAATTTTGCGCAAATAGTGGGCATGTATTAATACGACCTTAAGAAGATGCCTTGATGCATCAGACAGAAAATGATCTGAGAATTCAGGAAAATGTGAATGGACTTTTCCCCTTTGACGCGGGAAAAAATATGGCAATCAAGAAATTATGATCGAACTGAGGGTATCGTAATGCGTGGTGTTAAAGGGCTGCCTAAAGCGCTGGCCGTTCTATCTTTTGTTGTTTTTACTGGTTTAAACGCAACCCCTGGCTTCGCTCAGGTGACTGCTTTCAAGCAATCCATTGCTGAATCTGCTGCCAAAGATTCGGATTTGGCCGCGTTTTACCGAGAAGCTGGTTATGAACCAGTCTGGACTGGTAAGGGAAATAAGCCGCGCGAGCGGCGTAAAGCTCTCTTTGCGGCATTGGAAAATGCCTCTTATCACGGGCTCAGTGAATCTCGATACAAGATCGATCAACTGAAAGCCCAGTTGAAAGCCGCTAAGACAACCCGTGATTTGGGCAAAGTGGAAGTAGAGCTTTCAAAGACCTTCTTGAAGTATGCGCGCGACATACAGACCGGAATGCTGACGCCAAAACGTGTCGATCAGAACATCGTGCGTAAGGTGCCATATCGGGATCGCCAAGCCTATCTGGCGAATTTTGTAAAAAGCTCACCGCGCAGCTACATCAAATCGCTGACGCCAAACACGCCTGAATACACGCGCCTCATGAAAGAAAAGATGCGCCTAGAGAAGCTTTTGGGCAAAGGCGGCTACGGCGATGTCGTTAAGTCGAGTAAACTTGAGCCGGGTGCGACAGGTGCGGCTGTCGTTCAACTGCGCAATCGCCTGATCAAAATGGGCTTCCTCAAGCGCAGCTCTACGCAGTCTTATGACAGCAATATTCAAAAAGCGGTTCAACAGTTTCAACTTGCACACGGTTTGAACCCTGACGGGGTGGCTGGAAAAGGCACAATTGCAGAGATCAACAAATCTGTTGAGACGCGTTTGCAATCCGTTCTGGTCGCGTTGGAACGTGAGCGTTGGACAAATATGCCAGGTGGCCGCGGTAAGCGACATGTGCTTGTGAACCTGACTGATTACTCTGCTGTCATCATGGATAATGGCAAAGAAACCTTCCGCACACGCACAGTGATTGGCGCGACAAAAAGCGATCGGGTGAGCCCTGAGTTCTCTGACACTATGGAACACATGGTGATCAACCCAACCTGGAACGTGCCGCGCTCCATTGCGACCAAAGAATATCTGCCGATGCTGCAGAAGAACCCGAATGCTGTTAGCCACCTGCGTCTGATCGATCGTTCTGGCCGCACCGTGAGCCGTGCAGACACAGATTTCACGCAGTTCACCAAAGCGAACTTCCCGTTTGACATCAAACAGCCGCCTAGCCGCTCTAACGCGCTGGGTCTGGTGAAGTTCATGTTCCCGAACCGCTACAACATCTATCTGCACGATACGCCGGCGAAAAACCTGTTTTCGCGAGAAACACGGGCTTATAGCCACGGTTGTATCCGCCTGCACAAGCCTTTCGAATTCGCCTACACATTGCTGTCCAAACAAACCAGCGATCCTAAAGGTGTATTCCACGGGCATCTAGAAACCGGTCGTGAAAAGCAAGTTGATCTGGTGAAACACGTTCCGGTGCACATCATCTACCGTACCGCTTTCACTAAGGCGAAGGGTCCAATGCAGTTCCGCCGTGATATCTATGGTCGTGACGCAAAGATATGGAAGGCTCTGGCGAACGAAGGGGTGGTCTTGCGCGCCGTTCGCAGTTAAATACGCCCCTAAGTTTTTGGGGGTTTAATGGAATATTCCATTCAAGACATTGCAGAGGCACTTGGGGCACAAGCCCTTGGTGCCTCTGATCTTTTGGTCGAAGCGATTGCGGAACCCGCGGAAGCAGGTGAACGCGATCTAGCCCTCGCACTAAGCCCTAAGTTTGCCGAAGGTCTCGCGAAAGGCGACGCCAAAGCCGCCGTCCTGTGGGAGGGCGCGGATTGGGAAGCCATGGGACTTGAGGCTGCCATCACTGTGCCACGAGCGCGTTTTGCTATGGTTGCATTAACGCGTCAATTCGACCTTGGGCATGGGCTCGCCCCAGGCATTCATTCGAGCGCCATTGTCGATCCAAAGGCCGAGCTGGGCGAAAACGTCAGCATCGGCCCAATGACTGTGATCGAAGCAGGCGCCAGGATCGGTGACAATTGCCAAATTGGCGCGCAATGTTACGTGGGGATTGATGTCGCGCTTGGGGCAGATGCTGTTCTTAGGGACAACGTGAGCCTCCTGGCGAGAATATCAATTGGAGATCGCTTCTGGTGTCAGTCTGGTGCGCGTATTGGCGGAGATGGGTTCTCTTTTGTAACACCAGAAAAAAGCCATGTTGAAACCGCTCGCGAATCCCTCGGGCAGGAAGTTGGCGCTGACAGCCAGTCTTGGGCTCGGATTCACAGCATCGGATCCGTAACAATCGGAGACGATGTTGAAGTGGGTGCAAACACCACCATCGATCGTGGCACCATTCGCGACACTAAGATCGGCAATGGCACCAAAATCGATAACCTCGTTCAGATCGGCCATAATGTGATCATTGGCGACAATACTTTGCTTTGTGGGCAGGTCGGTGTCGCAGGATCTACACAAATCGGGAATAATACCGTGCTTGGCGGGCAAACCGGGGTCGGAGACAATTTGAAGATCGGCGACAATGTGATCACCGGCGCGGGCACGATGGTGCTGTCAAATGTTCCATCTGGTCGGGCAATGCTCGGTTATCCCGCCATGAAAATGGAAACTCATATCGAGGCATATAAAGGTCTGCGTCGTCTTCCGAGATTGGCCAAAGAAATCGAAGCTTTGAAGAAAGCGGTTTTAAATTTGGCTCCGAAAGACTAAATCACACTGCAGGTCTGGCAAAAGGAACAAACGATGAGCGTCAAAGACAAGATCATTGAGATCATTGCTGAGCAGGCTGTGCTGGAGCCATCTGACGTAACAATGGAAAGCACCCTTGAGGATCTGGGTATCGATAGCCTTGGTTTGGTCGAAAGCATCTTCGCCATTGAAGAAGCCTTTGATATCTCTGTGCCGTTCAACGCCAATGAGCCAACCGAAAGCGATTTCGATATTTCATCCGTCGCCACCATCATTGCCGGCATCGAAAAGCTGGTGGCCGAACAAGCCTAAGACCTTCTGAGATTTTCGAAAGACGTATCTGATGAAACGAGTAGTCATCACAGGGGCCGGGACAATCAACGCCCTCGGCCACAATGTCGCCGACACCTGGTCTTCTATGAAAGAAGGCAAATGCGGCATTGGCCCTTTGAACATGCGTGATGTGGATCGACTGGCGATTAAGATTGGCGGGCAAGTGACTGGTTTTGAACCAGAAAGCCTGTTCAATCGTCAGCAACAGGCCCTTTATGATCGTTTCACTCAATTCGCCTTGATCGCTGCGCGCGAGGCCGTGGGACAATCAGGCCTCGAGTTCTCTGGCGAGCTTGCAGCGAAATCTGGCGTTGTTCTCGGTACATCTGGTGGCGGTATGCAGACGCTCGATGAAAATTACCGAACCGTCTATGAAGATGGCAAAAACCGGGTGCACC
Source organism: Cognatishimia activa (assembly GCF_026016445.1). Lineage (NCBI taxonomy): Bacteria > Pseudomonadati > Pseudomonadota > Alphaproteobacteria > Rhodobacterales > Paracoccaceae > Cognatishimia > Cognatishimia activa. Next base: position 1,175,486 of record NZ_CP096147.1, on the reverse strand, counting down.
CCTTTGTTGTTCCAAAGCTGATGAACAACGCAGCCGCTAGCCACATTTCGATGGAATTTAATCTTAAGGGCCCATCCTTTACGGTGGCGACGGCCTGCGCGAGTTCGAACCACGCGATGAGCCAGGCTTTCCAAATGGTCCGTTCGGGCATGTCGCCAGTGATGGTCACAGGTGGCTCAGAAAGCATGCTGTGTTTTGGTGGTGTTAAGGCCTGGGAAGGGCTGCGCGTTATGTCCAAAGATGGCTGCCGTCCCTTCTCGGCCAACCGAAATGGTATGGTTCAGGGTGAGGGCGCAGGTGTCTTTGTCTTTGAAGAATTTGAACACGCCAAAGCCCGCGGTGCAGAGATCCTTGCTGAGGTGGCAGGTTTCGCCATGAGCTCTGACGCCAGCGATATCGTGATGCCCTCGAAACAAGGTGCGGCCCGCGCAATCTCAGGCGCTCTGGCAGATGCAAAGCTGAATGCCGAAGACGTCGCCTATATCAACGCGCATGGTACAGGCACCACAGCCAATGATAAAACGGAATGTGCGGCTGTGGCTGACGTATTTGGCCGCCATGCAGACGATCTGATGATCAGCTCTACCAAGTCGATGCATGGTCATCTGATTGGAGGCACGGGCGCGGTGGAACTTCTGGCCTGCATCATGGCGCTGAAAGAAGGCGTGATTGCTCCAACCATCGGCTATGAAGAGGCCGATCCAGAGTGTGCTTTGGATGTCGTACCAAATGAAGCGCGTGAGGCGAAAGTCGATGCAGTGCTTTCAAATGCCTTTGCGTTTGGCGGTTTGAATGCAGTCCTAGCGCTGAAGTCTGCCTAAGAACACTTTGTATCAGACAAAAGAAAAGGGGCCCTCAAACGAGAGCCCCTTATTCGTTTCGATATTCCAAGACCTACTGCGGCAAGCGATCAAAGGCTGCTGTAAAACCCGTCAAAGACATATCAAAGTTGAAGACCTGATCCGGTGCGCGAACGGACGCTAGGGCGACAGCTGCTTTACCGCCCTTCTTGTAGCCGTTCACATCTTCTTCGGTCAGACCAACGCGCGCGACACAGCCATCGGGCAGGCAGAATGCAAATGGATAGCGTTTCCCAAGTGCGCCATCGATTGAGATGGTCAGTTGAGAGGTCAAAAGCGTACCCAGTGGGGCAACGATTGTGCCACCAGCAAAAACCTGAGATTGGTTGGATACACGGAAGAGCGAAACTTCGATTGCAGGGCTGCCGTCATCGTTCAAAAGCAGCTGTGTCATCTCACAGCGTTCTTGCCCATCAAGCTCCTGACAATTCACTTTCCAATCGCCAAATGTCTCGCTTTTCACTTCTGGCACAACCGGTTGACCTGTCGCCAAATCGGTGGCCGGCGCAGGTGCCTCTGCCTGAGTTGCAGGCGCTTCATCCTGAGCAAAAGTGGCTGTCGGCACAGCAATCGCAGCAGCCAGAGCAAATGTTTTCAAAGTGTCGAGCATAGTGCCCCCAGTGTTTCAAATCTCCCAAGCGCATATCATGCCCAAGAAAGAGTGTCAGTTTTCAATTTGTGAAATTCGACTCTGATCTGCGGGTTTTCGCCCATACCAGAATTCAGCGTATTCGCATTAAAAAGAAAAAGGGGCCGATGGCCCCTTTTTGTCTTTTTTCTCCCCGTCGGACTGGCCGACTTATTTTATGAAATGGACGCTAAGATGAATCTCCGTGCTGGTCAACGGTGAATAGACAATTTTTCTTCACAAATAAGGATAGTTGGGACTTCAGACCTTAAAATCCCGTCGAAACAGCGATTTACGTTGAATTTGCTCGGTAGTTTGGCACTGTGAAGACCAATATTTTGCGTCAATCTCACTCAGATTGGTGCTCCTGTGAATAGTAGAGGTCAGATCGTGGACAGTTCAGCAGAAAACTCCATCTTTTTGGGCGGCGGTGGCGAAGACTATGCCACACAACAATTTCTGAATTTGAAATATGCCAATCGTCACGGGTTGATCGCTGGTGCCACAGGGACTGGTAAGACTGTAACCCTGCAGATCATGGCCGAGGGTTTTGCCAATGCTGGCGTGCCGGTCTTTATGGCGGATGTGAAAGGCGACCTTTCTGGCCTCGCGGCTGCAGGAAGCGCTGATTTCAAACTGCATGAGGCTTTCACCAGCCGTGCCGAAAAGATCGGATACTCAGATTACCTCTACGAAGACTTCCCGGTGACATTCTGGGATCTCTTTGGCGAGAAGGGCCATCCCATCAGAACAACAGTTTCCGAAATGGGGCCTCTCTTGATTTCGCGTCTGCTGGAACTGTCAGAAGCGCAGGAAGGTATCCTGAACATTGCGTTCCGGTTGGCTGACGAAGAGGGGCTTCCACTGCTTGATCTGAAAGATCTGCAGGCCTTGCTGGTTTGGCTTGGCGAAAGCCGCAAAGACCTGTCGCTGAGATACGGCAATATTTCAGTGCAATCTATTGGCGCCATTCAGCGCCGTCTGATGGTGCTTGAGAACCAGGGCGCAGCAGGCTTCTTTGGTGAGCCTGCCTTGGAGTTGAGCGATCTCATCCGCACAGATAAAAACGGGCGAGGGCAAGTGAATATTCTGGCTGCGGACAAGCTCATGGCCTCTCCAAGGCTACATGCGACTTTCCTCCTGTGGCTGCTGAGTGAGCTGTTCGAAGACCTGCCAGAAGTCGGAGACCCAGATAAACCAAAACTGGTCTTCTTCTTTGACGAGGCACACCTCTTGTTTGAAGACGCGCCAAAGGCGTTGGTCGACAAGGTAGAGCAGGTGGCCCGCCTGATCCGATCCAAGGGTGTGGGGGTCTACTTCATCACCCAGAACCCGGCTGATGTGCCTGAGGACATTCTCGGCCAGCTTGGTAACCGCATCCAACACGCCCTAAGAGCGTTTACGGCCAAAGACCGCAAAAATCTGCGTCTCGCAGCAGAAACCTATCGCGACAATCCGCGCTTCTCAACCGAAGAGGCCATTCGCGATGTTGGCGTCGGCGAGGCGGTGACATCGACGCTTCTGAAAAAAGGTGTGCCCAGCATTGTTGAGCGTACATTGATCAGACCTCCGTCATCACAACTGGGGCCAATCTCTGATAAACTGCGTAAAGAAGTGATCAATGCCAGTGACTTAGACGAAAAATATGGCGCAAAGGTTGATCGCCGATCCGCCTTTGAAATTCTAAAGTCCCGTGCCGAACAGGCAGCGAAAGAGGCAGAACGTTTGGAAGCGGAAGAAGAGGAAATGTCTGTCGCGGCACGCGAATATTCATCTGCACGACGATATAGTGGTTCCCGCGTTGGTCGCTCATCCAGCCGCAACACAGGCCGACGCTCATCACAGAAAAGCTTTGGCGAAAAGATGACCAAAATGGTGGTCAAAGAGCTAACCGGCACAACAGGCCGCAAAATTGTACGGGGAATCCTTGGTGGTCTTTTCAAAGGCCGCTGAGGAGGGGAAAAACCTGCATTTGGCTCCGGCGGTAGGGATCGAACCTACGACCAATTGATTAACAGTCAACTGCTCTACCGCTGAGCTACGCCGGAACAAATGCGTAGGTATTTATGTTGGCTCCGGCGGTAGGGATCGAACCTACGACCAATTGATTAACAGTCAACTGCTCTACCGCTGAGCTACGCCGGAACAACGAGGGATCGTATATAGGGCGATTTTTTCGGCGTCCAGAGGGGCTGTTACATTTTTTTCGTTTTCGCGTGAATTTTTTACACCAACTCAAATGTGGCATTTATTTCAAAGGCTTGCTGAGGGAGCACGAGGCCTCGACCATAGAGATCAACAAGATGCGCAAGCACATTGCGTTGTGCCGCTGGCAAGAGTTTTGGGTTCACATCATGATAGATCGTCTGCGCAAGCCCTACGGCATCCGCCGGAGATAGCCTCAACTGCGCTAGAATCTCTGCCTCACGGGATCGGCGGTGGGTGATCAACCACTGCAATCTTGCATTCGGCTCAGTGATTGCCGCGCCGTGACCAGAATAAAATACCCGCCAGTTTTCCTGCGCGAGCCGTTCACAGGACGCCATGAAATCAGTGAGGTCGCCATCGGGCGGCGATACGAGGGAGCTGGCCCAACCCATAATGTGATCACCGGTAAAACAGGCATCCTCCATAGCCAGAGAAATGTGGTTCCCCATGTGGCCAGGCGTATGAATCACCTTAAGTGCGCGATCTTCAGCCGCAATGACCTCACCATCACTGACCAATCGATCCGGCGAGAAGTCTGCATCCACACCTTCGCCTCCACCAATCTCTCCGGTCTTGGCCAGCTCCGCCATCGCCGCACTGCGTCCGCTTAAGGAATCACCAAAGGAAATAATCTCGGCTCCTGTCTTTTCTTTTAGAGGCTTTGCCAAAGGGGAGTGATCTTTGTGGCTATGGGTCACCACGATCTGAGAAATGCTCTGGCCGGGCTCCAGGGCTTTCAAAATAGCCTGCAAATGCTCAACACTGTCAGGGCCAGGATCAATGACCGTGATGTCTTTTTCACCAAGCAAATATGTGTTCGTGCCCCAATAGGTCATTGGAGATGGGTTGGGCGCCAAAATCACCCGGAGCCCACGTTCCAACACGATAGCTTCGCCAACCTTTGGCGGCTTTTCGTCGATCTGCTCTGACATCCTGTTTCCTTCCGGGCGCATTCACGGCTAGGTTTAGCGCATGAACTTTACTTGGCTCAAACAATACGTGCCGCGTGGGCTCTATGGTCGCGCCGCTTTGATCTTGATCTTACCGGTTGTTACATTGCAACTGGTTGTTTCAGTTGTCTTTATTCAACGCCACTTTGAAGGCGTGACCTCCCAGATGACCCGGTCATTATCCAATGAATTGAGGCTTGTTTTTAGAGAGATTGACGCTGCACCTTCGCAGGTGGCTGCTTTGGAGGCGGTGGAAGATATCCTGATGGATCTTGAAATCAGCATATCCTTCACTGAAACAACCGAATTGGATTCGCAAAGACGCTGGTATGACTTCTCAGGCACCGTAGTCACGCGGGTTCTGATGGACGAACTGCCGCAGGTGACGGCCATTCAGCTACCCGATGACAGAGATACAAGGGTTCTGGCCGACTCTCGATTTGGCCCCATTCTCATTGATTTCAGGCGCGCGAGAGTTTCGGCAACAAACCCTCACCAATTGCTTGTGAATATGGTGTTTTTCGGCGGCCTGATGACATTGATTGCGTTTGTATATCTACGTAATCAATTACGCCCAATTACAAGGCTCGCAGCAGCCGCAGAAGCCTTTGGGCGCGGTCGAAACGTCCCATACACTCCGGGCGGCGCGCTGGAAGTGCGCGCAGCAGGTGGAGCTTTTCTGGATATGCGCGCACGTATCGAACGCCAGATCGAACAGCGCACATTGTTGCTGTCAGGTGTGAGCCACGACCTACGGACACCATTGACGCGCATGAGGCTAGGGCTTTCGTTTCTGGAAGAGGAAGACCGCAAGCCTCTGGAGCGCGATGTTGATGACATGCAGCATATGCTGGACGAATTCCTGAGCTTTGCCCGTGGCGCCAGTGAAGTCAGCCCAGAAGAAGTCGATTTCTGCCCATTTTTCAATGATATCGCTAAGGGTTTTTCATCTTCTGCTGGAAGCGTGGTGGTGATGAATTGCAATATCTCGCGGCCTCTTATGCTTAAGAAGATGGTGATGAAACGCGCGATCGAAAATCTGATCAACAACGCGCTTCGTTACGGAGAAACGGTGCAGCTGAGCGCCATTCAGATGAAGCGCTCTGTCATCATTCGCATCGAGGACAATGGCCCTGGGATACCAGAAGAGCAACGCGAGGAGGCGCTGAAACCCTTCAGTCGCCTCGAACCTGCGCGCAATCAGGATAAGGGCAGTGGGGTCGGACTGGGTCTTTCCATTGCAGCAGACGCTGCACGTGCCCATGGCGGGGTTCTGCGTCTTGAGAAAAGCGATACTCTGGGAGGTTTGCAAGCCGATATCGTGATTGCGATTTAGAGCGCGATTCTAATTAGATAACGGCGGAAGATGATGATTTGGTAGGCCCGGCAGGACTTGAACCCGCAACCAAAGCGTTATGAGCGCTCTGCTCTAACCAATTGAGCTACAGGCCCACCGTGAGGGCTAGTGCTAGCACAACCGCAAGGCGGGTCAAGCGGAATTGGTGATGAAATCGATGCCTTTTGCTCCGCAAGCGTTGCCCTTTGAGCCCCCATGGTTTAGGGGCTTCGCAACAGCGACTAGGAGACCCCGATGAGCGACGGCAAGAACGGCATTACCTATGCGGACGCAGGTGTAGATATTGATGCTGGCAACGAGTTGGTTGAGCGCATCAAACCAGCGGCGAAACGGACCACACGTTCTGGTGTGATGGCGGGTTTGGGCGGTTTTGGAGCTCTGTTTGATCTGAAAGATGCAGGCTACAAAGACCCAATTCTGGTTGCCGCAACTGATGGTGTTGGCACCAAACTGCGGATCGCGATTGATACAGGTAACGTTGATGGCGTTGGTATCGATCTGGTGGCGATGTGTGTGAACGATCTGGTCTGTCAGGGCGCTGAGCCTCTGTTTTTCCCAGACTATTTCGCGACCGGAAAACTGGAAACAGAAACAGCCGCGCGGATCATCGAAGGTATCGCGGAAGGCTGCTACCAGTCTGGCTGCGCGTTGATTGGTGGTGAAACCGCAGAAATGCCAGGCATGTATGAAGCGGGTGATTTTGACCTCGCAGGCTTCTCTGTTGGTGCGATGGAACGCGGTGCGGATCTGCCTGCAGGTGTGAAAGAGGGCGACGTTCTGATCGGCCTTGCCTCAAACGGTATTCACTCCAATGGGTACTCTTTGGTGCGCAAGCTTGTCGAAGTCTCCGGTCTTAAGTGGGAAGACGATTGCCCTTGGGAAGATGGCACACTTGGCGCGTCACTTCTGAAGCCGACTCGTCTTTATGTGAAGCAAGCACTGGAAGCCGTGCGGGCAGGGGGCGTGCATGCGCTTGCGCATATCACTGGCGGTGGTCTGACTGAGAACCTGCCACGCGTTCTGCCAGAGGGCTTGGGTGCAGATATCGATCTGAACGCCTGGGAACTTCCTGCGGTTTTCCAATGGCTCTGCAAGACAGGCGGCATGGATCAGGCAGAGGCTCTGAAGACCTTCAACTGCGGCGTTGGCATGATCCTGTCTGTTGAAGCAGATCAAGCAGAAGCGCTGACAGCGCTGCTGACAGACGCAGGTGAAACAGTTTACCAGCTGGGTTCTGTCACTCAGGGCGAGGGCGTGCGCTACACGGGCTCCCTGCTGTGAAGAAACGGATTGCGATCTTCATTTCTGGCGGCGGATCAAACATGGTCCGCCTCGTGGAAGATATGCTGACAGGCGATCATGCGGCGGAACCGGTATTGGTTTTGGCGAATGACGCCGATGCCGGCGGGTTGAAGAAAGCAGCGGAACTGGGCGTACCGACGGCTTCGGTCGATCATCGGCCGTTCAAAGGCGACCGCGAAGCATTCCAGGCTGCGTTGAATGAACAGCTTGATGCAGCCAATCCTGATATCCTGTGCCTTGCAGGATTTATGCGGGTTCTGACAGAGAGCTTTGTGGCCCCATGGGAAGGGCGGATGCTGAACATCCATCCATCGCTTTTGCCAAAATACAAAGGCCTGCATACGCACGCACGTGCGCTGGAGGCAGGTGACAAAGAACACGGATGCACCGTGCATCTGGTCACGCCAAAGCTGGATGATGGCCCAATATTGGGGCAGGCAAAAGTCCCAGTACTAGAAGATGATACGCCAGAAAGCCTGGCTGCACGGGTTCTGGTGCAGGAACATAAACTCTATCCAGCGGTGCTTCGTCGCTTTGCAGCAGGCAACACAGACCTCGTTACACTTTGATCTGCGCAATCATAGGCGGCAGCTGCGTTGCAATTCAGTAAAATTGCACGTAAGCCTATGACAAGGGCAATCAACAACTAAGAACGAAGACAGCCGCTTCATGAAAACACTGACAACGACGGACGAACTGGCGCAATTCTGTGAACAAGCGCGCCGGCATCCCTATGTCACGATCGACACTGAATTCCTGCGCGAGCGGACCTATTATTCCAAACTCTGCCTTGTGCAACTGGCCTATCCGGGCGAGGGCGATGAAAACGCCGTTCTGGTCGATCCACTTGTAGATGGTCTGTCTCTCGAACCGCTTTACGATCTCTTCCGCGACACCAATGTTGTGAAGGTTTTCCACGCGGCGCGTCAGGATCTGGAAATCTTCTTCATCGAAGCAGGTGTCTTCCCAGACCCATTGTTTGATACGCAAGTCGCCGCGATGGTCTGCGGCTTTGGCGAGCAAGTAGGTTATGAAACTCTTGTGCGTAAGATTGCCAAACAAGGTCTTGATAAGTCTAGCAGATTCACAGATTGGTCACGCCGACCTCTGACAGATGCTCAGAAGAAATACGCATTAGGTGATGTGACCCACCTGCGCAAAATCTATGAGTTCCTTGCAGAGAAACTAGAAGAGACAGGCCGTGCGCGCTGGGTGAAAGAAGAGCTGCAGGTTCTGACCTCACCAGACACCTATATCATGGAACCGAACAATGCTTGGCAGCGGGTCAAAACACGAACCACAACACCAAAATTCCTTGCTGTAGTGCGCGAACTTGCGAAGTTTCGCGAGACACATGCGCAGACCCGCAACATCCCGCGGAACCGTGTTTTCAAAGATGACGCGCTGATTGAGCTGGCTTCAACCAAACCAGTGACCCAGACGGACCTGGGGCGTTCACGACTTCTGCTGCGCGAAGCACGTAAGGGCGATATTGCCGATGGAATATTGAAAGCCATCAAGGCGGGAGTTGAATGCCCGCCCGCTGACATGCCACGTGTGAAAAAAGCACGCGACAATCAGCAAGTGAATCCTGCTTTAGCAGATTTGCTACGAGTCTTGCTGAAGTCGAAAACCGAATCTTCTGGTGTGGCCAGCAAACTGATTGCAACCGCAGCAGAACTCGACGCGATTGCCTCCGGCGAGCGCGATGTCCCGTCCTTGTCTGGCTGGCGTCGAGAAGTCTTTGGCGAAGACGCATTGCGCCTGTGTGACGGTCAGATTGCACTGTCTGCCAAAGGCAGCAATATCAAGATTGTAAATCTGCGCTAGTTTTAGCGGCGACGCACCTGCATTGCGTTGCCTTCACCCACGATACGGATCGTGCGCACGCCTTCCAAATCTTGGAAGGTACGGAAGCGCGCGATGTTGATTTCACGAGAGCGTTCAGGGCCTTGACGATACCCGGCGGGCTGAATGGCCTCAAGATTGTAGGTCAGTACACCATCCACAGGCAGCTCATCATCATTTTCAGGCGTCAGACGGGCCTCAAAGGCGCCCTGTGTCTGTGCGGTGCCCAAAACACGGATGATAGCCCCGCCAGAAACACGTTCGATTTTTACGTCGCTAATCGTGAGCACTGCGGTGCCCGCATAGACTTCTGGACCGCGCTCAAAAATGCTCTGACGCTTTTGCGGGATCAGCGGATTGATCTCTTCTTGTGGCACTTCAACACGTTCTGCGCGGCCAAACCAGTTCAATGGGTTCAATCGCGATTCTGCGACGCGCCCACAGCTGGTAAGTGCAATGGAAGAAACCAACAGTATCCCAAGTGTCTTGCGCATCATCTGCCCCAATTTGCCCTGCCAATGAGTTAGCGCATTGGTCACGCTTTGAAAAGCCGCAAGGCGGGTCTGGACCTTTTTGCTGTGGCGAACTAGGTCAAAGACACCACCATGAGGATGAGCAGATGGCCACCGAAGCGTTTGAAGAGATCGTAGAAGATTTTGAATTCCTAGAGGACTGGGAAGACCGCTATCGCTATGTGATCGAGCAGGGTAAAGCGATGGAGCCCCTTGATGAGGTCCTAAAGGTACCTGCCACCAAAGTGGATGGCTGCGCCAGTCAGGTTTGGCTGCATCCAAAGATCGAGGGCGGCGTGTTCACCTTTGATGGCGACAGTGACGCGATGATTGTGCGCGGTCTGATCGCCGTATTGCGCAAACTCTATAACGGGTTGGCGGTGGCTGATGTATTGAAGGTCGATGCACGTGCGGAAATGGAGCGTCTCGGTTTGAACGAACACCTCTCATCGCAGCGCTCTAATGGGCTGCGCGCTATGATCGAGCGTGTGCGTCTGGTTGCTGCTGGAGGCTGATTGGCGCTTTGCGCCATGCCTGCGGCGCGAGTATTTTTGCAAAGAAGAATAAACTAGTTAGTGCTTCGATAGTGGTGCAGCACATAGAGGCGGATGGCGCTGGCAAGTCCGGCATCTAAATCACGATCCGCATCAATTTGAGCCGCTAGAACGTTGATAGGAAGCTGTTTTTCAGCAGCGATTTCTTTGAAAGCGATCCAGAATTCATCCTCTAAAGAAACGCTGGTGCGGTGACCTTTGAGTGTCAATGAGCGTTTGACGGGACGGCTCATGTCTCGTCTCGCTTAGCCCCATCAAGGCGGCGCTTTTCAATTTCGTTGAGTTTTTTCTCTGCGTCTTTCTGAGCCTTGGTGCGCCCGTACTTCGCAGCGTTTTGATCAGCGCGGGCTTTTTTCTCAGCCCGCGCTTTTTCCTTTCGAAACCGGTTCAGATTGACCGGTTCAGACATCAGTCTTTTGGACCAATCATCTGTTCAGGGCGCACAACCGCATCAAAGGTTGCCTCGTCCACAAACCCAAGCGCGATGGCTTCTTCTTTCAAAGTGGTGCCGTTCTTATGGGCGGTCTTCGCAACCTTAGTGGCGTTGTCATAACCAATGGTTGGCGCAAGCGCTGTCACCAGCATCAGCGACTCTTTCATAAGCTTGTCGATGCGTGGTTCATTGGCTTGGATGCCGTTCAGCATGCGTTCGGTGAAGCTATCCGCGACATCACCCAAGAGCTGCATCGATTGTAGCAGGTTGTAGGACATCATTGGATTGTAGACGTTGAGTTCAAAGTGACCCTGAGAACCAGCGAAGGTCATTGCAGCATTGTTGCCCATGACGTGGGCAGCAACCTGTGTCATCGCCTCGGCCTGCGTTGGGTTCACCTTGCCCGGCATGATGGATGAGCCAGGCTCGTTTTCAGGCAGGATCAGCTCGCCCAGACCGGAACGTGGGCCAGAGCCCAGGAAGCGGATGTCATTGGCGATTTTATACATAGAGCCTGCAACAGTTGCCAAAGCGCCAGACATAAAGACCATGGCGTCATGTGCCGCCAATGCTTCGAACTTGTTTGGTGCAGTTACAAATGGCAGCCCGGTGATTTCAGCCATATTGGCCGCGACTTTTTCGCCCCAGCCATGCTGAGTGTTCAGGCCAGTACCAACCGCAGTACCACCTTGCGCCAGCTCATATATGCCGGGCAGGGCGGCCTCGACGCGGGCAATGCCCTGACGGATTTGGTGCGCGTAGCCACCGAATTCCTGGCCCAAGGTCAGAGGCGTCGCATCTTGTGTGTGGGTCCGGCCAATTTTGATGATGTCTTTGAACTCATCAGACTTAGCTTCCAGGCCTTCTGCCAGTTTCGTCAAACCCGGCAGCAGCACATCACGCACAGTCATCGCAGCGGCAATGTGCATCGCGGTTGGGAAGGTATCGTTGGAAGACTGCCCCATGTTGCAGTGATCATTTGGGTGCACTGGATCTTTGGAGCCAATCACGCCGCCAAGGATTTCAATCGCGCGGTTCGCGATGACTTCGTTGGAGTTCATGTTGGACTGCGTACCAGACCCTGTCTGCCAAACCACCAGCGGGAAATTGTCGTCAAACTTGCCTTCAAAAACTTCGCCCGCCGCCTGAATGATCGCATCACCAATCTTCGCGTCCAGCTTACCGCTTTCTTTGTTGGCCATCGCGCAGGCCTGTTTAATCACACCCAACGCGCGCACAATGGCGACAGGTTGTTTTTCCCAACCAATTGGGAAGTTCATGATCGAACGCTGTGTTTGCGCGCCCCAGTATTTTTCGGAAGGAACTTCCAGTGGGCCAAAGCTGTCGGTTTCGGTACGGGTGTCGGTCATCGGATCCTCCGGAAACTTGAGTTAGCCAATGTCTTAACGTCGAATCCGTAAGATGCAATACTGTATACCGTTGAATACCAACCGATTGCGTTAACATTGGCCAAACAACTGAGTTTAGATCAAACCGTTATCAAATCAGTGCCTCGAGCGAACCGTTCACAGACGGCAATTCCACAACGTGAAAGGACAATCCGAGAATAGGGCAACAATCAATTTTTGCGGAAGCTATCGAGGCTCACCACATCAGCGTCTTTTTTCTCAGGTTCGGCAATCTCAGCGATTTCAGCGATATCCTCGACGATGGAAGGCTCTGGTGCCTCTTCCTCATCCTCTTCCGCTTCCTGCGTTTCAAAACGCAAACCAAACTCTACTGAGGGATCTACAAAGGTTTTGATCGCGTCATATGGGATATAGAGCGGCTCAGGAGCATCTCCGAAATTCAGCGTAACCGCAAAGCCCTCATCGGTGACAGTCAGATTGTCAAACCAGTGTTGCATCACAACGGTCATCTCACCTGGATAGCGATCTGAGAGCCAATCCGCGATTTCCACATCAGGATGCTGTGTATCGAAGGTAATGAAGAAATGGTGCTCACCGGGCAAACCATTGTCACGAACATTCTCCAGAACTTCCTGGATAAGGCCTCGCATCGCTCGATGCATCAGGTTTCCGTAATCAATCGTTGCGGTCATGTTGAACCCTATTTCCTCGCTTCAATCACAGCATAAAAGATTCGTTCCGAAACGAAAGCGGCCTCGCTAAGAATTCATCATACAAACGACAACAAGATGCCGCAGGTTGCTGAGATTGCTAAAACCAAAGGCAGGTTCATCTTGCGCCACAACAAAAGAGCACCTGCAAGTGCAAGTAAGATCACAGCTGAGAAGTCAATGCTGTGGAAAACCGGTATCAATCCTATGTCTGTAGCCACGGTTTCAGAGAAGAGCACATGCAGCGCAAACCAGAGTGACAAGTTCAGGATGACACCTACAACAGCCGCAGTGATGGCGTCCAAGGCACCTTTCAGTCGGGGTTGTGACAGCAGCTGTTCGACGTAGGGAGCTGCTGCAAAAATCCAAAGAAAACAGGGGATAAAGGTGCACCAAAGTGTAAGCGCTCCTGCGGCAATCATCAGGCCAGCACCACCTTCTTTGTAGCCTGCCAGCAGGCCAACAAATTCAGTGACCAGAATAAGTGGTCCTGGAGTAGTTTCAGCCAGACCAAGCGCATCAATCATTTCGCCAGCGCTGATCCAGCCAAAGTCAAAACTGACGGTTTGCGTCATATAGGCCAGAACCGCATAGGCCCCGCCAAAGGTCACCACGGCCAGTTTGCTGAAAAATAAGGCGATCTCGGTGAGAAACGTGTGATTGATTGCGGCCACCAGAACCACCGGCGCTGCCCAAAGTGCAGACCACAGCACAACTGTCTGTATCGTGTTGCTATGGCTGATAGGGCTCGCTGAAGAGATCCGGGGTGTATCTTCCTCATGAGGTTTCGCCAAGACTGCACCGACTGCGGCGGCGAGTGCAATGATCAAAGGAAATGGAAGCTGCAACACGTAAATTGCAAAGAAAGCGAATACGGCAAGTACCCAGGCGAAGTTCGACTTCAGAGCTTTCTTGGAAACTTTCAGCAAAGCCTGCAGAACAACAATAACAACAGCGGCCTTCACACCAATAAATGCTGCCTGAACAATGGGTAAAGTGCCATAACTGATGTACGCGGCCGCCAGTGTCAAAATCACCAGCGCACCCGGGACCACAAATAGAGCTCCTGCAAGAATTCCGCCCCACAGGCCTTTCAATCGCCACCCCGCATAGGTCGCGAGTTGCATGGCTTCAGGACCGGGCAGCAACATGCAGAAAGAAAGCGCCCCAAGAAACTGCTTCTCCGTTAACCACGGGCGGTCATCCACAAGCTCCTTATGCATCAGAGCAATCTGAGCGGCGGGCCCACCAAAGGACAACAATCCGATGCGCCCGAAGACGCGCCACAAGTCAGCAAAATTTGGGGACATTACTGATCTCCGCTCGAGTGGGGTCCGTGCCCTTCATCAAAGGCATCTCTCGCCCAACGATACAGCGCATCGTAGATCAAAAATCCAGCCTGCATTTGCGCGTTGTCGTCTTTTTTCAACCGAGACAAACCTGCGCTGATGGCTAGAAGCCCTGCCGCCTGAGGGGCCAATGCGTGCTGGTTGGTGTCTGCTGCGCGCACAACGATGGCTAGCCGGTCGAGGGCAGGGTGGCTGAGACCAAACTTCCTGATCATCATATCAAAGCTGCACTTGTCGCCTTCATGGGTCCAATCCCCTTCGGGCATATCAAAGGCGATTGCGCCAAACCGCGCTGCAACGTCATTCACTTCTGTTGGTGGCACGAACAGAAATTCTGCCTCTGGATCGACAAATCTGCGGATCAACCAAGGGCAGGCAATACGATCGATTTTGGGCCGATGCCGCGTCACCCAGCGCGAGGTAATCTGATCCAGCGTTGAGATTGGGATCGCTGGCAGGCTGGCTGCCTCCCAAGCGACGGCGCCGCCTTCGAGCACTTCAGCATGGATACCCTTGGCCCGCAGCCAAGCCGCAGTTCCAGCGCTCAGCTTTTTGCCTTTGTGGCAAATAATGACAGCGGACCGCCCTCGCAGGCGATCCTCCAAATTATCAAGATCCTCATAGCGATGGCGAAAGGAAGAGGGCACCGCAAACGGGATCTCGGCGATATCTTCTTCGATGCGCACGTCCACAATGACTGGGCAGCCATCGGTCCCGATCAAACGCATAAGGGTCTTGGGGGAAATCTCATTGAAACCAGACATATTGCACCCGTTGTTTTTGTGACAAGGATGCGATCATTCAGCCTGAGCCTCACGGGGACATCGCACTCCCCATGTCTTAATGGGTTACATAGCGACGCTGCCCCGTCAAGCTTAACTCAAAGTCCCACCGGTCAGGCAAATCGCCAAAGATTGCTCCGGCAATTGGCCAAGTTGTTCAAACATGCCCATGAAATCAAAGCAATTATAAGCTTCGGTGAATTTACCGTCTTTCACACGCACGCTCACTTGCCCAAGCACCACAATTGGTGCGGAACTAACCGTCGAACGCGCCGTGACCTTATAAAGCGACTGAATCCACTCTTCGTTTTCTGTGCTGTTCACAAGCTCGACATTCAGGTCTTCCACAAGCGCCAAAACCAAAGGCACAAAGTCCCGATAGTCCTGCGGACCAAGGCGCATTTCGGGCAGCAACCCCTTGGCTTCCGCATCATCAGAGAAGAACTCATCAATCGCGTCCAGATCCGCATCGATCCAAACCCGTTGGAACCAGCTCTCCAGCAATTCGACCTTATCTGTCATTACAGGCATCCCACTAATTTAAATTAGCGGAAGAAATGACATAAAATTCTGGCCATTCCGTTAACGAAAGAAGAGTGGGAAATGTAGGTTTCTGTTGCCAGGTACCTACGAACCCCGCCAAGGGCAGCTAGCCCAGGGACTTAAGTTTCAGTATCTCCGACTGCTTACGCAGCCATTGCTACTGGAGCACGATTGTCATTTGCAATTGTACAGTTTTCGCCGGTAACGGTGGCAGACAGCCGAGACAAAGCTAACCCCTTTAGACGTTCGTCGATCCTATTTCGTCCCCGCTCTTCTGATGAACAACCCCAAATGAAGGAAGCCGCCAGAGTGTTTGGTGGAGACGCCGGGTACCGCCCCCGGGTCCGATCCGCTTATTGCGAGCGCATTTATGTCCATAGTCCCGAAGGACGGTTAAGATTTAGGCCTTGGCGCGGTGCTTTGCAAGGGATGGAATGGGATTTCCACAAGATTTCACAAGCGCTTGCATAATCAGTTAAAAGCGCTTTTGAATAGGCAAAAGGCTTCGCAGAACGGAGTCGCAAATACCACTGATCCGACACTGGGGACCACGCCATGGCCTATGACAACGACAATATCTTTGCGAAGATTCTGCGCGGAGAGATCCCGAGCGAGAAACTCTATGAAGATGATGACACCTATGTCTTTATGGACATCATGCCGCGTGTGGACGGTCACTGCCTTGTCATCCCCAAAACGCCTGCACGGAATATGCTGGATGCAACGCCTGAGCAATTGGCGGCCTGCTTGAAAACAGCCCAGAAAATGTCCCATGCCGTCATGAAAGCCTTTGACGCGGATGGCATTACTTTCCAGCAATTCAATGAAGCCGCGGGTGGGCAAGAAGTTTTCCATTTGCACTACCATATTCTGCCACGCCACGAGGGCACGCCACTACGCGCGCCGGGTCAGATGGCGGATTTTGGTGTTTTGAAAGAGCAGGCGGAGAAAATAAGAGCCGCGCTCTGAAGCCACGAGGAGTGAATAAATTAGAACACTATTTCTTCTGATCGCTGTTGCAACGATTTCTGTTTATGCAACGCTCTTTTGGGTAGCGCTAAGCGAAACCGCAACCGATGAAGAGTTTCTCTTAGCGACGACTTCACATTACTTTGAAGAAATGTCTGAGCGGGGGCTGGTTCAATTTATTGAATACAGTGATTGCCGAGTTGAAGTAAGTTCTGAGCGTGAACTGTATGAAGGTGTAGAGCGGAACGGTATATGTGAAGCGAGTATAGGCAGCCATGAATTTCGATATGTAGCTAAACTTGGTGCAACGGCAAATTTCGTGGACGCGACTTTCGAGAAAATCAATAATCAGAAATGAAGGCCTGTTGAATGAACCTAGATTCTAGTTATGTACGCAGCCAGTTCCCCGTTTTTGAACAAGCGGAACTTGACGGCCAGTCCTTCTTTGAAAACGCCGGTGGTTCTTACACAGCCCGCCCGGTCATCGACCGGCTGACACGCTACTACACGCAGCGTAAAGTTCAGCCCTATGGTCCTTATGATGCCAGTCGTTTAGCGGGTGAAGAAATGGATGAAGCCCGCGCGCGGATGGCGGCTTGGATGGGGCTTGATACGGATGAAGTCAGTTTTGGGCCGTCAACAACTCAAAATACATATGTTCTCGCGCAGGCTTTCAGAAAATGGCTCTCTCCCGGTGATTCCATCATTGTCACCAATCAGGATCACGAGGCCAACACAGGACCTTGGCGGCGGCTGGAAGAGGACGGGATCAAAGTACGAGAATGGCAAATTGACCCCGACACAGGGCACCTCAATCCAGATGATCTGACCAACTTGCTGGATGATACAGTGCGGCTGGTGTGTTTTCCGCATTGCTCTAACGTGGTTGGTGAGATCAACCCCGTAGTCGAAATCACCTCTTTGGCACATGCGGCAGGGGCCTTTGTTTGCGTGGACGGGGTCAGCTATGCGCCGCACGGCATTCCAAATGTCGGTGCTCTGGGCGCTGATATTTATCTCTTCTCGGCCTATAAGGTTTATGGACCCCACCAAGGCGTGATGGCGATCCGGCGGAATCTGGGGCAAATCCTTCCGAACCAGGCGCATTTCTTCAATGCCGATAGTCTCTATAAACGCTTTACACCAGCAGGACCGGACCATGCGCAGATTGCGGCGAGCGCTGGTATGATCGATTATTTCGATGACCTCGCGGCCCATCATGGGATATCAGGCGGCCCGGTCCAAAAGGGGGAAGCAGTACATGATCTGCTGCGCGCGCACGAAACAAAGCTGCTGCAACCCATGCTCGATTTCCTGAATAGCAAAAACAGCATTCGTGTATTGGGGCCAAGCAATGCAGAAGAGCGCGCGCCAACGGTCGCGCTGGCCTGTCAGGCTGACCCGCATGCCTTGGCTGAGAAGTTGGCAGAGCGTGGCATCATGGCCAGCGCGGGGGATTTCTATGCGGTGCGTGCCCTACAAGCGCAAAACGTACAGCCTTTTCCAGGGGTCTTACGGCTGAGTTTTGTGCATTACACAGAACAAGCGGACATCGACAAGTTGCTGACCGCCTTAGACGATCTGCTCTAAAACTCAGGCCCAGCGTGACACCTCGCGCCTATTGCAAATTGAACGCTCTGCCCGTTAATCTATCACAGAGGTAGAAACGCAGGTTACGGATGCCAACAGCAGCAAAGCTCATGTCAGCCATTGCGCTTGGATTGCTCGCGATTGTCGTGTCAGAGCAGGTGAAGCCCCTGCTGCCTGAAGGCACGGATTTTGGGTATTTCTCATTGGTGAACGCGGGCTTCGCTGCCTATGTGGGTTGGAAGCTCATAGGCAAACGCGCTGGACGCGGGGTGGCGCAGAGCATCAACAATGGGCTCACAGGAATGCTGGCCATGTTGCTGCTGGTCCTTTTCGCGCACTCATTCTGGATCATGTATGAAAACTCGCGAAAACTGCGCTACGGCAGTGTATCTGAGGCGATCCAGGATATCTTTTCGATGATGACTGAATATGGCTTGCTTTTGCTGCAGGTTAACATCATCACAACTTTGCTGGGCGGCGCTGTCTTCTGCGGCCTGCTGGCAGAAGCCACCTCCCGACGCTGGAGATAGAATTGTCAACATTGTTTTTCTACGGAACGCTCCGGCACAAACCTTTGCTGGAGATCGTCTTAGGGCGTGGCTTGAACGAAGACGACGTTATCGCCGGCATTGCCGAGGGGTATACAGCGCGCGCCGTCAAAGGTGCTGATTTCCCGGTGATTGTGTTTGGAGGTCGGGGTGCGCCAGGGTTTGTGGTGAAAAACCTAACCGAAGAAGAAGTCGCTCGGCTGAATTTCTATGAAGGCGGCTTTGATTATTCACTGACTCCAATTGACATCAAAACCGATACAGGGGCTATGACAGCCCATGTCTATTTCCCGATGCCCGATCAACTGCATGCGGCAGGGCCCTGGGATTTTGATAAATGGGTAGAAAGCTGGTCAGAGCTGACCTGCCTCGCAGCGCAGGAGGCCATGAGCTATTTTGGTGAGAAATCACACGAAGAACTTGACTTTATGTTCCCTAGCATTCGCGCACGGGCTGCGTCTAAAATCGCTGCGCAACGCGAAAATCATGCGTTAAGTCCAAGTCGGTTCACGCGAGATGATGTGGTGGCATCCTCAATTGATCGCAAGCACGCAGGCTTCTTTACGCTTGAAGAACATACGGTTACACACCGATCTTATCGTGGGCACACAGTTGAAAACGTGAAGCGCGAAGTCTTTGTTGGGTCAGATGCATCGCTGCTATTGCCCTATGATGCAAAACGTGATCGCGTTTTGTTGGTCGAGCAATTCAGAACCGGCCCATGGGCGCGGGGTGATCAAGCGCCATGGATGCTTGAGCCGATCGCAGGGCGCATTGATCCGGGCGAAACAGCTGAGGGGGCCGCTCTGCGTGAGGCAGAAGAAGAGGCCAATATCACCGTTTCGAAATTGCATTCGATTGCAAAGGTCTACGCGTCTCCGGGCTGTAACACCGAGTTTTTTCATATCTTTGTGGGCGAAGCTGACCTGCCAGATGACATCACCGGTGTCGCCGGGCTTGATACCGAAGCCGAAGATATCAAGTCATATCTCTTCAGCTTTGATGAACTCATGGAGATGGTAGATCGCTATCAAGCAGCCAATGCTCCATTGGTTTTGGCAGCACTTTGGTTGGCGCGACGTCGCGACGCGATACGGGCTTCGACTTGAGTTCCCAACGCCAGCCACTTAGACATGCCTAGTGTAGTTTCAGATCGACTCGAAAGGCGCACCGATGCGTAACCCTCAGAATCTAGCCGACGCCATTGGCAACACCCCATTGATCCGCCTGAACAAGGCAAGTGAAGAAACAGGGTGTGAGATTTGGGGCAAAGCCGAGTTCATGAACCCTGGCCAGTCTGTTAAGGACCGCGCCGCGCTTTATATCATCAAAGATGCGATCGCTCGCGGCGACCTGCGTCCGGGTGGCACAATTGTGGAAGGCACCGCAGGCAACACCGGTATCGGTCTTGCGCTGGTTGGCGCCTCCATGGGGTTCAAAACCGTGATCGTGATCCCCGAAACCCAGAGCCAGGAAAAGAAAGACATGATCCGGCTCGCGGGGGCGGAGCTCGTGCAGGTGCCAGCGGCGCCCTACAAGAACCCAAACAACTATGTCCGCTATTCTGGCCGACTGGCCGAAGAAATGGCACGCAATTCCAACGAAGGTGTGATCTGGGCGAACCAGTTTGACAACGTCGCCAACCGCCAAGCCCATATAGAGACCACTGGTCCTGAGATTTGGGAACAGACCGGCGGCAAGGTGGACGGTTTCGTTTGTGCCATTGGATCAGGGGGCACACTGGCCGGCGTTGGCGCAGCGCTTCAGCCAAAAGGTGTGAAAGTGGCACTGGCTGATCCCATGGGTTCTGGCATGTTCACCATCTATCGCGACGGCGCACCGAATGCGGAAGGTTCTTCAATCACCGAAGGCATCGGGCAGGGGCGCGTGACGGCAAACCTCGAAGGCTTCACTCCGGATATGCTGTATCAGGTCTCAGATAATGAGGCCCTGCCAGTGGTTTTTGATTTACTGCAACACGAAGGTCTATGTTTGGGCGGCTCTTCGGGCATCAACGTCGCAGGCGCGATCAAGATGGCCAAAGAAATGGGCCCAGGGCACACCATTGTGACCGTCCTATGCGACTACGGTACACGCTATCAGTCCAAATTGTTCAACCCGACCTTCCTAAAAGAAAAAGGTCTACCGGTGCCCAGCTGGCTGAATGAAGGCCCGCAAAGCATTCCGGGCGTGTTTGAAGACGTTTGAGGGATATCATGTTTAACGCATTGCGCGTTTTGGTGACGACCGTGCTGTTTCTGAGCAGCACGGTTTTTCTTTGGGCACAGAGTACAACGCCTGATTATGCAGCATGGCAAAGCGTTGCCACACGCGCCACGGAAGCCGTTGATGCGGGCAGGGCGTCAGATACCGCCCTTGAAGACCTGCGCAGTCAATTGGTGAGCTGGCGCAATACCTTTGACGAGGCGCGCAGCACCAACAGCAATGCAATCGAAATAGTCAGCGCACAGCTTGATGCGCTAGGCCCAGAACCCGAAGGCGGTGAACCAGCTGAAATTTCCACTCAGCGACAGTCCTTAACAGCTAGCCTTTCGGTTCTACGTGCACCGGTTCAAACCGCAGAGGTTGCCTATACCGAAGCGGACGGATTGATCGGAGGCGTGGATGACATTCTGCGCGAACGCCAGTCGGATGCGCTTCTGCAGCGTGGTCCGATTCCACTGAACCCGGTCTATTGGCCGGATGCCGCCGAAGAAGCGCTTGGCTCTCTTATCGGCACCTGGAATGAGATCAACTCGGCTTGGAAGAACCCAATCCAATTCGCCGAACTCAAAAAGAACGCTCCAGAAGTCATCTTCCTGCTGGCCCTGGCATTCCTGCTGTTGTCGCGAGGCCGCCGCTGGTTTGTGCGTCTGGCGCAATCAATTCAGGTTCAATCCGCCACGCTCGGTCGGTGGCTTGCAGCATCGGCAGTCTCTTTGGGCCAGATCATCCTGCCTTTGGCAGGCCTCTGGGCACTTATCTCAGCGGTCTATGCAACCGGTATGCCAGGGCTTCGCGGGGAGTTGATCCTGTCAAACCTGATGTGGGCGGGTTTTCTCTTTTTGGGGTCGATTTGGCTTGGCGCGCAAGTCTTCCCGAAGTCCATGCAGGTCGATCCATTTATTCGCCTGCCGCTTGAACAACGTATTGCTGGCCGACTCTATGCGAGCATATTGGGAGCATTGCTAGGCTTTGAGGTGCTGCTTAGCGAACTCGCGCGCTATGATACTTGGTCAGATGCCTCCAAGGCAGTGATCTATTTCCCAATTTTTGTTCTCACAGGCGTAGTTTTCTGGCGCCTTGCAGTTCTGCTGCGTCAGCACCGGACTGAAGGAGGCGATATCAACTATGGAGACCGCTTGATTGCCCTGATGGGGAGCGTGCTCTTTGGTATTGCCATCTTTGGTATCAGCATGTCCGCGATTGGCTACTTTAATGGCAGCCTCAAACTCATGATCCCAACGATCACTACACTGCAGGTTCTGGCAGTGGTGCTTGTTCTGCAACGTGTGGTGATGGCGGTTTTCTCTCTGGCGACGGGGGATGGTGAAGGGGCCAAAGACAGCCTCATTCCCGTTCTCATAGGCGTCGCTCTGGTTGTTGCGGCGATGCCGGTTCTGGCCATGGTCTGGGGCGCCCGCAGCTCTGATCTCGCAGAAGTGTGGCTTCGGCTCACGCAGGGTGTTCAAATCGGCGACACGCAATATTCGCCAACTGATTTCTTTACCTTCCTGTTGATTTTCTTTGCTGGCTTCACACTGACGCGCCTGCTGCAGGGCGCGATGAAAAATTCTATTCTACCCAAAACGAAAATGGATCGTGGTGGTCAGAATGCTGTGGTCTCTGGGCTTGGTTACGTCGGTATCTTCCTTGCGGCCCTTATAGCGATCAACGCGACAGGACTTGATCTTAGCTCCATCGCGCTTGTTGCTGGTGCGCTCTCTGTCGGCATCGGTTTTGGTTTGCAGAATGTGGTCTCTAACTTCGTCAGTGGCATCATCCTGCTGATTGAGCGCCCAGTCTCAGAAGGCGATTGGATCGAGGTTGGCGGCAATATGGGCTACGTGCGTAATATCTCGGTGCGCTCCACCCGCATCGAAACTTTCGACCGCACCGATGTGATTGTGCCTAACGCGGATCTCGTCAGCGGTACTGTGACGAACTACACGCGCGGCAACACGATTGGTCGCGTGATTGTACCCGTTGGAGTCGCTTATGGGACCGATCCACGCAAGGTCGAGAAAATTCTGCTGGAGGTCGCCAACAATCACCCAATGGTGGTCCAACATCCGGAACCCAGTGTTATTTTCCAAGGGTTCGGTGCGAGTTCTTTAGATTTTGAAATTCGTGCCATCTTACGCGATGTGAACTGGGTCCTGAGCGTGAAGTCAGAGTTGAACTTCGCCATCGCAGAACGTTTCATGGCGGAAGGCATCGAGATTCCATTCCCGCAGACAGATATCTGGCTGCGCAACCCGGAGGCTCTGCCGGGCCATGGCCAGAAGCCAAAAGACAAGGATCAGGAGAGCGTTGAATGACCGACCCGCTGTTTCGCGAAGACCCATATCTGCGAGAAACCACTGGCTATGTCGAAGCCCACACGCCAGAAGGCGGCATCATTCTGGATGCCAGCATTTTCTATCCAACAGGCGGCGGTCAACCTGGCGATAGCGGCAACCTGATCTGGGATACAGGAACCTTAGCGATAGCCACGGCCGTCAAAGCAGATGGCGACAAAATTGCGCTTGTGCCTGCGGAACCGGCCGCCTTGCCACCGGTTGGCGCTAAGGTCATCCAACAACTCGACTGGGAGCGCCGCCATCGCCATATGCGCGTTCACACAGCTCTGCACCTGCTGTCGGTGGTCATCCCATTGCCGGTCACTGGTGGCTCGATCAGCGCTGAGAAAGGTCGGTTGGATTTCGATATGCCCGAAGCGCCGGAAGACAAAGAACTGCTGCAGTCCCAACTCAATGAGCTGATCTCACAGGACTATACAGTGGCTGAGGATTGGATCACTGATGCGGAACTGGATGCCAACCCAGGTCTTGTGAAAACCATGTCGGTGCGCCCACCCAGTGGCGCAGGTCGCGTCAGATTGGTTCGGATCGGGCAGGGTGACGATCAGATTGATCTCCAACCCTGCGGTGGCACCCATGTTGCACGCACAAGTGAGATTGGTTCGATACGGATTGGCAAGATTGAGAAGAAAGGGCGTCAGAACAGACGGGTGAATATCTTCCTGAACGATTGACGTCAGATTTTCGTTTCCCGTATTTAAGGCGCCTTATGGCAAACGGCTTCGATGTTGTTGCCGTCCGGGTCTAATACAAAAGCCCCATAATAATGCGCATGATAGTGCGTTCTGAGACCGGGGCCGCCATTATCGCTGCCACCTGCAACCAACGCCGCTTCATAAAAAGCATCAACTTGCGCCCTGTTTTCAGCTGAAAACGCAAAGTGCAGCGGCTGCGGTTTTACATTGCATTCATTGATCCAAAACCCTGCGCGGTCTTTGCCAAAACCACCAACTTTGACACCGCCTGTTTGCTCTAGGGGTACTCGAAATACAAATGAATGACCCAAGGGTTTCAGACAGTGTTCGTAGAACGCCTTCGATCTTTCGAAGTCGCTGACGTTAATTCCAAAATGATCAATCACGGACAGTTCCTTTTGCGTCAGAGTCAACTGAGCGCGCGCAAAACACAAGCGGAAGGGCATGATGTGGATTTTTGGGATAATGGCGGAGAGACAGGGATTCGAACCCTGGAGACGGTTTCCCGCCTACACACTTTCCAGGCGTGCGCCTTCGACCACTCGGCCACCTCTCCGTGAGGCGGTGTTTACTCAAAAGGCCGGGGGAGGTGCAAGGGGCAAATGTCATATTCTTGAAAAGAATTTTTCATCTTGCCAAATTTCGAGATTTCAACCGCAATATCAAAGGGATGTGCGCCCAACCAGATCGGTTGGACGCACAGGTATTTAGCCGCGGGTCATGGCATCTAAGATGCGCGCCCAGCTGCGAATGCCTTTGTGGAAGCTTTCGACGTCATATTTCTCGTTTGGTGAATGGATTTGATCATCGTCCTTCGCAAACCCAATGAGCATCGCGTCCGTGCCCAGAATGTTTTTGAAGTGACCGGCGATTGGAATCGATCCACCACAGCCAGCGAAAGCAGCAGCCTCTGGCCATTCATCTGAGAGAGCTGACCGGGCCTGTTCAAACGCCGGATGATCGGTCGCCATGACAGAGCCTTTGGAATTGCCGTGGCCTTTGTATTCCACGGTGCAATCTGCTGGCAGGCAGCTTTTAACATAGGCGCGGAAGCTTTCGCGGATTGTATGCGGATCCTGATCGCCGACGAGGCGGAAGCTGATCTTGGCGGATGCCTCTGCTGGAAGAACCGTTTTGAAGCCCTCACCTGTATAACCACCGGTGATGCCATTCACTTCGCAGGTTGGACGAGACCAGATCATTTCCAGCGGAGTGAAACCTTTTTCACCCGCAGGTTCGGAAAGATCGACGTCACCCAAGAAGGCTTTGTGGTCAAAGTTCAGCGCTTTCCATTGAGCCGCGAGATCCGCTGGCATCTCAGGAACACCGTCGTAGAAATCCGGAACCGTAACGCGACCCGTCTCATCGTGAAGACCTGCGATGATTTTGGTGAGAACGCGGATTGGGTTCATCGCGACGCCACCGAACATGCCAGAGTGAAGGTCTTTATTGGCCGCTTTGATTGTCAGCTCTTCGCCGAGCAATCCGCGAAGCGATGTGATGATCGCTGGGGTTTTGGATTGAAAGAGGCCGGTGTCACAGATCAAAGCGATGTCTGATTTCAGCTCTTCCGCATTGTCTTTCATGAAAGGCACCAATGATGGTGAGCCGCTTTCCTCTTCGCCTTCAAAGAAGAAGGTGATCTTGCAGGGCAGGGAGCCATGTTCCGCTTTCCAGGCGCGGCAGGCTTCAACAAAGGTCATCAGCTGGCCTTTGTCGTCAGAGGAACCGCGACCACGGATAACCGGGCCGTTTGCGGTGTCTTCAATGGCAGGGGCGAATGGGTCATTATCCCAGAGTTCCAAAGGATCAACCGGCTGCACATCGTAGTGGCCATAAAACAGAACATGCGGACCATCGCCTTCGACGTGACCAACGACCATCGGGTGGCCAGGGGTCGCGCGTTTCTCTGCATCGATTCCGATGGATTTCAGATCAGCAACCAGCCAGTCCGCAGCCTTTTCACATTCGGCCTTGTAAGCCGGGTCGGTAGAGATCGACTGGATTCGCAGAATATCAAGCAGGCGATCGGTGGCGGCGGGCATCTCGGCGTCGATACGAGACAGTACGTTTTCCAGAGTCATGTCGTTTCTTTCAGGAGGATCATGATGATTTTCGGAAACCTATCAGCCTTATCCGCACTGTCCAGAACCCTTGATATGGATCAAAGTGTCGCGAGAGGTGAAATGTATTCTGGTCACAAAGGAAATCGCGCATTATATCCAGCATCTAATCAAACCTCGTCACTGGCACGAATCTGTCGGTTGACAACGGGTCGCAAGCTGCGCGCCAGCAAACCGGAGGATCGGAATGGACTATTCCGCCAAACTCGATGCCGCATTGAACAGCCTTCACGAAGAAGGCCGTTACCGTACGTTTATTGATATCGAACGTAAGAAGGGTCAGTTCCCGCATGCAGTCTGGAATAAGCCAGATGGTACGCAGCAGCCGATCACTGTCTGGTGTGGCAACGACTATCTGGGCATGGGTCAACACCCGGTTGTTCTGGAAGCGATGCACGAGGCACTGGACGCAACTGGCGCGGGCTCTGGTGGTACACGCAATATCTCTGGCACCACGGTTTATCACAAACGTCTGGAAGCCGAGCTTGCTGATCTGCACCAGAAAGAAGCATCGCTTCTGTTTACCAGCGCTTACATCGCAAACGATGCAACGCTGTCGACACTGCCAAAGCTCTTTCCTGGTCTGATCATCTATTCTGATGAGCTGAACCACGCGTCGATGATTGAAGGCATTCGCCGCAACGGTGGTGCCAAACGTGTCTTCCGTCACAACGACGTGGCCCATCTGCGTGAGTTGCTGTCTGCGGATGATCCAACCGCACCAAAACTGATTGCCTTTGAATCTGTCTATTCCATGGATGGTGATATTGGTCCGATTGCCGAGATCTGCGATCTGGCAGAGGAATTCGGTGCGCTGACTTACCTTGATGAGGTACATGCGGTTGGCATGTATGGCCCGCGTGGCGGCGGTGTGTCAGAGCGTGATGGTCTGACCGATCGTCTGGACATCATCAACGGTACACTTGGTAAGGCATTTGGCGTTCACGGCGGCTATATCGCTGCCAGCGAAAAGATGTGTGACGCGATCCGCTCTTACGCGCCGGGGTTCATCTTTACGACGTCTTTGCCACCGGTTGTGGCGGCGGGTGCTGCAGCTTCCATTGCGCATCTGAAACAGGATCAGACCATTCGTGATCAGCATCAGCTGCAGGCTAAAATTCTGAAAATGCGTCTGAAAGGTCTAGGTCTGCCGATCATCGATCACGGAACCCACATTGTTCCTGTGATTGTCGGCAACCCAGTTCACACTAAGAAACTCAGCGATATGCTATTGGAAGATCACGGTATTTACGTACAGCCGATCAACTTCCCAACAGTGCCACGTGGTACAGAGCGCCTGCGTTTCACACCTTCGCCAGTTCATGGTCCAAAAGAGATCGATGCACTTGTTCGCGCGATGGATGAACTGTGGTCTCACTGTGCGCTGAATCGTGCCGAGCTTGCGGGTTAAATACCTGAAAGGTGCAAATTAACTTGCTCTGTGTTATTCTAGTCGCAATAGAGTAGGGGCGGTTCGAATCGGGGAAAATTCTCGGGCCGTTTTACAGTGAGGCTTAGAGTATGATCAGGCGCAAATGGCGCAAATCTGAGGCTGTCGAAGAGGGGCCAAAAGGGTTTGACGACTATGATTTCCGGCTAGGGGACGAAATGCGTGGCGAAAGGGCCACGATGGGTAAATCGCTCCTCGACGTTCAACGGGAACTGCGCATCAAAGCCTCCTACATCGCTGCCATCGAAAATTCCGATCCATCGGCCTTTGAAACGCCGGGTTTCATTGCGGGCTATGTGCGGTCTTATGCGCGCTATCTGGGGATGGACCCAGATGAGACGTTTTCGAAATTCTGCACAGAAAGCGGTTTCCAAACGGCGCATGGGATGTCGTCAGAAGCCTCTGGGAAACGTGCTGATACCACGGTGATCGCAAAACCTGTAGACCGTGATCCATTTGCTGCGCCTGCGGCACCGTTCATTCCAGCGCAAGAATCCATTCTGGCACGTATCGAGCCACGTGCGATCGGATCTTCTCTGGTTCTTCTGGCCTTGATTGCAGGCATTGGTTACGGCGGCTGGAGCGTTCTGAATGAAGTTCAACGCGTAAGCCTCGCTCCTGTTGAGCAAACCCCAGTCGTTCTTTCTGATCTTGACCCTTTGAACGAGGCGACATCTACGACGGAAACAACAGATGCCGGTGTCTTTACACCACCTGACACAAGCCTTGATCGCCTGTACCGTCCGCAAGCTTTGGATGTGCCTGTACTCGTTGCGCGTGATGCGCCAATTTCGACGCTAAATCCACAGTCCGTTGGCACTTTCACACCGGAGCCTTCAACAGTTGAGGTTGCCGAATACGTAGCGCCAGCTGCACCAGTGGTTCCACAGGTTTTGGAAGAGGCAGATCCTGAAGTTGTAATGTTTGCAGTGCGCCCAGCTTGGGTGCGGGTACGTTCTGCCAACGGATCGATCTTGTTTGAAAAGACTCTGAATGCGGGTGAAGAGTTCAAGGTACCAAAGACAGAACTTGAACCAACTCTGCAGGCCGGCATGTCTGGTTCTATTTATTTCAAGCTCAATGGCGAAATTCGCGGACCAGCAGGTGCGGGTTCTAGCGTCGTTCGCAATGTGCCAATCGGTATTGACGCGGTGCAAGACAATTTCGCCGTTGCCGATCTCTCTGACGATCAGGCCTTGGCTGATTTTGTCGCCGTTGCGGCAGCGCAATCAGTAGCGACGGATCAATAAAATACTCACAAATTCATCAAATATAAAAGCCGCCCATGAGGCGGCTTTTGTCGTATAATCTGCTGTGTTATCCGCGCTTTGAGGCGACAAGCTCACGCATTTGTTCAAGCGGAAGATAGCCGCGCAGCATATCATCTTGCATCACAAATGTCGGTGTGCCGGTGATCTGCAACCGCTGCGCCAGCTCTCGTGTCTTCTGGATTTCATTAGTCACGTCAGCGCTGTCCATATGCGCCAGGATCGCATCCGCGTCCAATCCCAGTGAGGTCGCCAGCTTGCGCAGGCTACGCGCATTGGCGTCAGAACGCAGACGAATGAGTGCATCATTGGCAGCGTGATAGGCGTCGGCGCCCGATAGTTGTTTTACAGCAATGGCGAAACGCGAGCTTTGCGTCGAGGCTTCACCCAAGATCGGGAATTCCTTCACGATGAGGCGGATATTTCCATCGCTCTCCACAAGCTCTTTCACTTCGTCATGCGCACGACGGCAGTAACCACAGCGGTAATCCACGAACTCCACTAAGGTGATATCACCTTCGGGATTGCCACCAACCCAGCTGTAGCCATCGTTAAAGATGTCATCGGCGTTGACTTGCACAAGCGTCATATCCTGCGCTGCCTGCCCCGCAGCCTGACGTTCTTCAAGAACCGCGACGGCCTCCATAATCACTTCGGGATTATCCAACAGGTAGGCGCGGACTTCTTCGCGGAAGATAGCGCGTTCTTCATCGCTCATCTGGCCGATATCCATCGCCTGTCCCGGTAAGGCCAAGGCGGCGAAGGCCGCAGCCAGAATTGGGGTTTTCATGCTCTTTCTCCTGTCATCTCTTTTTCTTCTCAGCCCGTTTTGCGGCTAAGATGATATCCTGTGCGCGGCGCCAGCCGCTTGATCCTTCTGGCAGCAATCCCGCGGCCCGTTTGGCTTGAATTCCTGCATCTTTCAAACGCCCCTGCAAGGCGTATCTTTCTGCGGAGGCCACGGAGGCCATGCCAGCATTGCCATTTTTAGCATAGGCTGAAGCAAGGTCTCTGAGAATGCGTCCATCGCGGAAATCCAAGTTGCGCGCCTTTTCAAGTGCCCTCAGCGCGGACTTGGTTTGGCCTGCCGCCAGAAGGGCGCGGCCATATCCGCCCTGGCAAAGGGCATTGTTCCGAGCACGATCGACGCAGGCTTTGTAGGATGACACCGCAGCACCAACCTGACGGCTTTCGATCTGAAACTGCCCGCGTAGCTCATAAAAATATGGGTCATTGGGGCGTTTGGCGATTGCGCGGTTTAACGTTGCTATCGCCTTGGAAGAGTTGGACTGACGATGATGCATCACCGCCTCACGCATCAGCCGAATGTCTTCACTGGGGCTTTCTTTCAGAGTGCGCTTTGTCCATTTGGGGCTGCGCATAAAGGCTGTGAGTTTACCTTTGGCCCTATGGAACCAATAATCGGCTGAGGTATCGTCTTTGGCTTTGCCTGCATAGGCTGTGGCCGCCGCCTTCGCATTCCGCAGACGATCGCGTGTCAGTGGGTGGGTCCGTGTGTAGGGGTCTTGGCGTTCCGGCCTTAGCAGTTCCTGTCCGCTAAAGAGATCAAAGACCTGTACCATGCCTTGGGTATCTGTACCTGAACGCACAAGGTACTGAATTGCTGATTTGTCTGCTGACGCTTCTTCTGCCCGCGTATGCGAGAGGAAAACACGGCTCGCTGAGCTTGTGACACCTGCGGCAACACCCGCTGCTAGTTCGCTATTTCCAGTGGCTGCGGCCGCAAGCGCCGAGAGTGCAACTCCAAGTCCTGCAACTGTACGCGCATTGCCGATATTCTGATGGCGTCGCGCAAGGTGCCCATTGGCGATATGTGCCGCTTCATGAGCAATTACAGCGCGTAGCATGTCAGCATTATCCATGCGCATCAGCAGACCCGCGTGGATGAATATGTGTTTGTTATCAAGCACAAATGCATTCAGAGAGCTGTCATTCACCACAAGAATTTTGATGGAATTTCCAAGCCCTGCGACGTTTAAGATCGGCTTTGCAACTTGCTGTAAAGAATACTCAATATCTGGATCTCTCAATAGAGAGACTGCCTTTGCGGGCAAAGCAGAGATCATTAGCAACAGAGCGAAGGCCAATGCCGTCCAGGTAGGGAATGGAGCGTTAAATACGCTCTGACAAAGGCGACGTAAAAACATGCGCACACTAGGACGGAAAATCCTCTGAAACTCAACCGCTTGTTGATGACTTCCCCGAATTGTGAAGGGCAGCGGCACATCTTCGCGCATGACCTCAATTATCTCGGTTCCGCGCTGGATCGGAACAGGGTACACTGCTGTGAAACAGCCAAAGAGCATGTGATATGAGCAGATTTCTGAAAATCCTGGCCTTCGCCGGTGCGGCAATTCTTGGGACAAGCGTCTTTGCCCAAGACTTTAGTGGTCTGGCGCGTTTGGATGTTTCTGAAAGCCAGATTGTAGATCAGGGTAAACGGCGGGCAAGCATTGATCTTGCCTTATCTCAAGGCGTGCCTTGGCGTGTCTTTACGTTGGATGCGCCTCGCCGGTTGGTGATCGACTTCCGTGAGGTGGATTGGACAGGGGTTACCGGAAGCGATCTCTTGAAAGGCGATAATATCTCTGAAGTACGCGTGGGCGGTTTCCGTCCGGGCTGGAGTCGCTTAGTTGCTGACCTCGCATCCCCGATGCTGGTGGAAACCGCCGAGATGAAAATCGACCCGTCCACGAGCGAAGCACAATTAAGGGTGAAAATGTTCGCTACGGATGCGGAAAGTTTCGCCTCACGTTCTGGCGCGCCATATGATCCGCGTTGGGATTTGCCGAAACCCGTTGTTGAAGACGTGGAGCGCCCAGAAAAATCAGATTGGGCAGCAACCGTCGTTGTGCTCGATCCAGGCCACGGTGGTGTTGATCCAGGAGCTGAACGTGGAGGAGTGCAAGAAAAAGCACTGATGCTAACCTTTGCCCGCGAATTGCGTGACACTCTACGACGGGCAGGTGGCTTTGAGGTGGTGCTAACACGAAACGAAGACGTCTTTGTTTCGCTAGAGCGTCGGGTGGCCATTGCTCATGAAGTCAGCGCAGATATTTTTGTGTCTTTACATGCAGATACCGTGCAGCAAGGGCAGGCCCATGGGGCGACGGTCTATACGCTGTCAGAAAAAGCCAGCGATGCTGCCTCGCAATATTTGGCGGAACGTCATGATCGCTCTGATGTTTTGGCTGGAATCGATCTGACAGGCACTGATGACTTGATTGCAAACGTGCTCCTTGATCTCGTACGGCGGGAAACAGAGCCACGTTCAGAACGCCTCGCCAAGGCCATGGTGCTTGGGCTTCAGGGCACAATTGGTGAACTCAACCGAAAACCATACCGGCAGGCAGGGTTTTCGGTGTTGAAGGCTGCAGATATTCCATCGGTGTTGATCGAGGTGGGTTTTATGTCTTCAGCGCGCGATCTGGAAAACCTGACAGATGCGGAATGGCGTGCCCGTGCCGCAGAGGGCATTCGCGATGGGCTTCAGGCTTGGGTCATTGCCGACAAGGCGGCGCGGAATTTGGTGCGCCAGTGAGGCAAAAGGCGAAATTTCGCCCGCATTTCACCACCTAGTGTTTTGACCGTTCTGATGCGACGCAGTATAGAGTCATGTACACGACGCGGGGGCTCCGGTGATACGCTTTATCTTGTCCTTTTTTGGTAGCATTTTCACGCTCATAACTATGGGCGCGGCTGTTGTTGCGATCTCAATTGGCGCAGTCTTTTACGTCTATGGCCAGGATTTGCCGAGCACGGAAGCTTTGGCGAAGTACAGCCCGCCGACGATCAGCCGGATATATTCGGGTGAAGGCAAGATTATCGATGAATTCGCGCGTGAGCGCCGTCTGTTTGTTCCAGCAGAGGAAATCCCGGATCTGGTGAAACAGGCCTTTATTTCTGCGGAAGATAAGAACTTTTATCAACACAAGGGCTATGATCCGCGCGGCATGCTGGCTGCAGCGGTAGAGGCCGCACGCGGTGGCCGTCTGCGGGGCGCATCAACGATCACCCAGCAGGTGATGAAGAACTTCCTTCTGTCGGGAGATCGCTCTGCTGAGCGCAAGATCAAAGAGTTGATCCTATCAAACCGCGTTGAAGGTGTTCTGGATAAAGACAAAATCCTGGAACTTTATCTGAACGAAATCTTCCTTGGTCAGAACTCCTACGGAGTGGCCGCGGCTGCGCAAACTTATTTCAACAAAACGCTGTCAGAGCTTGCCCCTGAAGAGGCAGCTTACCTCGCGACCCTGCCAAAGAAGCCGTCGAACCTGCATCCGGTTCGCCATAAAGAGGCGGCGATCGATCGGCGTAACTTCGTTTTGAAAGAAATGAAGGAAAACGGATATCTACCTGAAGAAGCTTATGAAACCGCGATTGCTAAACCTTTGCTTTCAGTTCAGGCAGGGGATTATGAAAGCTTCAAATCTGCTTTGCCTCCAAGGGATTACTTCACAGACGAGATCCGCCGCCAGCTAAGCCGCGATTTTGGTGAAGAGGAATTCTTCACAGGTGGCATGGCCGTACGGGCGACATTTGATCCAGAACTTCAAGAAGTTGCTGCAGTCGCTCTTCAGCACGCGCTTGAAAAATACGACCGCGCGCAAGGCGTTTGGCGTGGGACCGGAAAGACACTTCCAGTAGAGGTTCTGGCGGATGAAGCGACGTGGCGTGCAGAGCTCGCAAAGGTCGAAGTGCCTCGCGATGTGCAGGCCGACGGTCAATGGTATCCAGCTGTTGTCTTGAGCGTAGGCAATAATGACGCCCGGATTGGCATCGAGAATGTCGAAGACGATGAAGATGGCCACTTCATAACAGCCAAAGACGTCACTTGGGCACGTAAACTGCTTAACGATGATGGCGAATTAGGGCGAAAAGCCAAGGTTGCAGGCGATTTGCTGGAGACTGGCGATGTGGTGCTGGTTCGCGCGATGACCAAAGACAGTGATGGCAGCTTCGTGCGCTGGACATTACGTCAGGTACCAGAAGTGCAGGGCGGCTTTATGGCGATGGACGTGAACAACGGTCGCGTGATTGCCATGCAGGGCGGCTTCTCCTATCAGGACTCAGTTTTCAACCGCGCAACCCAAGCCCGTCGTCAGCCGGGCTCTAGTTTTAAACCGTTTGTCTATGCTTCGGCATTGGACAGTGGGTATTCCCCAGCGACAATCGTTATTGATGCCCCGATTGAGATCAACACACCGCAGGGCCTCTGGCGTCCGCGCAACTCATCCAACAAGTTCTACGGTCCAACGCCTTTACGCACCGGGATCGAGCAATCTCGGAACTTGATGACAATCCGTCTGGCGCAAGAGGTTGGCATGGATGTTGTCGGCGACTACGCGCGTCGCTTCGGTGTTTATGACGATATGGGACTTTATCTTGCGAACTCACTTGGTTCGGAAGAAACCACGCTTTTCAACATGGTATCGGCCTATGCGATGTTCGCGAACGGTGGTGAACGCGTAGAGCCAACACTGGTTGACCGCGTGCAGGACCGATATGGCAAGACCATCTACCGCCATGATCAGCGGGACTGTGAGGAGTGTCTTGATCCACGCATTGCAGTAGATCGTGCCCCGAAAATCTCAACCAACCGCGAACGCGTCATGGACGCGATCACCGCCTATCAGCTGACTTCTATGATGCGTGGCGTTGTTGATCGCGGAACGGCGGCAAGCGCGATCAACCTGCCAGTGCCAGTTGCTGGCAAGACCGGCACAACCAACGAAGCGCGAGACGTTTGGTTTGTAGGTTTCACCAACACAATGGTGGCTGGCTGTTACATTGGCCATGACCAGCCGCGTCCATTAGGCCGTGGCACCTTTGGCGGCAATACCTGTGGTCCGGTGTTCCAGGAGTTTATGAGCGAAGCGATTGAAAAATACGGCGCGGGTAAGTTCCGCGTACCACCGGGCGGGCAGTTTATCAAGATCGACCGCTTCACAGGCGCGCGGCTTTCAAATGAAGCAAGTGGTGAAAGCGTTGTGGCGGAATACTTCCGTCTGGGCGAAGAGCCGATCTTTGGCGTGGCATTTGATGGTGGTTTCGCCATGGGGTCGAACTTGCCGCTCTTTGATGATGTGGCTTCTTCTGGTCAAACCGTGACCACATCCACCGGTGAGACCACGATAGTGGGGCCTGACGCTTCCTTCGGCACATTGAGTTCCGGCGGGCTTTACTGACACGGCAGCTTTATTTGCAAAGGGCAGGGCCGGGTGACCTTGCCCGTCCTTTCGCTGTGGTTTATCACCCTAATTCATAACGAATAACGGGGCCTCAGATGCGCGCAGAAGTTCAAAACACAGTGACAGAGATCGAGAAGTCCATTGACCTCTTGAAGCAACGTCTGAACTGGGAAACCGCTGAATTCCGTCTGGAAGAATTCAATGCGCGTGTGGAAGACCCTAACCTCTGGGATGATGCGGAAGCCGCGCAAAAACTGATGCGCGAGCGTCAGTTGCTGGTGGATGCCATCGATGGCGTCAAAGCTCTGGCGACCGAACTTTCTGACAACATCGAGATGATCGAACTCGGTGAGATGGAAGAAGATGAAGAGGTCGTAAAAGACGCAGAACAGGCGATCTTTGCACTGAAGGAAACCGCTGCAGAGAAAGAGCTTGAAGCGCTGCTAGATGGCGAAGCAGATAGCAACGACACTTTCCTGGAAATCAACTCTGGCGCGGGCGGTACGGAGAGCTGCGACTGGGCCTCTATGCTAGCGCGGATGTATGTGCGTTGGGCAGAAAAGCGCGGCTATACCGTTGAATTGCAATCGCAAACCGCGGGCGAAGAAGCGGGTATCAAGTCTGCGGCCTATAAGATTTCAGGGCACAACGCATATGGCTGGCTCAAGTCCGAAAGCGGCGTGCACCGTCTTGTGCGCATCTCACCTTATGACAGCGCCGCAAAGCGTCATACGTCGTTCAGCTCTGTTTGGGTGTACCCGGTGGTTGACGACAATATCGAGATCGAGGTGAACCCGTCTGAAATTCGCATCGATACCTATCGCTCTTCAGGGGCTGGTGGTCAGCACGTGAACACCACGGACTCGGCTGTTCGGATCACGCACATTCCAACGGGTATTGTGGTGACTTCTTCTGAGAAGTCGCAGCACCAGAACCGCGATATTGCGATGAAGGCTTTGAAATCTCGCCTTTATCAACAGGAGTTGGATCGCCGGAATGCAGCCATCAACGAGGCGCATGAGAGCAAAGGTGATGCCGGCTGGGGCAACCAGATCCGGTCATACGTTCTGCAACCCTACCAAATGGTGAAAGACC
This sequence comes from Cognatishimia activa, assembly GCF_026016445.1. Taxonomy (NCBI): domain Bacteria; kingdom Pseudomonadati; phylum Pseudomonadota; class Alphaproteobacteria; order Rhodobacterales; family Paracoccaceae; genus Cognatishimia; species Cognatishimia activa. The sequence goes on along the minus strand of NZ_CP096147.1, from coordinate 1,139,547 downwards.
TGCGCACGAACCATGAGACCTCGGACACCAAAGGCGTGCTGGATGGCGATCTTGATGGCTTTATGGCGGCGACTTTGGCCATGGATGTGGCGGGCAAAAGCCGGGCTGACGCGCAAGGCGAGTGAAGCTGGGGCGCAGCCCCCAAACCCCCGAGGTATTTTGGCCAAAAAGAAAACAAGAGTGGCGCTTCGCTTGCAATGCGGGGCGCTTTTTCGTTTGATGGTGGTGCGCGAACATACACTGGAGGAGTTGTATGAACGAGGCACCTGGGACGCCGTCCATTTCAGAGGGTGGTAAACCGATGGGGGTGCCCGAGTTGGGCGCCGTGGAATTTTCCACCTTAAAAGAAGCGCTTAGACTTGGGTTGCATGACTTTCGCGCACTGCCAATTTACGGGCTGATTTTCGCCGCGGTGTATTTTGTGGGGGGCTGGCTGATCACCTGGATCACGCTTGCGACCGGGCAGACCTATTGGCTGGTCTTTGCTGCGATTGGCTTTCCATTGCTGGGACCATTTGCGGCCACAGGACTTTATGAGGCCTCACATCAGAGGCAATTGGGTCGATTGCCGTCTCCGCGGCGCATCTTTGGCGTGGTGCTCGATCAGGGGCGGCGGCAACTGCCCTCGCTCTGTGCCGTCATTATCATTGTTTTTCTGTTTTGGTTCTTTCTGGCACATATGATCTTCGCGCTCTTTCTGGGGCTTTCGACGATGACCAATGTCTCAACCAGTCTAGAGGTCTACTTCACTGCGAACGGGTTGATGATGCTAGCGTTTGGTTCAGCGGTAGGCGGAGCATTTGCTCTGCTGCTCTACATGTTGGTTGTGATCTCGATCCCATTGTTATTGGATCGTGAAGTCGACTTTGTCACCGCTATGATCACGAGTTTTCAAACCGTCGCTTCGAACTTCATTCCTATGGTGGCCTGGGGCCTCGTAATTTCGGTATTACTGTTCCTGGCGATGTTGCCGGGGTTTCTGGGGCTCTTCGTCGTGCTGCCCGTTTTAGGCCATGCGAGCTGGCATTTGTATGCTTTAATCAAGACATGAAAAAGGGGGCATAAGCCCCCCTCAATACAACGATATATTCAAACTCTTAAAGTGCACCACGAGACAGGGCTGCAACACCTGTACGGGCCACTTCCTGCAGGCCGAGTGGACGCATCAATTCGGCGAATGCGTCGATTTTTTCCGGCGTTCCGGTGATTTCAAACACAAAGCTGTTCAGTGTAGAATCCACCACATTGGCGCGGAAGATGTCAGCAAGACGCATGGCTTCAACGCGTTTCTCGCCTTCGCCAGCCACCTTAAAGAGCCCAAGTTCACGCTCAACAGATGGGCCTTCAACGGTCAGGTCATGAACTTCATGGACCGGAACGATACGACCAAGCTGAGCTTTGATCTGCTCGATCACTTGCGGTGTCCCGGTGGTCACGATGGTGATACGAGACTGGTGGCCAGTGTGATCCACCTCAGCCACTGTCAGGCTTTCGATATTGTAGCCGCGGCCAGAGAAGAGGCCAACAACGCGCGCCAAAACACCCGGTTCGTTATCAACAACCACTGCCAGCGTGTGGGTTTCTTCCACATTGGAGAAATCCGGGCGCAGGTTGTAGGCGGAATGACTCGTGGAGCCTTTTTTAATTTTCAAAGCAGCCATGATCTTTCTCCTTACACCAGTACCGCGCCGCCAGCTTCGATGGCGCCTTGGGTGGAGGCTTCGCCCAGAAGCATTTCGTTGTGTGGCTTACCTGACGGGATCATCGGGAAGCAGTTTTCATGTTTCTCTACCAGACAATCGAAAATCACTGGTCCGTCGTGATTGACCATTTCCATGATCGCATCATCCAGATCTTTAGGATCGGAACAGATAATTCCTTTGGCGCCAAAGGCTTCGGCCAGTTTCACAAAGTCGGGCAGGGCTTCGGACCAGGAGTGGCTATAGCGTTCGCCATGCAGCAGCTCCTGCCACTGGCGCACCATGCCCAGACGTTCGTTGTTTAGAATGAACTGTTTGACTGGCAGGCGGAACTGAACCGCGGTGCCCATTTCCTGCATGTTCATCAACCAGGACGCTTCGCCGGCCACGTTGATCACGAGACTGTCTGGATGCGCCATCTGAACGCCGATGGAGGCTGGGAAACCATAGCCCATGGTGCCCAGACCACCGGAGGTCATCCAGCGGTTTGGATCTTCGAAACCAAGATATTGAGCAGCCCACATCTGGTGCTGGCCAACCTCAGTGGTGACATAGCGGTCCATGTCTTTGGTCAGGGCCTCAAGACGGGACAGGGCGTATTGCGGCTTGATGGTGCTGCCTTCCTGTTTAAAGTCCAAACAACGTACCGCTTTCCACTCTGCAATCTGCGCGTGCCACTTTTGCACCGCTTCTTTGTTGGTCTTGCGGCCGCGGGCCTTCCAGACTTTCAACAGGTCCTCCAGAACATGCGCCACGTCACCAACAATCGGGACATCCACGCGGATCACCTTGTTGATCGAGCTTGGATCGATATCGATATGCGCTTTCTTGGAGTTCGGCGAGAAGGCGGAAATCAGACCGGTGATCCGGTCATCAAAGCGCGCGCCAACATTGATCATCAGATCACAGTCATGCATCGCCATATTGGCTTCGTAAAGACCATGCATGCCAAGCATGCCCAGCCAGTTTTTGCCAGATGCAGGATAACAGCCCAGACCCATCAATGTGGATGTGATCGGGAAGTTTGTGGTGTCGACAAGCTCACGCAGCAATTGGCTTGCCGCATCGCCGGAATTGATAACGCCGCCGCCAGTGTAGAAAACTGGGCGTTCAGCTTTCTCCATCAATTCAACGAGTTCTGTGATCTCGGTGATGTCACCCTTGAGCTGTGGCTGATAGTGATCAACCTTTGCCGCGCGGGCTTCGGTGTACTCAGCGCTGGCGAATTGGGTGTCCTTCGGAATGTCGATCAGAACCGGACCCGGACGGCCAGAACGCGCAACATGGAAAGCCTGATGCAGAGTTTCAGCAAGCGTCTCTGTATCCTTCGCGAGCCAGTTGTGCTTTGTGCATGGGCGCGTGATGCCAACAGTGTCCGCTTCCTGGAAAGCGTCAGAGCCGATCATGAAGGTTGGAACCTGACCTGAGATGACAACAATTGGGATTGAGTCGAGCAAAGCATCGGTCAGACCGGTCACCGCATTGGTTGCGCCTGGACCGGATGTCACCAGCGCAACGCCGACCTTACCAGTGGAACGCGCATAACCCTCGGCTGCGTGTACCGCGCCTTGCTCGTGACGCACCAGAATGTGGCGAATGTCATTTTGCTGAAAAATCTCGTCGTAAATCGGTAGCACCGCACCGCCGGGATAGCCAAAGACTGTGTCCACACCCTGATCCTTCAGAGCCTGGACTACCATTTTCGCGCCGGTCATGTTGCGTGTCATCTTTTTCTCCACTTGCAACGTTATGCCTACAAAAAAGCCCCCGAGAATTTCGAGGGCGCATGGGGTTCATTCTGGATTACCGTTACCGGCCCATGCGCCTAAATTCTACGATGACGACTAGCTCTAACATGCGTCAGGTCCTTCTTGCGTTGCGGGGGACATTATGAGGCCAGAATGGGGGCGTCAACAGGCAAAAGTAGAATTTTATGACCTAAGACAATAAAAAATCTTTTCGAAAGTTGCGCATCTGGGGGTGTGACGTGATTTTTTCGTAAATAGCACCGGCAAATTTTTAGGTTTGCACCCCAGTTTGCTGCAAAACGCCGTGTTCGATCGCATAACGAGTCAGTCCGGCAGTGGAACTAATGCCCAGTTTGCGTTTGATATTTTTACGATGGGTCTCGACTGTACGCACCGAAATGTTCAGTTCTATGGCGACTTCTTTGTTGGATTTACCCTGGGCAAGCTGCAGCAGGACAGTCTGCTCTCGACTGGTCAGGGTTTCGCGGTCGCCGTCCTCAACAGGTTCCAATGATCCTTTTGCTCCTGTGCAGAGATAACGCTCTCCGCGCATCACGGTATCGATGGCGGTTTTGATCTCTTCAGTGGGCACATCCTTGAGGACATAGCCACGCGCGCCATGGCTCAGTGCGGTTGAGATATATTCCGGACTGTCATGCATCGACAGAATTAGAATGCGCATGTCGGGCTTGCTTTCCAGCACCATCTCAGTGGCAGTTAAACCGCCGATCCCAGGCATGTTCAGATCCATCAGCACCACGTCGATGGTATTGGATTTCAGATAGGCCACAGCTTCAGCGCCATTGGTCAATGTCGCGCGCACATCCAAGTCATCGTAGCTTTCCAAAATCGATTGAATGCCTTCCGCGACCATAGGGTGATCGTCTACGATCACCACAGAAATCTTATCGGTCATGCTTTGGCCTCCATCTTCGTATCGCCGTCTTGTTCTGGGGGCAGGATGTGGCTGAGGGGAACCTCAGCGACCACCACTGTGCCACTTTTACTGGAAAAGACACGGAGCGTACCATTCAGCTGCTCTACGCGTTCTTGCATATTTCTTAAGCCCAGGCCGCCAACGCTCTCGCCGCGTTTGCGCGGCTGCGGGAAGCCTTTGCCATTATCGCTGATGCGCATGGTGGCGCCGCGTTTATGGCCTCTGAGATCAATCGAAATCTTTGTGGCTGCTGCGTGACGCTCAATATTAGTTAAAGCTTCTTGAGCAATGCGATAGAGCGAAAACTTTGCATCTGGGTTGAGCCTGTTTCGGAACACAACGGTCTGGAATTCGGTTTCAATCCCCGTGCGTTCGCTGAATTCTTCTGTCAAAGCACGCAGGGCAGGGCCCAAGCCCAGGTCATCCAAGACACCGGGGCGCAGGTCACGAGAAATACGTCGAACTTCGTGAATCGCTGTATTGAGGTGATCCATACCGCGTTCCAGTGTATCTTCTGCGCGATTGTCGCCGACTTTTACGCGTCGACGCGCAGAATCCAGCGCATAACGCACACCGACCAGTATCTGAGAAATCCCATCATGAAGTTCCCGGGCAACGCGCCCGCGCTCTTCTTCTTGGGCATCAAAGACTCGCTGGGTCAGCTTCTTCAGCTTTGCATCTGCTAGGCGGCGTTCACGAATGTTAATTATCAGTCCTGTGACAAATACCAGCAGCACAGCCGCGAGGGTGATCGCGCCGATATAAAGGAAGGTGCGTTGAACACGGGCTTCAACCTGCGCACGGGCGGCGGCAACAGAAACCAGAATATCATCAATGAAGACACCGGTGCCGATGACCCACTGCCAATCCTGCAAGCCATTGACATAAGCAATCATGCGAGCGGGCTGATTTGTACTGGGTTTTGGCCAATCATAGGTGTGATAGCCACCGCCAGAGCGCGCGATGCGAATGAGCTCATCCGTGATAGGCACGCCTTCACGGTCATTCATACCACTCCAATTCCGATTGATCAGAAAGGTCTGGCGCGGGCTGACGAGATTATTGCCTTCGTAATCATAGACAAAGAAGTACCCTTCATTGCCGTAAACCATTGATGCGAGGATCTGGCTGACAAGCAGTTGAGCCTCTTCGTCATCGGGTCCGGCGCGTCCGTAGATATTGATGAAGGCGTTACGAGCGAGCGCCAGATAGTTCTTCAGCTCGTCTTTCTTTGCTTCAATCAACTGGACTTCGAGCTCTTTGATCTCACGTTCCGCCATTTGTCGGGATTGATTGGCCACCAAGATTGAGATCGCGGCCACTGCCAAGATCAATGGCAAAGTGGCAAGCAAAAACAGTTTTTGCCCGTAAGACAGCCGCAAGTTTTTCAAAAATGCTCCCATAATCGATTCGAATAGGGCCTCTTTGCCTCAAATCATAGCGCCTTTTTGACTGTTAGCGACGCGACTTGGCAAAATTGGCCAAAGAAAATGCCCGATTATCAGGTGAAAGTCAGGGAAACCTGCCCTCAGTACGTAGTAGTCGGTATTTTAACATCAGCACCCCAAAGCTAGGCTCATGACACTCGAAACGGTCCGCACATTTGCCACTAAGGGGGGCAGATGCGCTTTAATAATTGGGAGGAACCTTATGGATCGTCGTTCTTTTCTAAAAACTTCTGCACTTGCCGGCACAGGCGCTGCAACACTTGCAGCACCAGCTTATGCACAAGGCAAACGCACACTGACTATGGTGACCTCTTGGGGTCGCGGTCTGGCAGGTGTGTTTGACGCGGCACAGCAAAGCGCAGACATGATCAGCGCACTGACAGACGGTCAGCTGACTGTCGACATCAAAGCAGCTGGCGAACTGGTTGGCGCGTTTGAAGTGTTTGACGCGGTATCTTCCGGTCAGGCCGATATGTACCACGCTGCGGAATACTACTTCCTGAACCAGCATCCAGCTTATGCGTATTTCACAGGTGTTCCATTTGGTCTGACATCGACTGAAACAAACATCTGGTACTACCAAGGTGGTGGTAAAGAGCTGCATGACGAGCTGGGTCAGATCTTTGGTCTGAAAACATTCCTGGCAGGTAACACAGGTACACAGGCTGGCGGTTGGTATCGCAAAGAGATCAACAGCCCAGATGACTTCCAAGGTCTGAAGCTGCGTATGCCGGGTCTTGGTGGCCAGGCGATGGGTAAACTTGGTGCATCCGTTCAAGCGATCCCAGGCGGCGAAGTGTATCAAGCACTGGCTTCCGGTGCTCTGGACGCAACCGAATGGATCGGCCCATGGGCGGATGAGAAGGCTGGTTTCCAGGAAATCACCAAGTTCTACTATGCTTCCGGTTTCCATGAGCCAGGCGTTGGTCTTGCACTCGCAACAAACCGCGACGTTTTCGAAGATTTGACACCTGCACAGCAGACAGCAATCGAAACCGCAGCGGCAGTTACAAACCAAAACAACCTTGCTCTGTTCATTGCGAACCACGGTCCAGCGCTGCAGCGTCTGAAGTCCGCGGGCGTAAAAGTTCTGCAGTTCAACGATGAAATCTGGGACGCGTTTGGTCGTGCGTCCATCGAAGTCATGGACAGCTATATGGATGATGAGCTCTTCGCGAAGATCCGTAACTCCGCAGAAGCATCTCGTGGTTCTACATCTGGCTGGATCAGCCAGTCTGAATCCGTATTTGTCGCACAGCGCGACCGCGTACTCGGCGGCTAAGCACACCCTATGCAACACAATGGCCCCGAAATTCGGGGCAATTTTTCGATCTAGCTGTATAAAGGGAGCAGATAGATCGTTGAAGATTTCAGGGGGAAATCATGCAAGACTCTGGCACGGCCAGCTTTGGGCAGGTTCTGTCTGCCATCGGGGAAGGTGTACTCTGGTTTGTCCAGAACATCGCGATGGCCTTCTATAATATCGGATACGCAATCACTCATCCGTCGCTGTGGCTCGACTGGAGCAACAAAGAAGCCATTATGCGCTTCATCTACTACGGTGGATCGGTTGAGTTCTTCTTTGCCGTCTTCAGCGTCATTCTGGTGACAACGTTTGTGGGCATCTGGAAACGTCAGGTGCTTTGGACAGTTGTTCGCGGCCTAGAAGGCTTTGCAAACACAATCGGGCGTTTCTTTGCTTGGGCAGGCCTTCTGATGGTTCTGCAGCAGATTATCATCGTCTTTATGCAAAGGATTTTCACGCGGCCTGATCTGGTATTCGGCTTTGGTATTCCGGTGCAATTCGACATCAGCTGGTGGTCCGAAGAACTAAAGCTTTACAACGCGATGATCGTTGCTCTTTGCGCGACTTACACCTTTGTGCAAGGCAGTCACGTGCGGGTGGACTTGATCTATTCCGGTGTCTCACGAAAGACCAAAAAGATCATCGACATGCTGGGGTCTCTGCTCTTCATGATGCCAGTGGCTGTTCTGACATGGATGTATGGCTGGTTCTTCCTGTGGCGCCACCTGATCGTGCCGAAACCGTCAGCATCTGATCAGCTGGATCGTCTGCTTCTTAAATCGCGCGCGCTGCGCTGGAACATTGAAACCATCGGTTTCTCACCAAACGGCTTTAGCGCTTACTTCCTATTCAAAATTCTCCTGGTCGCCTTTGCGGGCATGGTTTTCTTGCAAGCCGTTGCCTTTTTCTACCGCTCTTACCTTGAGATGGTGGAAGGCGCTGAAAGCGAAGGAAAATACCTGGATCGAGACACGCTCGGCGAAGGTGAAGAAGCCTACGAAGGCACACACTGAGGTAAGGGACAGAGACTATGTTATTCGGACTTGATGGGGTCGAAATCGGCCTGATTATCGTCTTCCTTTGCCTCTTCGGGGGCATTCTATCGGGCTTCCCAGTGGCCTTTGCCATCGGTGGTGCAGGCATTATTGCCTTTGGCATTATCGCGGCATTGGACAGCGCGGGATTGCTTATTCACCAGGCGATCGACACCGGATCAAACGCCTATAATGCTTTGATTTCAGACGGGGTAAATCCTGATAAGATTTCGGTCTTCAGGTATCCTGAATTGCCCACAATTGCTGAACCGGTTTTTGTTTCAGGCTGGGAAACCGCGCTTGATCGCAACCTTTCCTTTGTTGTGAACCGGATTAACGAGCGTGTTCTGGCGGGACAATCCATCGAGACACTACTTGCGGTTCTAATGTTTGTTCTGATGGGCATCACGCTTGAGCGCTCCAAGATTGCAAACGATCTCTTGACCACTATGGCGCGTGTCTTCGGCCCGCTGCCGGGCGGTCTGGCTGTATCGGTTGTGGTTGTGGGTGCCTTCCTGGCGGCCTCAACAGGTATCGTGGGCGCGACAGTTGTCACCATGGGTCTGTTGTCTCTGCCAACCATGCTGCGCAATAACTACTCGCCTGAATTGGCAACAGGTGTGATTGCAGCCTCTGGTACGCTAGGTCAGATCATTCCGCCGTCCATCGTGATCGTTCTTTTGGGCACTTTGGCGGGTGATCTTTATTCTACAGCACAGGAGACCCGTGCACAGCTTGCCGGCTGTACGGACGCCTTGACCTATCTGGGCGAGCCTGCGGTTGTTTCGGTTGGGACGTTGTTCCAAGCGGCACTTCTGCCCGGTATCATGCTGGCCTTCCTCTATGGTTTCTATGCCTTTGGTTACGCGATGCTGAACCCATCCAAGGCACCAGCAGTTGAGTTCGCGGACTCCAGCGCTGAGGTGGTGACACGCAATGAGCGTCTGACTTGGTTTGTTGCTGCTCCAGTTGTTTTGATCGGCGGTTTAATCCTGCTGTCTTCCGTCAATGTCGTGGGCGGTCAGAACATTATCGTCGACAGTTTCACTGACAGCGGTAAAACGGCCAGCCTGCGGACCTCTGTAAGTGAGCAATGTCAGGCTTCGATGATTGATCTTCATGGTCAAGAAGCTTGGGATATAGCCGTTGCAGAACAGGCAGCCATCGATGAAGCAGGTGGTGTCCAGGACAGCCGTCAGCTGACAGAAGAGGAACGTGCAGAAATCTTTGCAGAGCGCGTTGCCAATGCCGCCCCGATTGGGTCCGGTCTGGCCATCGCAATGATGTTCCTTGCTCTGATGATGACAACAGCGCGCGGCGTTGCTCCAAGCGCTGATACTCGTCCACTGCTGATCGGTGCGGCCGGAGTTGTTTTGACCCTTCTGGTCAACGCGATCTGGGTCACACCGACCACATCACCGGGCACAGCTTTGGTGATGATGATCTTACCGATTCTCGCAGCTCTTTATGGTGCGAAATACGCGGTTGCTTTGCTGGGACGAAACGAGCTGCTGCGTGTGGTCTTCCCACCACTCGTATTGATTGTTGCAGTTCTCGGCTCCATCTTAGGTGGTATCACCAACCCAACCCCAGCTGCGGCTTTGGGGGCAGGGGGCGCGATCCTCTTGGCGGCGTACCGCAAACTGCGTGAAAACGATCAGTCCGGAAAAGTCATCATCCAAGGCGCCTTCGCGATTGTCATCATGTTGCTTGTGGGTGTGAACTTTGATCTGCGGATTGGTCAGTCTGATGCATCCTTGGAAACATGGCTCGCCTTCCTGGTTGCGTATGGCGCCTATCTCTTTGCGATGTTTGGGATTCTCTACAGCTGCTGGACCCTGTTTAAATACTCGGTTCTGTCACCTGTAGTGCGCGAAACGGCCAAGGTGACCTCCATGGTCTTTACCATCCTGATCGGGTCACAGATCCTGAACCTCGTGGTGATTTCCTTCGGTGGAGAGCATTACATCCAGCAGTTCCTGCGCTCCTTTGACAGCGAGCTGACGGTCTTCCTGATCGTGATGCTTGTCTTGTTTGTGCTGGGCTTCGTCCTCGACTTCCTTGAGATCATCTACATCGTGATCCCAATCGTCGGGCCGGTCATTTACGGTGGTACTTTTGATCCGAAGTGGGTCACGATCATGGTGGCTGTAAACCTGCAGACATCCTTCCTGACACCACCGTTTGGTTTCGCGCTGTTCTATCTGCGCGGGGTGGCACCGAAGAGCGTAACGACCACACATATCTACCGCGGTGTGGCGCCATTTGTTCTGATCCAGGTCCTGGGGCTGGCAATCCTGTGGTTCTTCCCATCGATTGTGACGATCCTGCCAAACCTAATCGGCAACTGATCAGAGTATCGGTGGAGATATAGAGAAGGGCCCTGCGGGGCCCTTTTTGTTGACCTCAAGCACAGGCAACGTCCAAGGACGGAACAGTATCGGTGGTCACATCAATATCACGTTCCGTTTAGCCTGGCTCCAATGCGGTCTCATTGCGCCTATTATTGAACAGAATTTATGGAGACTAATCATGCTGACACGCCGACAAACGCTTGCTCTTCTGACTGCGACACCTGCTGCGCTTACGATGTTTCCGAACATGGCAATAGCGCAAAAACCTAAGGTTTTTCAGAATCCGGTAGCGATCAATGCCATTGATCCGATTGCCTATTTTGAAGAGTCAAAACCGGTGCCGGGATCGGCAGATCATACAGTGGTTTGGAATGGCGCAGAGTGGCATTTTGCGAGCCGCAGCAATGCATCCAAGTTTGAATCTGACCCTGAAACCTATGCGCCAGTCTTTGGCGGCTACTGCGCTTTTGCCGCATCACGTGGCTATCTCGCCCCAACGATCCCGGAAGCCTGGACAATCCACGAAGGGAAGCTCTACCTCAACGCAAACCTTCGCGCGCAAGAACTATGGCGGCAGGACATTCCCGGTAACATCGCGGCTGGCTTGAAAAATTGGCCTGGAATTCTCGGCTGATCTAAAGATCTTCCTGTCTCGCGCTTTATAAGAAGAATTAGAAGACCCGTTCAGCCCTTAAAAACTGTATCAGGCAAGCCAATATTGGCCACTTGATCCGAGATTTTCTCTCTCGGTTGGGTCATTGCTTCGACATCAAAGTCTTCAGGATCTTCAATCTTTTGCCAGCTGCCCTGTGCAAAGACCTCAAGGCCAGAAAACTTGGCCTGATAGCCCATCTTGTCGCTGCCCGGCACCCAATAGCCCAAATAGACGTAGGGCAGGTTGGCTTCTAATGCGATGCGGATGTGATCCAATATCAGGAAGGTTCCAAGTGAGTTGCGCTGATAATTCGGGCTAAAGAAGCTGTAGACCATGCTAACGCCATCTTCGAAGACATCGGTCAGACAGACGGCCACCAGATCGTCTGAATCCTCATCGACATATTCAACAACTCGAGAGCGGATCGGTGTTTCTTCAATCATCGCCGCGAACTCAAAGACATCCATATCGGCCATACCGCCATCGGCATGGCGTGCCTCTAGATAGGTGCGGAAAAGCTCATACTGCTCTTCTGTGGCCCAGGGAGAAGTTGCCTTTCGGTTTAGTCCCTGATTGCGTTTCAGGATGCGTCTTTGGCTTTTGGTGATATTGAAATCTGCAACATTGATGCGGGCTGACAGGCAGGCGCCGCAATCACTGCAGGTTGGCCGGTAAAGCACATTCTGTGAACGACGAAAGCCTTGATGCGACAAAGCATCGTTGAGTTCCTGCGCGTTATCGCCCTGAAGTGCGGTAAAGAGCTTACGCTCCATGCGCCCCGGTAGATACGGGCACGGCTGCGGTGCCGTGACATAAAACTGAGGGGCAAGTGGGAGCGAATGACGCATACGAGGCCGCGATATTGTTACAGATCAGTCCGACTGTAACAACGGTTTGCGGCCTCGCCAAGCGTTGAAAACGTTTAGTAACGCGCGGCCTTGTTGATCGCGACCGAGCCCATAAAGTGGTCGGTCAGACCTTGGGCGCGCGATGTGGTCATCATAAGAACCATGGAAATGATCTGCAGGATGAAAAAGCCCCATGAAATATGATAGGCCAGCGTGTGCAGGAAGGCATGCCCAAGCTCAAAGCGCTCGCCATTTTGGGTGCGTAGTTCGATGCCGACAAAACGCATGCCAAGTGTGGCAGACCCATTGGCGATTGTGACGACACGGTAGACAAAGCTCATGATCATAAAGATCACGCCAAAAAAGAAGATGCCTGTAAATAGTGTCAGCGGCAGCACCAGCGCGCTGAGAATGCCGATCAGGACCATATCAATGACCCAGGCAATCAAACGTTTCACTGGAACGTCTGCATAAAACTCTGGCTGAGTTTGCGGGTCAGGAAGTGCGTAAGCGCGGGTGTTCATGTCTCTCTCTTTGCCGTCTATGGCTTTTTCTAAAGTTGGGCCCCCGAAATTCGGGAGCCTGTTTGTTTTAGGCGTCTTGGGTCGTGAACGCTTATGCGTCTTCAGACTGCTCTTCGCGCTCTTTCGCAGCCTTTTTTGCACGCTCATCCATGAACTGGTCAAACTCAGACTTGTCCTTTGCTTCGCGCAGACGCTCAAGGAAAGCTTCGAAGTTTGCTTGTTCTTCTTCCAGACGCGAAATGGTTTCGTCGCGATAAGCGTCAAACGCTGTGTTGCCAGAAGAATGCATCATATGCATGCGATGGCGGGACTTCGATTTGCGGCAGGATTTTCCGAACATACCTTTTTTGCTCCAGATCATATAGAAGAGTAGGGCCAGGCCAACCGGCCAGAAGAAGACGAAGCCAAGAACCATAGCGGCAATCCAGGCACCTTTACCCTTACTGTCCAGCCATGCCTCGCTCCGAGAAAACCATCCCATATGAGTGGTGTTTGGGGTGGCGGTGGCAACAGATGTCATTTTCGTCTCCGTGGTTGAGTGTTAATGTGAATGCCTTTCACATCAATCAATTTGGTATCACGGCGGCGTGAAACAAGGGTTCATGTGAATGTTTTTTACATTATTTTGAAATACATATACTTATCAAATAATTAGGACCTATGAGGCGTGAGGTTTCTTAACGATTTTGCTCACTGCATCGAATAAAATGCCAGAAATTATCAGTTTTCAAATCATGAAATCGCCAATTTGCTGTCAGTTAATCGGGAAATTCCCGCCGGACAGCTTCAAAATCTACGCCTAGAACCGGGAGAAGAGCAGGGCGCTGCTTTCCCTGAAATCGGAGGTCATATGAAGTCTCGCACGAAAGTTGCCGTCATTGGTGGCGGGATCGCTGGGTGTTCAACACTGTATCATCTGGTGCAGGAGGGTTGGACCGATGTTGTCTTGATCGAGAGAGACGAGCTGACGTCAGGGACAACATGGCACTCTGCGGCGCAGGTGACGAATTTTGGCATGAACCAGACGATGGTCGGCCTGAAATCCTACTCGATCGCGCTTTATAAGACGTTGCGCGATGATGCAGACTACCCGGTGGGCTATCATCATGGCGACGGCGGCATACGCCTCGCCAATACCGAAGCACAGATGCAGGGCTACCGGCATTTCGCATCCATGGCCCGCGGTATGGGCGTGGAGTATGAGATTTTAGATGCAGAAGAATGTGCGCGGCGACATCCTTTGATTTCCACCGACAATCTGCTTGGTGGGCTCTGGGATGGTGAGGACGGCGACATTGACCCGGCGCAGCTCTGTCAGGCGCTGGCGGTTCACGCGCGCAGGGCAGGGGCCGAGGTCTACCGGCATACGGCTGTGACCGCTTTGACGCAGAAAAGTGATGACACCTGGACCGTGGAAACCACAAACGGGACGATTGATGCGGATATCGTGGTCAACGCCTGTGGCTACCGTGTCAATGAAGTGGGTGCAATGATGGGGGTGCATCATCCGGTGGCTTCTATGGAGCACCAGTATTTCGTTACCGAAGACATTCCAGCCATCATCGACGCTGGCCATCGCATGCCGCTCTTACGCTGTCCGATCTCAGACTATTATTCCCGTCAGGAAAAGAACGGCTTGCTTGTTGGGTTCTATGAACAGGACTGCAAAACTTGGGGCATGGACGGCATCAGTCCAAGCTTTGCCAATGATCTTTGCCCGGATGATCTGGATCGTGTCATGGAGGTGCTGGAGGGCGCGTTTGAGCGGATGCCTGTGTTGGCTGAGGTGGGTATCAAGCGCATTGTGAATGGTCCGATCACCTACACAATCGATGGTACCCCGCTTGTCGGCCCAATTCCCGGAAAGAAAAATGCATTTTGTATCATAGGCTTGCGTGCAGGGTTGGGTGAGGGCGGGGGCCATGGCTGGCTGCTGTCACAGCAGATCGTGCATGGCGAGGCCTGTTATGACACCTGGTGCATCGACCCGCGCCGGTTCACTGGGCATGCCAACGTCGAATTGACCGCGTTGAAGGCCATTGAAGACTATCAGAATGAGTTTCGCTTTCATTTCCCACATGAACATCGCCCAGCTGGGCGGCCTGCAAAGACAACGCCTTTGACGCCGATCTTCGCTGCGGAAGGGGCTGAGTTCACGGTTGTGAACGGCTGGGAACGCGTTGATTACATCAAGCCAAAACCGGATTTTCATCCAAGTTTGAGCTTTGGTTTTGACGAGACTTTTGACGTAGTTGCGTCCGAAGTTAAGAACATTCAAACCAATGTCGGTCTCTGTGAAGTCAATGGTTTCAATCGCTTAGAGATCACAGGTGCTGATCGGCACCAGTTTATGGATCGCTTGATCTGCGGAAACGTCCCAAAACGGGCAGGGCGTGTGGGTCTCGGTTACCTTCTGAACCATCAGGGTATGATCAAATGCGAAGCAACGATTGCCAATATCCCTGCCACTGATCGCGGCCCGGATCGGATTTGGTACGGCTCAGCTGCCGCCAGCGAATATCATGACATGGATTGGCTCACATCACATCTGAAAGCTGAAGAAGATGTTCAGATCAAAAGCCTGACAAAAGATCAAACCATCTTGGTTCTCGCTGGTCCCAAAGCCCGTCAGGTGCTGTCAGCTTGTTCCCGTGCAGATTGGAGCAAGGAAGCCTTTCCTTGGCTCTCTGTGCGCGAATGCTTCATTGGGATTGCACCAGCCACTGTTATGGCTGTGAGTTTTTCTGGCGAGCTGGCTTATGAAATCCACGTCCCAAATGCATCGCTCTATGCGGCATATCTGGCGTTGAGAGATGCAGGCAAGGCACATGGCTTATCTCTCTTTGGCGCGCGTGCCGTGGATTCAATGCGCATGGAAAAAGGGTTCCTGCATTGGAAAGCTGACTTGCTCACTGAATTTGATCCGTTTGAAACTGGGCTCTCCAGATTTGTGAATTTGGAGAAGTCAGACTTCATCGGTAAAGCAGCGCTGCTTGAGCGTCAGAAAGCTGGGCCACAGCGTAAACTGGTGACGTTGAGTGTGAACAGCACAACGCAACCGGCACATGGCGGCGCATCGGTTATGGTCGACGGCTCGGTTGTTGGTACCGTGACATCCGGTGAATGGGGCCACAGGACGGGATTGAATTTGGCCTATGGATTTGTTGAGCCAGATCTCTCGCGAGTTGGTCAGGCGTTGAAGATTGATCTTTGCGGGGATCTGGTGGATGCGGAAGTTGTCGCGAAGGCCCAATACGATCCAGAGTTCGATTTGCTACGCAATTGATCCGAAGGGGGCTGTGATGCCGCGTATCAAAATCAGCGCATCATTAATACGTATAATGGTAATTATGTAAATTAATGATGTGACGAGAAACGCGCTTCAACTTAAAGAAACGCGTTTCTCTTCAAAAGCTTAAAGGCACAGGCTTATGCAGCGCTTTGCTTAGCGGTAATACGAGCAACAATTACTCTGAACGGCACCAGAGCGATCAGCGCGAGGCTGAGCTTCACAGACCAGTCGGCAATTGCCAGTGACACCCACAGCGGCGCAACTGGGCCAGCGCCGAGGATTGGTAGCGCTTCGTTCGCCCAGGACACATCGTTCGCTGGCTCGACAAATGTCAGGCCCGCAGAAAATGCGATTGTAAAAAACAGCGCCGTGTCGATGGTCGAGCCGATCAGCGTGGATGCCAGCGGTGCGCGCCACCAGGCGCCGTCTCTCAGGCGATCAAAGATCGCAACATCAAGAAGCTGTGCTGTCAGGAACGCCAGACCGGAACCAATCGCGATGCGCAATGTGACGGCTGGATATTCAAACCCGTCGCCCTGGATCATGATCTGAGTGCCAATCATGGAACAGATCACGCCAACGATGAAACCTGCAAAAACCACTTTGCGCGCGGCTTGAACGCCATAGATGCGGTTCATCAGGTCTGTGACCAGAAAGGCCAGCGGATATGTAAATGCGCCCCAAGTCAGCCAATTGCCGAAGAGGAATTGCACAAGAATGTTTGACGCGACCACGATGGCCGCCATGGCAAGAATGCCGGGAATATGAATGCGTGTCATGATATGACCCGTTTTTGCAAGGTTGCGGGGAACTTGATCCAGCCGAGGCGGACAGGGCGTCTTATAGCGCGAAACCCTTTGTTGCAAGCCTTTCTTGGCCCTCAAACCGGAGTGGCACCCCTGCCCTTTGACGCAATTTTGCAGCGCTTCTTTGTGATCTCATTCTGAAGGTGGACTTTGCCAAACCCTTCGCGCTAAACAGTTTTAAACACTGGGGACACTGTCATGACATCCATTCTTATTTTGAACGGACCAAATCTGAACCTGCTGGGCACACGCCAGCCAGAGGTCTATGGCAGCACCACCTTGCAAGATATCGAAGATATTTGCGAAGCCCACGGCAAAGCCCTGGGCGTTGAAATTGTCTGTAAGCAGTCCAATCATGAAGGCGAATTAATCGATGCCATTCATGATGCCAAAGGCGATCACGATGGGATTGTTTTGAACGCGGGCGCTTACACTCATACATCTATTGCATTGATGGACGCGATCTCATCGGTCGCCCTGCCCGTTATTGAACTCCATCTTTCAAATATTCATGCCCGTGAAGAATTCCGGCACAAATCATTCATCGCCCCGGTTGCAGTTGGTCAGATCTGCGGCTTTGGTGCCACCGGATATCGTTTGGCAATTGAGGCGCTGATCGACCACGTCAGGTAACAAATGGACGACGCAACGCTGCGTTATATTGCCGAGATTACAAGTGCGACGACCCAGGAAGCTCTGTGGAGCATGCACCTGGAAAAAATGGCCAGTTATGGCTTTGATCGACTTCTGTACGGCTACACGAACTTTCGGGTGGACTATAACCTCGGTGATCCTGAGGATTTCGTTGTGCTGTCCAATCTCGACCGCGCGTATCTCACGCGTTTCTTTGGCGAACGGATGTTTCTGCATGGTCCTATGATCAGGTGGGCACTTGATCATGTGGGTGCTCAAAGTTGGGAACATATAGCCGCGGTGATGCTGAAACGCCCTATGACCCGGGAAGAGCAAGAGGTCTTTGAGTTCAACAAAAGCTACGGAGTTACAGCGGGTTACACTGTAAGTTTTAAGTCAGTGTCCATGCGGGCCAAGGGGGCGATCAGCTTGATCGGACCACCCGGAGTTCCGCAAAGCGTGCTGGATGATATCTGGTCTGAACACGGCGATACATTAGTTCTGATGAACAATGTGCTTCATCTGAAGCTTTTGAACCTTCCTTACAGCAATCCGCAGCGTGCTTTAACGAAGAGACAACGCGAAGTGCTGGAATGGGTTTCAGATGGAAAAACCATTCAGGATATATCCACGCTGATGGGACGAACAACAGCCACGGTCGAGAAACATCTGCGGCTTGCACGAGAGTCACTTGGGGTTGAAACCACCGCTCAAGCGGTACTCAAAGCTACATTTCTCAACCAAATATTTATCGTGGAGAGTTGAGAACAACTCTGGGTAAAGGAATGTGCAAAAGGTAAGGAATTCCTTACCTTCACCTCACCCGGATACGTTGTAAGGATTAACCGTTCCCGTGAGTGTGGCCTAAGGCCTGGGACATGAAGGGCGCACCCCCAGCGATTACTGGGCTCTGCGCTCTTTGTCATGACAAGCACATGGCATACAAAGTCAAAGGCCCAATAATAAAGGCCTTTGCAGCTGTTCCGGACCTCCATCCCCATGACAGGGTCCGAAAACAGATCGGCGCTGAAGATCCCCATCTTCGGCGCCGTTCATTATTATTCACAACCAAAAAACGAAAACGCCGCCCAAAAATTGGGCGGCGCTTCTTAACATAAGTGAAGGAAAGATTAGCCTTGAGCTGCCTTCGCAACTTCTGCTGCGAAATCTTCTTCTTTCTTCTCGATGCCTTCACCAACCTGCATACGCACGTAGCCAACGATTTCTGCGCCTGCTTCTTTTGCAGCTGCTTCAACAGTCAGGTCAGGGTTGATGACGAAGTTCTGGCCAAGCAGAGTGACTTCTGCGAGGAACTTCTTCATACGGCCAACGATCATTTTTTCGATCACTTGCTCTGGCTTGCCAGATTCACGTGCGATCTCGATCTGAACGTTTTTCTCTTTTTCAACAACCGCTGGGTCCAGGTCTGCTTCGGACAGGGACTGAGGCGCTGCCGCTGCGATGTGCATTGCAACCTGCTTACCAAACGCTTCGTCGCCACCTTTCAGGGCTACGAGAACACCGATGTTGCCCATGCCGTCTGCTGCTGGGTTGTGGATATAGGACGCAACAACGTCGCCTTCCACAGATGCCATGCGGCGCAGGGACATGTTTTCACCGATTGTCGCGATTGCGTCAGTGATCACTTCGGATACTGGTTTGCCGTTCAGTTCTGCGTTTGCCAGCTCTTCAACGTTTGCAACGTTAACTGCTGCGCCTGCGATGCCTGCAACCATGTTCTGGAAGTCAGCGTTCTTACCAACGAAGTCGGTTTCAGAGTTAACTTCAACAGCAACACCTTTGCCGCCTTCTACTTTAACCGCAACCAGACCTTCAGCCGCTGTACGGCCGGATTTCTTTGCCGCTTTCGCCAGACCTTTGGTGCGCAGCCAATCGATTGCCGCTTCTTGATCACCATCAGTTTCTGTCAGGGCTTTTTTAGCGTCCATCATGCCTGCGCCGGTCATCTCGCGCAGTTCTTTCACCATCTTGGCAGTAACAGCCATCTTGGTTCTCCTGAGAATTTGAGAAATCTTAATGAGGGCGGGCCTACCCTGCCCTCATGTCAAATTTGTAACGCTTACGCGTCTGCTGCGGCGGCTTCTTCAGCAACAGCTTCTTCAACTGGTGCTTCTTCGAATTCGCCCAGATCAACGCCTGCAGCGCCCAGCTGTGCGGACATGCCTTCCAGAGCGGCACGTGCTGCCAGATCACAGTACAGAGCGATCGCGCGGGATGCGTCATCGTTGCCTGGGATCACGTAGTCAACGCCTGCTGGGGAGCAGTTTGTGTCAACAACAGCAACCACTGGGATACCCAGTTTGTTAGCTTCTGCGATGGCCAGTGCTTCTTTTTTCACGTCGATGACGAACAGCAGGTCAGGAACGCCACCCATTTCGCGGATACCGCCGAGGGATGCCTGAAGTTTCTGCTGGTCACGTTCCATGCCCAGGCGCTCTTTTTTGGTGAGGCCTTCGCCGCCGGATGCGATTTGTTCATCGATCGCGTTCAGACGGTTGATGGACTGAGAAACTGTTTTCCAGTTTGTCAGCGTGCCGCCGAGCCAGCGGTGGTTCATGAAGTACTGAGCGGATTTCTCAGCTGCGTCTGCGATTGGTGCAGATGCCTGACGCTTGGTGCCAACGAACAGTACGCGACCGCCTTTAGCAACAGTGTCTTGAATTGCGTTCAGAGCCGCGTCCAGCATTGGAACGGTCTGTGTGAGGTCCATGATGTGGATGCCGTTACGCGCGCCGTAGATATACTCGGCCATGCGTGGGTTCCAGCGCTGTGTCTGGTGACCAAAGTGTACGCCTGCTTCAAGCAGCTGGCGCATGGTGAACTCAACGTGAGCCATGCTTTCTTCCTTTTCCGGTTTACGCCTGAGTGGGGGAAAGTGAGAGCGGATGCTCCAACCGGCGGGCCTTTGAGGATGTCTCCCCCAAATGGACCAACCCCCACCTGCGGGATTGAATGGGCGCGCTTTACATGGGTTTTAGAGGGCTGACAAGAGCCGAGAGGTCTTCTTTTTCGCGAAATACGGTGTTTTTTGAGTATTTTTGCAAAGAAGAAGCAGAGACCTTGTTTTATTGGCCGATCGCTGTGCGAAAGTGCCCGGATCTGACACTGGTTTCGGTATCAGCGGCAAGAGCCTTTCGGTTGGCAAAATCCGCAACAGCGACTGGATTGTGAAAGATGACCTCAACGTGCCCATGGCGCGCCGCCGCCAGCATCTGAAGCATATGTGCTCCGAAATCCATATCCCCCCACCAGCCATAAAAGCGGGAGTCTTCGCCCTCTGGTGCGTGGTAGTTTACCGTCACAGGTTGGATTTGCATGTGTTCTTTAAGGCCATCTGCAAAAAAGGCCGCGAAGAGCGTTGATTTGAATGGCAAAACTCGAAGTGCATCCGTGGATGTGCCTTCAGGGAAGAAGAGCAGTTTTTGCCCGGCAGCCAGGCAATCTTCAAAAAGCTGCTTCTGAGCAGCCGCTTCTTTGCGATCCCGCGCGATGAAAACGGTGCCCGCAATTTTTGCGATGAATCCAATGCCGGGCCATCGGGCAACTTCGGCCTTTGAAACAAAGAACACCGGGTTCTTTGCGTTCAGTGTGAATATATCCAGCCAGGACGAATGGTTCGCCACCACAGCGCCACCGGTTCTCATCGGCGTGCCTTGGGTTTGGAAACGAATGCCCATGACTCTGAGGCAAAGACGCGATACCAGAGCGGGAACGAAGCTCCCGACCGGTCTGCGTATACCAAAGATCGGTTTTTCGAATATCCGAATAAGCGTGAGGCTTACGATGCCAAACAGCATGATCATTGCGATCACACTTCCGCGTAGCACCACTCGCAGCCATCCCAATGCCGAGATGGATTTCATCTCTGGGTAGCTTTCCTCCCCGGTCCATGTGGGAGAGCTCATCTTAAGCGCCTCGCGTATAGATGCTGCGCTGGGTGGCGTTTAGTTTTTCAGTGTCCATCACCAAACAAACATCTGTTGTGTTGAATTCATGATCAACATAGGCACCATCACCAATATTTCCACCAAGACGCAGATAGCCTTTGATCAGTGCAGGCACATCGCGCATCGCCTTCACGCGATTTATGTCAGCTTCGGCGCATAAGTTCATGTTTTGATAGTGTTTATCAACGGCCCTAACGCGCAGGTCATCTGGCGCCAGATGACGATGGTAGAGCATGGAAAGGGACTCTTTCAGCTCCTCAATATTGGTGCCATGAAAACTCGCGGTACCAAACAGGATCTCAACACCGTGTTTGTTGACGTAATCCGCAAGTCCGTTCCACAAGAGATACATCGCCGCCCCGCCCCGGTAGTCGGCATGCAGGCAGGAGCGGCCCAGTTCCATGAGTTTGCGACCGCTTTCTTTCAACACGGTCAGATCATATTCACCCTCGGTGTAATAGCGCCCGATCTTGGGCATCATGTCATCGCGCAACAGACGATAGACGCCGATGACCTGTTCCTTCACAGTTTCACCGCGCGTGGTGTCGAGCAGCATCAGATGATCAAAATGCGGATCGTATTCGTCTTTCTCTAACTGCGCCTCGTGGTCCACAAGATCGCCCTGCCCGCCCAATTCCTGCACGAAGACTTGATACCGCAGATGTTGAGCCGCGAGGATGTCTTCCTCGGTGCAGGCGAGTTTTAATTCAAAATGATCGGTGGATGCGCGCATGACAGGTAGAGTGCTCTTTTCTGCGGTTTTATGCGGCCCGGAGAGGCTTGGCAACTCTATGCCGATCGCTGGCATAAACAGCTTGAAGAATTCAATTTAAAGTAGAATTATTTCTTCATTAACACTTTATGGCTTCTATTCTGTCATGGCCGGCAACAGACCCACGCGACGACTGTCCAATACGACTTTTCCAACCTCCTGGAAGTTCACCGTAATTTTTCCAGCGATGTTGGATTGGACCTGTCCCAGCCCCCAATCGGGTTGGTCAGGATGGCGCACGATCATGCCCGGTTCCAAAAATGCATTCAAATCTTCCATAAGCCTTCTCTATCGGTAATTCCCATCATGATTAACCCCCATCTTCACGAACTTGTCGCATCGCGTATTTGCCACGATCTCATCAGCCCGATTGGGGCCTGCGCCAATGGGGCGGAACTTCTAAGCATGGGAGGTGGTGAAGAAGAGGCAGCCCTGATCAGCGATAGTGCCGCCAATGCCAGCGGACGTGTGAGGTTCTTTCGCATCGCTTTTGGTCAGAGCAGCGCCAGCAATTCCGTTCCAAAGCAGGAAGTGAAAGACGCCTTACAGGCCATTGCTTCTGATCGGCTTTTGTTTGATTGGCAAATCGATGGAGATGTCTCACGCAAAGAGACGCAGGCGGTGTTTTTAGCGGTTCTCTGCCTAGAACGCGCGATGCCGCGTGGCGGAGCGGTCATCATCAAAAAGATCGATGACAAATGGAGTCTCTCGGCGGAAAGCAGCAATCTCTTGATCACCGAAGCCCTCTGGACGCCGCTCTCACAAAGTCGGTCGCCGGATGAGATCATCCCGGCAACCGTCTCCTTTGCACTACTCCCAGAGGCTCTGGGGCACCTGAGCCGTCATATCAGTATCAACATGACGGAGACGCGGATACTGATGCAGTTTTAGGCGCGGGTGGTGCCGTTGCCTTCGACCAGGTATTTGAAGCTGGTCAACTGAGCGGCACCCACCGGACCACGCGCATGCATTTTGCCGGTTGCGATGCCGATCTCTGCCCCCATGCCAAACTCACCGCCGTCCGCAAACTGCGTGGATGCGTTCCGCATCAGGATCGCGCTGTCCAGACGTTCAAAGAACCGCGCCGCGGTGGCGTCATTTTCTGTAATGATGCAATCGGTGTGGTTGGAGCCAAACTGACGAATATGCGCGATAGCATCATCCACGGAAGCGACTGATTTTGCAGCAATATCCATGTCGAGATATTCCTTGCCCCAATCTTCATCGGTTGCCGCGACAGCACCTTCAACAGACAGGAACGCTTCACCAGCGTGGATCGTAACACCTGCTTCAGAAAGCATCGCCAAAACGTCTTTGCCAAGCGTGTCTTTGACGTCCTCGTGGATCAGCAGACATTCCGCTGCGCCACAAATCCCGGTGCGACGAGTCTTTGCATTCAGGATCACATCCATGGCTTTCTGAGCATCGGCGTCTTTGTCGATGTAGATATGAACAATGCCTTCAAGGTGAGCAAAAACTGGAACGCGCGCTTCGCGCTGCACGAGGCCAACAAGACCTTTACCGCCGCGTGGAACGATCACGTCAACCGTATCAACCATGGTCAGCAGTTCTTGTACTGCTGCGCGATCACGCGTTGGGACCAGTTGTACTGCGTCTTCAGGTAGACCGGCCATTTTCAGGCCATCCACAAGGCAAGCATGGATCGCACCAGATGAATGGAAGCTTTCAGAGCCACCGCGCAGGATGACCGCATTCCCGGACTTCAAACAGAGCGCACCAGCGTCAGCAGTCACATTTGGACGACTTTCATAAATGACGCCAATAACGCCCAAAGGTGTGCGCACGCGTTTGATGTTGAGACCCGTTGGGCGGTCCCATTCAGCAAGGACTTCGCCAACAGGGTCATCCTGGCCTGCCACGGCACGCAACCCGTCACAGATGCCCTGAATACGAGATTCATCGAGCATCAGACGATCCATCATGGCTGGGCTCAGACCTTTGTCGCGGCCATAGTCCAGGTCTCTGGCATTGGCGGCAATGATCTCATCACGGCGTTCCCAAACCGCATCCGCAGCAGCGGTCAGAGCCTGTTCTTTCTGTTCCGGCGGGGCAAAGGCCAGCTCTGCGCTTGCGGCTTTGGCGCGTTGGCCAATGTCACTCATCAGGGCGGCGATATCTGTGATGTCTTTCATCAGATCTATCCTTTGCGTTGGTTGAGCCGGAGGATGCCTCCGGCGGAGGTATTTATGCCAAAAAGAAAACTAGAGGGCCATATCATCCCGATGAATGAGCGCGGTGCGGCCCTGGTATCCCAGGATGGTTTCAATGTCAGACGACTTGCGTCCTTTGATTTGAGCGGCTTCCTGGGCGGTACAGGTGCAGAGCCCCTGCCCCAGTTTCCGCCCGTCACTGGCGAGAATTTCGACTGGATCACCGCGTTCAAAGGATCCTGTGACAGCGGTCACGCCGGCAGGCAGCAAGCTTTTGCCTTTGCTCAGCGCGCCCTGAGCACCATCGTCGATGGTCAGCGCGCCTTGCGGTTTCATGGAGCTGATCCAGCGTTTGCGGGCCTGTTGTGGGGTCACCTGGGCTGTGAACCAAGTCGCATTTGCACCGTTTTCCAGAGCCGTCAATGGCCGCATAACGGAGCCCTCTGTGATGGCCATAGCACAGCCGCCGCCGGTTGCAGTTTTCGCGGCCAGAAGCTTGGTGATCATACCGCCTTTGGAAAGCCCGGAGAGGCCGTCACCTGCCATAGCTTCGATCTCTGGCGTGATCTCATCCACAACTTCAAAACGGATCGCATCTGGATTGCTCTGAGGATTGTCAGAATAAAACCCGTCGACGTCTGAGAGCAGTATGAGTTGATCAGCACCTGTGGTCAGGGCAATCTGAGCGGCCAGTCGATCATTGTCGCCATAGCGGATCTCATCGGTGGCGACAGTGTCGTTTTCATTCACGATCGGCACCACACCCATCTTCAGAAGATGATTGAGCGTGGCGCGAGAATTCAAATATCTCCGACGGTTAGCGCTGTCTTCTAATGTGACGAGAACCTGTGCAGTCATGATATCATGAGGTGCCAGCGCTTCTTCGTAAGCACGCGCCAGACGGATTTGGCCCACAGCCGCCGCCGCTTGGGATTGGTCCAAGGGAAGATCTTGAGAGGCAAGCCTTAAAGCGCCTCGCCCGAGAGCGATGGACCCAGAAGAAACCAAAACGACGTCAGTGCCCTGGCTTTTCAACCAAGCAACGTCTTCGGCCAGCGCCAGCAACCAGTCTTTACGCAATGCCCCATTGCTCCGGTCCACAAGCAAGGCGGACCCGATTTTGATCACCAGTCGTTTTGCGGTGGCCAAACTCGTGGTTAGGGTTGCCAAGGTGCTTCTTCCTCGTCTTCATGTTCGGCCTGTTTTTGACGCAGCCGATTGTCGTCAATCTGGCTCCGAAGCGCGCGCAGCACTTCGGTTACATTCTCTTGGCTGGCACCAGACATCAACATCACTGGCGCGCCGATGGCAGTTTCGAGTTCTTCCTTCAGGAAGGCGCGCTCTTCTTCGTCCATGGTGTCGATCTTATTCAGCACCGTGATGCGCGGCTTATCAGCCAAAACGCCACCGTAGGCCTCAAGTTCGCCAATGATCGTCTCATAGTCCTTTGCGGGATCACCAGAAGTGCCATCCACAAGATGCAAAAGCACCGCACAGCGTTCGACGTGGCCCAGGAAGAGGTCGCCAAGCCCCCTACCCTCGGACGCACCTTCGATGAGACCGGGAATATCAGCGACTACAAATTCAACACCATCAACCCCGACAACACCGAGGTTCGGGTAAAGGGTCGTGAAAGGGTAATCCGCGATTTTTGGACGCGCGTTGGATGTCGCAGCCAAGAAGGTGGATTTGCCAGCATTTGGCAGACCCAGCAGACCGACATCCGCAATCAGTTTCAAGCGCAGCCAGATCGTGCGTTCAATGCCCGGCTGGCCGGGGTTTGCACGACGTGGGGCTTGGTTGGTTGACGACTTAAAGTGCAGGTTGCCCCAGCCACCATTGCCGCCCTTTGCAATCAAGAAACGCTGGCCAACTTCGGTCAGGTCCGCAATCACAGTCTCCTGATCTTCGTCCATGATCTCTGTGCCGACAGGCACGCGCAATACGATGTCATCGCCTCTTGCGCCAGTACGGCCACTGCCCATGCCCGCTTGGCCGGATTTCGCAAAGAAGTGCTGCTGATAGCGGAAGTCGATCAGCGTGTTGAGACCTTCGACTGCTTCGGCCCAAACAGAACCGCCATTGCCACCGTCACCACCGTCAGGTCCGCCATATTCGATGAACTTTTCACGGCGGAAGGACACACAGCCACCACCACCGCCACCCGAGCGGATACAGACCTTTGTCAGATCAAGAAATTTCATTGTGGCGGTCCTTTCAGGCGGGGTGTCCCCGCCTGTTACAGCATAGACGGGGGCAAGCTCAATCGAGTTTTAGGCTATATGTCCATGTTGGCACCGGGGCATTGCGTGCGACCGAGAAGTTTTCGGCATCCCCAAGGTATTGAAAGCCGGAATTGGTCAGCACACGCGCCGAAGCCGGGTTATCTTGAAAGACGCTGGCAAAGAGGGTTTTGGACCCCAGTGGGTTTGCTGCAATCAATGTGCGCACGGCCTCAGACGCCACACCAGTGTTCCAATAAGGCGGTGCAACCCAGTAGCCCACTTCAGCTTGATCCTCAGAGACGCGATCAAGGGAGATCACGCCCATAACTTCAGAATTGCCCTCTGCAGTACCATCCATGGCCCAGACGTCTTCGCTGCGGCCCTCGTCGTGAGAGCGTGCGATAAAGGCTTCGGTTGCACCCGGTGGTAGCGGGTGCGGAATAGATGTTGTCATGCGCGCGAGGTCACGCTCGCCCGCGTAATGTTCAATCATCCCCTGGTCGGACCGACGCAGAGGGCGCAGAACGAAACGTTCCGCCTCTATAACCAGTTGGTTCACAATCTTATCGTGCATCATCTGCACATCCTCCAAACATACCCAATCAGACTACAAACGGGGTTTGTACTCTGGCTCTCTATCCGGGCCTCACACGATCAGGCTCATCTGCGGGTTAAGCTTGAAAACCGGTCCTCCCAAACCAATTTCTGGCCCCACATTTGTTCCGAAGTCGTGCGCATCCAAGGTGGATGCAGCCCGGTTGCGTTACAAGGTTAACATCACGCTATCCTGAAAATCTGACCGAATTTCGGCATCACAACTTCAGGAGATTTTTGAAAACCTCGCAACGCAAAGGGGACCGGCCCTAAAGCCGATCCCCCTTTTGATTCATAACCTTAAGGTCGGCTTACTCAGCGGCCTCCGCCACCGGGAGAACCGAAATAAAGGTGCGGCCTTTCAGGCCTTTGTGGAACTTCACGTTACCGTCGGTGGTTGCAAAGATGGTGTGATCTTTGCCCATGCCCACGTTTTCACCTGGCCACATCTTTGTACCACGCTGACGCATGATGATGTTGCCTGCGAGAACCGCTTCGCCACCGTATTTTTTGACGCCCAGACGACGACCCGCGGAGTCGCGACCGTTACGGGAACTACCACCAGCTTTTTTATGTGCCATATCGTTAGTCTCCTATACTTCGCTTACTTCGCCAGTTCTTTGGCTTGTTCAACCCAGCCTTCGCGCTCGATGCGGCCTTTGAAAGACAGCTTCTCGTCGAATTCTGCGATCTCTGCTTCACCCCATGCCGCGATCTGCGCGAATGTGGTAACGCCAGCTTCCAGCAGTTTCTTTTCCAGAGCTGGACCAACGCCGGACAGTTTCTTCAGATCGTCTGCGCCTTCAGCAGCAGGTGCTGCTTTTTTAGGAGCGGCTTTCTTAGGAGCTGCCTTTTTCGCTGGAGCCGCTGCTTCCACAGCTGCGCCGGAAACGGAACCAGAACCGATCGCGGCTTTAACACCGGATTTGTCGGCACCTGATGCCAGGATGTCTGTTACGCGAACCAGCGTCAGTTTCTGACGGTGGCCAACAGTACGCTTAGAGCTGTGCTTACGACGACGTTTCACGAACTTGATCAGCTTTTCGCCTTTGATCTGGTCGATCACGTCAGCTTGTACAGCTGCGCCTTCAACAAGAGGTGCGCCCACAACGGTTTTGTCACCGCCGAGCATCAGGATCTCGTTGAATTGAATTTTTTCACCCGCGTCAGCAGCCAGTTTTTCGACACGCAGAACATCGCCTGCCTGTACTTTATACTGTTTGCCACCGGTTTTCAGGACTGCGAACATGTCCCTTTTCCTTCATATGACCGCGTTCTATGGCCCCTATTTCTAGGTGTTTCGGTCCTTCCTAACAGAAGCACCGCCTCGAACTGCGCGCCCCTCACGAGGCGTTGTTACAATAAGATACGGCGCAAGGAATCCTTACGCCGATGCGCGCTTATGTTCCCATGTGGATAACAAGTCAAGCAGGCAATGCTGCGAAGCCGTGTTTTTTCTATGAAAAATTAGGCTTCGCGCGAATTACAGCTCCTCACTGGGCATGAGTTTGTCCAGATGTAATGCCAGCGCGTCCATTCGGTCGCTCATGATCTGATAATGGACCGCATTCATGATCTGATAAACCTTCTGCATGCGCTCATCTTCCAGTGCCAGCGTATAAGCCTCAAGCTCATCGGCGGTGAAACCTTGGTAAGTATAGGCTCCGCCCGCAATCGAGCTTTCCAGAATGGCGCGTCGTGTTGACGCTTCATTTTCTTCGATTTGCGCCCAAAGCATCTCTTCATCCAGATCCTGCCGGATTACGCCAGCGCGTGAGGCCGCCAGAAGGAACCGTACCTGGATGACCTGCACAGCCTTAAGCCCCAGACCTTCGGGATCAATCGCGACATGCATCCGCTGAAAATACTCGATTTTTGGATCCCCTGCTTCCACCATGCCTGCCACGATCTGGCGCCCGGCGATCTGCTTGAGATCATCATCATCCAGATGCGACAGGTTTTCTGCGTGGACCAAGCGCTGCCCCAGATCGCTGCCGTAGAAATCTGACGCGTGAACCAGCAAGTCCTGATCAAGGCGCTCTTCCAGCAGATCCAATGCCTGATCCACCATGTCAGCTGGCACAAAGGTCTGCTCTGTCAGCTCCGTCCAAACCTTCCCAAATTCATTGCCCTCAAGGCCCAGCATCGAAGGTGCGCCCCCCGCCCCAACAGCAATGGATTCAATGGCAACATCAAACCCTGTGGTTTCCAGGAAGGACTTCACATCCTCTCGGTTGGCTGCAAGGGCGCTGCTGGCCGCGACGACAGTTGCAAAAGCAAAGGAAATGACAGACTTAAGCAAGAAGGGTCCTCCGGGATGAATGGCTTACCTCCAACTTAATACGGAACTTGGTTCAGACAATGTGAATCCCGCTTGCACCAGTCAATTTTCCGCTATACATCCGCGAAGCTCAGACCAAGGTAAGGCAGAAGTGCCGCCCTCAGCGGAGAGGTGCCGGAGTGGTCGAACGGGGCGGTCTCGAAAACCGTTGTCCCTTCACGGGGACCCAGGGTTCGAATCCCTGTCTCTCCGCCATTACCCCACAGACGAATATTCTGAACATCGGATTGTTTGCCAGCGAGCGCTCTCATCAGATTTCAAAAATTCCGAGGATATTGGCTCATCAGCGCCATGACCCCAATCTCACTTTGCAAAGCTTCAGGATTCTCACGCATGATTTCGCGTAAGAACGCACGCTCAGCCTCACTGCTTTCATCTTCTGAGGCGTTTTCCTGAACAGGAGACTGATTACCTTTATTCGAGGGGCGCAGAATGGACTTCCAATCCAGAATTCCAAAAAACGGCAGTGTAAATGTCATTGGCTATACCTCCAAGTAGAACCGGGACCAGTTTATGAGGTGCAGAAAATCTCTGGTATCCGCTCCAGCGTTATGCTGTTCTACAAAAATGAAGAACGCTTTTCATAATTGGTCAGACGTTCGCATCTTCTTGTCGGTACTTCGTACAGGCTCTACCCTGGCTGCCTCCAAAGAGCTTGGGATCGCGCAGCCGACCGTAGCGCGCCGGATCGAAGCGCTGGAACACGCGCTGCAACTTACGCTGTTTGAGCGCAACACGCGTGGCTTCCGACCAACAGCCGATGCCGAAGAACTGATCTGGCATGCAGAAGGCATCGAAGCAGCGACGACGGCTCTTTATGAAAAAGCCGCGACGCTGCATGCAACCACAACAGGCATTATCAGGCTCACAGCGCCAGATTCAGTTTTTACCAGTCAGTTTTCTGCAATCTTAGAAGAATTCATAGAGAACCAAGGCAAAGTCCAGTTTGAATTTATTCGCCGCTATGATTTTGTCGATCTTTCCGCTGGCGAAGCCGATGTTGCGATCCGCTTTGACAGGAAGATTGACGATGAAACTTTGATTTGTCGTAAAATAACCGACATCAAAGGCGCGCTGGTCGCCTCAGACAGCTATGTCGCCAAACACGGGCATCCGACGTCTGAGAATGACCTAAGCGGACACAAATTCGTCGTCTATCGCGGCAAGAATATCCCAAGGCTCATCAATAACTGGGTGCTGGATCGCATTGATCCTAGTCAGATCGCGATGACCTGTTCGGATATTGAAACGCTCATTTCTGCAGTAAAAATGGGCGCTGGAATTGGCCCAATGCCTTGCACCTACCTCAAAACAAACGACGCGTTTGTCCACTGCTTTGATTTGCCACCAGAAGTCTACAACACCTGCTGGCTCTTGGTGAGCCAATCAGCCTACCGACGGCCAGAGGTGAAAGCCTTCACATCTTTCTTTGCCCCAAGATACAAAGCGCATTTTGACGATTAATCGGTAGATAACATCGCAATCAGAAAAACAAAAAGCACCCCGAGGGGTGCTTTGTTTTAGGTCGAAAGTGGCGCGGTTGACGGGGCTCGAACCCGCGACCCCCGGCGTGACAGGCCGGTACTCTAACCAACTGAGCTACAACCGCGCGCTTGACCTCTCGATCTATGGTGCCTTCCCTAGGCGAGGCTTCAGAGTGGCGCGGTTGACGGGGCTCGAACCCGCGACCCCCGGCGTGACAGGCCGGTACTCTAACCAACTGAGCTACAACCGCTCTCTGAAGTGTCCCGCTGCGGCGTCTCCGTCGCTGCGGTGAGAGGGGTTTATGCTTAGCCGAAGATATCGTCAAGCGATTTGCGAAGACTATTTTGCATTTTTTTCACACTTGAGAAAAACCGCCTTTCTCGCGGCTTAAAAACACAATGAAACAAAGGGGATTTCGCGAAACTGGGTTGGTACCCTTACCCCAAAGCGACTATCCTGCGTGTGAGAAGCCGTTGTTAATATGAGAAAAATACGGATGATCGAGGGCTTCAAAAAAATTTCAAAAAAAGTATTTATTAGCCCTTGCCCTTCCCCTGACTAAAAGATTAAAAGCTGCCTCACCGGGTCGTTAGCTCAGTTGGTAGAGCGCTTCGTTTACACCGAAGATGTCGGGAGTTCGAGCCTCTCACGACCCACCATCACCCCCGCTTTCACTTGGCGGTCACTACCAAAGGGTGATGCGGACATGGCTTATGGGTCGTTAGCTCAGTTGGTAGAGCGCTTCGTTTACACCGAAGATGTCGGGAGTTCGAGCCTCTCACGACCCACCATTTTCCGCAAACATCACTCCATACCAACCCCGACGAAGCACTTGCTAACAAATGCAGCGCGCTCTGATGTTTCATACAGATCTAATCAACATCCCATTCTGGGCACCAAGGGCCATCTACCAAACGCATGTTTTTATTGAGAGTTCCGATTTTCGAGATTTGCTCTTTTGACAGCGTGATATCTTTTGCTTCGAAGTTTTCTGCAATCCGCATCTTTGTACTGGCAGATGGAATAACCGTGTACCCTTGGGATATTAGCCAAGAGAGGGCAATCTGCGAGGCGGTCGCCCCAATATCTCTGCCAATCGAACATAGAAGCGGATCATCGACTACCGCACCACGCGCCAGCGGTGAATAGGCTGTCATGGGAATGCCAAGTGCAGCGCAGTGATCAACAATCAGTCGGTTGTGCAAGAACGGATGCAATTCCACCTGGTTGGTCATGAGAGGACGATCCCCAAGCAGCGAAACGGCCTTGTCGATATAGCTTTTGGTGAAGTTTGATACACCGATATTGCGGCAAAGCCCTGCATCATAGACCTCGGCAAATTGCGCCATATAGTCCTCGATCTCATACTCATCCTTGATGGATGGATAATGAAGCAACAGCAGATCCACAGGTCCAACACCGAGTTTATCTAATGAGGCCTCAACATGTGGGCGGATCTGGCCTGGGCCGAAGCTTTCGGGCGCCACTTTGGTTGTCACCCAAAGATCATCGCGCGCTATTCCGAAATCAGAAATCGCCCGCCCAACGAACTCCTCATTCTCATAACCTTCCGCCCCATCGATATGACGGTAACCAACTTCCAAAGCAGCCAGCGTCCCGTCATAAGCCGCTTGCTCTGGCCGATTCCAAGTGCCGTAGCCGATGTTTGGCATTTTTTGCATTTGTTCACTCAATTCAAATCTAGATCACACAGCCATGTAATCGATTTCACAGTTCAATGTCCAAAGTTTTGATAGCGACTGGAATTGCGCCAAATGCGTTGAAAGGTTCCCAAAAAGTAAAGCCCGACCACTTCCATGGTCGGGCTCATGTCATCCAGCGTCAGTTCTTTAAAACAGGTTATTGCCCACTGCGCTTCTGCGGCACCAATGACCGCACAAGGGTGCTCATTTTCAACTCCCCTACAGGCTCACCTTCATGTTTCACCAGATAGGTGCCACTAGATTCCCCGCCAGTTTGTGCAATGACCTGCTCCAGCGTGTCCTCACGTTGAATTTCGCCTGCATGGCCTGACTCACCACTCAGAGGCTCCATGATGGAGCGCACTCGCAACACGCGCGCGCGGTTGATGTCAGAGATGAAGTCCACGATGTAATCATCTTCGGGGTTTAGCAAAATATGCTGTGGTTCACCCTGCTGCACAACTTCGCCATCCTTCAGAATGACAAGGTGATCAGCGAGTTTCAACGCCTCATCCAAATCATGGCTGATGAAGACGATGGTCTTGTTCAGCTCTACTTGAAGTTCAAGCAGCAAGTCCTGCATATCAGTTCGAATTAGCGGATCGAGGGCGGAAAACGCTTCGTCCATTAACATGATAGGTGCGTTCGACGTCAGCGCACGGGCAATACCTACGCGCTGCTTCATGCCACCAGAGAGCTGATGCGGATAACTTTCCTCGTAACCCGCGAGCCCTACCCGTTCGAGCCATTTCTTGGCTTCAGGTTCATAGGCAGATTTGTCTTCACCACGGACAACCGGAGCAAGGGCTGTATTCTGCAGCACGGTGCGGTGCGGCAAAAGAGCGAAGTGCTGGAACACCATGGACATAACTTTGCGACGAACATCGCGCAGCTGGTCCTCATCGTAATCCATCACGTTTTGTCCCTGCACCAAGAGCTGCCCGTCTGTTGGATCAATCAGACGATTGATATGGCGCACGAGGGTCGATTTACCTGACCCGGACAGGCCCATGATCACCGTGATCTCACCTTCCATGAGATCAACGTTGATATTCTTCAGACCCAGCACATGGCCATTTGTGGCCTGCAACTCTTCTTTGCCCATGCCCTGCCGCACAAGCTCCATAGCGCCCTGAGGGTTCCCACCAAAGACTTTGTAGAGATTGCGGATTGAAATCATAGGTTCACTCATGTCATGCGCCTCTTAGTGATGCTGCGCTGCGTTGACACGCGCGAGAGCTGATTTGGTGACACGATCCAGAATGATCGCAAGGATGACGATGCCGAGGCCAGCCACGAGGCCAACACCAAGTTCTAGGTTGCGGATGCCGCGCAAAACGAGAACACCCAGACCCGGTGCGGACACCAGAGAGGCAATCACCACCATCGCAAGGCTCATCATAATGGTCTGGTTTACACCGGCCATAATGTTAGGCAGCGCCAGAGGGATCTGGACTTGGTAAAGTTTCTGGCGTGGCGTCATGCCAAAAGCCTGCGCAGCTTCAAGCACATCCTTGTCAACCATACGAATACCAAGGTCCGTCAGACGGATCACTGGCACAATCGCGTAGAGGATGATCGCAATGCCATAGAGTTTGGATTCTGTGACAGAAAACAGGAAGATCAATGGGATCAGGTAAACAAAGGTCGGCAGGGTTTGCAGCATGTCGAGCACTGGTAGAACACCGCGCTGCAATCGGTTTGATCGCGACATAGCAATGCCTATGGGCACACCGAGCAAGACACATATGGCCGCACAAACAAAAACAATCGACAGTGTCTGAACTGCCGGAAGGTAGTGATCAATAAAGGCCAGCCCCAGAATGGAGGCCCCAACAGAAATCACAATACTCCAGGAACGAGAAACCCAGTAAGTGACTAGCAGAAGGAATGGAATCACAATCCACCACGGTGTGCTTTCTGCCAACCACATGGCCCCATCCAGCATCCAGCTGAGCGGCTCTGTTACGGGGTCCAAAATAAACTTAAGAACATCCTTGATCGCCAAAAAGCCATCTTCCAAACCGGAGGTCAGTTCACGAGATTTTGGAAAATTCGAACAGGATTCGTTAAAGGCGTCCATTGAAGGAAACGGCAGGTCCCAAACCGACGTCTCTACCTCACCGCCTTTTTTCCGCGCTAGAAGATCGGCCATGGAGACAGGGCCCGATCCCCCCCCGTCGTCGCACCACTCCTTCATACCAAGGTTTTCAAAAAGAAAATCATAGGTCGCCATAAATTGTCCCCCTGCGCTTCTGGCGCATAAAAAAATTGAGCCTGCACCGAGTGCAGGCTCATTATTTTTTGCTATTTTTTAGAAGAATTCCGCCAGCTTAGCGTTTGCTTCTTCGCTGACCCAACTCTGCCACAGCTCTTTGTTGTTTAGCAGGAAGTAAACAGCTGCCTCTTCGTAGGTGGCTTTGTTGCTGTCCATCCAAGCCAGGTAATCAAGAACGGTCGCGTTGTCGTAGCTCATGTTGGACATAAACTCAGCAATCGCTGGCTCGCGGCTTTCGAAGTCGGTTGTCACAACTGTTTTTACCGGACCAACTGGCCAAGAGGACACGCCTTCTGCTGTACATTCCGCATTTGCCGCGCAGAGGAAGACCTCTTCATTGTAAGGCACACCAAGGTCAACTTCGACCATGTCATATTTCGCCATCAGTGGATCTGGGGACCAGTAGTAACCCAGCCATGGTTCTTGATTTTCATAGGCCGCGCCGATGGATGTCGCGAGCGTTTCACCGGAACCGTGCACAAAGATTTCAAAGCCTGCTTCTTCCAGACCGAAGTTGCGTGCCAAGTCCGCGTTGGTGTTTTTACATGCCCAACCGTCAGGACAGT
This sequence comes from Cognatishimia activa, assembly GCF_026016445.1. NCBI lineage: Bacteria > Pseudomonadati > Pseudomonadota > Alphaproteobacteria > Rhodobacterales > Paracoccaceae > Cognatishimia > Cognatishimia activa. The sequence goes on along the minus strand of NZ_CP096147.1, from coordinate 1,104,159 downwards.
TGTGGAAACGGCCACCGAGCAGGTCAACATTGTCCAGAAGGCCTTGCAGCGTTGCCAGCTCTGGATTTGCATCAACCATGTAACGTGGCACCCACCAGCCTTCGAGGCCGCCGTCAGACAGAACGTCCGCGGAAGTGGTGATTTTGCCAGCGTCTTGCAGCTCATTGTAGGCCGGCGCACCATTGATCCAGAGTTCGGTTACGATGTCTGGCTTGCCGGTTTCAGCAACAGACACCAAAGATGGCGTTGTGGAAGACGGTACTTTTTGAACCGTACAGCCATAGCCATTTTCCATGATGAATTTCGCAACTTCCGTAATGACTGCAGAAGACGCCCAGTTCATTTCGGTGATGGTCACCTCTCCGCATTCACTTGCAGAGGCAACGCCCGGCATCATCATAACACCAAAGGCGGCAGCGCCGAGTAGTTTCTTAGACATAGATATCTCCCCTTGAGGCCCCTTGTTTTTTGTTGGAGCCAATTTGCTTAGTAAGGCTAATCATTTGCAGCCCTCACTGTCCAACCATAACCCAGGTTTCCGTGGCGTAAAGTATCCCTTTGCGCATTAGAGCTATGAGAAGTAACGATTATGTGTAGAATTTGGGTATCCTGCTGATACTTAGTGTCAGTAAAGAAAACCCGCATCAATTCACTCAGGCGACCAGAGTATGGATCGAACCCACGCAACCCTTACGGCGCTGCGGCGCATTCTCAGAGTGACAGAACTGCATGGCCGTGAGGTTGCGCGATCTGTTGGCCTGACTCCTGTCCAATTGCGACTACTTAAGTTCATTTGCGACACTTCTTGCGCCAATGCGAAGTCCTTGGCCCGCGAAATGCGGGTTTCTCAGGCGACGGTGACAACCCTATTAGACAAACTCGAATGTCGCGAATTGGTCCAACGCGAAGTGTCCCCCGCGGACCGACGGCAGAAGATAATCTCACTGACAGCCCGGGGCCATAAGGCGCTTCAGAATGCACCTGACCCTATGCAGCGCCGCTTTGCTGAACGGTTTGAACAGCTCGAAAGCTGGGAACAGGGCATGCTGCTTGCCTCTGTCGAAAGAATCTCCGCGCTTTTGGATGCAGAAGACATCGATGCGGCCCCTATTCTGACAACCGGCAGTATGGTTGATGAAGTCAACTCAGATCCCCTAAAAACCATTCACATTGAACGTGGATAGATCCCTCGAGCGGCCTTCAAGCCCCGAAAGTTTCTTACTTCAGCCCAAATTCGGGGCCTCAAAAGCCTGAATTCTTTGGTGAAACCAAGGTGAACTTTACACCTTCACGAGGTTTCACATGTTTATGCGTCAAGACGATTTTCGCAATGCACCCACAATGCCACGCCACGCGCGCCTGTTTGAACTGATGCGCCAAGGGAACGCCTTTGCGGGCCAAAACCGCATCGCTTCTGCTGCGAGCTCCGATGAAATGGAAGCGTTCCGTAATATGGCTTGCGCGTCTCTGAAGCGGTAAGTCTTAGCCTCGAAAGCCAGTAGCAACCACAAACTTCTCTGATGAATCTGCTCGAGAAGACGGCGGTTTCACGTTCACCACTTTGGTGAACTTGTTCTTGAGCAGCTTTTGCAAATCGCCCTCAGCACCACCGGCCAGAACCTTGGCCACAAAGGTCCCCCCCTCATCCAAGACATCAAAAGCCAGATAAGCCGCCGCCTCGCAAAGTGCGATAATGCGCAGGTGATCCGTTTGTTTATGTCCTGATGAAGCCGCTGCCATATCAGACATAACAACGTCGGCGTTCCCACCCAACCATTCTTTGACTTTCAAGTCCGCGTCATCTTCCATGAAGTCCAGCTGATGCACTTCTGCGCCTGCCAGAGGTTCGACCTCCTGCAAGTCCACACCCAAAACTGTGCCGATCTTCTTGCCGGGCTTTTCACCCAAAGCGTTCACCCGCTTCACAGCGACCTGCAACCAGCCGCCAGGAGCACAGCCAAGGTCAACGACACGTGCGCCTGGCACAAGAAAGCGGTACTTCTCATCGAGTTCCAAAATCTTAAACGCTGCCCGTCCGCGATAGCCTTCTGTCTGTGCGCGTTTCACATAAGGATCGTTCAACTGACGCTGCAGCCAACGGGTCGAGCTGAGGCTCCGACCGCGTGCGGTTTTCACCTTCACCTTAAGGTCTCGCTGACCGCGTCCTGATGTGTTCTTACTCTTGGGCATCGTTCAATCCAATCTGGCCGATACGGGCTGGGCGCTGCTTATGCCTTAGAACGGCCCGTCTTCCAAGACACCATCTGCCGACATCTGCGCATAAAGCAGACCCTCCCTCAGGCCACGATCCGCGACAGAGAGCCGGTCCGTTGGCCAGCAGCGTAAAAGCGCCTGTAAGATCGCGGAGCCTGACATGATCAGCGCATGGCGATCCTGCCCGATCCGAGGGTCTTTGCGACGACCTGCAGGACCAAGGCGCAAGTAATCACTGATCACAGCATCGATCTGCTCTGACGTCATGCGCAGGCCATCTACCTTGGTGCGATCATAGCGCCGCAACCCCAAATGACTTGCAGCCACTGTGGTCACCGTGCCGGAAGTGCCGACAATCTGGAAACCTTCGCGGGGTTGCTCATCTTTGTAGGGCGCAAACTCTGAGAGATTTTCTTCAAAGAACCAGCTCATCAAGGCAAAGCGTGCGGCATCGTCTTCGACATCGTTGAACTGATCGCGCAGTGTCGCCACGCCAAGCGGGACAGAAATCCAATCCACAACACGCGCGGTTGGGAACAGGGTTTCAACGTTCTGAAGCCCATGGTGCATGCGCATGATGGCTTTAGGTCGATCCCGATGATCCACCTTAGAAAGGTCGATCCACACCAACTCCGTGGAACCGCCGCCAATATCCACCACCAGCAGCTGTTCGGTCTTGGTGGACACCAGAGGCGCGCAGCTGATCACTGCAAGACGTGCCTCTTCCTCTGGTGGAATGATCTCCAACTGCAGCCCAGTTTCCCGGCGCACTTGCTTGACGAAGTCTTTGGAATTGCGCGCACGGCGACAGGCTTCTGTCGCCACAAGACGCATATGTTTTACGCGATGGCGCTTGAGTTTTTGCTGACAGATGCGCATCGCCTGTATCGTGCGCCGCATGGAGCTGCGCGACAGGCGACCAGTTTTTTCAAGACCGGCGCCCAATTGCACCGACTTGGAAAAACTATCAACCACATGAAACTGGCTGCCCTTCGGTTGAGCAATCAGCATGCGACAACTGTTGGTGCCCAGATCCAAAGCGGCGTAAAGCTCACTAGAATCAGGCTTTTTCGGCGCGGGGCTCTCTACCGCTTTCGGGAATGCGCCCGCACCTTTGGGACGCTTGGGCGCCATAGTCACGCCCTCCATTTCGAGTTACCTCCAACCTAGTGAGTTGTCTTCGCCCGCGCAATCCCTCGCATCGGCTTCCTTCAAGATCATCATTAGGATTTTTCAGCCCCTTCCCTCTCGCCCCTTTGAGCATTGGGCGTTACAAGGGCTGACGTCGCTGAAAGCGACCATTAAGTCGAAAACGCGCAACGCATCTGCCAACCCTTGAGCTAGGAATGCTCAGGCAACATATAAGGAATCACGTCATGCCGGACGTCACAATAGTTTACTGGCGAGATATTCCTGCTCAGGTGATTGTCGGCAAAGGTCGTCGCGGTGCGAAAAAGCAATTATCTGAACGGTTTGAACAAGCCATCGATCGCGCAGCGATGAAATCTGGCGCGGCAGACACAGATGATTATCTGGCGGAATGGCGCAAAGCGGACCCTTATGTTGTGGACGGAGACCCTGCTGATATCGTTGCTGAGGCAGCAGCGAAACTTGAGGCAGAATACGACAAAGCGCGATTGATGGCGCTCATAGACAACGATGGCCGGGCATAGGCCCAACTCAATATGGCCGGTGGCATAAGGAAGACGCTGATGGCGCTTTTGAACTTTTCACGCAAGGCGCAAGCCGGGAAACCGGTGAACCCTGTTGTGTCCGATTTCCTGCGTGACTTCTCTATCGAAGTGATGCCGCGCACGGCTGCGAAAGTCGATCGGTTCCAGGATATCCTTCCTGCCGAGACCCGCGTTTATATCGCGCATATCGATGGCACGCCAATCGAAGACATGGTTGCCACCGCAAAACGGCTTTCCGAAGAAGGCTTTGATGTCATGCCGCATTTCCCGGCACGTATCATTGAAAACAAAGCGACGCTGGAAAACTGGATTTCCATGTACCAGGGCGAAGCTGGTGTTAAGCAAGCGCTTTTGCTGGCCGGCGGTCTGAACGCGCCGAAAGGTGACTTTGACAGCTCCATGCAGCTTCTGGAAACAGGTCTTTTTGACAAAGCGGGCTTTAGCCGCTTGCACGTCGCTGGTCACCCTGAGGGCAACAAAGACATTGATCCTGACGGCTCTACCAAAAACGTCGATGAGGCCCTGAGCTGGAAGCAAGAGTTTTCCAAGCGCACCGACGCCAAAATGGCGCTGGCCACTCAATTCTGCTTCGAAGCAAAGCCGATCATCGAATGGGCTGACGGACTGAAAGCGTCTGGCATTGATATCCCGGTTCATATCGGTATCGCGGGTCCTGCCAAGCTACAGACAATGATCAAATTCGCCATCGCCTGCGGCGTAGGACCGTCTCTGAAAGTTCTGCAGAAACGCGCGATGGATGTGACCAAACTGATGCTGCCTTACGAGCCAACCGAGGTTGTGACCGAGCTTGCTGAACACAAAGCAGCCAATCCGGATTTCAACATTGAGTCCGTCCACTTCTTCCCGCTTGGCGGCATCAAAACCAACGCCCAATGGGCGCAAGACAATGGTGCTCAAGCACCGGCATCACATTCAAGCTAAGGATCTACTATGACCCGTACCGTCGTTGAATCTAATACAAAAACTGCGATCATTGGGTTTGATCAGCCATTCTGCGTAATTGGCGAACGCATCAACCCAACAGGCCGCAAGATCCTGAACGCAGAGCTTGAGCAAGGCGACTTCTCCCGCGTGCAATCTGATGCGATTGCCCAAGTTGAAGCCGGCGCAACCGTGCTCGACATCAACTCCGGCGCGGTCTTCTCCAACAAGATGGCAGAAGATGTGCGCTATGCAGACAACAACTTTGTTGAGCCTGCGTTGATGAAAGAGTTGGTCGAAAAGGTGCAGGAAGTCACCGACACCCCTCTTTGCATCGACAGCTCTGTGCCTGGCGCATTGGAGGCTGGCCTTGAGGCAGCGAATGGCCGCCCGCTCCTGAACTCTGTGACCGGCGAAGAAGAGCGTCTGGAGATGGTTCTGCCGCTGGTTAAGAAATACAACGTGCCAGTTGTGGCGATTTCCAACGATGACACCGGTATTTCCGAAGATCCTGACGTGCGTTTCGCGGTTGCGAAAAAGATCGTAGAGCGTGCAGCTGACTTCGGTATCCCTGCACATGACATCGTGGTAGACCCTCTGGTGATGCCAATTGGCGCGATGGGCACAGCCGGCTTGCAGGTTTTCGCCCTGGTACGTCGCCTGCGTGAAGAACTGGGTGTGAACACCACATGTGGCGCGTCCAACATCTCTTTTGGCCTGCCAAACCGTCACGGTATCAACAACGCCTTCCTTCCAATGGCCATGGGCGCAGGCATGACCTCTGCAATCATGAACCCAGTTGCCCTGCCGGTTGGTCCTAAAAAGATCGCTGAGAAGAAAGCAGAGATTGAAGCCACTGGCATTATCCTGCCAGCGGATATGGATGATGAGGCTTTCGTTAAACTCTTCGGAATGGGTTCCACTAAGCCACGCGCAGGTAAAGAGATGGAAGCGATCCGTGCGGCGAACTTCTTGACCAACAACGACGAAGGCGGCGCAGAATGGATCAAGTTCAACGCGTCTGATGATGCTGCAGGCGGTGGTCGTGGTCGTCGCGGCGGTGGCCGTCGTCGTCGCGCATAAGACTTAACCCACAAAATTAAAGCGGCTCGCAGTCTTCAGATTGCGAGCCGCTTTTTGTTTGAGTTGATGTGATACTTCAGGAAACTCGAAGGGCTTTGGCTCGTGTCACAAGCGCTGCGGTTCCAGCATGAAGCCCCTCAGTAGACCCATCATCTTCCACAGCAGGCGCAAGCTTCTTCGCAAGCTCCTTGCCCAATTCCACGCCCCATTGATCGTAGGAATTGATGCCCAGAATGGCCCCTTCCACAAACACCCGGTGCTCATAAAGCGCAATGATCTGCCCCAGCACGAATGGCGTCAGCGTTTTGTACATCAGTGTGGTCGAAGGCCGGTTGCCTGGGAATACACGCTGCATGGCGTGAGCTTTCAACGCGTCGCCGGTATAGCCCTTTGCAGCCATCAGACCTTCAGCGGTTTCATAGTCGCGTCCCAAAAGCAGCGCCTCAGATTGCGCAAGACAATTGGACAAGAGCGCCTTGTGGTGATGCGCCAGCTCTGGTTCGTGCCCTACTGCGCCAACAATGAACTCACACGGCACGACCTGACGGCCTTGGTGAATCAATTGATAGAACGCGTGCTGACCATTGGTTCCCGGTTCGCCCCAGACGATCGGCCCAACCGTTTGGTCAAGCGCTTCGCCTGCGAGGCTTACGCTTTTGCCGTTTGATTCCATCTCAAGCTGCTGCAAGTAGGCCGCAAGTCGCAACAGGCGGTTTTCGTAGGGCAGCACAGCGCGCGTGCCATAGCCACAAATCTGATGATGCCAAATACCGGTCAGCGCCAGTGCAAACGGCATATTCTTCTCAAGTGGCGCCTCACGGAAATGCACATCCATCGCCTGCCCACCACGCAGGAATTCGGTGAAATGCTCCGGTCCAACTGCCAGCATGATTGACAGGCCAATTGGTCCCCACATGGAATATCGACCGCCCACCCAGTCCTCGAAACCAAAGACCCGTTCAGCAGGGATGCCAAATGCAGCGGTCTCTTCTTCTGCGGTTGAGATCGCTGCAAACTGGCTTGCGGGTTCCTTGACCCTCGCAGACATCCAATCCAAAGCGCTCTGCGCATTCATCATGGTTTCCATAGTGGTGAATGTCTTAGACGCAACAAGTACCAGAGTCGTTTCTGGATTAAGTTCGGCCAATTTGTCAGCCAAATCAGCACCATCGACATTGCTGATAAAGTGACACTTTGGGCCATCAGCAAAGGGTCTCAAAGCTGGATAGGCCATGGCTGGGCCCAGATCAGACCCTCCGATACCGATATTCACAACATCAGTGATCCTGCCACCTTGGCCCTGAAACGCGCCCGACCGCACAGCGTTAGCGAAAGCAGCCATTTTGGCCAGGGTCGCTTTGACACCCGGCATAACATCTTCGCCATCAACATAGACGGCATCCCCATCAAGGTTACGCAGCGCAGTGTGGAGGACCGCTCGTTCTTCCGTTTCGTTGATTTTTTCACCCGCAAACATCGCATCGCGTTTGGCAGGCACACCCTGCCCTTCGGCCAGCGCTATCAGATCAGCGAATGTATCTGGATCAATGTTTGTTTTGCTGAAATCAAAAAACAGTCCATCTGTCTCGATGCCAAAAGCTTCTGTTCGATCTTCATCAAATAGATCGGTGATTTTCCGATCTTTTGCTGCTTCGTGGCGGTCCTTCAAGCGATCCCACATAGGTTAACTCTCCGAGTAATGAACTGTCGCGCCATTCATCACAGCGCGAATTGGAGCCTGTTCCGCAGGCAGATTACGCGCATTTTCCAATGCCTCACGCTTATCTTTTCCTCTGAAAACAATATGTTTGTGCAAGGCACCATTTAGAACATGCGCGGCCAATGTGATCCGCGCCTCTGGCTGGCTCGCTGGGCGAACAGGGATGAGTGCTGCCGCGTCAGGCCCCAGCGCGGTTTGCAGCTCTGCAGAATCAGGAAACAATGAGGCTGTGTGCATATCTGCCCCCATGCCCATAACCGCGACCGCAATCGGCAGGCGTGCTTCGATGCCCGGGATAAGCTCAGGGAGGCCTTCTTCGGGTTCCTCTGTCGGAGCATAGAGCGGCAGCAGCGTTGCCTCTGCGGCGCGATTAACCAGTAGGCGTTCTTTCAACAGTTTCGTATTGCTTCGTGGATGATCGCCGGGCACCCAGCGTTCATCCGTTAGAATGATATCAACCCGCGACCAATCCAGATCTGCGGCGCAAAGATCATCAAAGATCGGCCCCGGGGTCGTCCCGCCCGGCACGGCCAGCAAAGCACGATCTCGATTGATCAATGATGCGTTCAAATCTCCTGCGATCTGTTGCGCAACATTGATTGTCATCATTTCGAAATCTGCGTAAGTCTCTATTTTCATGCGCCAATCTCTCTCCACTCTCGGCCATCGCGCTGCATCAGAAGCGCAGCGTCCGTCGGCCCTTGGCTGTAGCTGTCATAGGGCTTTGGCACGTCATTGACACTTTCCCAGCCCTGAATAATGGGATCGGTCCAGGCCCAGGCTGCCTCAACTTCATCGTCGCGCATAAAGAGCGTCTGGTTGCCCCGGATCACATCCATAATGAGCCGTTCATAGGCATCCGGCGTGTCCGCATGATCACCCAGAGTTTCAGCAAAGGACATGTCCAGCGGCACATCCATCAAGCGCATACCACCCGGCCCCGGCTCTTTGATGGTCACTTTCAAAGTGATGCCTTCATCGGGCTGCAGCTGAATGCGCAACTCATTGCGACCACCACCTGCTTCCATGCCAAAGATCGAGTGCGGAGTTTCCTTGAAAACCACAATGATCTCGGAATCCCGCGCCTGCAGTCGCTTCCCGGTCCGCAGATAAAACGGTGTTCCGGCCCAACGCCAGTTCTGAACATGGCACTTCAGGGCGATAAAGCTCTCGGTCCAGGATTTTGGGTTTTCCACATCATCGCGGAACCCCTGTTCATCACCGGTTTCGCTATACTGACCCCGCACGATGTGATGCGGCTCAACAGGCTCCAATGCTCTGATAACTTTCAACTTTTCGTCTCGAACAGCATCGGGATCAAACTTTGCAGGGGGTTCCATGGCCGTAAGGCATAGGAGCTGCATCAGGTGGTTTTGCACCATGTCGCGCATGGCACCAGACTTGTCATAGTAGCCCCCACGTCCGCCGACGCCCACTTCTTCAGCTACAGTGATCTGCACATGGTCGATGTATTGGCTGTTCCAAAGCGGCTCAAACAGCATATTTCCAAACCGCACCGCCATCAGGTTTTGCACGGTTTCTTTACCTAAATAATGGTCGATCCGATAAATCTGGCTTTCATCAAAATGCGCAGACAGAACCTTGTTCAAGGCCCGCGCCGTCTCAAGATCGTGTCCAAATGGCTTCTCAACCACAATTCGCGTCTCTGGATCGACCAGATTATGCTTGTGCAGACGCATTGCGAGATCATCAAACAGACTCGGACCAACAGAAAAGTAGAAAGCCCGAACAGCTGTATCACGCATTTTGGCAGAGAGTTCAGCCCAGCCATCCTCGCCAAGAGCGTCAATGGTCACATAGTCAAGCGTATCCAAAAACGCCTTTAAAACAGTATCTTCTGGAGCAGACCCAGCAAAGGAACTGATCGCTTCTTCCGCAAACTCCTGGAACGCGGCTTGATCCATTTCTGATCGTGCTGCACCAATGATCCGCGAACCTTCCGGCATTTGGCCATCAGCAAACCGCCTGAAAAGCCCCGGCAGAATTTTCCGCCGAGCCAGATCTCCGGTACCACCGAAAATAATCAAATCAAACCGCTCGACCGGGATGATACGTGAAACCATGAAACCCCTCCTGGTACCTCTATGGGCATCTACGTTAGCGCTAACGACGCTTTAGCAGGCTCCGACATTTCAAACAAGCCCGGCTTCACAACTGTGTCATAGCGACTCAAACGGGTTTGCAGACGTCCTATTCTTCGATAGCACAAAAGAAACACGGGAATGACAGGCTTATGAAAGATAACGCAAATATCGCGAAGTTTCAGGATCCCTTTGTCACAGCAAAGGGTGAAGAACGTGCGCATGTCGCGCTTAAAGATCCGCAAACGCTTTGGTTCAACACCGGCACGCTCTGCAATATCGAATGCGAAAATTGCTACATTTTGAGCTCCCCAACCAATGATGCCTTGGTTTACCTGACTGCGGATGAAGTTTCCGACTATCTGGATCAACTAGAAGACCGGAAATGGGGCGTGCGTGAGATCGCATTCACCGGCGGTGAGCCCTTCATGAACCCGGATATGGTCGAAATGGCTCGCAGGTCGCTTGATCGCGGCTATGAGGTGCTCATTTTGACCAATGCGATGCTGCCGATGCAGCGCAAGAAGGTCAAAGCGGGACTTCTTGAGCTGCAGAAAGACTTTCCTGGCAAACTGACCCTACGCATTTCGGTGGATCATTGGTCCGCTGACCTGCACGACAAGGAACGTGGCAAAGGCAGTTTTGATAAAACCATCACTGGCATGGAATGGCTGCGCGACAATGGATTCGCCATGGCTGTCGCCGGACGCACTGTTTGGGGGGAAACTGACACAGATTCCCGACAGGGCTATGCTGATTTATACGCAAAGCATCACTTTGACATTGATGCTCAAAACCCTGGAATCACTGTTCTTTTTCCAGAAATGGACGAGAAAGTTGAGGTACCAGAAATAACGACCGCCTGCTGGGGAATATTGGACAAATCACCTACTCAGGTCATGTGTTCAAACTCGCGCATGGTGGTAAAGCACAAGGGCGCAGAGAAGACTTCTGTGATTGCTTGTACGCTTTTGCCTTATGAGGCGGAATTTGATCTCGGATATAGCCTTGAAGAGGCCGAAAAACCTGTTCAACTGAACCATCCCCATTGCGCAAAATTCTGCGTCCTTGGCGGGGCCAGCTGCTCTGCGTAATTTCCAGCGAAAATCAGCGGATTTTCATCAATATAAAACAACGTGTTACAGCAAAACCGCCGAAAGCAGCGTGCTTTCGGCGGCTCTGCCATTGCACCCCATATCCGGGGTCTGTTATAAAAATAGCAACAAAATATTGATGTAAAAAAGAAGCGAGCACGGTACGTGAACGACACGCCAGAAACGCCTGAGAATGAAGACGAAACCCCTGTAGTTCGCATGGAACATGAGGGCCCTTCGATCACTATCGAAGAGGAAATGCGCAATTCATACCTCGATTATGCAATGAGCGTGATCGTGAGCCGCGCAATTCCGGACCTGCGGGACGGCCTTAAGCCGGTGCACCGCCGCATCCTCTATGCGATGCATGAGACCGGAAACACCCACGACAAATCCTATCGTAAGTCAGCGCGCCCTGTTGGCGATGTTATGGGTAAATACCACCCGCATGGTGACAGCGCGATCTATGACGCCCTGGTGCGTATGGCGCAGGATTTCTCGATGTCCCTGCCGCTTTTGGATGGTCAGGGTAACTTCGGCTCGATGGACGGCGATAACCCGGCGGCGATGCGCTATACCGAAGTGCGCATGGACAAGCCGGCAGCTTTCGTGCTCGCGGATATCGAAAAAGATACAGTCGATTTCCAAGACAACTACGATGGCAAGGACCGTGAGCCGACCGTTCTGCCTTCTCGCTTCCCGAATATGCTGGTCAACGGTGCTGGAGGTATTGCCGTTGGTATGGCGACCAACATCCCGCCACACAACCTTGGTGAAGTTTGTGAAGCTACACTGGCTCTGATCGAAAATCCCGATCTGTCTAGCGAAGAACTGATTGAATATATCCCAGGCCCAGACTTCCCGACCGGCGGTATTATGCTGGGCCGATCTGGAGCACGCAAAGCCTATCTCGAAGGCCGTGGTTCTGTGATTGTCCGCGCAAAAACCCGCGTGGAAGAGATTAGAAAAGATCGCTATGCCATTGTTATTGATGAGATTCCTTATCAAGTAAACAAGGCGTCCATGATCGAGAAGATCGCCGAGCAGGTTCGCGAGAAGAAGGTCGAGGGCGTCGCCCACGTTCAGGATGAATCAGACCGTAACGGCGTGCGTGTTGTTGTTGAACTGAAGCGCGACGCAACCGCTGAGGTTGTTCTGAACCAACTCTTCCGCTTTACGCCGATGCAGACATCTTTTGGCTGCAACATGCTGGCGCTGAACGGTGGCCGCCCTGAACAGCTGACCCTGCGTGCCTTCCTGACGTCCTTCGTGGACTTCCGCGAAGAAGTTGTGGCGCGTCGCACAGCTTACGAGCTGCGCAAAGCGCGCGAGCGGAGCCACATCTTGTGTGGTTTGGCGGTTGCAGTATCCAACGTCGATGAAATCGTCGCGACGATCCGCTCTTCTGCCGATGCGGCGGAAGCGCGCGAAAAGCTGATGACCCGCCGCTGGCCGGCGTCTGATATTGCTGGCTACATCCAGCTGATCGACGATCCGACCCATAAAATGAATGATGATGGCACCTATAACCTGTCTGAAACCCAGGCTCGTGCGATCCTCGAACTGCGGCTGCAGCGTCTGACACAGATTGGTGTGAAAGAAGTCACCGATGAGCTCGAAGAACTGGCGGGCAAGATCAAGGAATACCTTGAGATCCTATCCTCTCGCGAGCGCATCATGGGTCTGATTTCGGACGAACTGACTGAAGTCAAAGAAAAATTCGCCGTTCCACGCCGTACCGAGATCGTAGACTGGTCCGGCGACATGGACGACGAAGACCTGATCGAGCGTGAGGACATGGTGGTGACCGTCACCTCTGGCGGCTACATCAAACGCACAGCTCTGGCGGACTTCCGCGCGCAGAAACGCGGCGGTAAAGGCCTGTCTGGGATGCAAACCAAAGAAGAGGACGTGGTCACCACTCTCTTTGTGGCCAACACCCACACGCAGCTCTTGTTCTTCACCACCGACGGTATGGTCTACAAACTGAAAACCTGGCGTCTGCCGCTGGGTGGCCGGACGTCTAAGGGCAAAGCGATTGTGAACATTCTGCCAATCCCACAGGGCGTTTCGATTGCGGCGATCATGCCTGTCGATCGTGATGAAAAAGAGTGGGATGACCTGCAAGTTGTCTTCTGTACCGACCACGGCACAGTGCGTCGCAACAAGCTCAGCGATTTCACCAACGTGAAGTCCAACGGCAAAATTGCGATGAAATTTGAAGGCGATAGCGCAGATTGGAAGATGATCAACGCGCGCATCGCCTCCAATGAGGATGACGTGATGCTGGTCACAAACTCTGGCCGCGCGATCCGTTTCCCGGCGACCGATGTGCGGGTGTTTAACTCTCGCGCTTCTACCGGTGTGCGCGGTGTGAAACTGGGCGCGAAAGACAAAGTTGTCTCCATGTCGATCATCCGCCACTTCGACGCCACAACCGATGAGCGTGCTGCTTACCTGAAAATGCGCCGTGCTGTGGCAGGGGCAGATGACGAAGGTGCAACTGACGAAGAAGCCAATGAAAACGCGACGATTTCTCAGGAACGCTATGCAGAAATGTCCGCGTCAGAGAACTTGATCCTAACCATCACATCTGGCGGCGCGGGCAAACTCTCCAGCTCTCATGATTATCCGGTACGTGGCCGGGGCGGCATGGGTGTCGCCGCGATGGATAAGGCGATGCGCGGCGGTGACCTTGTGGCTTCCTTCCCAGTCGAATTAGGCGATCAGATCATGTTGGCGACCTCCAAAGGTCAGTCCATCCGCGTGCCAGTTGATGGCATCTCCTTCCGCAGCCGCTCTGCAGGTGGCGTGAAGGTCTTCAACACTGGCAAGGGTGAAGAAGTTGTTTCTGTGGCTTGGATCGCAGAACAGAATGAAGAAGACGATGAGGGTAGCGCGGAAGAGTAATCTTCCAACACCCTGGAAAAGAAAGGCCGCTTCTTACATTAAGAAGCGGCCTTTTTCTTTAAAGATCATATATTTCCGAGAACTTCTTTTCGAGATAGTTCAACATTGGTTCGGGCCCTGGCTCCATGCCACTGGCGAGAGCAATAGTCTCCTGCGGAGAGCGTAACCCACCGTGTTGCTGCAATCTCTCACGCAACCAGCCAGTCGCAGCTGAGGTATTACCGTCGCGCAGCTGCGCATCCAGATCGGGCACATCATTGCGCAGGGCCTCGTGCAAACAACCCGCATAGACATTGCCCAAAGCGTAGGTTGGGAAATATCCAAAAAGACCTACGGACCAGTGTACATCCTGAAGAACGCCATTGCTTGGCTTATCAACCGTATATCCGAAATCGGCCGCAAATCGATCGTTCCAAGCCGCTTCCAGATCCGCAACCGCTAGGTCACCACTCATCAGTGCGCGCTCCAGATCAAACCGCAGCATGACGTGTAAGTTATACTGGATTTCATCCGCTTCGGTGCGGATATAGCCTTTGTTGACGCGGTTGACTGTGGCGTAGAAGTCTTCCTCTGAGGAGATATCAAACTCGTCAAAGCAGTCGCGCATCAAATCAAAAAGCCAACCGGTGAATGCACGGGATCGGCCCAGCTGATTTTCGTAAATGCGGCTCTGGCTTTCATGCACGCCCATCGACACGCCACGCCCCAGAGGGGTCAGAAGGTAAGCGTTATCAATGCCTTGCTCATAGCAGGCGTGACCAACTTCATGGATCGTCGAATAGAAGCAGTTGAATGGATCATCCGTGCTCACACGTGTCGTGATACGCACATCCAGACCGGAGCCAGAACTAAACGGATGCACCGCTTTGTCGATACGACCGCTGTTGAAATCATAGTCGAAGGCCTGCGCGAGCTTATTAGATACCGCTAATTGCTTGGCTTCCGGGAAATACCCCATCAAGGCCCGCGGTGCTTTTGCGTCTAACACCTTTGCGCGCAGATCCACGAGGCGTGGGCGCATTGCGTCAAAGATCTCAGCCAGACGTTCAGCCGTCATTTCCGGTTCGTAATCATCCAGCATCGCATCATAGACGTCACCGCCCTGAGCCAGTGCCTGACCTTCTTCACGCTTCAGACGCACGACCTCTTCCAGAGCTGGCAAGAATGCAGCGACATCTTCTGCCGCACGCGCTTTGGCCCATGTGCCCTGTGACATACTGGTGACGCGCGCGATCTCAGCAGCGAGGTCAGCGGGAATTTTAGAGGTACGATCGTAAGAACGGCGGATTTCGCGCACTTGCGCCGCGCCAACGGCGTCCAACGCATCTACGTCAACCGTGTCCAGCCATTCTGCGATCTTTGGATCAATGCGGCGCGCATGGAGCACTTTCTCCATCGCAGCCATTTCATCGCCGCGCTGGGGAGCCGCGGCTGCCGGCATCATGGTTTCCTGATCCCAACCAAGGCGGCCTGCCACTTGGGCCAATGCCTCGGTATCCTTTTGAAACGCCATCAAATCATTGAAAGCTTTCATATAATCCTAACCTCCCTTAATCCCAGTCGAGATCGGGTAATGGCTGAGGAAACGGGCCCGCAGGATCAACACCCAAACGGCAACTGCTGTCAACTGGTGCAAAATCGCAAGCTGCCAAGGAGCGATATACAAAACTGTCATAATTCCGAGTACCGCTTGAATTGTCATAGCAGCCATGACGAGATTGAATGCGAAGCGGGTTTTGTCATGCGCTGAACTGCGTGCGCGGCGCCAGACAACAATGGTAAACGCGAAAAGTAGATAGGCCCAGATGCGGTGCATGAATTGCACGGTACCTGCGTTTTCAAAGAAGTTTGACCACAGAGGCACAAGTTCAAACATGCCTTCAGGCAGGATGCGCCCACCCATCAGCGGCCAATCGGTGTAGCTGCGGCCCGCGTCGATGCCTGCCACAAGCGCACCGAGTAGAATTTGAATGCCGCTTGCATGCAAAAGCCCAGTGGAGAGTGAGAACAGTTTTGCTTCTTTGCCGCGGCGGGCTTGCAGCAGATCACGCTCTTGACGTCCAAGAAGGAATATATACCAGGCAATGAAGCCCAAGATGACAAAGGCCAGTCCGAGGTGCGTGGCAAGCCTATAGGAAGCCACATCGAGCATGGTGCCTTCCAGACCTGACGAGACCATCCACCAGCCAATGGCGCCCTGAAGGCCACCCAATGCACCGATCAGGAACAGGCGCCCGGTCCAGCCAGTTGGGATATTTCGGGTCACTGCGAAGCCAAGGAAACCGACAGCCCAGACAAGGCCAATCACACGACCCAGTTGGCGATGACCCCACTCCCACCAGTATATGGTTTTGAACTCAGCAAGGCTCATGCCTTTGTTTTGCAACTGATATTCTGGTATCTGCTTGTATTTTTCAAACTCTTCTAACCAAGCAGCTTCGCTGGTAGGTGGCACAGCACCAGTCACGGGCTTCCATTCGGTGATCGACAATCCGCTGTCTGTCAAACGGGTCAGACCACCGACGACGATCATCACAACAACCAGCGCAAAGAGCGCCATCAACCAGGCGCGAATGCCTCGCCGCGCGCCTTTCGGAGCAGCGTCGATTGCGCCCTTAGCGGGCGTTGCCGGTGTTTCTTTTTCAGAGACGTCTTCGAAAATGCTACGCTTTTGGCTCATTCTTCTGTCCTTGCGGTTTGATCGGAGACTAGGGCCGCGCCCCCTGCTCTTCAAGCGGGTCGGATTGATATTTGTGTCGCTGCGGCGCTTGGTCCGCTTAGTCTTTACGGCGCAACAGTTGGCGCAACATGCCGTGCAACATCTGTGCGTCCGCACGCGTCAGAGGTAGGCGTGACCACATATTACGCAGGTTCACCTTCATGCCTTCAGCTTTGGGTTCTGGAAAGAAGAAGCCAGCCTCATCCAGACGCTCTTCATAATGACGTGCCAATGCTTCAACTTCCGCCTGATTGGCCCACTCGGTTTTAGCAAGTTCCATACGTTCAGGCGCTACATCAACTGTGCCACGCATCCATTCGTAAGCTGTCAATAAAACGCATTGCGCAAGATTGAGCGACGCGTACTCAGGATTGACCGGCACATTGATGATCGCATTGGCGTGCGCGATATCTTCATTCTCAAGCCCAGCCCGTTCTGGGCCGAAAAGAACAGCGACCTTCTCACCGGCGGCAATCTTTTCGCGTGCCACCTGCATGGCGTGCTCAGGTGTCATCACTGGCTTGGTCAGATCTCGTGCCCGCGCGGTTGTCGCAAAAACATATGTGCAATCGCCAATGCTTTCGGCAACAGAGTTGCAAATCTGTGCCTCATCCAGCAGTCGCCCTGCCCCAGATGACATTGCCACTGCCTTTTGGTTTGGCCAGCCGTCCCGCGGATTCACGATCCGCATGCGATCCAATCCAAAGTTCCACATCGCGCGTGCGGCACCACCGATGTTTTCGCCCATCTGCGGGCGCACCAGCACAATAGCTGGCTGTGGATTTGGACTTGGCATGGCTCTCTCCGACTGAATTCAGCGGCTCATACCCAGAGCATGCTTGCAAAACAAGTCATCTCGCAGTTTACTTGCAATAAGCAAGTGATTTAAGGAGGTCATCATGGCCTATGACGAAGGACATTTGGCATTATTGCGCGATGATCTGGTGGATGAACCGGGAATCGTTGAAAAGAAGATGTTTGGCGGCATTTGCTTCATGCTGAACGGCAATATGCTTTGTGGCGTGCACAAGGGTGGCGGCATGTTTCGCGTTGGGAAAGAGCTGGAAGCGGATGCGCTCGCCATCAATGGCGCCAGCGAGATGGCGTTCACCAAACGGCCAATGCCGGGATTTATTGACGCCGATGAAGATCTCTTTGAAGATGACGCTCGACGCCAGCAAATCCTTGCGCTGGCAAAGGCTTACGTGGGCGCAATGCCATCTAAATGACGCTTGGTGATGGCCAACGCGCATTTTCCACGCTATAGCAGCGCAAAAGACGTTCCGGGAAATGCACTATGTCTGACATCGAGCAACCACAGATTTATCTGATCACACCGCCAGAGTTCGAACTCAGCACCTTTCCAACAGAACTTGCAAAGGTGCTGGATGAGGTCGAGGTGGCCTGCGTGCGCGTTGCAATGGCAACCCGTGATGAGGACCGTCTGAGCCGCGCGGCGGACGCGGTGCGTGAGGTTTGCTACCCACGTGACATCGCCCTGGTGATTTCAGAACATGTTCTGCTTGCGGAACGTCTGGGCCTTGACGGTGTGCATCTGGTGGATGGCTCTCGGTCTGTGAGGAAAGTGCGCAAGGACCTCGGAGATGACGCGATTGTTGGCACTTTCTGCGGTGCATCTCGCCACGACGGCATGACAGCGGGTGAGATGGGGGCAGACTATGTCTGTTTCGGTCCAGTTGCAGAAACGCCCCTGGGTGACGGCACCATCGCAGAGCATGAGCTCTTTGACTGGTGGTCTCAGATGATTGAAGTGCCCGTGGTGGCAGAAGGTGCGCTGCACGAAGACACTATCCGCAAACTCGCGCCTGTGACGGACTTCTTCGGCATCGGCGAAGAAATCTGGCGGGATGAAGACCCGCTTGCGCGCATGAAGCAATTCATGGCAGCGATGAAATAGGCATAGGGTGGGGATTTACCCCACCGATGCATGGTTTTGTGGTGGGGTAAAACCCCATCCTACAAAAACACCCGTTCTACAACCCAATAGGCTCCAACCAGAGCAATCACAGCGGATGCTGGGTTCGCGATATAGGCTTTGTACCAAGACTTTGAGCCGAACCAGAGGCCTACAGCCAAAAAGGCCATCGCAATCACTGCCAGCTGCCCCAGCTCAACACCTATGTTGAATCCCAAAAGGGCCGGAATGAACTGGCCGCTCGGCAACCCAAAGTCGCCAAGCACCGACGCAAAGCCAAGCCCGTGCAGCAAGCCGAAGGCAAAAACCACAACTGGCCGCCATTTGCTCAGCCCATTGCTCAGGATGTTCTCGACACCGACGTAGACAATAGAGGCAGCAATAATTGGCTCCACGATGCTGCCCGGCACATTCACAATGCCCAATGCCCCCAACGCAAGCGTCACCGTGTGTGCTGCGGTAAAAGCAGTGACCTGCCAAAGCAGTGCGCCCATCCGCAATGAGAGGAAAAACAGCCCCAGAACAAAGAGGATGTGGTCAAGTCCCTTGGGCAAGATATGATCAAAGCCCACAGGAATGTAACTGACAAAACTCTGCCAAGCAGTCAGCGCGGCACCGCCTTTAATACTGATCGGTGGCGTTGTTTCTCCACCGCTCAGAACACCCGTATAGGGCTCGTCAACGCCCTGTTGGCGGATCACAACAATCCCGTACCCCTGCCCCCAGGAAAAGATCAACGACTGAGCAGTTGCAGGAATTTCCGCGGTTAGCTGCACTGCGCTCACTCGTGCAAATTCAGGCAGCGCAACCGCAGGTGTCTCGATGGAAACAAAACTCGGCAATATCTCTGCGTCACCCGTCGAGATCAAAAGCCCGCTGGCAAATTCATCAAAGCTACCTTCAAAAAGCGCCTCGATCTCGTCTCCAACCCTTGCTTGCAGATCATCATAATCCTGCGCTTTCTCAGCTTCATTCGTGTCACTCAATCCATCAAGATCCAGCCCCGACATGAAGGCCTCGGCGTTCATTCGTAAATCCAGCGTCATAACGCCGTCTTCAACAACATAGTCTATGATGGTCGGATTGAGCTCATGGGCTTGAGAAGAGGTTGAGAAAATACTCACTGAAATGATTGACAAAAACAGCCATTGCATCAGCTTATGGGCCAAGCCCTTGGAAATTGAAATCATGCGCCTCGTTACGTCCTTAGTTCTTGCGGTTATGGCCGCCACGCCAAGTCTTAGCCATGAGTTCTGGATCGAGCCAGTGAATTTTCAAGTTGAACCCGGTGAGGCGCTGGTGGCCAACTTCCGAAATGGGCAAGAATTCAAAGGTGGTGCGCTCAGTTGGTTTGACCGCCGCGTCCAGCGCTCTGAATTGCGCATCGCGGAAACTGTGACAGCCATCAAGGGGCGATCAGGTGACAATCCCGCGCTCTCGTTGGACATAGAAACCGCGGGGCTGCTGCGGATCGTGCACCAGACAACAATGTCGACAATTACTTACAGAGAACCTGAGAAATTTCAGGACTTCGTCAACCACAAAGACCTCGACACATCTGCTCTGCTCGATCCGGCCTATCCCATATCAGAAGGCTACAGCCGCTTCGCGAAGTCCTTGGTTGCAGTGGGGTATGGCGAAGGTTCTGATGATCGCGCGGGGTTGGAAATTGAATTCGTAGCATTGAAAAACCCTTATACGGATGATTTGAGTGACGGCTTGCCCTTGCAGCTGTTCTACAAAGACAAGCCTCGCGCTGACGCGCAGGTTGAGATGTTTGATCGAAACCCGTCCGGCGAGGTTGTGATTTCACTTCTGCGAGCAGATGCAAAAGGTGTGGTCACGATTCCCGTTACGAGAGGCCACAGCTATCTGATCGACTCCGTCGTTTTACGGCGACCAGATGCGGCACTTACCAAAGAGCGTAAATTGGATTGGGAAAGCCTCTGGGCGGCACTCACATTTGCGGTGCCCGAATAGGTCATCCCCCTTGCCTCTTGTGCGCTTTGACGCCAAAAGCGATCTATGACCAAATCACATGATATTCTCTGCATCGGCTCTGTTTTATGGGATGTAATCGGCCGCGCGCCGGTGCATATGCGTCAGGGATCGGATGTGGCTGGACGGATCACCCGCCTGCCCGGCGGCGTCGCCATGAACATCGCCATGACCTTTGCCCGTTTCGGTTTAAAACCATCGCTTCTGACAGCGATTGGCCGCGATACCCAAGGCGACGACCTGATTGAGGCCTGCGAAGATCTGGGCCTGGAAACCACCCATGTTTACCGTTCAGAAGATCTGCCAACCGACCGCTATATGGCTGTCGAAGGCGCAAATGGGTTGATTGCCGCCATCGCCGATGCGCATTCATTGGAAGCTGCTGGCAGCAAAATCCTGCGCGCGCTGAATGATGGCACCTTGGGCAGTGAAGAGACGCCATACGAAGGCTATATCGCGCTTGATGGCAACCTGACCCAAAGCCTGCTTGAGAAGATCGCGGTAAGCTCCGCCTTTGCGAAGGCTGATCTGCGGGTTGCTCCTGCCTCTCCGGGCAAAGCTGAACGCCTGCTGCCTTTCCTGGTTCACCAGCGCGCGACGCTTTACGTAAATCTCGAAGAAGCAGGTCTGTTGTGTCAGAAAGAATTCACCTCGTCTGAAGAGGCCGCTGCTGGCCTCTTGGAACGCGGCGCTCTGCGCGCGCTTGTAACCGATGGCGGCAAGAGCGCTAGTGACGCGACACCAGACGGGATTATCACGCAAGTTCCTCCGTCCGTCATGGTCACCCGTGTAACCGGCGCAGGCGATACCTTCATGGCGGCGCATATCGCTGCAGAAAACGAAGGTGCTGACCGCGACGAAGCCCTCAATCGCGCGATCCGCGCCGCTGCCATTTACGTATCCGGAGGCAACCCGAAATGAGCCTATTTGTCATGTCGCCTGAAGTGGCCAAAGCCAAAGACGCAGGCACTCCGATTGTCGCGCTGGAAAGCACGATCATCACCCATGGCATGCCCTACCCGCAAAACGTCGAAGTGGCGCGCAAAGTCGAAGCGACGGTGCGCGAGCACGGCGCAACACCAGCCACCATCGCAGTGATGGATGGCGTGCTGCACATCGGTCTGGATGATGCGCAATTGGAAGCGCTTGCAACGGCGAAAGATGTCATGAAAGTCTCCCGCGCTGACATGCCAGTTTGCATTGCAGCCGGTCGCACAGGCGCAACAACTGTTGCCGCAACCATGATCGGTGCGCATCTGGCGGGCATCAAGGTGTTTGCAACCGGTGGCATTGGCGGTGTGCACAAAGGTGCTGAACTCAGTTTTGACGTCTCTGCCGACCTGACGGAACTAGCCGCCACCCCTGTCAGCGTTGTAGCCGCAGGTGCAAAGGCTATTCTCGACCTGCCTAAAACCCTTGAAGTTCTCGAAACCCAAGGCGTGCCTGTGATTGCTTATGGTCAAGACAGCTTCCCGGCATTCTGGTCTCAGCAATCTGACCTCGCAGCGCCACTGCGCTTGGATACAGCGAAAGAAATCGCAGCCAGCCACGCAATGCGCAGACGTATGGGCCTGCCCGGGGGGCAGTTGATTGCAAACCCAATCCCATCAGAGGCTGAGATCGCAGCAGATGTTCTGGCCCCGATTATTGCGCAGGCCACTCAAGAAGCAGACGAACAAGGCGTAAGCGGCAAAGGCGTCACACCTTTCTTGCTTGCACGTATTTTTGAGCTGACTGAAGGCCGGTCATTAGAGGCCAATATTGCGCTTGTTTTGAACAATGCGCGTCTCGCTTCGCAAATTGCGGTCGAACTTTGCGCATTGGAGGGTTAACGCCCTCTATTTCTCACGTTATTGAAGCGGTAGGCTGGACGTCTTATCTAGCCAGAAACACATGAGCACACGATGACAACACCCTTTGACGAGCCCCCGCATCTGGCAAAGCCGGGTTTTCTATCCCGGTTACGGTCGTCTTTCCTGACCGGTCTCGTGGTGATTGCGCCTGTGGCGTTCACCATTTGGCTGATCTGGACATTCATTGGTTGGGTGGATGGCTTTGTGCTGCCATTTGTTCCGGAATTCTACCAGCCGGATAATCTTGTGCGTTATGTGATTGGCGACGAACGCTATAACGCTTGGATTGGTGAAGACGTCAAAATCAATATCCGAGGTGTTGGTGTTGTATTCTTCCTGATCTTCACAGCCTTTATCGGTTGGGTCGCGAAGGGTCTCATGGGGCGCTCTATGATCCGCTACGCCGAAACGCTGGTGGATCGCATGCCCGTCGTGCGTTCGATCTATTCCGGCGTGAAGCAGATCGCTGAAACCGTCTTTGCGCAGTCAGAGCGCAGCTTTGAGAAAGCCTGCCTTGTGCAATACCCGCGCAAGGGCATCTGGGCGGTTGGCTTTATCTCGACCACCGCCAAGGGCGAGGTCAATGAGCGTGCAGCGCATGATGATCAGCTGTTGTCTGTCTTTGTACCGACAACACCAAACCCGACATCAGGTTTCCTGCTGTTTTTTCCAGAAAGCGATGTCATCGAACTCGACATGTCTGTCGAAGATGCCGCAAAACTGGTGATTTCTGCAGGTCTTGTCTATCCAAATCAAAAAGATCCAAGCCAACCGACGCTTGATCTGGGAGACGACACTCCAAAGGCGGCGGAATAGTCAGCCATACATCGCTGTCAGATCAACCGAGCTTTCCTTGCCAATCTTGGCCTTGTGATCTTTTAAAAACGCCTTTGCCGCCGCTTCACCGGCCGCTTTTAGTCGCGCAAGGATCGCGGGTACGGGCACCATTTTTGTCGCGACTGAAAGCTCATTCATCAGATCATCATCAGCAACCATGTGGATTTTCACATCCTTCATGTCGCCCTTCTTAACTGCACCTTCTTTTATCAGACGCTTGGCAAAAGAAATCGCGCGCAGCTCGCTCATGAGAGATGAGTTAAAACTGATCTCATTTATACGCGATTGAATTTGCTGAGGCGTGACAGGCGTTGCACCACGCTCGATCGGGTTGATGTTCACAATCAGAACGTCATCAGGCAATTCTGGTGCAAAGAATGGCCATAAGGCTGGGTTGCCAGTATAGCCCCCGTCCCAAAAGGCATCCTTTCGCCCGGTCTGTGGATCATCGATTTCCACGGCCTGAAACAGCGTCGGCAGGCAGGCCGAAGCCAGAAGCACATCGGTGTTGATTTCATTGCAGGAAAAAACCCTTGCTTTGCCGGTCCGCACATTGGTCGCACAGACAAAGAGCTTCAGCGGGTGATCAGAGCAAATCTTCTCGTAATTAAAAGCTTCGGCGATAGGTTTCAGCGGATGGCTGTAAAAAGGGCCGTAGGCATAGGGTGAAACCATGCGGCTCGCCATATCAGCCATCATAAAGGGCAAGGAATACTCCAGCGTTTTGGCCACGGCGCCTGCGCCCCAGCTGCCCATCCATTGGGTCATAGCGGGCCCGCTTATGGCCCCCATCTTGCCCCAGAGCCAATCCAGATTTTCGCGCGCAGCTTCAGCCCCACCTGAAAGGTAACCGGCTTTGAGAGCCGCTCCGTTCAGCGCCCCGGCAGAGGTGCCAGAAATCGCTGCAATCTCGACATCAGGCTCCTGCAGCAATACATCCAGTACACCCCAGGTAAACGCGCCATGTGCGCCGCCGCCTTGCAAAGCCAAGTTAATCCGAACCACGGCCTATACCCTTCTTTTTGGCGAAAATACCTCGGGGAGTTTGAGGGGCAGCGCCCCTCATCACAGTCGCTTAAAGCGCAGTCCAGCCACCATCAACACTGATCGTTGTGCCTGTGATCTGAGCCGCTGCATCAGAACAGAGGAAAACCGTTGTGCCACCCAGCTGTTCGACGGTCGCAAATTCCTTGGAAGGCTGGCGCGTCAGCATGACATTCTTCACCACCTCCTCGCGGGACATATTGTATTCCTTCATCGTGTCAGGAATTTGCGCTTCAACCAGTGGTGTCAGCACATAACCCGGACAGATGGCGTTGCAGGTGATCGGTTCTTCGGCAGTTTCAAGGGCCACGGTTTTTGACATGCCAACAACACCATGTTTTGCAGCAATATAGGCGGCCTTATAAGGCGATGCGGTGAGACCATGGGCCGAAGCGATGTTAACAATCCGTCCCCAGCCACGTTCACGCATCACAGGTAGCGCAGCCGCCATGGTGTGAAAGGCCGAATTCATATTGATCGCAATGATTGCGTCCCATTTGTCGACCGGAAACTGATCAATCGGGGCCACATGCTGAATACCCGCGTTATTCACAAGAATATCGCAGCCGCCCGCCTTCTCAATCAGAGCGCGACATTCATCGCCTTTTGACATGTCCGCTTTCACGTACTGCGCAGAGACTCCAAACTCTTCAGCAATGCCCGCCGCCAGAGCGTGATCTTCATCGCGGTCGGTAAAAGAGTTCAGAACCACATTCGCGCCGGCCTTTGCCAACTCGCGCGCAATCCCCAAACCGATTCCTGAATTTGAACCAGTGATGATTGCTGTCTTGCCCTGCACTGCCATGTCCTGTCCCCTGACGCTTTTCAAATTAACTTTGCGGTCGCAACATAGCATGCTGCATTCGCAAAATAAGGGGAAATCACGCCGCAGGTATTCCTACGGACAAAAGACTGCAGTTTCGTTTAACCAAAAAAAACGCCCGCGCGAAGCGGGCGTAAAGTTATTGAGGCAGGTTTCATACAGGCAAGAAACCTATCGAGCAGTGACATCTTTATAAGCAATCTCATGCCAAGAGTCCAAGCTAAAAGTTTGATATGGCAGGAATCCCTCGCTACGTTATAGCCAAAGAAACAAAGGCATTGAGGGATTGTTCGGCAGATGGCATCAGATCGTTTCCGCAGATTTATTCAAAAAAGCGCCGCTTTGGCTCTTATTTTCATGGGCACATCGGCTTTCGCGGAACCCAAACATGGCATCGCTATGTATGGCGACCCGGTTCTGCCACCAGATTTTGTATCATTGCCCTATGCGAACCCCGATGCGCCAAAGGGCGGACGAATCGTTACCGGCAACAACGGTGGATTTGATTCGCTTAACCCCTTCGTGCGTAAGGGCAAAGTGCCATGGCAGCTGCGCTTCTTCGCTTATGAAAGCCTGATGGGCCGTAACCGCGACGAGCCTTTCGCGCTTTATGGCCTTCTGGCAGAGACAATCGAGACCGGACCGAATCGCGAATGGGTTGAGTTCACTTTGAGACCTGAGGCGAAATTCTGGGATGGCAGCCCTGTGACGGTCGAAGATGTGATCTGGTCCTATGAGACGCTGGGCACCGTAGGTCACCCGCGCTATCACGGGTTTTGGAAGAAAATCGACACCATCGAACAGACCGCTGAGCGCTCTGTCCGCATGACCTTCGCTGTGGAAGACCGCGAGCTTGCGCTGATTGCGGGCCTACGTCCGATCCTGAAGAAATCCCAATGGGATGGCATGGACATCAATGACAGTACGCTTGAGCAAGTGCCGATGGGCACCTCGCCCTATATGGTCAGCGACTTTGAAGCGAACCGCTACGTTGTTCTTAGCCGGAACCCAGATTACTGGGGCAAAGATCTCGCTTTTCGCCGGGGCACCCATAACTTTGATGAACTTCGGATTGAGTTCTTTGGTGACTCAGGCGTTTTGACCGAGGCTTTCAAAGCTGGTGAAATCAGCTTCCTGCGCGAATTCAATGCCGAGAAATGGGCAACTAACTATGACTTTCCGCGCGCTCAGTCTGGTGACGTTGTCAAAAGCGAATTCCTGCACCAAAAGCCGTCTGGCATGACCGGTCTGGTGATGAACACACGCCGTGCGCCTCTGGATGACATCCGGGTGCGCGAGGCACTTTTGCAGGCTTTCAACTTTGAATTTATTAATGACACCATCACCGGTGGTCGCCAGCCACGCATCACCTCCTACTTCAGCAACTCAGTGCTGGGCATGGAGCATGATACCGCCAAAGGGCGCGTGGCAGAATTTCTAAGCGATCACGCTGGCGCTCTTCCCGAAGGCGCGCTTGAAGGTTATAGCCTGCCGGTCTCTGATGGCACCGCACGCAACCGCGCAAATATCCGCAAAGCAGCAGATCTTCTGACTGACGCGGGCTTCTCCATTGACGAGGGCGTTCTGAAGAACGAAGCCGGTGAACCGCTGGTTCTCAACATCACCCTGCGCCAAGGAGATACCGAAACCCAGTCAGTGGTCGATATCTATAAAGAGTCGCTCGATCGTCTGGGCATCGGCCTCAAAATCGAGGTCCTGGATGGGCCTCAATATACCGAACGCACAAACAGCTATGACTTCGATCTGGCATGGTTCCGTCGCAGCCTCTCTCTGAGCCCGGGTAACGAGCAGTTCCTTTACTGGGGCAGCGAAGCCGCGGATCAGGAAGGCGCACGCAACTGGATGGGTGTGAAATCACCAGCGATTGACGGTTTGATCACCGCAATGTTGACTTCCGAAAGCCAGGAGGACTTCGTGGCAGCCACCAAAGCGCTGGACCGGACCCTGATGGCTGGACGCTATGTGATCCCTTTCTGGAACTATGCAGTCGGCCGCATTGCCCATGTGAAAGAAATGCGCTACCCGGATAAAACGCCGATCTACGGCGAAGGCTTTTGGATGACACCAGAAACTTGGTGGTATGAGGAATAAGATGAAGGCAATCGCACTGACATTTGTTTTCTGTGCCGCTCTGGCGGCTTGTGCAACCGTTGAAGGCGTCGGAGAAGATATCTCTGGTGGCGCGCGTCGAGTATCGAGCTGGTTCTAAGCGAGATGGTCCAAACCAAAGAATTTGAGGCGCTTCGGCGCCTCTTTTCATCTCTGATGTCAAGATCGAGGCGTAAGCCTTAGCCAGATCCCATCTTTGCTGCGCACTGTCAGATGCGCAACGGGCACCGGCTCCCTACCCTTTACAGCTTCAATCTTGAAATCGCGCAGGATCATGGAAAGGATCAGCGGCCCTTCAACCATGGCAAAGCCAGCACCGGTACAGACGCGTGGCCCTGCCGAAAACGGCATATAAGCTTCGCGCATGCATTGCTTACCGTTTTCGCTTTGCCAGCGTGTCGGGTCAAAACCATCCGGGTTGTCCCATAGGCGCTCATGGCGATGCAGATGCCAGGGCGAAAGGACAATCTGGCTGCCCTTGGCCACATTCCGATCACGAAACTCGACTGGGCATTTGCTTTCTCGCACCATCATTGGCACAGGCGGGTAAAGACGCAGGCTTTCGCGGAAGACATCCCTGCTGAGCTTGAGCCTGCTCATTACTGAGAAATCTGGCCCTTCAAGCGCCTTGGCTTCCTCCGCCAGTTTCTCCTGCCAATCCGGATAAAGCGCCATCAGATAAAGCGTCCAGGCCAAAGCTGACGCACTGGTTTCATGACCCGCCAGAAAGAAGATCGCAACCTGATCAACCATTTCCTCTGCCGTGAAACGCTCTCCGGTTTCCGGGTCTGTGGTTGTCATGATCTTCGTTGCCAGATCATCCGGAGCGGTGCCCGCCTCAATCGCCGCCATGCGTTCCTTCGTCAGCTGGCTGATTAAGGCTCGGATCGATGCCGCGGTATCTTTGGTTTTGCGACTGAAAAACCGCGGCATCCAACGCGGCAGCGGCACCAGAGCTGCGATATTCAAGATGGGCTGGCTTCGTTGATAGCTCCGAAACTCTGAGAAGACCTGACTTGCAAGTTCATGTTCGATCGGGATCGAGAAGAGCGTGCGAAAGATCACATCCGCCGCCGCGTGGCTGGTTTCTTCTTCGATTTCTATGTCGCGCCCTGTTTGGCTTTTCAGGCGTTCGACCGCAGCCTCCGCCGCTGACCACATCGCCGGAAAAGTATCGCGCAGCCGCCCGCCTTCAAAAGCTGGATCAATGATGCGCCGCTGCTTCTTCCAGACCTCTCCGTTGGTGAGGAAAACCGAGTTTCCAAGCAGAGGTTTAAGCCCTTCTGAGACCCGCTCCGACTTCGGAAACTCATCTGGACGATCCTTTAAAACCGTCTTCACCAGATTGGGCTGGTTTACCAGATAGGACCGAAAGAAAGGCGTGCGAAACTCGGCCATCCATGCCCGGTAAAGCCGCGCCGGCTGAGCCGAAAGAATGTCTTGTTTGAAAAGCTTCGCATATTGCATCAACGAAACCTTAGGCGGCCTTGATGGCGGTTTTGGCGGCTTCACCATCATTGCGTCACCGAAGTGAATTTATTGACCGGCGCTTCAATCCGGGAGGCTGATGGGTGACGCCCTTCAAATCTCTGCCCTAAGGTCACTGGACCAGCCGTGATCTTGAAGTAGTCGTAGTCACCAGGATTGTCGAAAGCACAGAGATATTGGAAATGCAGTCTGAAAAACTTCCACCGCAATTCCGCCCAACGCTCTGGGCTGAGGGTCTGCGTGAAAGCCGCTGACAGCACCAATGGCCAAAGTTTACCCTCGTCAGGTGCGACGCCAGTCACAGACACCGGATCACAGAGCGCAAAGGCGCAGCCATCTCCAGGCGCTGTTACATCCACCCAAGTCAGTTCTTCTTTTTGGCACAAATACCTTAAATCCGCTCTCAACCGACGCGCTTCGGGCAAGAAGGACACCATGGGCACCACCTGCCCAAGTGAAAGAAAGCTTAATACGGGGCCGCCTGGTTTAACCTTCCCTGCCCGGATCAGATCGGAAATGACAGAGACCGCCAGATGCGCTCCAGAGCTATGGCCGACCACCAGAACCTCATCCGCATCCCCCTCAAGCACCTCCGCAATGCGCGCAGCGAATTCCGACATCCGCTCTTCGAGTTCGGGGGGATTAGATCCGCGCGTGGAGGCTGAATAGGAATAATCATGCATCAGGTAATAGGCGAGGATCTTATTATCTTGCTTTTTGAACCAATGCAGCATCGGTGGTACGACGCCCAAGCCAAGCAGCCCCACCCACGCGGGTAGCCACAGGGAAATCAGCCAACCAATGCCCGCTGCAACCAACAGCGCGAGCAGCAGCTGAACCACCAGAAAGACAACGGGATAAAGCGCGGCAACGACGGGCCCTTTGCGCAGGCGCATCAAGCGCCAAAGCGCGCCGGAGCCGATATAACGCCAGGCCGTGATAACCATCTGCTGATAGGTCGCCCAAACGCCCAGATCCATGCTGTCCTGCACGATATCTGACCAAACGAGGACCTCGACGTCGGCAACGGTTTCCCCGCCTTCAATCGAGCCTTCGACACGCCAACCATAGGCACCTTTGGTCTGTTTGGGTTTCAGCGCAACTTCATAGCCTGAAATATCGCCCTGCGCCGCGCCCTCCTTGCGGTAAAGCTCGCGATACCGACGCGGATGAATCGGATCATAGCCGGGGATATAAAACACCCGGCGCGTTTTGACGGTTTGTGGCATCTGCTCGGCCAATCTGATCTCCGCGTGTCTTACTGCACGTCAGTTGAGATCAGAGTAACGCCTTAACCCAGAACCGCCAAGGCCGGGAATGTCTCTAGAAGCCAATAAGAAAAGGCTGAGAAGCCACCAGTCAGCATCAGAAGGCCAATGGTCCACAACAAAAGGCCCATGATGCGCTCGATACGCTCCATATGACGTTTCATCCAAGCCATGACACCTGTGAGGCGCGGCAAGAAGGCGGCGACCAGCAGGAAGGGTATTCCCAGACCCGCGGCATAGACGGCCAGCAACAGCGTACCGCGTGTGACAGAGGCCTCTGTGGCGGCCATCGACAGGATCGCACCTAATTGCGGCCCAATGCAGGGCGTCCAGCCAAAGGCAAAGGCAAGACCAAGGATGTAAGCCCCAAAAGAGCTGCCACCGCGATCACCTACGTCGATACGCGCCTCTCGATCCAAGAAACCAATGCGATAAACGCCAACAAAATGCGCTCCAAAGAACATGACCAACGCACCGGCGATATAGTTAAACCACTGTTGATACTCTAAAAACAGCGTTCCTATGGCCGAAGCGGTAAATCCAAGGAATAAGAACACCGTCGACAGGCCCAGCACAAAGAAGAGCGCTGGCATGACCGCTTTGTTCTGTGCCTTGCCTTCTGAGAGATCGGTGACAGACACGCCACTCATGTAGGCCAAATAGGGTGGCACAATTGGCAACACACAGGGGCTGAGGAAAGAGATAAACCCTGCCACCAGCGCAACAATCATGGCCGGCAGTAGCGCGGCGTCGATGATATCTATTCCAAACATAGGACTCACACAGGCCATCGCGCGAGCCACGTCACGAGGCATATGGGCACACGGGCTATCACAAGCCTGTGGACTTGCTGAAACATCAGCGCTAATGGGCACGTTATGACGGATACTCCAGAAATAGATGCTTTGGGGCTACTTTGCCCCTTGCCCGTTTTGAAGCTGCGCAAACGCATGATGCCGTTGTCGTCAGGTGATCAGATTGTGTTGATCGCCGATGATCCGGCCTCCATCGTCGATGTGCCGCATTTCTGTAATGAACAGGGCCATGCTTTGATCAAAAGCCATGAAGAAAACGGCGCGATCTACTTCACCGTTCAAAAAGGCTGACCCTTATTCACCTTTGCAAAATACTCAGGGGTGAGGCCGCAGGCCGAGGGGCGTAACCCCTAAGGATTTAACTACACGGAATAAAAAACGCCGGATCAAAGATCCGGCGCATTCTTTATTTCATTGACCACCAGCCACGGCGTTTTGGCTTTGGTGGTTCATCTGCCTTAGGGTCTTCAACCTTGGCCTCTTCCACTTTCACCTCTTCGACCTGCGGCTCTGGTTCTTTTTCAAGAACTTGAACGTCGCCCGCATCTTCGATTGGTGCCGCCGCTTCAACCGGAGCTTCTGCTGGTGCTTCTGGAGCTGGTTCAGCCTCGGCTTTCACAGGCTCTTCTGCTGGCACCTCCTCGGCAGGTGCTTCCACAGCTTTCTCTTCTTCAGCTTTTTTCGATTTGCTGGAGCGACGACGACGACGCTTTGGCTTTTCTTCCTTGGCCTCGTCTTTTTCTGCGTCCTTCGCTTCTTCCGCAGCATCATCCTTAGATGCTTCCGTGTCCGGAGCTTCGGCCTCATCGGTTTTGGCTGCTTCAGACTCGGCACTGTCTGCAGACTCAGAGTTTTCCTGATCGCTGTTCTCTTGAGACGCCTCATCACCCGCTTGGTCGCCACGACCTTTGCGACGACGGCGACGACGACGGCGTTTCTTCGGCTTTTGTTCTTCGTCCTCAGCCGCTGGGGTCTCTTCAACCACTTCCGCGTCTTCAATATCGCTGTCGATCTGATCCATCAGGCTCGTATCAACAGACACAACCGGCGCGGATGGTTCCGGTACGATGCGAGTTGCAGTTTTGAACTTCTCGATGGAGAAATCAGGTGAAATCAAATGTACATCTGCTTCAACACGCACGGACAGGCCATAGCGCGCTTCGATCTGAGCGATATGTTCGCGCTTCTGATTCATCAGATAGTTCGCGATTGCCACTGGTGCTTTGACCAGAACCTCACGAGAGCGACGGCGCGTGCCTTCTTCCTCGATCTGACGCAGGATGTTCAGCGCGAGGTTGTCATCGGAACGAATAAGTCCTGTACCGTGACAATGTGGACATGGCTGAGTGGTCGCTTCGATCATGCCCGGACGCAGACGCTGGCGGGACATCTCGAGCAAGCCAAATCCAGAGATACGACCCACTTGGATGCGCGCACGGTCGGTTTTCAACTTATCTTTCAGACGCTTCTCAACCGCGGTGTTGTTCTTGCGCTCGTCCATATCGATGAAGTCGATGACGATCAGACCGGCGAGGTCACGCAAACGCAGTTGGCGTGCAACTTCTTCTGCCGCTTCCAGGTTGGTCTTCAGCGCAGTCTCTTCGATGGAGCCCTCTTTGGTCGCACGACCAGAGTTCACATCGACTGCCACCAGTGCTTCGGTCACACCGATCACGATGTAGCCGCCAGATTTCAGCTGCACTGTCGGGTTGAACATACCACCGAGGTAGCTTTCCACCTGATAGCGCGCGAACAAAGGCAGCGCGTCCTGATAGTTTTTCACGTTCTTGGCGTGGGACGGCATGATCATTTTCATGAAGTCCTTGGCGATGCGATAGCCGCGTTCGCCTTCCACCAGAACCTCGTCGATCTCACGTGAATAGAGGTCGCGGATCGAGCGTTTGATCAGGTCGCCTTCCTCATAGATCTTCGCAGGCGCGGAAGACTTCAGAGTCAGCTCGCGGATCTGTTCCCACAGACGCTGAAGATATTCATAGTCACGCTTGATCTCGGTCTTGGTGCGTTTCGCGCCAGCCGTCCGAATGATCAGACCCGCGCCCGTTGGCACGTCGATCTCGTTTGCGATCTCTTTAAGCTTCTTGCGGTCGGTCACATTGGTGATCTTGCGAGAGATGCCGCCACCGCGCGCGGTGTTTGGCATCAGAACGCAGTAACGACCTGCAAGGCTGAGGTAGGTTGTCAGAGCAGCGCCCTTGTTGCCGCGCTCTTCTTTAACGACCTGTACCAGTAGGATCTGGCGAACCTTGATGACTTCCTGAATTTTGTAACGACGTGGACGCGGCTTGCGTGGCGGACGGATATCTTCGCTATCATCGTCATCCGCTACGGATTCAATCGATGTGTCCTTTTCACTCGCCTTGGATTTACGACGGGATTTGCGGGACTTTTCGTCTTCCTCTTCCTCGTCATTGTTATCTTCAGAGGCGGCCTCTTCAGAAGCGTCGTCAGATTTGTTTTGTTCAGCGCTCTCTTCGGTATTCTCTTCCGACGCTTCTTCTGTCGCTGTTTGCGCTGTCTCAGTTTCCGCAGGCGCTTCTTCTGTGACGTCTTCAGGCGCAGCTTCAGTCACAGCCTCTTCTTCAGCCGGTGCTTCAGCTGTTTCTTCGGTCGCTTCCGCTTCGGCTTCTTCGGCAGGTGCTGCGTCTTTTACGGTCTCTTCACCAGTCTCAGGATCCTGAGTGGCAACCGCATCTTTTTCATCACCATCAGATTTCGCAGCCATGGTCTTGCCTGGCTTGTCGTCTTCCTCAGATGGGGCTTTCTCAGAAGCATCGTCGCTAGTTTCAGCGAATTCTGTTTCCACGGCTGGTTCCTCAACGGAGGATTCTTCAGCTTGTGCTTCAGCAGCTGGTTCCTCAGCTGCCTCGACAGGTGCTTCTGCTACAACTTCAGTCTCTGGTTTTGCAGTTTCTGCATCATCAACGATGGCAACGCTGTCTTCCCCGGTCGCGCCTTCTTCCAGATCGATGGTTTCCATACCTTCGATCTGATCATTCGCTGGCGCCGCCTCAGCCTTTTTGCTGCGAGACTTAGAGCGTGAGCGACGGGCGCGCTTTGGCTTTGGCTTTTCGTCTTCTTCATCCCGTGCCTTCATCGCTTCCGCGTAGGCACGTTCCTCTTCCATCAGAGCTTCGCGGTCTGCGACCGGAATCTGATAATAGTCAGGATGGATTTCAGAGAAAGCCAAAAACCCATGACGATTTCCGCCATAGTCCACAAACGCCGCCTGCAAGGACGGCTCGACCCGTGTAACTTTTGCTAGATAGATATTGCCAGCGAGCTGGCGTTTGTTTTCGGATTCAAAGTCGAATTCCTCAACCTTGTTTCCGTCAACCACCACAACGCGAGTTTCCTCGGCGTGGGTGGCATCGATGAGCATTTTCTTAGCCATGTTTTCCGTTTGCACCCGCGCGAAAGCCTTACGCGCCGGGGTGTCAATCCGGGCGGTTCATTGCTCTGCGTGGGGTGTCTAGTCGTGGCGATGGGTGTCGCGCGGCCGAGGGGGCCGCGGGCGGCCTCTGCTCGGTCTATCAATGTCAGCGCGCGTGTCATCGCGGTTCTTCTCCGACGCCCATGGTCACATGTGGCGCCAATTACATGCCCTCCGCGGTGACGCGGTCCGGGCGGTTCTTTTGCCCAGGCTTGCGCTTGGGCATAATCAATCTGGTTGAAATCCGGGCGCTTCAGCGTCCTTCGCGGCCTTCAACCAGCGAAACTCATGCGGAGCGTATCAAAAAACGCATTCCGTCACCCCTACATAAGGGCAGCCCTGTGGAAAACACAATGGGGAATCGCGATTCAATCACTCAGGAGTGGTTAAAGCCGTCTCAAATACCTTAAGTTGCGTCAGCGCTGCGCTCAAACTTTCCACAACCTCTTGCCCCAGCTCAGGCAAAGGCAGCCCCGTAGGTCGAAGGTCTGGGATTTGAAATGTTCGACAACCCGCACGGGCGGCAGCAGTGGTTCCGGAGTCGCTATCTTCAAAGGCCACGCAGTTTTCAGCCTTAACGCCGAGCGCCGCGGCCGCCTCAAGGTAGGGAGCGGGGTCGGGTTTGTTTGCGGAAACTTCGTCGCCCGCTTTGACAACATCAAAATAGAGGTCGATGCCCGCCTTTTGCAGCTTTGCTCGCGCCAAAAGACCATGTGTGGATGTGACGACTGCCATACGCGCGCGATGCGATTTCAAGGTTTCCAGCGTTTCTTTGACATATGGCCGGAGCGGTACACCTTGCGAAACACGTTGATCGTAGGCGTCACGCCAGGCCTTTTCGAAAGCAATTGGGTTCATATGACCCGGCAGAAAGTCCTGTAATTGACGAGAGGTTTCAGCGGCGCTTGTCCCAATAAGGCCAAGATAGAACTCCTCGGCCTTGCTTCTGTTGATGCCCTCCTGATCCGTCAATGAAATCAGCGATTGCATGAACAGGCGCTCTGTATCCAGAAGCAAACCGTCCATATCAAAGAGAAATGCTGCAATTGTCGTCACGGGAAGCTCCGGTTTCTTATGCCGGCTGTGGTAACATCAATGATGTAACCATCCCATGACGATCTAATCACTTGTCATGTCTGCGCGTTACAGAAATCAAAGATAGTCCGCCCGTTGCAAGCCGTATTTGGCCATCTTCTCGTTGAGCGTCCGGCGTGGCAGGCAAAGCTCTTCCATAACGGAGGCAATAGAGCCGCGATGACGGCGCATGGTATTGTCGATCAGCATGCGCTCAAAGGCTTCGACATACTCTTTCAGCGGCTTGCCTTCTGTAGTCATGACAGGCTGCATCTCCTCGTGATCATTCATCAGCAAAGAGGCAATGGTGCCGCCGCCACGACGGGATTGCAGAACCGCGCGTTCAGCGAGGTTGATCAGCTGGCGCACATTGCCCGGCCATGGAGCTTGCAGAAGCTGGGCCGCTTCTTGGGCAGAGACCTGCGGCGCATCACAGCCATATTCATCTGAGAACTGCTCCGCATGGCGCGTGAAGAGCGTCAGGATGTCTTCGCCACGCTGACGCAGGGGCGGCACAGTGATGCGCAGGGCCGCAAGGCGATAGAAGAGATCAGAGCGCAGTGCGTCTTCACAGGTGCGGTTCTGTTCTTGCAGGTTGCAGATCGCCACAATCCGAGTCTCTGCTGGCGTGCCCTGATCATTGATCACGCTCAGCAGGCGCGCCTGCAGCGTGTCAGACAGCGCTTCAATGTCCTCCAGAACCAAAGTACCGCCGCGCGCTTCCTCGATCGCAGGCAATTGCGTGTCTTCTGGCAGCATCGGGCCAAAGAGGCGTTTTGTCAGCGCGTCTTCTTCCAGCGCAGAACAGCTGACCAGAACAAACTTCTTCCCTGCCCGGCTGCCCACCGCATGCAATGCGTGCGCAACTAACGTTTTACCTGTGCCGGTTTCACCATCGATCAACACGTGTCCATCAGCTTGGCCGAGGTCGAGGATGTCTTCCTTGAGGCGGGACATCACAGGCGAAGACCCAATGAGCTTCTTCATCAGCTGGGAGCCATCCGAGAGTTCTTTGCGCAGAATGCGGTTGTCCAAGGTCAGGCGGCGTGCATTGGCAGCTTTCTTAGCCAGCTGGCTCATGCGATCCGGGTTGAAGGGCTTTTCCAAGAAATCAAACGCCCCGACGCGCATGGCCTCAACGGCCATCGGTACATCGCCGTGACCTGTGATCATGATGACCGGCAGTGCGCTGTCAGAGCCCATCAGCTTTTTCAGAAACTGCATGCCATCCATGCCCGGCATCTTGATGTCGGAAATCACAATGCCCGGGTACTCCGGCCCGAGAACCTTGAGCGCATCTTC
Organism: Cognatishimia activa; assembly: GCF_026016445.1. NCBI lineage: Bacteria > Pseudomonadati > Pseudomonadota > Alphaproteobacteria > Rhodobacterales > Paracoccaceae > Cognatishimia > Cognatishimia activa. The sequence continues at coordinate 1,067,662 of NZ_CP096147.1, read as the reverse complement.
AGCGCTTGCGAAGGTTTCTGTGTCATATCCCGACAGGGCCAGCCATTGGCTGATGGACTGACGCATATCTTTTTCGTCATCCACAATCGCGATTTTCATTGCCTGAGCCATAGTTCTCTCCGCGTTATTCCGCAGCCTCAATCTCACCAGTTAAGATAGGGAGTTGCATTTCAAATACAGCCCCCCGTCCCTGACCATTGCGTGCCGTTAATCGGCCCACTAGGTCGTTCACGATCCCTGAAGAAATGGCAAGACCAAGTCCAACACCGTCTCCAGGCTGCTTGGTCGTGTAAAATGGTTCAAAGAGGTTATCGAGATCCTCAATCCCCGGACCATTGTCCCGCACTGTCAGCGTGGCGGTTTCCCCGGCCGCAAGGATCACATCTATCTCGGGTTCATCCTCTCCCTTTGTGGCATCCAAGGCATTGCGCAAAAGGTTCACCATGACCTGCTCAATGCGCACCTGATCGCCCATCACAAGCACCGGATCATCTGGCACAATGCGCCCGATTTTCACCTGCCTTTGACGCAGCTGCGGCTCCATCATCGACAGAGCAGACCCCAGCGCACCCCCAAGTTCTACGGGGCGAAAGTCCTCTCCGCCTTTGCGGGCATAGCTTTTCAACTGCTTAGTAATGGCACCCATGCGCTCAATCAGATCATCGATCCGTGTGAAGGAAGTCAGAGCCTCTTCAGGTCGATTGCGACGAACCAAAAGTCGCGCACCAGCAAGGTAGGTTTTCATCGCCGCTAGCGGCTGGTTCAACTCGTGCGAAACAGCTGCAGACATCTCGCCCAAAGCCGCCAATTTTGAACTCTGCGCGAGGCTTTGTTCGGCCACTTCAAGGCTCGCCTGCATGCGTTCGCGCTCGGCGATTTCTCGCTGCAGCCTGTGGTTCAATGCGCGAAGGCTCGCCGATTCACGTTGGAACAAAGCCATACGCAAGGCGTTCTTTCGGCTGAGAAAATAGAAGGCCAGTGCCAATAGGATGGCGAATCCCATGATCTCAAGCGCGAGCACCGCATTCACGCGCTCACGTACATTGGTGTAGGTGGTGAAACTGGCGATTTGCCAGCCACGGAACGGGATACGCGCCTCTTTGCGCATTACCGCTTCGCCCTGCACATAGGCATCAGCAGACAGTGACGTCCAATCCGAGGTCGCTTGCAACGCACGTTCGATCGCACCCTGCGCTGGCTGACGCACAAGCGCTGCGTCTTCTGTGAGCCCCCGCCAACGCGGCTCTGTGGCGAGAATGATGGTGCCCGTGGAGTCGGTGACCAACACCGCATCAGAAATCCCGGCCCAGGCCCGTTCGAACTTCTGCAGATCGACTTCAACGATGATCACCCCAAGCGGGATATTCAGATCATCCAACCGCCTTGAATAGGTGAAACTATAGCCCGCACTTTCACGTGGCTCGACCGTAAAGACCGTTGAATTCGACCGCATGGCATCCACGAAATAGGACGACTGCCTATGGTTTTCACCCAGGCGATTGCGATCCGTCGCAGCCACTGTACGCCCGTCCGTATCAAGCAGGAACAAAGACGCCGCACCGATTTCTTCAACAAAGGAAATCAAACGCGCGGTCGATTGGCTGAAGTCGCCGGTTTCCAGCGCCCTAATCAGTTCCGGGTCACGGGCCAGAAGCTGCGGCACAATTGCGCTACGGCGGAGTTCAGACAGCAGGTTCCCGGAATAGAGCGCCAGTCGCAGCTCCGCCCGGTTGCGCGTGTTCTGCGTAAAACGATCCGTCAAAAGCGAGTTGGTAACCCAAATCACTGTGCCTGCGATAATGCAAAGCAACAGCAAAGCAGCACGCACACGCCAGGAAATGGTGCGCAATCGGCTTTTCTTATCGGTGTTCAAGGTTTCCCCACTCATGGGGTTAAGGTACGCCGCCGAGGCGGCGCACTCAAGTCAGGCAGACACGACCTGCTGCATCAATGCGCTAAACATTGCCGTCCCGTCGGTGCCACCGTGGCCAGAATCCGCCGCCCGTTCAGGGTGAGGCATCATACCAAGCACGCGTTTGTTGGCAGACATCACACCCGCGATGTCAGCAACAGAGCCGTTCGGGTTGTCTGTATAGGTGAAGGCAATGCGGTCATCCCCCTTCAGGCGCGCCAGTGTTTCATCGTCAGCAAAATAATTGCCATCGTGGTGCGCGATTGGGATGTCGATCACATCTCCTGCATTGTAACCAGCTGTGAAAGCACTCTGAGAGGTCACAACTTCAAGGCCAACAGTGCGGCAGATGTATTTCAGACCGGCATTGCGGCGCAGAGCGCCAGGCAGAAGTCCGGTTTCGGTCAGGATCTGAAATCCGTTGCAAACCCCCAGCGCAAAACCACCAGCTTCCGCATGCTTCACAACCGCGCGGCAGATCGGTGAGTTCGCGGCAATCGCACCACAGCGCAGGTAATCGCCATAAGAAAAGCCACCCGGAACACCAACGATGTCCACGCCCGCTGGCAGATCGGTTTCCTTGTGCCACACCATGGTGACATCTGCACCAGCGCGTTCAAATGCGACTGCGAGATCGCGGTCACAGTTGGAGCCCGGAAAAACAACAACAGCTGCTTTCATCAGGACAGCTCCACCCGGTAGCTTTCGATCACAGTGTTCGCCAGCAGCTTTTCACACATGTCGGTCACGGTTGCCTCGGTGGTGCCTTCTGCCAGATCCAACTCAATCACCTTGCCCTGACGCACCCCTTCGACGCCGTCAAAACCAAGGGAGCCAAGTGCGTGGCGCACCGCCTCACCCTGTGGGTCCAAAACACCGTTTTTCAGCATCACATAGACACGTGCTTTCATGTCGCTCTTCTCCAGCTCAGTTAAGAAGCTCAGTCCCCGGCTTCTTCTTTGCAAAAATACTCAAAAAGCCCCGTCATCGACGGGGCCTCAGGTTAGTTGATCAAGGTCGGTTTATTAATCGGCGTGGCATTTTTCGGCAGAACACCCAGACGTCGCGCCACCTCAGAGTAGGCATCGGTCAGATTGCCCAGGTCGCGGCGGAATACGTCTTTGTCGAGCTTCTGGCCGGTTTCGATATCCCACAGGCGGCAGCTGTCAGGGGAAATCTCATCCGCCACAACCAGACGCTGGAAGTCACCTTCGTAAACGCGACCGATCTCGATTTTGAAATCGATCAGTTTGATGCCCACGCCATACATGACGCCAGAGAGGTAGTCGTTTACTCGCAGCGCAATGCTTAGAATGTCTTCCATATCCTGCTGGCTCGCCCAGCCGAAAGCCGCGATATATTCTTCTGGTACCAGCGGATCACCGAGTGCATCGTCTTTATAGCTGTATTCAACAACCGGACGTGGCAGCTGTGTGCCCTCTTCCATGCCCAGACGTTTCGCCATAGAGCCCGCTGCGTAGTTACGCACAATCACTTCCAGAGGAATGATCTCGCAAGAGCGTACCAGCTGCTCGCGCATGTTCAGGCGTTTCAGGAAGTGTGTCGGCACACCGATGTTACCAAGGCCAACCATGAAGAACTCACTCAGGCGGTTGTTCAGCACGCCCTTGCCGTCAATAACGTCTTTTTTTTCAGCGTTAAACGCGGTCGCGTCATCTTTGAAGTATTGCACAATCGTGCCTGGCTCTGGGCCTTCATAAAGAACCTTAGCTTTGCCTTCGTAGATTTTCTTTCCGCGTGCCATGAGAGCTCTTTCCAGATGGGCGGGAACCGACTCCCCGCTTCTTGGCGCTCTCTTAATCCATGCAATGAAATGTCGCAAGATAAGCTTCCCCCTTGCGACAACCGGCCCAGATGCGCATATCATTAGGAGAAACGCGTTAATTTCCAAGAGGTAGGCCATGAACACATTCGACGACCGCGAAACAGCTTTTGAAGCAAAATTCGCACATGATGAAGAAATGACATTCAAAGCAGAGGCACGCGCCAACAAATTGCTGGGTCTGTGGGCGGCTGAGAAGATGGGCATTTCGGGTGATGAGGCGGAAGCCTATGCCAAAACGGTCATCGTGGCTGACTTCGAAGAAGCGGGCGACGAAGACGTGATCCGTAAGGTGACGGCTGATTTGGAAGGCAAAATCACCTCCGATGAAATCCGTGCGAAACGCAAAGAGTGCGTCATCGAAGCCAAAGGTCAGTTGGCAGAAGATCCTGACGCTTAACGTCAGCTTCGAAAACTGTTGCAAAAACAACCACAAAGCGAGCGGTGTATGTGTCGCATGTCGCTCGCTTTAAACTTCCTTTAATTCAGCCCCTGTTAAGATTCCCTCCAACCTGCTGAGCAGAATGGCTACGGCGGGACCAAAGAAACTGAGGACACGAATTTGGGGCAGGCAATCCGTCGCGCAAGAACTGTGCTACGGCATTTGGTACCGATTGGCATCGGCGCTGTTTGCTGTTGGGCACTTTATAATCAATTACAACATATCGATTTTGGGCAGCTTTGGGCTGCTGTCATGGCGGTTAAGCCGTGGCAATGGGCATTGGCGCTTGTCGCAACAGCCGTAAGCTTCTGGGCCATCGCGCGTTATGACGTCGTGGCACATCGTCATTTTAGAACAGGTGTTTCTGATCGCCGTGCGACCATTACAGGCGCAACGGCGATTGCTGTTGGTCAAACCACCGGCGCGGGCGCCGTCGTTGGCGCATTTATACGCTGGCGTATGCAGCCAGGTCTCAGCCTGGTAAACAGCGCAAAAATCACAGCATTTGTAACACTTAGCTTCCTTGCGGCCTGGGCCGCGATCACCTCCATTGCGATCCTGATCCTACCGGCAGCGGACGTACCAGCAGCAATCCCCTGCTCAATCTTGGCAATCACTATTGGCTTGATGGGAATTGCCTTCCTGAAACCCGTCTTGAAACGTGCAGGCAAGGAGATCGAACTCCCTACCCTGCCAGCGATTATGGCTTTAGCGGGTTTCTGCTTTTTAGACGTCATGGCCGCTGCCGTTGCTTTCTGGGCACTTTTACCGGCTGGGATCGACCTGACAATTGCGCAACTATTACCCGTTTATTTGCTAGCGCTTGGCGCAGCGATCCTTTCAGGCACTCCGGGTGGTGTTGGTCCTTTTGAACTAACAGTTCTCGCACTTCTTCCGCATTTCCCTGAAATGGAGATCATGGCCGCGATCCTTGCCTTCCGTATGGTTTACTACGCTGTCCCTGCCATCATCGGCGGCATCGCCCTGCTGCGCCCAATGGCGCGCAAGGTAGATGGATGGACAAGCAGCGTTGATGGGTGTGTCGACAGCACTTTGACCCAAGAAACCGCCCGCGCCGAGCTTGGCGTTATGCGTCAGAACGGCGGATCTATCCTGCATTGCACCGCAGGCACCTATGGTGTCGTGCGCACTGGCCAGACGCTGACGACACTTTTTGATCCGGTAAACGGAGATGTCTCTGATCTCGCAGCGCCTCTGAAGCGCATCGCGCGAGAGCAAAACCGAGTGATTTGTAAGTATAAGATCACCGGGCGCCACGCACTGCGCGCACGTCGTCAGGGGTGGTCTGTTCTTCACATTTCTGATGAAGCTCTGATCTGCCCTGACCAACACTCACTTGAAGGTTCAAAATACCGTCAGCTGCGCCGCAAATTGCGTCAGGCTGAAAAAGCAGGCGTTCAGATCGTCTCACCGACCGACAAATTGCCTCTGGAAGAGATGGCAGCAGTGTCGCGCGAATGGGAAACAAATCACGGTGGTGCGCGCGGCTTGTCGATGGGGCAATTCGAAGAAAACTACGTTATGGGTCAGGCTGTATTTTTGGCCTATCTCGATGGCAAGTTGATCGGCTTTGTCTCCTTCCACAAAACCCGTCATGAATGGTGCCTTGACCTGATGCGCGCCACTTCAGATGCCCCTGATGGCACAATGCACCTACTCGTCCAGCAAGCGATTGAAGTAGCTCAAGAAAAAGACGTTCCATGTGTATCTCTCGCAGCCGCACCTGCGGGTGCTCTAAGCGGTCATTCCGCAATTGAAAAACGCCTGCGCAGCATCTTTTTCGCAAAAGCCGGGGGACCAGGTTTGCGTCAGTTCAAAGCCTGCTTCAATCCCCGCTGGCAGCCGCTTTACATGGCCTCGCCGGGACGTGGTCAACTGACCCTGGCTGCACTTGATCTGATCCGCTCTGTTAAACGCGCAAAGCCGGTGCCATCACCAGCCTATGTGGTTGCAAATCATACGCATCCTGCTCCGCGTTCATAATCATCCTGAAGAGAATGCATTTGTGCTCCCTGCGTCCACGTGGCAATGGGAGTACAACTGTATTTAGGACTCCCTAAAGGGACCCGATTGAAGGGCATAATCATGACGAACGCTTTGACCCGCCTGCTGGAAACACGCGACTGGCTGCTGGCTGATGGCGCAACAGGCACCAACCTATTCAACATGGGCCTGATGTCTGGCGATGCGCCAGAGCTGTGGAACGCGGATGAGCCCGCAAAAATCAAAGCACTATATCAGATTGCGGTGGATTCAGGCAGCGACCTCTTCCTGACCAACTCTTTTGGCGGCAACGCTTCTCGCCTGAAACTTCACGATGCGCAGGGTCGCGTGCGCGAATTGAACCGTCTGGCGGCTGAAATCGGTCGTGAGGTGGCAGATGCCTCTGGCCGCACCATTGTCGTCGCGGGTTCTGTTGGCCCGACCGGTGACATCATGGAACCCGTTGGCTCCCTGTCTCATGCAGACGCGGTTGAAATGTTCCATGAGCAGGCAGAAGGCCTGAAAGAAGGCGGTGTGGACGTGCTATGGCTGGAAACCATCTCTGCCCCAGAAGAATTTCGTGCAGCGGCCGAAGGCTTTGCGCTGGCCGATATGCCGTGGTGTGGCACCATGAGCTTTGACACCGCGGGCCGCACCATGATGGGTGTGACTTCTGCCGATCTGGTTAAGCTTGTTGAAGACCTGCCAAACCCTCCGATTGGTTTTGGCGCAAACTGTGGCGTCGGCGCATCCGATCTCTTGCGCACGGTTTTGGGCTTCTCTGCTCAGGGCACCGAGCGTCCGATCATCTCAAAAGGCAACGCTGGTATCCCGAAATACGAACACGGCCACATCCACTACGATGGCACCCCTCCACTGATGGCAGAATATGCAGTTATGGCACGCGATGCTGGCGCAACTATCATCGGTGGTTGCTGTGGTACAAAGGGCGAGCATCTTGTGGCGATGCGAGAGGCGCTGGAAACCCGTGAACGCAGCGAGCGCCCATCGCTTGAGAAAATTACAAGCGAACTTGGTGGGTTCTCTTCCGCAGTGGATGGCACCGAGGAAGGTTCAGACGAAGCACCAAAGCGCCGCCGCCGTCGCCGCGGTTAAGCCACACAAAAGCATGATCATTCATCATTTCAGCAGCCGCGATTTCATCTCGCGGCTGTTTTGTTTCTGACTGGCTTAATTCTGCTTACGGGATTGCCGCGCAAACCAAATCGCCAGAAATACACCCACAAGCAAACCAATCATTCCGCCGAGGTAACTGTAGTTATGCATGTGTCCCGCTTTCGCGAAGGCCAGCGGATCAGAGACCCTTTGCACCCAAGGACCATCGGGATACCTCGTCTGAGAGAAACTTAATTCCGCATAGATCAGCGCCGCCATGCCAACCAGCAAAGTTATTATGACAACCAATAGCGAGACGCGCATGAACCCGCGTACGAATGGAGCCGTTCCTCTGATGAACAAAGCCGGTAGATAGATCGGCAGGCCGATCACCAAACCCATCCACCAACTCGCTTGAACGCCAACCCAAGCAGCTCCGATCCTGTTGTGAAATTCTGGATCGATGCGGAACTGGATGAATTTCAACTCGTGAAAATAGACAGGCCCGACAGTGTATGAGATTTGGTTGTGCACCGCGCCGTAGAGTGCGGCCAAACCACAGGAAAACAACATAAGCACGGGAAACAACAACACTTTCTTCATGCGCTGACCCTATGAGGGCAAAGCGTATTTCACAACAGAGTTTATTCCCTTACTCAGGAGATTAGTCAAACAAACTCAATTGATTACCTGCCTCAAAAGGCACTGCAAAAAGATCCGTATTCAAGGGCGGCAGCTTCTTGGAAAGCTTATTTTTGCGCATCGCAAGGCCTGCGCGATGGGCCATGATTTCGGCAAAGTGCCCTTCCCCACGCATACGCTTCCCCCATTCGGGGTCGTAGGGTCTGCCACCATGCATGTCACAGATCTGCTTCATAACCTTGTTCACCCGATCGGGAAAATGCGCCGCAAGCCATTCTTGGAAGAGCTCCGAGACTTCAAGCGGCAATCGCAAGGAAATCCAGCTTGCGGCCTTGGCCCCCGCCTGCGCACCAGACCCCAGAATGCGCTCAATCTCATGATCATTGATGCCAGGCACAACCGGCGCCAGCATCACTCGCACGGGAATGCTCGCCTTGCTCAATCTCTCAATCAGCTTCAACCGCCGCGCAGGCACGGGCGCACGCGGCTCCATCAGACGCGACACGCGATTATCAAGCGAGGTTACCGAGACCCCAACATGGGCCAACCCGCGCGAAGCCATGTCTGCAAGAATATCAATATCACGCTCGATCAATGTACCTTTGGTGACAATCATGACCGGGTGATTGAATTTCTGCAGTACCTCAAGGCATTGGCGCATGATCAGATAGCTTTTATCGATCGGTTGATACGGGTCCGTATTGGTTCCAATGGCAATCGGCGCAACAGCATAGCCGCGTTTGCGCAATTCTTTATCCAGCAGCTTTGACGCGTTCACTTTTGCGGTCAGGCGCGTCTCAAAATCCAGCCCAGGTGAATAGCCCAGATACGCATGCGTAGGGCGTGCAAAACAGTAGATACAGCCATGCTCGCAGCCGCGATATGGATTAATCGAGCGATCAAAGGGAATGTCAGGTGAACTATTTCTAGTGATGATCGACTTCGCCAGCTCATCTTCGACATGGGTTGCAAAAACAGAGCGTTCTTCCTCGATGTCCCAGCCGTCAAATGTCTCTACCTCTTGATGAGTTTCGAACCGTCCGCTGACATTACTGACAGCGCCACGCGCACGACGTCGTTTTTCATCAATGGAAATCTCTGAATCATGGGGCATGCCGATAATTTGGCGCCAAATATAGAACAAAGCAAGAACAATTGAAGTGAGCGACATGTTATCAATGAATATTTTTCAAAAGCATTCATAATCTTTTCGCTCTATAAGTCGGAACTGAACGCACCGTGGTCGGAATTAAACATCGATTATTGGGCAGAAAATGAGAGAAGGGTGCAGAGAAATTTGTATCCGTGGGAACAATTGAATGTCAGACGAAGAAGAAATCATCCTGTCGGAACTGAACGACGAAGAGCTTGTCGATCAAATGTATGACGACCTCTACGACGGTCTGAAGGAAGAGATTGAAGAAGGCACAAACATCCTTCTTGAGCGCGGTTGGGAACCTTATGACATCCTGACTCGTGCACTGGTTGGTGGCATGACTGTTGTTGGTCAAGACTTCCGTGACGGTATCCTCTTTGTTCCAGAAGTTCTGTTGGCGGCAAACGCGATGAAAGGTGGCATGGCCATCCTGAAACCATTGCTTGCTGAAACCGGAGCACCACAGATCGGTAAAATGGTGATCGGCACTGTAAAAGGCGACATCCACGATATCGGTAAAAACCTCGTCGGAATGATGATGGAAGGCGCTGGTTTTGAAGTTGTCGATCTGGGCATCAACAACCCAGTTGAGAACTACCTGGAAGCGCTGGAAAACGAAAAACCAGACATTCTGGGCATGTCTGCTCTGCTGACAACCACAATGCCTTACATGAAAGTGGTCATTGATGAGCTGGTCGCCAAAGGGATCCGCGAAGACTACATCGTTCTGGTGGGTGGTGCACCTCTGAACGAAGAATTTGGTAAGGCTATTGGTGCTGACGCTTATTGCCGTGATGCTGCTGTTGCGGTTGAAACAGCCAAAGAGATGATGGGTCGCAAGCATAACGCTTTGCACGCTTGATCTTTTATCAAACTAGATCGATTTAGGCCCGTGCAGCAATGTGCGGGCTTTTATTTTGGGAGAGTTCCGATGGTAGATGTAAGTGATCAACAATTGACCGACAAAGGCTTGGATGCAGACGCTGCCTCTGGCCGCATTCTGCTTCTGGCCTGCGGTGCTCTGGCGCGCGAGATCTTGGCTTTGAAAAACGCAAATGGCTGGGATCACATGGTGCTGAGCTGCCTGCCCGCGATCTATCATATTCGCCCTGAAAAGATCCCTGGTGCAGTGCGCGAAGTCGTGGCGAGAGAGCGGGATAACTATCAGAAAATATTCGTCGTTTACGCAGATTGCGGCACTGGCGGTCTTCTCAAGGCGACTTGCGATGAACTTGGCGTGGAAATGGTCGCGGGCCCCCACTGCTACAGTTTCTTTGAAGGCAATGATCGTTTCGCAGAGCTGACAGAAACTCAATTCACCAGTTTCTATCTCACGGATTTTCTGGTTCGTCAGTTTGACGCCTTTGTCTGGAAGCCCATGGGGTTGGACAAGCACCCAGAACTGCGTGACATGATCTTTGGCAATTATGAAAAGCTGGTTTACCAAGCCCAGATCAATGATCCGGCTCTGGTTGAAAAAGCGCGCGAATGTGCCGATCGACTGGGCCTTGCCTTCGAATACCGTTTCACCGGTTATGGTGATTTGGCCACGAGCCTCGAAACTGTTGCAAAGTCTTAAACGAGAGACGTCACCCACAGGATATTTGCATCTTCCTCGCTGACTGAAATCACGTTGTGCCCCATGGCACCATCGTAATAAGCGCTGTCGCCACGGCGCATCTCAATCGGTTCGTAGAACTCTGTGTAGAGCTTGATCACACCTGTCAGCACATAGAGGAATTCTTCGCCATCATGGCGCACCCATCCGTCAAACTCATCCATTGAGCGCGCGCGGACGCGGGCGCGATAAGGGAGCATGGTCTTTTTGGTAAGGTTCTCGGCCAACAGCTCATGTTCATAGGTCGCGGTGATACGCTCTGCTCCCTGCCCCTGCTTTGTCATGATCATGCGACCATTCACCTGCCCCTTGATGGGCGGCGTGAAAAGCTGCGGAACTGAAATTTCCAAACCTTCTGCAAGCTTTTTCAGGGCGTCATAGGTCGGAGACATCTGCCCGTTCTCAATCTTGGACAGCGTGGAACGCGCCAAGCCAGCTTGTGTGGCGGCCTGTTCCAGGGTCCAATTGCGTGCCTTGCGCAATTCGCGCACACGCACGCCCAGATCTAACGGTTCCGCTTCTTCCTGGGTTCCGTTTTCACGCGCGACTTGAACAAGAGATTTCTGGTTTTCATCCTTCATTCTGGGTCTTTAGGCCTCAGGGCGGCAAACATCAAGCCAGATCAGCAAAGCAATCCACGTGCTCAACGTGCCATCTGGTCGCGCCGCATCTCAGACGGCTTGCGCCAAAGCCCATCGCCGCGTAGCACAAATTTATGTTGTCGATCTTTGATAAAGGTGCACCGCCGCCCTGCCCGTCGCCCTTCAATATGGCGCAATACGTACTGCAGAAGGCTTCGGAACAGCCAGGCAAAACAGCATTATCCGTGGTCAGCACCAAAGGTGTGACCACGTTGAGCTATGCCGAACTTGAAGCGGCCGTTCTTGGAGTTGCGCAGGGGTTTTTGAATCAGGGCCTGTCCGCGGGTGACATAATTCTGATGCGCCTGGGAAATACGGTGGATTTCCCAATCACCTATCTGGCGGCGATCGCGGTCGGCATGGTGCCTGTACCGACATCCAGCATGCTGACTGATCGAGAAGTTGACAAAATGATTGCCGAGCTCTCACCTGCTTTGGTCGTCAGCGCACCGGAGGTTGCCACCGGCAATCCGACCTGCCCAGTGATAAGCCAATCAGAATTGCAATCTTTGAAACATGGCGCCCAGGCCAGTTATCATCTGGCTGACCCGAACCGCCTCGCCTACATCGTTTACACCTCTGGCACCTCAGGCACGCCACGCGCCGTGATGCACGCTCACCGCGCAATCTGGGCACGACGGATGATGATGAATGACTGGTATGGTCTAAACTCCGCAGATCGCCTTTTGCACGCTGGCGCCTTCAACTGGACTTTCACCATGGGCGCTGGCCTGATGGACCCTTGGAGCATCGGTGCAACCAGCCTGATCCTTGAACCAGACACACCCATTGGCGATATCCCACAGATCATGGCGCAGCATAAAGCCAGCATCTTTGCTGCAGTTCCGGGTGTTTATCGCAAGCTGCTACAGGGCGAGACCCTGCTGGAACTTGACACCCTGCGCCATTCACTCTCAGCCGGAGAAAAACTCTCGGAGTCCTTACGCGACCGCTGGCTGACGCGCACAGGTACTGACATTTTCGAAGCTTTTGGCATGTCCGAATGTTCAACTTTCATTTCGCATGCTCCCCGAAACCGTGCGGAAACCGGCGCACTAGGTCGACCGCAAGCAGGTCGTCGTGTTGCACTACTGGGTGACAACGGACCGGTTGCTCTCGGCGAAACAGGTCAAATTGCCATTCATCATGATGATCCTGGCCTGATGCTAGGCTACTTCAACGCACCTGACGCAACCCAACGCCGCTTTCACGGCCACTGGTTCCTGACCGGTGACCTTGGCCATATGTCTGAAGATGGCAGTATCCACTACGAGGGCCGAGCTGATGACATGATGAACGCTGGTGGTTTCCGCGTTTCTCCCTTGGAAGTCGAAATGGCCTTCTCTGCCCTGCCCGGAGTGCAACAGATCGGCGTGACGGATGTCGAGATCAAAACCGATACCCGCGTGATCGCTGCTTTTTATGTGACTGACGAGAATGTCAGCGCAGAAACACTAGAAGCTTTTGCCAAAGACGCATTGGCACGTTACAAGCAGCCGCGAATTTACCAAAGGGTCAATGCTTTGCCGACCAACGCGAATGGCAAGCTCGACCGAAAACGGCTGCGCGCCGACTATGAGGCCAAACACCATGGATCCGATCAAGCTTGATATCATGTCCGACCCGATTTGCCCGTGGTGCGATATCGGCAAGACTCTGCTTGAACGCGCGCTGGAGCAGGAAGGCGATCACCCCTTCCTGATTGAATGGCACCCGTTTCAGCTGAACCCGGACATGCCAGCTGCCGGTATGGATCGTGCGGAGTATCTGGAAACCAAGTTTGGCGGCCAAGAGAACGCTGTGCGCGTCTATTCTCAGATCGTTGAGCATGCTGAAAAAGCCAATATCACACTGAATGTGGGTGATATTAAGCGCACGCCAAACACGCTGGATGCGCACCGTCTGATCAACTGGGCCAAAATCGAAGGCAAACAGAACGCCATCGTAAATGCGCTCTTTCAGGCCTATTTTGTGGATGGCCGCGACATCGGCGACCACGAAGTACTCGCAGACCTCGCGGATGCCGTTGGCATGGATGCCGCCATGGTGCAGCGACTTCTGAAAAGTGATGCGGATGTCGAAGAGATCAAACAACGCGACGCCATGGCGCGCGAAATGGGGGTGAATTCTGTCCCGACCTTCATTGTCGGTGGACGCCACGCGGTTCCAGGGGCTCAGCAGCCAGAGCTTTGGCGCAAAGTCATTGCTGAACTGCGCGAGCAACAGGCAGAAGCCTAGAGCTACACGCGTTGCTGCTGCTATGCATAAACGCATGGCCGACAATGCATGTTTCCGTACTTGCATAATGATATTTCACGGATAAGTTCGCGCGAAATGTCAAAGTCACGCGAAAGCTTAATCTCGTCTGCTTTGATCTCCCAAAATCAAAGGAATTGTCATGTCGACAAAACCCAAACTCGGGCAGACAGAATTCGTTGCTCTGATCGCCATGCTATTCGCGACGATCGCCCTGTCCATCGATGCGATGCTCCCGGCGCTAACACAGATGGGACGAGAGCTGAGTCCCGCAGCACCTGAAAACGCCACGCTGGTCGTGGGGATTTTTGTCCTCGGCATGGGAATTGGTACTTTCTTTGCAGGGCCACTCTCGGATGCTTACGGACGTAAGTACATCATTCTAATCGGTTTTATGATTTACGCCCTTGGCGCGCTTTGGGCGGCGGCAGCTTCCGATCTTGAAGGGATCCTCGCAGGTCGTTTCCTGCAAGGTCTGGCGGTTGCAGGCCCGCGCATTGCAGCCATGGCCATGGTCCGTGACCTTTACTCGGGCAAAAAAATGGCTTCGATCATGTCCTTTGCCATGACGGTTTTTGCCGTCGTTCCCGCAATTGCGCCTTCGATGGGACAGATGGTCATGAATACTTATGGCTGGCGTGCGATTTTCTACATATTTGCCGCGTTTGCCTTAATCGTAAGCCTCTGGCTGGCCTCGAGACAACCTGAAACGCTGATGCGTGAAAACAGAACGAAACTCTCTGCCCGAGCTATTTCATCGGCTGTACGTGAGTGTTTCTCAAACCGCGTCTTCCGGTTCTCGGTCACCTCGCAGATGATGGTGTATGCGGCGCTATTTTCTAGCATTTCGACTGTACAACCAATCTACGCTCAAACCTACGACAAGGCAGACCAATTCCCACTGCTGTTTGCGGCATCCGCAATCCTGTCAATGCCCGCCAGCATCATTAACGGCAAACTGGTTCTACGTTATGGCATGCGCAAATTGATTAAGGCATCGATTTTAGGTGTGGTTATTACCACCTCAATGACACTCGTGCTCTGGCTTTTAGGGATAACCAGCGTCTGGCTGTTTTTCTTCTGGGCAACAACGATGTTCATTTCAATCGGCTTTGTGTTCGGGAATTTGAACTCGCTGGCAATGGAACCGTTGGGACACATCGCTGGAATGGCAGCTTCGATAAACAGCGCAATAGCCACGATTGGCGCTGCCATTCTTGCAATACCGATTAGCCTAAGCTTCGAGGGAACACCAGTTTCCCTGCTTATGGGGGTCCTGATGTTTGAATTCATCGCATTACTGCTGATGATGCGTCTTGGGCAGCGTGACGCGCCGATCGAGCTTGAGGCCTGACCTCAAGCTCGTAGTCTAACTTTCGACGCGCGCTTTATGGGCAAGATCACGGGCAATCGCAAAGGCGCCTTTGATCTTGTCCTTCTCACTCTTCCAGTCGCGCCGCACAACGATCTTATTCTCTTTGATCTTCGCAAGGCCCTTTTGTTCTGTGATGAATTCAACAAGGCCTTTGGGCGATTTGAACTTGTCGTTATGGAACTGAATGGTCGCGCCTTTTGGCCCACCATCAAGCTTGGCAATGCCTGCCTTTTTACACATCGCCTTGATGCGCACGACCAAGAGCAAGGTGTTGACCTCGCGCGGTAATTTACCAAACCGGTCAATGAGTTCGGCGGCAAAGCCTTCAAGCTCAACTTTGGTCGAAAGACCAGACAAACGCCGATAAAGTCCCAGACGCACATCCAGATCAGGCACGAATTTCTCTGGGATTAGAACCGGCACACCAAGGTTGATCTGTGGTGCCCATTGATCGTCAGTGTCAGACAGGCCTTCCATCTCACCCGCTTTGATCTTGGCAATCGCGTCTTCCAGCATGGACTGGTAGAGCTCATACCCCACATCCCGCATCTGGCCTGATTGTTCTTCACCCAAAAGGTTGCCTGCCCCGCGAATGTCGAGGTCCTGGCTCGCGAGTGTGAAGCCGGCACCCAGCGTATCAAGCGACCCCAGCACGCGCAGGCGCTTCTCAGCAGTTGCCGTTAGTTTCTTGCGTGGTTTTGTTGTCAGATATGCATAGGCGCGGGTTTTGCTGCGACCGACCCGGCCACGGATTTGATACAGCTGGCTCAGGCCAAACATATCTGCACGGTGCACAACCATCGTGTTCGCCGTGGGGATATCAAGGCCAGATTCCACGATGGTTGTCGCCAAGAGCACATCGTATTTGCCGTCATAGAAAGCATTCATGCGGTCATCGAGCTCACCGGCTGCCATCTGGCCATGCGCAACCACATAAGTCAGCTCTGGCAGCTGTTCTTTCAGGAACTCTTCAATCTCTGGAAGGTCTGAAATCCGCGGCACCACATAGAAACTCTGACCACCGCGATAATGCTCCCGCAACAGCGCCTCACGGATCGTGATCGCGTCAAATTCGCTGACATAGGTGCGGATCGCCAGTCGATCCACAGGCGGTGTGCCGATGATCGACAGATCGCGCACTCCGGAGAGGCTGAGTTGAAGGGTTCGAGGGATTGGCGTCGCTGTCAGGGTCAACACGTGAATGTCAGATCGCATTTGTTTCAGACGCTCTTTGTGGCCCACCCCAAAGTGCTGTTCTTCGTCAACGATTAGCAGGCCAAGATTCTGGAAACGCACGCTTTTTGCTAACAGCGCATGAGTGCCAATGACGATATCAACAGTGCCTTTCGCCAAGCCTTCGCGGGTCTTCTCAGATTCCTTCGCAGAGACAAACCGTGACAGGCCACGAACTTCCAATGGGAAGCCACGGAAGCGTTCTTGGAAGCTTTTGAAGTGCTGTCGTGCCAGCAAGGTTGTTGGCGCGATCACCGCGACCTGAACACCTGTCATAGCCGCGACAAAGGCCGCGCGCATGGCGACTTCGGTTTTCCCAAAGCCTACGTCGCCGCAAACCAGACGATCCATTGGCTGGCCATTCGTCAGATCATCAAGCACGTCATTTATGGCGTTCAACTGGTCATCGGTTTCCTGATACGGGAAACGGGCTGAAAAGCTCTCCCAGGCATGATCCGGGGCTTCCAAAATAGGCGCGCTTCGTAAAGCACGTTCAGCAGCCACGCGGATAAGCTTATCCGCCATCTCGCGGATACGTTCCTTGAGCTTCGCCTTCTTAGCCTGCCATGCCCCACCGCCGAGCTTATCAAGCAACCCCTCGTCATGGCCGTAGCGCGAAAGGAGTTCGATGTTCTCGACTGGTAGATAGAGGCGCGAGCTTTCGGCATATTCCAGGCTCAGGCATTCATGCGCAGCACCTGCCGCCGTGATGACTTCCATCCCGTGATAGCGACCAATCCCGTGGTCCACATGCACCACCAGATCACCAGGTGACAGAGATTGTGTCTCAGTCAGGAAGTTCTCTGCTTTGCGTTTACGCTTTGGCGCACGGATCAGACGGTCGCCCAGCACGTCCTGTTCGGATATCACCGTCAGACCAGGTGCTTCAAAGCCATTCTCCAACGCCCAGACCGTCAGATAAAGCCCTGACTTCCCGATATTTTTTGCGTTATCCACAAGGACGGTTTCGGCCAATCCTTCGTCTTCGATCAGCCCAGATAGTCGTTCCCGCGCACCTTCAGAGTAAGACGCGACGACAACCGGCCCGTCTTGAAGTTTTGCTTTAATATGGGATGCTAATGAACCAAAAAGACTTATATTTTCCTGCTGGCGTTCTGGAGAGAAATTGCGTCCGATCCGCGCCATACTATCGATGGCACCGGGGCCAGAAGCCTGCGGCAAAGGTTTGAAACTCAGAACACGTTTGTCACCAACGGTTTCATTCCAGGCGGCCTCATCCAGATACAACTGCTCTGCAGGCACAGGTTTATAGACGGAATCGAGCCGTTTCTTTTGGCTCAGCGCGTGTTTGCGTGTTTCGTACTGATCGGCCACTGACTCCCAGCGTGCAAGACGCATCGCTTCAGATTGGTCATCAAGTGAAATTGATGCCTCAGGCAGATAATCAAACAGGGTCTCCAGCCGCTCATGGAAGAATGGCAGCCAATGCTCAACACCCTGATGTTTGCGTCCCGCCGAGACCGCCTCATAAAGCGGATCATCCGTGCCAGCCGCGCCAAACTCGATTCTGTAGTTTTGACGAAACCGCGTAATTGCCGCCTCATCCAGAATAACCTCTGACACAGGCGCGAGTTCGATGAGATCAAGCTTTTCAGTCGTACGCTGTGAAACCGGATCAAAGCGTCGTGCACCATCCAGCACATCGCCGAAAAGATCCAAGCGCACCGGTCCAGTGTCACCCGGAGGGAAAATATCGATGATCCCGCCGCGAACCGCATAGTCGCCTGGCTCCATAACAGTTGGCGCTTGCGTGAACCCCATGCGAACCAGAAAGGCGCGCAGGGCTTGTTCGTCAATACGATAATCCACCTGGGCACGGAACACTGCGTCTTTTAAAACTTCGCGTGCGGGAACACGCTGTGTAGCCGCATTTAGAGTGGTCAGCAGCACAAACTTCTTGGGCATCGCCCCATGCAACAGCCCCGCCAACGTCGACATGCGCGCAGCGGATATATCAGCATTGGGCGAGACGCGATCGTAAGGCAAACAATCCCAGCCCGGAAAATCCACCACAGGCATATCAGGCAGGAAAAAGGCCAATGCCGCCTTCATCGCCGCCATACGTTTGTCATCGCGCGCCACGTGGATGACAGGACCACCAGATTTAGCGATCTCATCCAAGATCAGCTTGGCGTCATAGCCTTCAGGTGCGCCGCCAATGGTGACATGCTTCTGCTGCATTTTTCTGCCTTATCAAACTGCTCTGTTAGTTCAGAGGTGAGATCTGAAAATTCTGGTACATGCCCCACATTGAGGTCACAAAAATGGCAATAACACCAATGAGTTGCACATAGACCCGATGCCGTGCGAGCCGTTTATAAAGCTCCTCGCCAACCACCTCATCCGCCTCAATTCCGCGCGCCGTCGCCAGCGTCAAAAGCCCGACAAAGGCCAGCGGGAACATGATGAGGAAAATCGCCTGCGCAAATTCGATCCGATAAAAGAACCCCAGAACCGCAATGATGCTGAGTGAGAAACAGCCGAAAGACGTCATCCATAGTCCGGATACGCGGCCGATAAACAGCAGACGCCCCACATTGATGCGAACAAGATCATGCAGGTCTTCTTCATGACGTCCACCTTTGCGGCGCGCACGCAGGACGAGGTCATAAGGTACACCCAGCACCCAGTGGCTGGCTGACGACCAAATCACGGCCAACATGATCCAGAACCACAGGTTCGAGAAACTGCGCAGATCGATCAATTCGAGTACGGTACTATACCAGTCCACAGCGGCATCCTTGTCTTCAACGCCCCCACATAGCGCGCGCATGAGGCAATTCCTACCCTTGTCGCCAAGGATTATCCATGGCAACTGGATAGCAACACTTTGAGAGGTAAACATGCGCCCTACGGTTGCTCCCTTCCCCGCCGCGCGCCTTCGCCGCGCCCGTCAGACTGACGCCATTCGCGCGCTCGTGCAGGAAAACCAATTAACCGTGTCAGATTTGATCTGGCCTGTGTTCCTGCGCGACGGCGAAAACGTTGTGGAACCGATTGAAAGCATGCCGGGCGTCAACCGATATTCGGTTGATCGCGTTGTTGAAGCAGCAAAGATGGCCCGCGATCTCGGCATCCCAGTGATCTGCTTATTCCCTTACACGGACCCTTCGAAGAAAACCGAAGACTGTGCTGAGGCCTGGAACCCTGAAAACCTCTCCAACCGCGCGACCCGTGCCATCAAAGCAGAAGTTCCCGGCATCGCTGTGATGACGGATGTGGCGCTGGATCCTTACAACATCAACGGCCATGACGGTTTTGTCGATAACGGTGAGATTGTGAATGATCGCACCGTCGAAGCTCTTGTGAAACAAGCGCTGAGCCAGGCTGAAGCCGGAGCAGACATCATCGGCCCATCGGACATGATGGACAATCGCATTGGTGCGATCCGGGAAGCGCTTGAGGCGGCGGGACATCAGAAAACCATGCTGATGAGCTATTCTGCCAAATACGCGAGCGCTTTCTATGGCCCATTCCGCGATGCGGTTGGTGCGTCAGGTGCTTTGAAGGGCGACAAGAAAACCTACCAGATGGACCCAGGGAACACTGATGAGGCGCTTAGACTAGTTGAGCGTGACCTTCAGGAAGGTGCGGATATGGTTATGGTCAAACCGGGCATGCCTTATCTCGACATCTGTTCCCGAGTGAAAGAGACCTTTGGCGTTCCAACTTTTGCCTATCAAGTCTCTGGTGAATACGCGATGATCAGAGCCGCAGCGCAGAATGGCTGGATTGATGGTGATAAGGCCATGTTTGAAAGCCTACTGGCGTTCAAA
Source organism: Cognatishimia activa (assembly GCF_026016445.1). Classification (NCBI taxonomy): domain Bacteria; kingdom Pseudomonadati; phylum Pseudomonadota; class Alphaproteobacteria; order Rhodobacterales; family Paracoccaceae; genus Cognatishimia; species Cognatishimia activa. The sequence goes on along the minus strand of NZ_CP096147.1, from coordinate 1,047,627 downwards.
CGCGCCGGGTGTGACGGTATCCTTACCTATTTTGCACCCGCAGTGGCCAAGGCATTGGCGAAGGGCTGAAGACTCAGCGCTTAATCGCGCATTTACGCGGCTTTAGATGACAATCTTCGGGTGTTTCGCTATAGTCGCGACAAGACCGCAAAATATGCGGCGTACAGCAGTTTAACTTGATATGGGCAAGACCATGAAATCTATGAACAGACGGACCTTCGCGCTGACGGCTTTGGCGGGCGCATCTGTGACAGCCGCCTGCGGCAATGGCATTGGTGGCAACGGTGGCGCGGCAATCGACGCACGTGTCGATCAGACATTGAACCACATGTATTCCACCTACCCCAACACCGTGGATTTGGAAGCAAAATCCGTGGGCATGCTGGTCATGCCTTTGGTGACCGAGGCGGGACTCGGCTTCGGCGGCGCTTATGGACGCGGAGCGCTGTTGGTGGACGGTATAACGGTCGACTACTACTCAACCACCAAAGCCAACTTCGGCCTGCAGATCGGCGCTCAGCAATACGCACACGTACTGTTCTTCATGACCCAAGACGCGCTTCTGAACTTCCGCCGTTCCAGCGGTTGGGCTGCAGGTGCTGACCTTGAATATGTGATTTCCGATCAGGGCGACAGCCTGGCGACAGAGACCACAACTTTGACAGCGCCGGTACTGGCTGTCGTCTTTGGCCGGGCAGGCCTGCGTGTCGGCGCGACGCTGGAAGGCACAAAATACACACGGATTATTCCGTAAATTTAGCGCCCAGCCATTTGGCTGGGCCTTTTCCATCAGTTAGCGCACATTAAATGCGCGGGCTTCTCTATAGAATTCAGCACGAATCCGCCGCATGATCGCTCCAGAAGGAGAGCGATATGACCAACGACGCGACTGAAGAATCTCAGAATGACGCCAGCTGTCGGCGCTCTAGGGGGGAGTTTGTGCGCGGCGTTAGCGGTTTCCGCTCAGTCCTGGGGCAAGGCAAAGATTTCCCTGCAGAACCTGGTCGCTACCACCTTTTTGTCGCTTTGAATTGTCCCTGGTGTCACCGCGTGACGCTGGCGCGGAATGTTCTGGGGCTGCAAGACAGCATTACGATGGATGTTGCTTTTCCGAACAGGACAACAGAGCTCGATCCTTCTGGTCCCAATCATTGGGAGTTCGCACCTGAGCGAATAGCCACTTTGTCCAATGCGGCTTTACCAGAATGCACCTTGGAAACGGGAACCGGGCAAGACTATCGCTTGGTCAAAGATATCTACGAGGCCGAGGGCTCGACGGAGAAATCTGTTCCGATCCTATATGACAAAGTGTCAAAGCGCATCGTGTCCAATGAAAGCGCAGAGATTGTTCGAATGCTGGATGCGCAGGCTGATCTTTTAGGCGCACCAGACGGGCGTCCAATTCTCTATCCATCCGGGGCTGACGACCAAGCTCTGAGAGAAGACATTGGTGCGCTTAACGAACGTATTTACGTCACCATCAATAATGGCGCCTATAAAGCAGGGTTCTCCTCTGATCAGCAAGTATATGCAGCTGCCTATAAAAGCTACTTTGATACCCTTGCCCATCTTGAGGGTCAGCTTTCAGACGGCCGCGCGTTTCTGACCGGTTCCAATTTCACTGAAGCAGACCTGCGCCTCTTCCCGACGCTTTATCGCCATGACCCGGTTTACTACACGCGCATGAAACTCAACGGCGCGCGCATATTGGATTATCCAAATCTGTGGCGCTGGCTTTGTCGTGTCTATGCACTCCCTGGCGTTTCAGAGAGCAATTCTCTAGTGCATTGTCGCCAGGGATATTTTGGCCGCTCGTGGAACAATGTTGTGCCGCTGGGCCCTTTTCATCCGATGCCTTATCCAGAGGCCTATGAGCATCCGGAATTGGCACGGGATTAATCCAAAGCGCGGAGGCGTTTGATAAGGCTGGACGTGTCCCAGCGACCGCCGCCAATTTTCTGGACGTCTTTGTAGAACTGATCGACCAAAGCTGTGACCGGCAGGCTCGCACCGGTTTCGTCTGCAGTATCAAGGCAAATACCCAGGTCTTTGCGCATCCAATCCACCGCAAACCCATGATCGAAATGATCATCCAGCATGGTTTCATAGCGGTTCTGCATTTGCCAGCTGCCTGCGGCCCCCTGCGAAATCACTTCGACAACCGCACGCCCATCAAGACCCGCTTTTTCGGCAAAATGCAGCGCTTCGGACAGGCCTTGAACCAAGCCTGCGATAGCGATCTGGTTGCACATCTTGGTCATCTGACCCGCGCCGCTATCGCCGATGCGGCGACAGATACGGGCATAAGACTGCATGATGGGCTCAGCCGCATCATAGGCGTCTTGGTCACCGCCACACATAATCGACAAAACGCCGTTCTCAGCGCCCGCCTGACCACCTGAAATTGGAGCGTCTACGAAATTCAACGCTGCATCTTTGGCCGCAGTATAGAGCTCCGCAGTCACCTTCGCAGACACCGTGGTGTGATCCACAAACACAGCGTCCGGCTTCATACCCGCAAAAGCGCCACCTTCTCCAATACAGACATGACGCAAATCATCGTCATTCCCGACACAGGCCATGACAAAGCCTGCACCCGAAGCAGCCTCACCCGGCGTCAGCGCCATTTTGCCACCATGCTGGGCCACCCAAGCCTCCGCTTTGGCCGCTGTCCGGTTGAAAACCGTGACTTCGTGACCTGCCGACTGCAGGTGTCCTGCCATTGGAAAACCCATTACGCCCAATCCCAAAAACGCAACCTTCGCCATGTGCTTTCCCCTGTCACAGTTTCGCAGTAATACTGGCCCGTATTAATGGCGGGCGCATCCCGAAGCGCAAGGCGATAAAGGCAAGACATGGCGTTAATTTTTAAATGGCTGCTGCGAATCTTAAGCGGCCTGTTGGTACTTGGTGGTTTGGCCATTGCTTTGGTCTATTTCTTCGCCTCTCGGTCCTTGCCGGAGTACAACAAAGACTTGCAGACAGGATTTGTCAGCGCACCAGTAGAAATTGTGCGCAACAACGCCAATGTGCCGCATATTTTTGGTGAAAGGGACGCGGATGTTTTCTTTGGCCTTGGCTATGCCCACGCGCAGGATCGCCTCTGGCAAATGGTCACTTTGCGCCGCACCGCCCAAGGACGATTGTCTGAAGTCTTCGGCCCCACAACCGTTGAAATTGATCAGTTGATCCGCCGGTTAGATATATACCCACTGTCGGTGCAGTCGGTGGATTCACTGTCTGATCGTACCCGCCAGTTGATGTCAGCCTATGCCAACGGCGTGAATGCCCGCATCAACGAAGTGAACACAGAAGCGCTGGGACGCGGCGCACCGGAAATGTTCCTTTTCTCTGCGCCAATTGCACCTTGGCGGCCTGCGGATTCCCTTGCCATCCAGCGGGTTATGGCGCTTCAGCTGGCTGCTCATCTGGACGAGGAAGTTCTGCGCGCGCGGGTCTCTCTGCTGGTACCCGATGACAACCGCCTGTCTGACATCATGCCAGATTTCCCAGGCGCTGGCATTGCCGCACTTCCTGAATATGCCGCTCTTGTACCTGGCACGCAGCGATTTGTTGAGGCCACCCCTCGTGACTATCATCCGCTATCACCATTCAATCCACGTGGTTTAGCCGGCGCATCAAATGCTTGGGCAGCAGCAACAACACGGTCCGCAGCGGGCGGAACGCTCTTGGCCAATGACCCACATCTTGAGCTGAGCGCCCCTGCGATTTGGTATCTTGCACGGATGGAGCTGTCTAAAGGTGGTGTGATTGGCGGCACGATCCCCGGAATCCCAGCCATTCTGACTGGGCGTAGCGACCGAATGGGCTGGGGGCTGACCTCGGCCTATCTGGATGATCAGGATGTTCTGATCGAAGAACTTAATCCTGCCAATCCGAACGAGTACCGTACGCCCAATGGGTTCAAAGAATTCCGATCTCGGAACTCGATAATCAACATTAAGGACTCAGAGCCAATCACGCTGACCCTGCGCTGGTCTGACAATGGCCCTATCCTGCCGGGCAGTGTGTTTGATCTGAAAACAGTGACCCCGAAAGGCCATGTGGCCGCGATCAGCTGGACCGCGCTTAGCCCGAATGACACGTCTATGGATGCGGCCATCGACCTGATGTATGCCGACAATGTGCGACAAGCCATTAATTCTGCTGAGAAATATATCTCGCCCGCGCAAAACCTGACCTTGGTCGATCGAGAAACCATTGCAATGAAGACCGTTGGTGCCAATCCACGCCGCGCGGCATTGCATCAGTCCAAAGGACGCCTGCCGAGCCTCGGCTGGAGACCAGAGAACCGTTGGCAAGGCCGCCTGCCCTATGCCTCAAACCCAGAGTTCATCGCACCGATTGGCGGCATTGTGGGCAATACCAACAATAAGATCGTCGATCGCGCCTTCCCGCTGCATATGTCTTTCACCTGGGGCGATAGCCAAAGGGTTCATCGTTGGGAACGCCTGATGCAAGGTCGTCAGGTGCATACGCGTGATAGCTTTATCGAGGCACAACTCGACACCGTCAGCTTTACCGCGCGCAGCCTTCTGCCTTTGGTGGCGGCAGACCTTTGGTTTACAGGGGAATCCGCACCAGAGGGCACGCCAGAGCGCCAGCGGCAACGCGCCTTGGCTCTGCTTGCCGAGTGGAATGGGGAGATGAACGAACATCTGCCTGAACCGCTGATCTATTCTGCATGGATGCGAGCGCTGCAAACCCGGATCATCAAGGACGAACTTGGACCTCTGGAGCCAGAGTTTACCCATTTGGAGCCACTGTTCATTGAACGTGTTTTCCGTGATGTCGAAGGCGCCGGTGTCTGGTGTGACGTTATTCAAAGCGCGGCAACTGAAAGCTGTACGGACGTGGCGCGCCTTGCGTTAGATGACGCTTTGATCTGGATTGAAGAGAAATACGGGCGCAACCTGGAAAGCCTGCGCTGGGGAGATGCGCACCAAGCGACACATGACCACCAAGTGTTGGGTAAAATCCCGTTCCTGAAGAACTTTGTGAATATCCGCCAGTCGACCAGCGGTGGCGATAACACGCTGCAACGGGGCAAAACCATCGGCAAAGGACCTGATCCCTTCCTCAACAGCCACTCTGCAGCCTACCGTGGGGTTTATGACTTTGCGGACCCTGACAGCTCCGTTTTCATCATCTCGACCGGACAGTCAGGTCATTTCCTGAGCCGATATTATGACGATATGGCTCAGCTGTGGCGACGTGGGGAATATGTTCCTATGTCACTCGATGAGGAGCTCGCGCGCGCGGCAGCGGTCGGCGTTACGCGACTGCTGCCTTAAACTGAAAATACAGGAGCGAGGGGCAAGCCCCTCGCATTTTTGAGTATTTAGGCAAAGAAGAAGGTTAAAGCGTCTTGAATTTCGACGCCTGACGCGCGGTCCATTTAACGGTGATATCAAAACCCTCTTCGGTCTGCTCTTCACCTTCAACGATGTTTTCAGCAAAGAGCCAGGCGCGTTCTTTCCCTGCGGAGAATGGCAGGTTCAGCGTCTCGATACTGACATCTCCCTGCAATCGATGTGACACCTCTGTCAGCAGCAGATCGATGCCCTCGCCGGTGATGGCAGAAATTGAGAAGATGTCTTCGCTGCGCGCCGCCTTGGCATGCATTGCGTCGATGTCATCGGCCTCCAGCAGGTCGATTTTGTTCCAGACCTCAAGCTGCGGGATGTCCTCGTTGACGCCCAGTTGGCTGAGGATGGTTTCCACGTCTTGGGCTTGGTTTTCGGATTCCGGATGAGAGATATCGCGAACATGCAGGATGATATCGGCTGATAGCACTTCCTCCAGAGTCGCGCGGAAGGCAGCAACCAGTTCGGTTGGCAGGTCAGAAATGAAACCCACCGTGTCAGACAGTATAACTTCAGGGCCATCTGTCAGTTCCAGGCGACGCATGGTCGGATCCAGCGTTGCAAAAAGCATGTCTTTGGCCAAGACTTCGGCACCTGTCACGCGATTGAAGAGCGTGGATTTGCCGGCGTTGGTATAGCCCACCAATGCAACAATCGGATACGGCACCTTGGCACGGGCCCCACGGTGCAATTCGCGGGTTTTCACCACTTTGGCCAATTGGCGGCGCAGGCGCACCAGTTGATCGTCAATCGCACGACGGTCGGCCTCGATCTGTGTTTCACCCGGACCACCGACAAAGCCAAGACCACCACGCTGACGTTCCAAGTGGGTCCACGCCCTCACCAAACGCGTGCGCTGATACGACAAGGCCGCCATTTCGACCTGCAGCACACCTTCGCGGGTGCGCGCGCGATCCGAGAAAATTTCAAGGATCAACCCGGTCCGGTCCAGAAGTTTGACCTTCCATTCCTTTTCCAGATTGCGCTGTTGTACCGGCGTCACCGGGCCATCGATCAAAACAAGCTCAACCTCTTCAGCCTTCAGACGTGCTTTAAGCTCTTCGATTTTGCCTGAACCAAAAAGTTTGCCCGGCTGAATTTTCTGCAGGCGCACCACATCCGCCCCCACAACCTCTAAGTTGGGCAGAGCGGCCGCAAGCGAAACCGCCTCTTCCAATGCGGAGGAGGCGTCGCGTTTTTGATCAGCTGACTTAACTTCGGGACGCAGCACCCAAGCGCGGGTGACATGCGTTTCATGTTCCATCATAGGATATCTTTACTCGGTATCTGAACCGGGCAGCAGGCTTATTGGGCGTCTTCGCCTTCATACAAGCTAATCGGCTGCGCAGGCATGATCGTAGAGATCGCATGCTTGTAAACAAGCTGGCTTTGCCCATCACGGCGCAGCAAAACACAGAAGTTGTCAAACCAAGTGATGACACCCTGAAGTTTTACACCGTTGATTAGGAAAATTGTGACCGGAACCTTGGTCTTACGTACGTGATTTAGGAATGCGTCCTGGAGGTTCTGTCGATCCGAAGCCATTGCTTGTTCGCCTTTATTCTTGTTATGCCACGGTTTTAGTATTTCAGACCGAGTATGAAACGAGTGGAGATAAGTTTCTACCCCAAAAAACAGTGTATCTTCACTTAGTTCAGCAGAATTCGCCTAGTTGCGCCAAAGATTTGGCGACAGAAGGGCAATGATCGCCAATGTTTCAAGGCGTCCAAGCACCATGGCAGCGCAAAGAACAATTTTAACGCCAGCCGCTTCAGAAAGAATTTCAATTGGGCTTTGAACAGCGGCCTGTGCAAGGGGACCAGTTGTTGAAAGGGCTGAAATGGCCAAGACCAAACCGTCTTGAAAGCCGATACCCAGCCCGGTCAGCATGAGGGTCACAGCTGCCATAGAAAGCGCAAAGAGCATAAAAAAGACCCATGCAATCAGGGCTCCCTGACGCCGGATACGTCGTGTTTTACTGCCGGATGCGGATACAGAGCTGGGGTGTACCAAACGCTCCATTTCGCGAAGGCCTTGTAGATAAAGCGCGTAAACGCGCAAGAGCTTCACACCGCCCGCCGTCGTCGCCACGCCCCCACCGATCATGGAAAGTCCCAGCAAAATCAGCCCCGGAGTGCTTAGACCGGACCAGTTTTGCGCGGTTTGCCAATCCGCACTTTCAAATCCGGTGGTTGAAAGGAAGCTCAGGACAGTGAAAATCGAGCCCCAGGCCGCTTTGAAGGCCGCTGTCAGATTAAACTCTTCATCCACATCGATTGCACCAAACCAATGTCTCAGCAAAAGCAAAGTTGGAACCACGAGGACCAGAAAAATCGCAAAGCGGAACTCAGGATCGTCAAACAGCTTTTCGCGCCGTGTCGCTCCGAGCTCTGTAGCAAAGGTCTTTCGGGAGAGCGCAAAAAACAAAAACAGGAAAACAAGGATTTCACCTGCCAAGCCAGTGGAGGCTTCTTGAATACCGCCAACATTTGAAATGCCACTGGTTGCCATGACCGACATAGCGTGGGTCATGGCTGTCAGGGAACGCTCCCCGATCACCATCAGCAAAATCCAAAGCACCAGAGTCAGCCCGACATAGACCGGTACCAGATGCAAAGCCGTTCGGCGCCAGCGGCGCCCTGCATCAAGGCGACCAAGTCTTTGACCGTGTTCATTAAATTGATCAAAGTCGGATCGCGCAGAAACCTCATATCCACCTAGACTAAGAGGAGAAAATACCGCTACCGCTGCGACCCACATCATCAGGCCCCCCATCCAGCCCACAATGGCGCGCCACAGATGCAAGGCTGGCGACAAGCGTCCGGGGTCTTCAAAGAGTACAAAACCTGTTGTGGTCAGGCAGCTCACCATTTCCAGATAGGCATTCAGAAAACTGGTCGTGCCAAGTGCTTCATAAAATGGGAAGGCCAGCGCGATGGGCAGAATGGTATAGGCCGCAAAAAGCGCAAATAGGTAGCGCTGCAGACGTACTTCGTCGTCCTTTTCGGCTCTGACGGCAACCGCAATCAAACTGGTCACAAAAAGCGTCAGCACACCGCTATAGAGGAAACTCCGCGCAATATGGAACTCTTCAAGCCGCAGCGCATAGATGCTTGGCAGGAGCATCGCCACCCCTGCAATTGCAGTGAACTGCAACAGAAGCGGCATGTTTTGAAGCGCACGTATCATTCGAACCTAGAAATAGTCGATTGAAACCTGAAGCAATCGTTCGACTTCGCCCACATCTTTAGACAGTGCGAAGAGAGCAATGATGTCGCCTTCATCGATCCGCGTTTTGCCGACGGGTTTCACCAATTCACCGTTCTTCAGGATGCCACCAAGAAGCACACCTTCCGGGAAATCCACATCTCGCAGGTCTTGTCCCGCGATTGGCGAGGTCGACAGCACCTCTGCTTCAATGATTTCTGCCTCTGCATCTCCAAGGGAATAGACATCACGCACCCGTCCATGGCGAATGTGGCGCAGGATTGAGGACACCGTAGTGCCACGCGGGTTGATGTGCGCATCGATGCCTAAGGGTGCCATCAAAGGCACTAGCGTGGGATCATTGATTAGTGCGATTGCCATCGGGCAGCCCTGTGATTTCGCACGCACAGCTGAAAGGATGTTGGTCTTATCGTCGTCCGTTACAGCAAGAACCGCATCCGCGCGCTGAATACCAGCTTCGCGCAGCAAAGCCGCATCCATACCATCACCATGCAGGACAATCGTCCGTTCAAGAGCATCCGCAGAGATTTCAGCAACCTTTCGGTCCTTCTCAATCATCTTGGCGCGAATAGCGCGATTTGGCAGGGCTTCGAGCTCTTCTGCCACCATGCGCCCAACATTACCGCCACCAATCAACACAACACGTTCTTGTTTGCGAGTGGTTTTGCCGAAGATTTCCATCGTCCGCTGCGCATCGCGCACATCGGTCATGACGTAGATATCATCGCCGACAAACAGCTGGTCACCCGGTTCAGGCGCAAAGAGCGTGCCATCCCGGCGCACACCAACAACGACCGCGCGCAGGGTGGAAAAGAGATCTGACAGCTGGCGCAGAGGCGTGTTGACCACAGGGCAATCTTCATCAAGCACAATCCCGATGAGTTGCATTTTCCCATCAAGGAAGAACTCTGTGTCAAATGCTGAGGACGCAGCAAGCCGCTTCAAAGCCGCTGCCGCCACTTCGCGTTCCGGGCTGATCACAACCTCAATCGGCATGTGATCGCGCCGATAAAGGTCAGAATAAATTGCATCCAGATAGGATTGCGCCCTGAGACGCGCGATTTTGCGTGGGACATCAAAGACGGAATGCGCAACCTGACAGGTCACCATATTCACCTCATCAGAATGGGTAGCGGCAATGATCATGTCCGCGTCCCGCGCCCCTGCCCGATCCAGAACATCCGGATAGCTCGCAAATCCCGCAACACCCTGCACATCAAGGCTATCCGTTGCGCGCCGCACGAGATCGGCATTGTTGTCCACCACCGTGACATCATTGCGCTCATTGGACAGGTGTCGGGCGATTTGCCAACCCACCTGACCGGCGCCACAAATGATGACTTTCATGCATGCCTCCGCATTCGTCAGGCTCTTGGTTTGGCAGACCCGACGGGGCGGGTCAAGAAAGAGTGCTTAGCGCCCCATGCGCAAGAATGTCTGATTATTCAACCTGATCCACACTGGCGACACGGTTGCCTGCCTTGTTAGAGGTTACAACACCAAGCGATTTAAGCTTACGGTGCAGCGCAGAACGCTCCATGCCCACAAAAGTCGCCGTTCGGCTGATGTTGCCGCCAAACCGGTTGATCTGGGTCAGCAGATATTCCCGTTCAAAGGCTTCTCTTGCTTCACGCAGAGGCAATGTGGCCAATGCACCTGATAGGACCACCCGACCCTCTTCTTCTGCTGGGCCTTCGTTGCCCGGCAGCTCTTTTGCGTCGATATCGCCGTTGCCATCCCCAAGGATCAGCACGCGTTCAATCAGGTTTTTCAGCTGTCGAACGTTGCCCGGCCAGGTCATGGTCTGCATCAAGGCGACCGCTTCATCGGTGAGTTTGCGCAGCGGAAGCCCCTGCGTGTCATTGAATTCCGCAATGAAATGCTCTGCTAGCCCCGGAATGTCTTCGCGCCGTTCCTCTAAGGATGGCACAGCGATTGGCACTACGTTCAGACGATGAAACAGCTCCTGACGGAAGCGTTCTGCAGCAATTTCGGCCGCCAGATCCTTGCTGGTCGAGGAAATCACCCGCAGATCGACCTTTTGTGAGTCACTGCCGCCCACACGGGTGAAACTTTGATCCACGAGCACGCGCAGGATTTTGGATTGAGTGCCAAGCGGCATATCGGCGACTTCGTCAAAATAGACCACACCGCCGTTCGCCTTCTCCAACAATCCCTGCTCAACACCACGTTCAGCGCTTTCACGACCAAAGAGCACCTCTTCCATCCGCTCTGGCTCCACGCCTGCGCAATTCACTGTGACGAAGGGGGCACTCGCACGGTTGGAATTTGCATGGATATAGCGCGCCGCGACTTCCTTGCCGGACCCAGCGGGTCCGCAAAGCATCACACGGCCATTGGATTTGGTGACTTTGTCAAGCTGTGACACCAGAGCCTTATGGGAGGCACTTTGACCAATCATCGTGGTCGCCTTGCCGTCCTGGCGTTTCAAAGCATGGTTTTCCTGCCGCAAACGGCTGGTTTCCATCGCGCGGCGGATCACGACAAGCAGCTGATCAATGTTGAACGGCTTCTCAATAAAGTCATAGGCACCCTGCTTAATCGCAGCCACCGCAATTTCGATGTTACCGTGACCTGAGATAATCACCACCGGCACATCCGGATAATCCCGCTTCACAACCTTCAGGATGTCGATCCCATCCATGTTGCTGTCTTTCAGCCAGATATCCAGGATCATCAACGCCGGCTTTTCAGAGGTCACCTCGTTCATCGCTTCATCGCTGGTACCAGCGAGACGCGTTGTATAGCCTTCGTCTTCAAGAATATCGGAAATCAGCTCCCGAATGTCCCTTTCATCATCCACGATAAGAATATCGCCCATCATACTTCCCCCAACATTAGTCTTTACGCTCGGCAATCGCCGCACTTGTTACCGGCAGAGTAACTTCTGCCATCGCCCCATAATGGGCATTCCCTTCAAACACAGGCGCATCGAGCAGTGCCAAGGCCCCGCCATGCTCCTCTATGATCTTTTTCACGATGGGCAGACCCAACCCAGTGCCTTTGTCACGCGTCGTGACATAGGGCTCAAATAGTTTCGCGCGATCTTCCGGTAGGCCAATGCCATTGTCGGCAATTGAGATCACGCAATCCGTATCTCGAAGTTTCAAAGTGACTCGGATTTCCGGTTTTAGTCCTTCAACCGTGCCCTTATTCTCAAGGCTTTCAATCGCTTCACCGGCGTTCTTGATCAGATTGGTCAGCGCCTGATTAAGCATCGTGTCATCCGCATGCGCGCGGACGCCCTTGGCGGCAATGTCGGTCTTGAAGGTCACCGTTGGCTGACCAGCCTCCTGCAATAGAACTGCGTCTTGCAAGAGCTGAGAGATATCCACATCACGCCGCTCGGGCTCTGGCATACGGGCGAATTTCGAAAACTCATCAACAATGCGGCGCAGATCATTTGTCTGACGCACAATCACATCCGTCATCTGATCGAGCTTTTCAGAGTCATCCCCCACACGCGGAGAAAACTTGCGTTTTAGACGTTCTGCAGACAGCTGGATGGGCGTTAGCGGGTTCTTGATCTCATGCGCAATGCGGCGCGCCACATCACCCCATGCCGCCATCCTCTGAGCCGTCACAAGGTCCGTCACCTCATCAAAGGCCACAACATAGCCTTCCAGCGCACCATCCTCGTTGCGTCGCGTCGCGATGCGCACAAGCAAGCTTTCCAGCTTGCCGTCACGCACCACTTTGATCTCTTCCTGAGCGACTTCAGCACCAGACTCGCGTAATCCCGTGAAAATCTCATCAAATTCCGGAATGGCCACGGCCAAAGGCACCATGGCTTCATGCTGATCGTGGTCCAGTACATGTTCGGCTGATCGGTTCAGGAAAGTAATTCGCCCCAATGCATCCAGACCAATCACGCCAGAGGTCACAGACCCCAGAACCGAGTCAAAGAGACGCCGACGGCGCTCGATCTGATCGGTGTTTTCAAGCAAAGTCTGGCGCTGCGCGTTCAATTGGCGGGTCATCTGGTTGAAATACCGACCGAGCATGGCGATTTCATCGTCGCCATCTTCCTCGACCACCTGCACATTCAGATCGCCGCCCCCAACTTGCTGAGCCGCATCTGTCAGGCGCCCGACCGGACGCGAAAGACGCTCAGCAAACAGCAAGCCAAGCCAGGTCGCCGCCAAGATCAGAATGACAGCAAACCCCATATAAATCAGGCCAAAGCGGATAAAGACATCACCGCGTTCATTTTCAAGCTGAGCATAAAGCTTGGCAGTTTCTTTGGTTTCATCCAGCAATCCAAAAATGTCGCCGTCCACCGAACGGCTGACATAGAGGAATCGATCAACAAACCTCTGTAGTGGAACCAAAGCCCGCAATTCGTTTTGTTCCAGATCTCGAATGATCAGAAGACCTGTTTCAGTTGCCTCAGCAATCTGGTCCTCTGTCGGGCGTTCAAAATCAAATAGGTAGGATCGCTCACCACGCGCGAGCAATTCGCCGGTGCCATCAATAATGTAAGCTTCACGCAACCCACGCTGAATGCCGGTCTGGGCTTGGCTTAGCAAACCGCGAAAGTCGCCGGTGAGAAAGACCTTATCGCTGTTCTTGCGGCTAGAATTTATGAAATTTGCGACTGCCCGAACATCGATTTCCAAATTGCTAACATGCTCAGCTTCATAGGCCTCCGCTGCGGCAACAGAACTGCCCACCACTTTGCTCACGCGGTCTGAAAACCAGCCTTCCAGGCCGATATTGATGGTGAGGCCAGCAAAGATCGCCATGGTGACCGCTGGTGCCAGCGCCATTAGCGCAAAGGCCCCCGTCAAACGAAGGTGCAACCGAGAGCCCGCTGATTTCGCGCGGCGAGAGGCAATCATACGCACAACACGCTGCATGACCAATGCAGCGACAAGAAGCACATAGACCAAATCCGCGAGCAGTATTGATCTAAGCGAATTTGATGAGCTGCCCTGATCCAATGGACCAAATACGTAGAACGTCGTTGCAGCAAGAATTGGCCCCAAAATGACCAATCCGTAAGTGGCGAAATTCTGCGCACGGCGCTGGCGTCTAAGCCGTCTTAGACGCAACCAATGTGATGTTTTTGTCCGGGTTGCCACCCGCTGCCCCCAATTGATTTTGCGCCTAATGGGCGCGAAACTGCTATATGTTGTGGCGAACTGAAGTCATGAGACCCATCCGCAACTCTATGTGGCAGTTTTACATCAACTTGCGGCGGCGTGTCACGTGAATATCCAGATCGGTGATCTTCTTGCGCAAAGTATTGCGATTGATGCCAAGCAAATCCGCACATTTCGCCTGATTGCCCCCTGTCGCATCAAGTGCGATTTCGATCAGTGGCAATTCTATTTCACGCAGGATTCGTGAGTATAATCCGGGCGGTGGCAGGATATTTCCGTGTAGGTCAAAGTAACGACGCAGATGACGCTCGACAGCACCGGACAGTTTCTCGCTTTCGCCGCCACCCAGTAGTGGAACCGCTTCGGGTTGGCTGCCAAGTACTGCTTCGGCCTCGGAACGCGAGATTTCCTCGCCACGTGCAGTGAGAATCAATCGCTTAACTGCGTTTTCAAGCTGGCGCACATTCCCAGGCCAGCTGTAGGCCCGGAAAAGCTCGCGCGCGTCTGCTGAGAAGACACGAAGCGGACCCCCATCGCGTTCAGAACGTCCAAGAAAATGTTCGATCAAAAGCGGAATGTCATCCACGCGCTCACGCAGGCTGGGCACGTGCAGGGCTGCACCGTTGAGACGATAAAAGAGATCCTGTCGCACTTTGCCTTTTTCGACCAACTCCATCAGGTCCTGCTGACTTGTCGCCATAAAGCGTGGGGCCTGATCTCCGGGATTGTCGATCATTCGCACAAGACGCGCCTGATCTTCATCGTCAAAATCGCCAACCTCATCCAACAGAATGGTGCCACTCTTGGCGCGGGCGAAAATCCTGGCTGGGCCTTCGATGTCACTCAGATCAGATTTGGTAACTGTCACAAACGGCATGTTCCGACGATCGGAGAAATCGTGAATCTCCTTCGCAATCAGCGATTTACCGGTTCCAGATTCACCAGAAACGAGCACTGGTAAATCCGTATTCATAACCCGTGCCACAACGCGATAAAGCTGCTGCATTACCGGAGTACGACCAACAAGAGGCAACTCTTCCGGGCGCTCCCCATCCTGCGTCGGGCTCGCAGATACAGTGCGTTTTTCACTCAACGCTTTGGCTGTGCGCTTCATCAAATCCGGCAGGTCAAACGGTTTAGGCAGATAGTCATAGGCGTCTGCTTCTGCAGCTTGAATGGCTGTCATGATGGTGTTTTGTGCAGAGATCACGATCACCGGAAGCCCCGGACGATCATCGGAAATCTTTGGCAGCATTTCCAAGCCATTGCCGTCTGGCATGGCCACGTCAGTGATCACCACATCGCCTTTGCCTTCACCAACCCAACGCATCAGGGTTGTCAAAGAGCTGGTCGCATGCACTTTACACCCCGCGCGTGTCAGCGCTTGGGTCAAAACGGTGCGGATTGTGCGGTCATCATCCGCGACTAGTACGGTGCCATCCATGGTTTAGCTCTCCTCTGGAGGAACAAGGTCTTTTGGGGCCCTTGGAAGTGAAATTCTGAAAACGGTGCGGCCAGGAATGGAATCCACTGAAATCCACCCCCCGTGATCCGAGATGATTTTGCTGACGAGCGCTAGGCCCAAACCGGTGCCATTCTCTTTGCCAGAGACAAAAGGATCAAAGATGTCGCCTTTGATATCCTGCGGCAATCCAGGGCCATCGTCCGTGATTTCGATTTGAAGCGGCAACGACTGACCAGTGCCGTCGCTACGGCGCAACTTAAAGCTATGCTCGAAGTAGCTCCGAATGCGAATAGTACCTTTCTTGTCAGCGGCTTCTGCTGCATTCTTAAGAAGGTTTAGCACGACTTGAAGCAACTGATCCGCGTCTCCCAATGCGTAAGGAAGTGATGGGTCATAGTCTTCGACAATGGTCATGTGCCCGCCGAAACCAAGCAGTGCGGACCGGCGCGCGCGATCCAGCACGTCGTGGATGTTCACCGCGTGTTTGGCGGGTGGCTGCAGGTTTCCGAATTGCTCCACCTGCTCCAAAAGCTTCACGATACGGCGGCTCTCTTCTACGATCAGATCAGTCAATTCCAAATCGGCCTGAGAGAGGTTCATAGACAACAGCTGCGCGGCACCAGTTATGCCTGCAAGAGGGTTTTTGATCTCATGGGCCAGCATCTCTGCCATACCAATCGCCGATTTCGCGGCGCTTTTGACAGAATCTGACTTACCTGCGCGGCTTGCAAGCTCTCTTGGGGAGATCAGAATGATCATTTCCCCATCTCCGTCGACCAATTGAGAAACTTGGACGTTGCATTGCAGCGGTGGTGCGTTGCCGGTGCCGACATCAACGTCATTTACGAACAGTGGTGTTCCCAAATTCCTAGCCCGGCTGAAGGCGTCTTCTAATGGTGCGTCGACAGCGATGCGATCCCAAACAGGCACACCACGGAGGGATTTCGCCGAGGCATTCAGGAAGCTTTCAGCGACACCATTGATCTCTAAGATGTTGTCATCCGCATCCACAAGCACAGCAGGAACCGGCAAAGAAGACCACAAAGCTGCGTTATCGATCATGCGGCGGTCCTTTCTTCAGCGGGTGAAAGCGCAACCGGCAATAGCGCCAGTACTTCACGTTCGGTTTTCGCGGTAAGAACCTGATTTCTAAGCACCTTGGGCGTCTGAGCGTGGTCCATGTACCAACCCAGATGCTTACGAGCAACGCGCACCCCTAGGTCGCTACCGTAGAACCTCAGCATTGCCTGATAATGTTTTGAAACCATTTCAATAAAATCATGCCCTTGTGGAACTTCAGGAGATGCTCCACCGAATATCTCTGCAGCCACTTGAGCAAGCGTCCAAGGCGCACCCTGAACACCACGCCCCATCATGACGCCATCCGCGTTGGAAAGCTCAAGAGCCTCGCGTGCGGTGGTCGCATCGACGATGTCTCCATTGGCAATAACCGGAAGCGACACTGCTTCTTTCACATTGCGAATGGCAGCCCAATCAGCAGAGCCCTTATAGAACTGACAGCGGGTCCGCCCGTGAATAGTAATCATTTGAATGCCAGCATCTTCTGCCCGTTTAGCAAGTTCCGGTGCGTTCAGAAGCGCATCATCCCAGCCCAACCGGGTTTTAAGCGATACAGGCACACTGACCGCATCCACGACAGCTTCAATCAACGTCAGTGCATGATCCAAATCACGCAGCAACGCTGAACCAGAAGCCCCGGCCCCGCTGCTGCTGGTTACCTTCTTTGCCGGACAGCCCATATTGATGTCTATGATCCGCGCACCGCTGGCTTCTGCGAAACGCGCGGCTTCGGCCATCCAGTAGGCTTCGCATCCTGCTATCTGAACAGCTGTACCTTCGACGCCAAAACCCAGTTCAGCCTTTTCGCGCACACCGGGCTTGGCGTTCAGCAGGTCCTGAGAGGCGATCATTTCAGATACGACAAGACCCGCGCCAAATTCCGCGACAAGTTCGCGAAATGGCAAATCGGTGATCCCGGCCAATGGGGCCAGAAACACAGGCGGGTCCAATGTCAGGTCTCCGAGACGAATGCTCAACTGTCTAATCCTTGTCACTTGCGCTCAATTTAAGGAGGAATCAGACCACCCTCAACGAATCTACGCCAAAAAATGTATCAGAAATATGCAAGTGCCTAAATTTTAATCAAGCAAAAGGGGGAGATTGCGTCTTCACGCAGCACCTCATAGACAGGCATCATGCAAACTATGTCTCAAAATTCAGCGGCCAAATGGGTCGCAACGGTCGGCGGTGCTGGCTTTTTACGCCCTGCCCCAGGCACCTGGGGATCAGCCGTTGCCGTCGGCCTTGCGCTATTACTTCATTATCTAGGCGGCTTCCCGGTTTTGGCCATTGCGACCCTATTGGTTTTCCCAATCGGCTGGTGGGCAACCGCACAGTACACGCAGCAATCTGACGATCATGACCCAAGCGAAGTGGTCATCGATGAGGTGGCCGGACAGTGGATCGCATTACTTGTGACCAGCTATGGCGCTTGGCGAATGGGGGCTGATCCGCTCGCGCTGTACCCCGGATGGATTGCAGGCTTCTTACTGTTCCGCCTGTTTGACATCACCAAGCCGAACCTCGTGGGTTGGGCGGATCGACGCGGCGATGCACTCGGCGTGATGCTGGATGACGTGATCGCGGGTGTATATGCAGCGATTTGCACGGGCATACTGGCCGCGCTCTTTCATCTGGTGATCCTATGAGCCTTGCTAACGATGTCTTAGAAGCCGCCAAATCCAAAGGCGTGATGATCGCGACCGCCGAAAGCTGCACCGGTGGTTTAGTCTTTGCAGCACTGACAGACATCGCTGGGTCCTCCGCAGTCATGGAACGTGGCTTCGTGACTTACACGAATGACGCCAAGCAAGAGATGCTGGGCGTCTCTTCCAAGACACTCGATGCAGTTGGCGCTGTCTCAGAGGACGTGGCCAAAGAAATGGCTGAAGGTGCTGTTTCCAACAGCAAGGCTCAGATCGCGGTATCGATCACGGGCATCGCCGGCCCCGGCGGTTCAGAGCACAAGCCGGAAGGTCGTGTCTGTTTTGGCATCACAAATGGCAAGAGTACGATTACTGAAACGGTTGAATTCGGAGCACTTGGCCGCGAAAATGTGCGCAAGGCGGCGCAGAATCACGCATTGTCGCTGCTCCAAAAGGCAATTTCTCAATACTGATGAATTATTAAGCATAACGCCAAACTTATCGTCTATTTTTTAATCAGTATTCATATTGTCTATATTATTAGCGTTTCTGCAGCGCATGCTGCTTTGTTTTGCAGCCCACTTCCGCTTTGACCGCCTGCAACGGAACATTTCGAAGAAGGAACGGGACAATGAACGGAGCGGATACCGCTTGGATTATCGTCGCCACAGCCCTAGTGCTGTTTATGACCCTGCCGGGTCTGGCTTTGTTTTATGGCGGCCTTGTGCGCGCGCGCAACGTATTGAGCGTTTTCATGCACTGCTACGCCATCGCCTGCTTGATGAGCGTCTTGTGGTTGGTCGCAGGATACTCCATCGCTTTCGGCGGTGGCACATCAGGCTTCTGGGGCGGTCTGGACAAGATGTTCCTTTCAGGCATCACTGCTGACACCCTGTCAGGCACCCTGCCCGAAGTTCTCTTCTTTGCCTTTCAGATGACCTTTGCGATCATCACCCCGGCACTGATCGTCGGTGCCTATGTAGAACGCATTGGCTTTGGCTTTGTTCTTCTCTTCTCTGCTCTTTGGATGCTGCTTTGCTACGCACCGGTGGTTCACTGGGTCTGGGGCGGCGGCTTTCTTGCAGATGGCGGCATCTTCGGCGAAACCGGCGTGCGCGACTTTGCTGGCGGCATCGTGGTTCACGAAACAGCAGGTATCGCAGCGCTCCTGCTGGCGGTTGTTCTTGGTCCACGCAAAAACAAGACAACACCACCGCATGCACCTTGGATGGTGATGATTGGCGCAGCGATGCTTTGGGTTGGCTGGTTCGGCTTTAATGGCGGCTCGCAGCTGGCCGCAGACGGCGGTGCGGCAATGGCTCTGACTGTTACACATATCTCTGCTGCAACCGCATCTTTGACCTGGGCAATTTGGGAAAAGATCAAATACGGCAAGGCATCTCTGGTGGGTCTGGTCACAGGTACCATCGCAGGTCTTGCGTCCATCACTCCGGCATCTGGTTTTGTTGGCCCTGTGGAAGCTCTGGTCATCGGTGCCGTCGCGGGTATCCTGTGCCAGGAAGCCGTTAACGTGATCCGCAATGGACTGAAAATCGACGACACTCTGGACGTATTCGCTGTCCACGGAGTTGGCGGCATCTTCGGCACCATCATGATCGCAGTCTTCGGTCAGGGCGCATGGGCGGCTCAGCTGGGCTCCCTCGCAATTGTTGGGGTCTTCACAGTGGTTGTCACCATGGTTCTGATCTACGTGGTCAAAGCCATCACACCTCTGCGTGTCGATGCAGAAACCGAGACCAATGGTCTGGATCTGGCTGTGCACGGAGAGCGTGCTTACGACGTCAGTTCCTAAATCTGGTTGACGATATTGCTAAGAATGGCGACCTATTTGGTCGCCATTTTTGTTTGTGCCCCCGGGATCTAGCCACATTGACGTGAATCAAGGGCCGATTTCCCGGACTGTCCTAGACTGGCAGTGTTAGCAAAAAGGGAGATCTGCAATGTTTGAGAAAATTGTTGTTGGCTTGGACGGTTCAGAAACATCTGACAAGGCACTCCGTACAGCCTGTGATTTGGCTCAGAAATATGGATCAGAGATCCATCTTGTACACACCCCACAGCCCAAAACAGTTGCCTTCGCGATGGGAGCCGTCGCCGGGTATCACACCGTTACAACCATGCCCAATGATGAAGAGGTCACGAAGGCGGCCAATATGATTATTGGACGGGGCAAAGGCATTGCACAGGACTATGATCTGTCCGCGGTCAAAACCTATAGCCATAGAGGTGATCCGGTGGAAGAAATCGTTGCCTGCGCGGAGGGGTGTGATGCAGACCTGATTGTCACTGGTCGGCGCGGCCTTGGAAGTTTAGGAGCCCTGATCCAAGGGAGCACAGCTCAGGGCGTGGCTCACAATGCCAAATGCGCCTGTTTGACCGTCGCTTGACTTCAATCTGGACATCATCCCGTCAAGCTTTCACATGCCTCCGGCATGTTTGATTTATGACGATTGACAGCGGAAAAGAACACGTTCCATATTCAAAACTTATCTGTATCTTCCGATCTAAAGGAGGTGCAAAAGTGAAAACAGCACAATCGCAGGTCCTGAAAGGCCACTGCTTATGCGGAGCCTGTAAGTTTGAGCTGGCGGGGCCTCATAATTGGGTCGGCAACTGCTATTGCGAAAGCTGCAGACGCGCCACTGCATCGCCGATGACAACTTGGATTGGCAATCCAAATGGGAATTGGCGCTTTTGGGGAATACAACCTAAAACCTATAGAAGCAGCGACCACGCGGAGCGCGGATTTTGTCCAGATTGTGGTTCACAGTTGTACTACAAGTCAGAACGCTATCCAAACGAAGTACATTTCTATGCGGCTCTCTTAGAAGATCCAGCGAAAATTAGCCCAAGCTCAGAGTATCACAGCGAAGAGCGCATAAACTGGCCCGGCATTGCCGTTCACGAAAGCTGATGTCCATATAGCTCTGCGGCCCGCGTTTCAAAAGCCCGCACAATTCGGTGCATGGCCTCATTGAAGACCACCCCGATAATCCCCTGCAGGATCGCGTTCTTGAATTCAAAATCGACATAGAACGAAACATCACATCCGCCTTCTACATCTTTGAAATCCCAGGTGGATTTTAAAAACTTGAAGGGGCCATCCAGGTATTCGGTGTCGATACTTTTCTCCACCGGATGCAGCAATACCTTGGAGCCAAAGCGTTCACGAAAGACTTTGAACGAGATTACCAAATCCGCCAGCATTAGCTCTGCATCGCCCTCTGGTGTGCGGGATCGGATACGGGCCGCCGCGCACCACGGTAGAAACTTCGGATAGGCCGCGACATCTGCAACCAGATCGTACATCTGCTGCGCCGTATACGGCAAAGTGCGTGTTTCTGAATGCGTTGGCATCTGGTTTTTCTGCTCGGATCGTCATAGACAGTGTGCGCCCATTTCGTATGCTGGGCGCGGAAAATCAAGAGGGCAGCATGACACAGCCAGATTATGTGATTGATCAAATGATCTCAGCCAAAAGCATCGCGGCGCGGATCGAAGGGCTTTGTGAGGAAATTCGCAGCGAGTTCTCTGATACTGATAAGCTGGTTGTTGTGGGTCTACTGCGTGGCTCCTTTGTGTTCATTGCGGATCTGGTGCGTGAATTGGACCTCCCGGTCGAAGTCGATTTCCTTGAAGCATCATCTTATGGCAACGCCATGGAAAGCAGCCGTGAGGTCCGCATTCTCAAAGACTTGCGCGGCGAAATTCATGGCCGCGATGTCTTGGTTGTAGAAGATATTGTGGACACAGGTCACACCCTGCATCACGTCAAGCACCTTTTGGAAAGCCGCGAGCCCCGCAAGATGAAAACCATCGCGCTTCTCGATAAACCAACCCGCCGCGAAGCTGATGTGCGCGCGGATTGGATTGGGTTTGAAATCCCAGACGAATTTGTTGTGGGCTACGGCATCGACTATGCGCAGCGCAATCGCAACCTGCCCTTCATTGGCAAAGTCCGGTTTGTGGAATGAACCCGCGCTGGCTGATGAAAATGGCGCTTTGGGCGCGCAACCCGCCCTCTCGGCGGCGCATTCAGATCGTCCTTTTCGCAGTGGTCTGCACGGCCATTCTCTATGGAATTGAGCAATATTTCGGCTGGCCTGAGGCACTGACAGCCGAGAAAATTGGCAATAAAGGCCTGCGCTGAAGCCCGCCCAATCAACTAATCGTGAATTATTTTGGTGACTCATTCCTTCGTTTTTAAGAAGCTTCCCCTAAACTGATTTCACTTTAACTGCTTTAGAACAGGGAAGTTTGCCATGAAAACAAAGGTAATGATCACCGCCGCTCTCGCGATTGCTATGGGGGCGGGCGTAACGTTTGCTGGTAGCCACGCAGACCCTGCCATTCAGGGTGCCATCAAAGCACGCCAAGGCCAGATGCAGCTTTACGCACACAACCTCGGCATTCTTGGTGCAATGGCAAAGGGCGAAGTCGCTTATGATGCGGCCGCGGCTTCTGCCGCAGCAAACAACCTGAAAGCTGTCGCAAATCTCGACGCGATGACGCTTTGGCCGCAGGGCTCAGATATGGACAGCGTCGAAGGCACACGTGCCAAGGCCGAAATCTGGACAACCTTCCCTGCTGTTGTCGAAAACGCGACCGCTATGGCCACCGCAGCCAACGCTATGGCTGATGCAGCGGGCAAAGACCTTGCCTCCTTGCAAGCCGCCATGGGGCCGGTTGGCGGGGCATGCGGTTCCTGCCACAAAGCCTTCCGCGGTAAATAGAAAGCACACCGATGGCCCGCATCTTACGTTACCTCATTGTTTTGGGGCTTGCGGGCCTCGCAGCATTTTATGTGATAACCATCCCACGCGGGGTGGATGAAGCCCGATTTGAGGGGCTGACCGGCAACGCCATACGCGGCGCGACAGTTTTTCATGCTTCAGGCTGTGCCTCTTGCCATACCGAACCAAAGTCTGAATTCTCCGAGGCGCCAGTTTTGGCAGGCGGCCAATCCTTCCCATCTGATTTCGGCACTTTCCTGGCTCCCAATATCTCACCAAGCTCTGAATACGGCATTGGAGGTTGGACCCTGGTGGAATTTGCCAATGCAGTGCAGCGCGGAGTGTCCCCGGACGGCAAACACTACTTTCCTGTTTTCCCTTACACCGCCTATGCGCGTATGACAGAACAGGATATTGCCGACCTCAAGACCTTCATGGACACCCTGCCCGCCAGCGAAACAGCAAGTCAGGCGCATCAAGTGGGCTTTCCCTTTAACATCCGGCGCACCCTGGGAGGTTGGAAACTGCTATTCGCCGGGACGGATTGGGTATTTGAAGAGGCCAACACACCGGAACTGGTCCGCGGCCGCTATCTTGTCGAAGCACAGGCGCATTGCGCGGAATGCCACACGCCACGCAATCCATTGGGCGGATTGAATACAGCTGACTGGCTGACCGGTGCATTCTTGCCGGGTGAAGGAAAAGTGCCTGGGATTACGCCTGCAGTGCTGGACTGGTCGCCAGAAGATGTCGCCTATTATCTTGAAACCGGGTTCACCCCGGAATTTGATAGCGCGGGTGGCCCTATGGCGCATGTGGTTGAAAACATGGGGCAATTGACCGCAGAAGATCGACTGGCAATTGCGGCCTATCTGCAAGCCCTCGTTCAATAACACAAACAAAAACGGCGCCCTAAGGCGCCGACTGTTATTCGATTTATTAGCTGGTTTAACCCTGCCCAAGCTTCGCCAGACGGTTCGCCCGTAGCTTCGCGAAATCATCACCTGCGTGATAAGAGCTGCGGGTTAGCGGTGTGGCTGACACCATCAGGAAGCCCTTGCCGTAAGCGGCCTTCTCATAGCTTTCGAATTCTTCAGGCGTCACAAAGCGATCCACACCGTGGTGCTTTGGCGTTGGCTGCAGATACTGACCGATGGTCAGGAAATCAACGTCTGCCGCGCGCGCATCGTCCATGACTTGAAGCACGGCCTGACGGTCTTCTCCCAGTCCAACCATGATGCCTGATTTGGTGAATATCGACGGATCCAGTTCTTTCACCCGCTGCAGAAGGCGCAGGCTGTGGAAGTAGCGCGCGCCCGGACGAACCTCTGGGTAGAGGCCCGGAACGGTTTCAAGGTTGTGGTTAAAGACATCTGGTTTGGCTTCGACAACTACTTCCAGAACCGAGTCATCACATTTCAGGAAGTCCGGTGTCAGAATTTCGATTGTGGTCTGAGGAGAGCGGTGACGCACGGCGCGAATGGTTTGCGCGAAATGCTCTGCACCACCGTCTTTCAGGTCGTCACGGTCAACCGATGTAATGACCACGTGGTTCAGGCCCAGTTTTTGTACTGCATCAGCCACACGGCCTGGCTCAAATACGTCCAGATCATCCGGGCGACCCGTCGCGATGTTGCAGAAGGTACAGCCGCGGGTACAGATGTCGCCCATGATCATCATGGTGGCGTGGCCCTGGCTCCAGCATTCGCCGGCGTTCGGGCAGCCCGCTTCTTCACAAACCGTAACCAGCTTGTTTTCACGCATGATCTTTTTCGTGGCGTTATAGCCCTCACCCGTAGGGGCTTTCACACGAATCCACTTGGGTTTCTTTGGCTGGGCATTGTCCGGGCGGTGCGCCTTTTCAGGGTGGCGCTGCTCTGGGATTTTCAGGTCTCGCACGCGGGGAATTCCTTGCACATGAATTGCGTCATTTCAGGCTAACATAGCGACAGATTGAGACCAGTGCCAGTGGTGCATGGCCGTTATGCATTTTGCCGATCTTGCAGGCAGTTACCGGATTATCCTGACAAAATGCCGCTCAAACTCAGATTCCTGCGTTGCCGAATAATTAGAATCATTTTAAGTCATCGCGCAGTTCAACCTGAGCATTGAGGACCAATTATGTTTGCAGGCCAAAAACTCCCTAATGTGACCTTCCGCACTCGCGTTCGTGACGAGAGCATCGAAGGCTCAAACCCATTCCGCTGGCAGGACATGTCCACCGCCGATTACTTCGACGGCAAGCGTGTTGTTCTGTTCTCCCTGCCGGGCGCGTTCACCCCAACCTGCTCTACTTATCAGCTGCCAGGTTTCGAAAACGGCTTTGCTGACTTCGCGGCAGAGGGCATCGACGAAATCTACTGCATGTCAGTGAACGACAGCTTCGTGATGAACAAATGGGCCGAAGCTCAGGGCATCAAAAACGTCAAAGTGATCCCAGACGGTTCCGGCGAATTCACTCGGAAAGTTGGCATGCTGGTCGACAAAGACAACCTCGGCTTTGGCATGCGCTCCTGGCGCTACGCTGCGATCGTCAACAACGGTGTTGTTGAAGCATGGTTCGAAGAGCCAGGCCGCGACGACAACCACCCAGAAGACCCATATGGCGAAAGCTCTCCAGAGAATGTTCTGAAAGCGCTGAAAACCAAAGAGGAAGTTGCAGCGTAACTTCTGCTACCCCCTTGAATGAAAGCCCGGTAATCTTCAGATTGCCGGGTTTTTTATTGGGTGAATGCTGTGAAGATCAAATCCATCGACCATTTCGTTTTGACGGTCGCCTCCATCGAGGCAACCTGTGCCTTCTATGTGAACGTTCTTGGAATGGCGGTCACGGAATTCGCTGGCGGTCGCAAAGCGCTCTCATTTGGAAATCAGAAAATCAACCTGCATCAGAAGGGACAGGAATTTGAGCCCAAAGCCGAGCGTCCAACTCCCGGCAGCGCAGACTTCTGTTTGATCACAGACCTACCTATTGAAGACGTCTTTGCTCATCTCACTGCGCTTAAGGTTCCGCTGGAAGACGGCATTGTCGATCGAACCGGCGCCACAGGGCCAATCAGATCCATCTATATCCGCGACCCCGATATGAACCTCATTGAGATCTCTGAATATACCTAAAGAACAACGCTTTAGGCATATAGGTTTCGCCGCCTATCCAATCAGATCATGCACATCCGAAGGCTGTGCCGTGTAGTGCTCTCGCAGCTTAATCAACGCGATCCGTAGCACCACTTTGCCTGACCGTGCAGGCCAACCGAGGCGTTTCTCCAGGGTCACCATACCTTCTTGATAGCAGCAGCATCGTAAAGCGACCTCTGATAGTCCCTCACCCAAGCAGTCCAAAGCAGCGCTCAGGCGTTTCTGGGCTTCCTGAGAGTTCAGAGGGCCAGACGTGTTTATCGCGCCTCCACGAGTTCCCGGGGTCAGGAACCGATCCCAATTCTGAGTGACAGCCACGCCGATCTGGCTCAATTCAAAATCTTCCCGCAGCCGTTCAGCTGCAGCGACAAGATCGGAGGTCAAAAACGGCTGACCACCCTTGTCCTTCCGGCGGGCCAGAACTGAAATTGGATTTTCTTGCGTGGTGAAACGAACGCATTTGCTTGGCTTTGTGGGGCCGGTTGCCCCATCAAACTCCGTCGAGGCAGCGGCGAAGCCACTTGCTGAATTGCTGTCCAGGGCTAAAAGTCGCGCCAGTTCCGCGCGCCCATTTGCTGTGATTTGATACCTCGATATCCGCCCTGGCACCTGGCAGCTGATCCAGTCCTGCAATGCCATTGCCTGTGCAACGGATCGGTCAACAACCGCACTGCGTTTGGTGCTCCCATCGGGCCTCTCACATACAACCACAGCCTTTTCCATTTCCTTGGCGAAAGCTAGGATTGCGCCGGAGTTACTCAACTCTTGGAGGATTAGCCTTACTTCCCCTCCTAGCTCGGTTTCATGTCCATTTGACCGCACTATCTGCGTTGCCATCTGACGCGCCTCCAATTGCAGATCCGCGTCGGGGAGATCGGAAACCATAGCGGCCAGTTCAGAAAGCGCTTCATCAAACAAAGGATCGTCACGCTTGCTCTCAACCCGTCGAATTTGCCTTAGAACGGTAGAAGCATGCACCTGCGAGTCACGCGCCAATTCTCTGATTGAAATACCTTTTTCTGTGTGAGCTAGGTAGCGCAATGCAAAATGCGGCACCCAGTTTGGAACGCGGCAGAATGTGGAATCCGCCTGCCAATGTTTTGTCATTCTTGCCCCCGGTGGGTATCTGATACAGTTTCAAAACCCACTGATGTTCTCCCGGAATGTAGAAAAACCTAGGTCGCAGAGGTTACCCATGCGTTAACACCTGTGAGTGGCACCGAGTGTGTTGGTAATTACTAAACAGTTGTAAAACCCGCAGCACGCTGCGCACTCCTGCGACGCAACACCCCTATAAGTTGTGCAAGGCTTGCCATTCTGTTTCCGACCAAAAGGAGAGATCATGCAGGATGTTCTAATGCGAGTTGCGCAACTCAATCGCCCAAAGCTGCTCGTGCGAACTGCGAAATCAGCAGTAAAAGACTATCGACGGGAAACCTATTTGGCACGCCTTTTCCCGGGTAAAGCTGCACAAAAGCACGGCGCAGCCTTGCAACTTCTTTTGGATTTGGAAAACGAGCACAATGACCGTCGCTTGCATCGACGTGCAGGCTATTCGCTCGCAGATCATTTAGACGTTTTGATTGCCCTGATCGGAGAGTTTCAACTGCTTTCGGAGCTCCGCAATCGCTCAGCCCCGACCCGCTAGTACAAAACTTCACATTTTTTACCTCTAGGCTGCGCCCAGCCACTCTATTTGGCTTGCTAAACAAGTCATCTGGCCCTAGTCAGCAGCCATGACAGAGACATCCCATGACCGCCTCCTCATCATCGACTTCGGCAGCCAGGTCACGCAGCTGATTGCGCGTCGCCTTCGCGAGCTGAACGTCTACTGTGAAATCCACCCATATCAGAACGTCACGATGGATTTCGTGCGTGAGATGGCACCAAAAGCGGTGATCTTCTCCGGCGGCCCGGACAGTGTGACCCGCGAGGGCAGCCCACGTGCACCGCAGGAGATCTTTGATCTGGGTGTACCTATTCTTGGTATTTGCTATGGCCAGCAAACCATGATGACCCAATTGGGCGGCAAGGTGGAAAGCGGCCATGGCACCGCTGAATTTGGCCGTGCCTATGTAACCCCGCAAAACAAGCTCGACATTCTGGATGGGTGGTTCGCAGATGGCGACGAGCAAGTCTGGATGTCTCACGGCGATCACGTGTCAGAGATTGCACCGGGTTTTGAGGTCTACGGCACCTCCCCGAACGCGCCTTATGCAATTACAGCGGATGTCTCCCGCCATTTCTATGCGGTTCAGTTCCACCCAGAGGTGCACCACACACCAAATGGCGCGAAGCTATATGAGAACTTCGTCAAACTGGCGGGTTTCGAAGGCGATTGGACCATGGGCGCCTACCGCGAGATCATGATCGAAAAGATCCGCGAGCAAGTTGGCGATAAGAAAGTCATCTGTGGTCTCTCTGGCGGTGTGGACAGCTCTGTTGCCGCAGTTCTGATCCACGAAGCAATTGGCGATCAGCTGACCTGTGTGTTTGTGGATCATGGCCTGCTGCGCAAAGGCGAAGCTGAAGAAGTTGTCACCATGTTCCGTGACAACTACAACATGCAGCTCATTCACGCCGACGAACAGGAACTCTTTCTTGGCGAGCTTGATGGTCAGTCTGATCCAGAAACCAAGCGTAAGATCATCGGTAAACTGTTCATCGATGTGTTCCAAAAACACGCCGATACCATTGACGGTGCAGAGTTCCTTGCGCAAGGCACGCTTTATCCTGACGTGATTGAATCCGTCTCCTTCTCCGGCGGTCCATCTGTGACCATTAAAAGCCACCACAACGTGGGCGGCCTGCCAGAAAAGATGGGGCTGAAGCTGGTTGAACCGCTACGTGAGCTGTTCAAAGACGAAGTGCGCGCGCTGGGTCGTGAACTCGGTCTGCCTCAAAGCTTCATTGGCCGCCACCCCTTCCCTGGACCGGGTCTCGCGATCCGCTGCCCAGGTGAGATCACACGTGAGAAACTTGATATTCTGCGCGAAGCCGACGCGGTTTACATCGACCAGATCCGCAAGCACGGCCTTTATGATGAAATCTGGCAAGCCTTCGTCGCAATCCTGCCAGTACGCACCGTTGGTGTTATGGGCGATGGCCGTACATACGACTACGCCTGCGCTCTGCGTGCAGTGACGTCTGTCGACGGAATGACCGCTGACTACTACCCGTTCAGCCATGAATTTCTTGGTGAAACCGCAACGCGGATAATCAACGAAGTCAAAGGTATCAACCGCTGTACTTATGACATCACTTCGAAGCCTCCGGGCACCATCGAATGGGAATGATGCATTTCGCATTAAAATGGGCCAAGCGTTTGATCACGCTTGGCCTTTTTACTTTTGCAAGGTCAAAAGCTTAGTAAGGAGCAGTGCATGATCCGCCTCACTGGATACATCGACATTCCTGAAAATCGCTATGCTGAGGTCACAGAGGCACTGCCACTGCACATCGAACTTACGCGAGCGGAAGCTGGCAATCTCACTTTTGAAGTAACACCGAACCCGAAGATGCCATTCCGTTTTGATGTCGCCGAAACATTTGTCGATCGCAAAGCCTTTGAGTTTCATCAGACTCGCACACGCACGTCGGCTTGGGCGCAAGTCACGAAGGATATTCCGCGTCATTTCAATGTTGAAGAGATCGAAGATTAAGCCTTTGGAATTCTGTCATCTTTGCCTATGAACGGTCTTAAGCAGATGGAACGCGAGATGACAGAAAAACAGCCCCACATCGTTGTGACAGGAGCCAGCGGATTTGTTGGTACACATGTGATGCGCGCTCTGGCCGAGGCCGGAGAATACCCCGTTGGGCTCTGTCGAAAGCCAGCAACTGGGTTGGTGCACGGGTTTGACCTTGAGGATATGGGCGACCTGTCTAACGTCTTAAAGGGTGCAAAGGCGGTCGTGCATTGCGCCGCGCGCGTGCACGGAAAGGAAGACCCCAAAACCGAACTGGCTGACCAGATGAAAGCCAATCGCGATGGCACGGCAGAACTGATTCGGCAGGCAGAGGCAGCGGGTGTTGGCCATTTTATCTTTATGTCGACAATTGCCGTCTATGGCATTGATCACTCCGACCAGGTAGTCTCTGCTGATCACCCGACATTTCCACAAACAGCCTATGGTAAATCCAAACTTGCCGCTGAAGATCTGCTAAAGGACAGCGCGATACGGGTCACCATTCTACGCGTCCCGCAGGTCTATGGTCCGCACGCACCAGGGCTATGGCGCAAGCTGATGCGACTCTGCCAAAGCCCCTATCCGCTGCCGTTTGACTATGCAGGTAATCGGCGCAGCATGATTGCTGTTCAAAACCTTGCTGATCTGATCCGGCACTGCGTTCAGACTCAGGAATTGCCTCAGACCATTCTGGCCACGGATCACGAAGACCTTGGCACGACGGCCATATGCACAGAGTTGCGCAAGGCGATGGGCAAACCACGTCGGCTATTCACCCTGCCGAAACCTTTAATGCGCAGCGTTTCTCGCCTTGTCCGGCGGCCATATCTCTACGATCAACTGTTTGAAACGCTTCAGTTTTCTGCAACCTCTTGTGGGTGGACACCGCCTTTGTCCCCTCAGGAAGCTCTAAAGCGCTGCGTCACCTCAAAATAATCGCTTTTCCAGCAATGGCTTTTCCGCCAATCTCCGCCTGAAGAGGGAGCGCCATGCACGCATATGCCAAAGCCGCCATCTGGATGAGCGGCGCCATTGTCTCATTTATGGCCATGGCCGTCGCCGGTCGCGCCGTAAGTGTTGAGCTCGATACATTCGAGATCATGGCCTATCGCAGCGTTTTCGGAGCGCTGATTATGGTTGTTGTGATCAGCTATTATGGGCGTTGGGCGGATATTACTGTGCAAAACCTCAGGCTGCATGCCTCTCGAAACCTGTTCCACTTCATGGGGCAGAACCTCTGGTTCTATGCGCTGACACTCCTACCACTGGCACAGCTCTTTGCGCTCGAGTTCACCACGCCGATTTGGGTGATCTTGCTCGCCCCGCTGTTGTTGGGAAACCCATTGCGATTGGCCGGCCTAGCCGCGGCATTGATCGCATTTATTGGTATCTTGATCGTAGCGCGACCCGGCGCAGTTCCCCTTGGAACGGGCACTTTCGCTGCCCTAGGCTGCGCGATCGGTTTTGCGCTGACCTACATTTATTCAAAGAAGCTCCTGCTGCATGAAAGCATCTTTGCGCTCTTGCTTCATATGCTGCTCATGCAAACAGTGTTAAGCCTCATTTTTGCAGGTTTTGACGGAGATATCGCCCTTCCAAGCGCAGCAATGTTTATTCCCCTTACGGTGATCACAATCACTGGCCTGGTTGCCCATCTCTGCATCTCGATGGCGCTGACTTTGGCCCCTGCCTCTGTCTGCGCGCCAATCGATTTTGTGCGTCTTCCAGCCATCGCTGTGGTCGGCGCGCTCTTTTATGCGGAGCCTATGGACTTGATGGTGCTCTTGGGGGCCATATTCATTTTTGGCGGTAACTATCTGAATATTATATCAGAAATGAAAAACAAAGGCACATAACTTTGCGGTAGACTGACCAGTTTAACGCTTGGTCAACAGTTGACGTGCACGTCAACCATTCCTTAGCCTCTTCACACTTTAAAAGTACACGTGGGGAGGCGTGGGAGCATGCAGGCATGGAAATTCGCCGCTGGGTTAGTTTTGACCGCAACAACGGCATCCGCTGGGGGCATTGAGCGTACAGCGCAATCGCCAACTATTTTGTTTGAAGATGGCAATCTTGTGGAATTTAGTCTTGGTTTTGTGAATCCTTCTGTCTCTGGGGAAACGACCGGGAACTTCGCACCATTTGGGCCAGCTGGGCTTGAATCTGGCGATTTGGCAGAAAGCTACTCAAATTTAGGATTTGCAATCAAACAGGATTTTTCAGAGAATCTGTCTTTCGCGTTGATCTATGATCAACCATTCGGAGCCAACACAGCATATCCAACTTCGCCCAGTTATTTTGCGAGCGACGCCACTGCGACGCTAGAGAGCAACGCACTGACCGGAATTTTGAAGTACACGACTGATTCAAACATCAGCGTATATGGCGTCGCCCGCTACCAAACCATAAGAGCAGAGGCAAACATTCCGTTTATTCCAGGCGGCTATTCCGTCAGCAGCGATACCAATGGGGCATGGGGCTACACCGCTGGTGTGGCCTATGAAAAGCCGGAAATCGCGTTGCGGGTAGCTTTGACCTATAACTCGGCGATCGAACATAGCAATTCGGTCACAGAAATAGGCGGCGTTGCACCAGGCCCGTCGACGTTATCATATGAAACACCGCAGAGCTTAAACTTGGACTTCCAAACCGGAATTGCCGCAGACACACTGCTATTCGGTAGTGTACGCTGGGTGGATTGGTCAGAATTAAATCTGTCACCAAACAGCTACACAACTACGACAACCTCAGCTCTGGTAAGCTATCCAAGTGACACTTTCACCTACACGCTTGGTGTCGGACGTCGCTTCAACGAGACTTGGTCTGGAGCGATTTCAATAACACATGAACCAAGCAATGATGGCTTTTATACCAACCTTGGTCCAACAAACGGACGCACTGCACTAACCGTTGGAGCCACCTACAAGATGGACAAAATCGAAGTCACCGGTGGCGTTAGTTACGTTATGATCGGCGATGCTGAAACAACTGTTTCTTCTGCAGCAGGGGCAGCCGTCGCGAGCTTTACGGACAACTCCGCTATTGGCGCGGGTCTGCGTATTCGCTACCGTTTCTAGTAAGAACTGATTTGCAGACCTCTACGCCCCGCCCATCCGGCGGGGTTTTCTTGTGGCACTTGTTGACCGCTGCGCTGCGGGCCGCTACCAACAATCGACCATGTTTGAGGCCCGAGATGATTTATAAATCCGCAGATGATTGGCGCAACGCCAAGCAAAAGAAAGTGCTGCTTTTCGCCATGTCAGGCCTTGGAAAGACACATCTTTCCAACATGTTGCGCGACACTCGCGAATGGTTTCACTACTCAATCGACTATCGCATCGGCACGCGTTACATGGGCGAACATATTGCTGACAACGCTAAAGCTGAAGCGATGAAAGTCCCCTTTCTGCGGGAACTTCTGCTAACCGACAGCATCTACATCGGTTCAAACATCACCTTCAATAACCTCAACCCCCTGTCGACCTATCTGGGCAAACCCGGCAATCCTGAAAAAGGCGGCGTGGCCTTTGATGAATACATGCGCCGGCAAGACCTGCATCGCGAAGCAGAAATTTCCGCCCTGCTGGACACAGCTCATTTCATCAACCGCGCGCGCGCGCTTTATGGCTATGACAATTTTATCTGTGACACCGGTGGTTCGATCTGCGAAGTTGTGGACCCGGACAACCCTGACGATCCAGTCCTGAACGCGCTATCTGAAAACACACTGATGGTCTGGATCAAAGGTTCTGAGGCCCATTCAGAAGAGTTGATCCGCCGTTTCGACAAGTCTCCTAAGCCCATGTATTATCAGCCAGAATTTCTACACGCGCGTTGGAGCGAGTTCCTCGCACAAGAAAGGTGTGCGCCGGAAGATGTCGACCCGGATGCCTTTGTGCGTTTCGCCTATGCCAAGGCGCTGGCGCACCG
This sequence comes from Cognatishimia activa, assembly GCF_026016445.1. NCBI lineage: Bacteria > Pseudomonadati > Pseudomonadota > Alphaproteobacteria > Rhodobacterales > Paracoccaceae > Cognatishimia > Cognatishimia activa. The sequence continues at coordinate 1,014,181 of NZ_CP096147.1, read as the reverse complement.
GCAGCCGCGTTATGAAGCCATGTCGAAATGGGGCATCACAGTGGATGCCAAAGAGGTTTCCAAGGTCACATCTGCGTCAGACTTTGATGCCCTGATCGCAGACGCCCTTGAGCGCACATAACAACTGCCCTACATACAACCTTCCAACATATAGGAAGTCTATCCAATGCCGATCAAACTACCCTCCGACCTGCCTGCTTTCGACGTGCTTTCGCGCGAAGGCGTGATGGTCATGTCGGAGCGTGATGCGGCCCGGCAGGATATTCGCCCTCTGCGCATTGGCCTTCTGAACCTGATGCCAAAGAAAATTCAGACGGAGAACCAATTTGCCCGTCTGATTGGGGCGACTGCGCTGCAGATTGAGCTGACGCTCATTCGCATGAGCGAGCATCAGACCAAAAACACTGCAGCAGAACACATGGCAGAGTTCTACCGTTCCTTCCAAGAAGTGAAAGCCTCTGGCGAGAAGTTTGATGGCCTGATCATCACCGGCGCCCCGATTGAACATCTGCCCTTTGATGACGTCACCTATTGGGACGAGCTCTGCGAGGTCTTTGACTGGACCCAGAGCCATGTGCATTCGACCTTTGGCGTCTGCTGGGGTGGCATGGCGATGATCAACTACTTCCACGGTGTGAAGAAACACATATTGGACGCCAAGGCCTTTGGCTGCTTCCGTCATCAGAACCTTGATCCTGCCAGCCATTATCTACGCGGGTTTTCCGATGACTGCGTCATCCCTGTCAGCCGCTGGACAGAGATGAAACAGGAAGAGATTGATGCGGCCCCCGCCCTGACAACGCTTCTGGGCAGCGATGAGGCTGGGCCTTGTCTGGTCGAAGACAGCAAGCACCGCGCGCTCTATATCTTCAATCACTTCGAATATGACAGTGATACGCTGAAGCAGGAATATGACCGTGATGTTGCCGAAGGCACTCCGATCAATGTGCCGATGAACTACTATCCGGATGACGATCCTTCCCAGCCGCCTCAGAACCGCTGGCGCAGCCACGCGCACTTGCTCTACGGCAACTGGATCACCGAAGTTTATGAAACCACACATTATAATCTGAATGAAATTGGCAGCTAAACTGTTCATTTTATTAGTGATCCTTGTGGTTGTCTTTGTAGCATCCACCCTGTGGAAAGCCCGCAGCAATGAGGCGCGGGCAGAAGCCGCCTTCCCGCCTGAGGGAGAAATCCTTGTGGTGGACGGCGTGAATGTTCACGCGGTTGTCCGTGGCGAGGGCCCCGATCTGGTGCTAATCCATGGCTCTTCGGGCAGCACGCGCGACTTCACCTTTGGTCTGATGGAAGCTCTGGCCAGTGACTACCGCGTAATCGCCCTTGATCGTCCTGGGCTAGGGTATTCAGACGCCATTGATGACGCGACAATCGATCGCCAGGCATCTCTTTTACAAAAGGCTACCGCGCAGCTCGGTGCTGAAAAACCCATCGTGATGGGCCAAAGCTACGGCGGCTCAGTCGCCCTTGCCTGGGCTGTGAACCATCCAGACAATCTGTCTGCCTTAGTCGGTCTTGCAACCCCATCCCTGCCTTGGACCTCTGGGCTCTCGACTTTCTACAAAGTCATGTCTCACCCGGTTCTGAGCCCCATCGCAGCACCCGTGCTCACCGCATGGGTCAGCAACGAGCGCGTGGCGAACGAAGTCGAAAGTGTGTTTGCACCGCAAGCCGCACCGGAGGGATACGCAGATCACTTTGGGCCGGGCCTCACCCTGCGCCGCAAGTCCCTGCGCGCAAATGCCCTGCAACGTGCGGGGCTTCTTGATGAGATCCAATTGCTCTCAAAGCGCTACGATGAAATCACCGTGCCCATCCAACTCGTGCACGGCGATGCAGATACAACGGTCGGTCTGGAAATCCATTCTCGCCCGCTCGCCGCGCAATTGGAGCTCGCAGAACTGATGGTTCTGCAGGGTATCGGCCATATGCCACATCATTCCGCCAAAGATGACATCATTGCCGCAGTGCATCGCGCGGCCACCCGCGCTGCATTGCACTAACGCCATCCCATTGCCATATTAAGAAAAAATGGAGACCGCATATGGATCTGCCCTTTGATGGCGCAATCAGCACCTTCTATTCTTCCGAAGCGCCGGAAGGGATCCGTGAAGCCATCGCAACTGCGGATAAAGGCGATATCCTTGACAGCTCCTACCCACATTCAGAACGCATGGGCCGTAAGGACTATGAGCGCGAAATAGCCGCGCTACAGATCGAGCTTGTGAAATTGCAAGCCTGGGCCAAAGAAAGCGGCGCTAGGGTTGCGATTGTCTTTGAAGGCCGGGATGCCGCTGGCAAAGGCGGCACCATCAAGCGCTTTCGCGAAAACCTCAATCCGCGTGGCGCGCGCGTCGTGGCTCTCTCCAAACCAACAGAGACCGAACGCACACAGTGGTATTTCCAACGCTATATCCAGCACATGCCTGCGGCGGGTGAGATCGTTTTCTTTGACCGCAGCTGGTACAACCGCGGCGTCGTCGAAAAGGTCTTTGGCTTTTGTGACGACACCCAGCGCGAGCACTTCTTCGCTCAGGTTCAAGACTTTGAAAAAATGCTGGTTGAGGACGGTATCCTACTCTTCAAGTTCTGGCTTAACGTAGGACGAGCCGAACAACTCCGCCGCTTCCTGAGCCGCGAAAGCGACCCCCTGAAACAATGGAAACTCAGCTGGATTGATGTTGAAGGCCTGAAGAAATGGGATGCCTACAGCGATGCAATCCGCGAAACTCTGGAGCGTTCAGAGAGCGAGACAGCACCTTGGACAGTTGTCCGCAGCGACGACAAACGCCGCGCGCGCTTGAATGCGATCCGCCATGTTCTCAGTCACATTGACTACAGCCGCAAAGACGCCAATTCGGTTGGGTCCTGTGATCTGCAGGTCTGCGGCTCAAAGGACATCTGGAATGCCTAAACGCGGCTATCACCACGGCAACCTGCGCCAGGCTTTGGTCGAAGCGGCCCTGACATTGATCGAAGCCAAGGGCCCGACAGGATTCACTCTGTCAGAAGCGGCCAAAACCGCTGGCGTGACCCCCGCTGCGGTCTATCGCCACTTTGAAGGCCGCGAAGATCTGATCGCTGAGGCGGCCCGCCAAGGCTATGAAATCTTTGCTGATTTGATGCAATTTGCCTATGACAAAGGCCAACCCTCAGCCCTCGCGAGTTTTGAGGCCACAGGCCGCGCCTATCTCGCGTTTGCCCGTAAATACCCGGGCCACTATATCGCGATGTTTGAAAGCGGCATCTCCGTCAATCGTACACCTGAACTTGCGACAGTGGCCAGCCGTGCACGCGGTGTGATGGAGCAAGCCGCAGCTGACCTTTCAGAACACATCCCACCGGAAAAACGCCCTCCTGCGAGCATGTTCTCGGCCCATATCTGGGCCATGAGCCACGGCGTGGTCGAACTCTTCGCGCGAAACTCGCCTGGCACCCAAAGCCCTTTCCCCCCCGAGGATCTTCTAGAAACCGGTATTGGCGTTTACTTACGGGGACTTGGGCTGATAAAACCCGACGCCTAACTTCTTTTTGGTCCAAATACCTTCAGGGGTCTGGGGATGACATCCCCAGTGCGCAAAGCGCATTTCCAGCCCTAACGAAATGCAAAAAGGGCCGTCCGAAGACAGCCCTTTCCGTATCGATATCCAGAAGTGATTAACGCTTGGAGAACTGGAAGGAACGACGCGCTTTACGCTTACCGAACTTCTTACGTTCAACAACACGGCTGTCGCGTGTCAGGAAGCCAGCGGCTTTCAGTGCGCCACGCAGGGATGGTTCATAAAGCTGCAGAGCTTTAGAGATACCGTGCTTAACCGCGCCCGCTTGACCGGACAGACCGCCACCTTTCACGGTTGCGTATACGTCGAATTCACCTTCAACGCCTGCAACAGAGAATGGCTGCGCCAGGATCATTTGCAGAACCGGACGTGCGAAATATTCGTTCTGTGGTTTGCCGTTAACGACAACCTGACCAGAACCTGGCTTGATCCAAACGCGTGCAACAGCGTCTTTACGCTTACCAGTTGCGTAGGAACGGCCCAGCTCGTCACGGACTGGCTCACGAGGTGCTGCAACTTCGACTACAGCTTCTTCGCCTGCAACTGCGGACAGCTCTTCAAGGGAGTTGATTTGATCAGTCATGATTAGCTCCGCGTGTTCTTAGAGTTCTTGGACGCAACGTCCAGAACTTCTGGTGCTTGCGCTTCATGTGGGTGCTCAGCACCAGCGTAAACGCGCAGGTTTGTCATGATCTGACGGGACAGACGGTTGCCTGGCAGCATGCGCTTAACAGCTGCAGTCACAACGCGCTCTGGGTACTGACCTTCCAGGATCTGACCAACAGTGCGGGATTTGATGCCGCCTGGGTGACCTGTGTGCCAGTAAACGTTTTTGTCAGTGCGTTTCTTGCCAGTCAGCTGAATTTTGTCAGCGTTGATGACAATAACGTTGTCGCCGCAATCCATGTGTGGCGTGAAAGACGGCTTGTGCTTGCCGCGCAGGCGCATAGCAACGATCGATGCAAGACGGCCCAGCACCACGCCCTCGGCGTCGATGATGATCCATTTCTTCTCGATGTCTGCCGGAGTAGCAGAGAAGGTTTTCATAATGGTCTACCTAAGTTTGGTGACAAACATGACGAGTCACTCGACATGTCTTAATTCGATGGGCGGGTTATAAAGCTGTGGAAAACGCAGTCAAGCGCATCAATAGCTAATTATATGTTTAAAATCAACGACTTAAAAAATAGGTATTATTTTACCCCATAAAAATCACCCCTCTGGGCGGAAAAAATGCCCCTTTGCAAGCACCAAGAGGGTTTTCAGCACCAATGCGACCATGACAAGCGTCAGCGCCCCGAGGATCAAAGCCGCGATATTGGTGTAAACAGGCAAGTCAACTAGCCTGCCAAAGGTGAATGTTGCGCCGACAAGTGCGGCAACCGGAAAGCTTAGCGCCCACCAGCTTAGAGCGAATGGCAAGGTTCTGAATTTAGGCAATTGAATCAGCACCAAAAGGCCAAACACAAATGCAGCGTTTATCAAGATACGGGCAAAGCCATCCACCTGCCCGGTCAAACCAACATAAGCAGAAAAAGCAACCGCAGGCGGTGCAATCAGAATAACGAGTGTCGGTAGGAGCTTTCCGGGCAAAGGATCGTGAAACATCAACCTGTTGATCACCAGCGTCAAAAGCACCAGCCAGAAGATCAATCCGCCAGACAAAAACAGCCACGACAATTCGATATAGCCAAGCTGAGCCCCTGCGAGTGGCGCAACTACATTCCCGACCGCAGGAATGAACCAGGCAGGGCTCAATTGACCAACTTCAAGAGATCGGTGGTTTATCCAACTGGACACCACCGCCAGTGCCAACACTCCTTGCGCAATCGCGCCGATCAACCAGATCGTTTCAGCAAAAGCAGGAGCGTCATCTAGAAAAGCCGTTCCAACCAACAAAAGCGATATAGACGCCGCAGGAAAAAATGCGAGTTTCGGTGGTGTGCGCCACTCTGCCTTGCAGGCAGATGGATAGAGGACCGCTTTTATTCCGTAGGTCACAAAGATCAGAACTGTAATCAGAACCGCAAGCCAGCGTAAGTTAACTGAGAACGCCGAGGGTAAAACCCCTGCCCCAACCGCTGCCTGAGACGCCAAAACCCAACCCCACATCCCCATAACCACGGCAAAGAAAGCAATTGGAAAATGTCTCAGGCTAAGCGAAGTATCTGGCGCCGTGGCATCGGTCATTGTCTATCTCCGGGGGCATTTTTCAATCACATACAAATAATGGAATGTGTTTTCAATGCTCAATTCAAGTTGTGAAACTGCGCGGTGGGTTATCCAGCAGACTGCGAATGATCCGGATACCCTCTTCAAACCGCGACTGATCCATTTGTCCATTCAATGCAATGCGCACCGCATGCACTGCGCGCCCTTCTCGAAGGGTGAATTCATCCGCAGACTTCATTTCAACCCCACGCGCTTCCGCTGCCTGAGCAAAGGCCGGCGCGCGCCAACCACTTGGCAGCTCGACCCAGACCAAGGGAACGTTGCTCCGCCAACGGATTGGATAGCCACCGAGCTGATTAACCACAAACCTCAGATCTGAATTGATCCTGCTCTGAACCTTTTCAATGATGCCCGGCAGCTTCGGGTTTGACATCACCAGGGCAAAGGCCTCTGTCAGGATGCTGGAGACGCCAAAATGACTGAATTGCACGCTGCGCAGCATCTCTCCCACCCAGCCTCGCGGCGGAATAGTGAAACCCACTCGCAGACTTGGGGAAACAAGTTTGGATGGAGAGCTGATGTACCAGCCGAGGTCAGGCAATAATGCGCGGTAGCTTTCTGCCGTGTGGTTCCCTGTGTGATAACAATCGTCATCCAACACATGCATCCCATGCCTTAAGGCAATCGCGGCGATTTCACGACGACGCCGCGCGGTTGTCGATCGGGTGGTCGGATTATTCACCTCGGCGGAGGTACAATACAGGCCTGCCCCCGTCGATTGTACCAAATTTTCGAGCGCAACAGGATCGGGACCTTCGCCGTCCCAAGGGACTCCTACAACCCTCGCGCGACAAAGCTCGGCTGCTTTTCGAAAGCCCGAAAAAGTTACTTCATCGACCAAGACAACTGGATCATGCCCCCGCAGCAACGCCTGCATGACATGCAAAATGGCGTTCTGGCCACCGTGGGTGATGACAATATCATCCAGCGAATAATGTCCAACCGGCGCATCTTTCATCCAGTCTGCGAAGGCCTTCCTTGCGGGAAGATTGGTCTCGCGTTTTGGGTATTGCATCAATGCGTTAGACGGCAAATCTAAGGCGACTCTCTTGAGCGCATCACGGATCAATTCCTCTTGCCCCATTTTGGGAATGCGCGGACTGAAGAAATCAATCATCCCACCCGCATCGGCCTCAAACGCTGCCGGCGTTGGTTCCGCCACATAGGTTCCGCGACCAACGCCAGCGACCAAGGTTCCGTCATCGACGAGGATCGAATAAGCCCGCGCGACAGTGCCCGGTGTGATGTTCAGCCGGAAAGCCAACTCGCGTACTGGGGGCAATTTTTGCCCAGGCACAAGCGCCCCTTCAGCGATCCCTTTGCCGATGCTTTCAACCAAAGCTCTGTATTTCGCCCGGCCCGTTTGCGCCAACATTGGTTCCCAATTTGTACCCATTACAATGTTTTCCTAGACTGAACAATTTCGCTATTGTACCCAGCACTCGTAGTACACCTAACGTTTTGTATCAATACAATTCAGAAGGTTTCCGTGGCGTAAGCCTGCGTGTTGTTGACAAGTTGATCGCTGATCGGTCCACACCTCTTCCGGATCTTTTCAACGTGCGCTTGAGACACAAAGGCCGCAGTCATGGGATCGGCGCCATCGTACTCCCGTACTTTGTCCTACTGGATCAGTACTTCGGCGTAACGCAGATTCGGTGTCACTCCCGATGAAGCGGGTTGCTTTGGGCAACCAACCACCCTTCTGGCGGACGCAAACCCCGTCGGACGCCAGAACTTACTTTAGCCGGGGCCTGTCCCCGGTTTTTTTCTTCTAGGTCTGCTTCAACGGCGGAATGGAATAGGTCAGGCTCGCTGAAGCCACCAAGCCTTCGCGCCCTTCCGAATGCAGCTTCACATCCACCACCGCGAGGCTACGCCCAAGTTTCAGCAGGGTTCCCGTCGCTACCAGATCCCGATCCGGGAGCGGTTTTCGCATGAAATCCATGGAACAATGTGTGGTCACTGCCAAGGCTTCGCGGCCGATGATGGCAAGCGTGGCGACATAGGCGGTGACATCAACCAGTGCAAACATCGTCGGACCAGACACGGTATTGCCTGGACGTAGGTGTTTCTCCTGCGGCGACAGGCGCATGATAGTGGTCTCCCCATCCATCTGATCCAAATGAAACTCGCCGTTGATCTGTGGAAACACCTCATCAAGAAAGCTGATCGCTTCCGATCTTGTTAAAACTGGCTTCATCCCATCTCTTTCTGCCGCAACGTCTTACGCGCAATGACTTTCCCAGACATTCGTTGCCACCTAGGCTTGCGGCAAAAGCATAGGAGAACAAGATGGCAATTTTAGAACGTTGCGACACCGGGGCTGTGGCTCGGCTTACATTGAACTCTCCCAAATGCCTCAACAGCCTGTCAGATAAGATGCTGACCGCACTGCAATATCAATTTGAACAGTTGAAATCTGACCCCAGCATTCGCGCCGTGATTCTAGCGGGCACGGGCAAAGCCTTTTGCGCGGGTCATGATCTGAAGCAAATGACAGCCGGTCGCCAGGCTGAAGATGGCGGCAAAGCTTATTTCGCAGACCTCTTTGCGCGCTGCACAAGGCTGATGTTGACCATCCAAGCCCTCCCCCAGCCCGTCATCGCTGAGGTCCATGGCATTGCCACAGCTGCGGGATGTCAACTTGTGGCCACCTGCGACATGGCCGTGGCTGCTGAAGGTACACGTTTTGGGGTCAACGGCATCAACATCGGCCTTTTTTGCTCAACCCCAATGGTTGCACTGACACGTAATATCCCGCGAAAAAAAGCCTTTGAAATGCTCACAACAGGTCGTTTCTTGACTGCTGAGGAAGCTGAGGCGGTTGGCCTGGTGAACAGAGTAGCGCCGCTTGAGGATCTCCAGTCAGAAACCGAAAGGCTCGCTGAAGCCGTCACTGCAAAACTTGGATCCGTGGTAAAAATCGGCAAAGAAGCTTTCTATGCCCAAGCCGTTATGCCCACACCAGAAGCCTATGACTACACCGCGGATGTGATGGTTCAAAATATGCTCTACCGCGACACGGAAGAAGGAATCGCGGCCTTTTTAGAGAAACGTTCGCCAACTTGGGATCAATAGTGCGAAACCCCTCCGAAATGTGGCGAAATCATGGCAACACACATCCAAAAAGCCGCGTTAACCACACTTTAACCTATTGATTTTGATGCACTTCAGCGATTTTTCGCCCATTTTAGGCATTGTTTCCTATTTTGCGCCCAACTTTTTCCCAAATTGCACTAGCGCACCGAAAATCCACGTGCCATAACGATCCCAACGAAGGCAACTTCGTCAGATGAACCATTGGGTCGCTGAACGGCGGACGGTCCCTCCAAGGTCAACTCTCTCTGACCTCGACAGTCCCAGCCGCAGCGACCCAAATGACTCTTACCCCTCACAATCTAAGCCGCGCTCTTTTCAAATTGCCCGAACTGGCCTATGTCGCGCGCATGACTGAGACATTGCATATCATCGGCGGCGGTATGGCCGGATCCGAGGCCGCCTGGCAGGCCGCGAACATGGGCGTGAAGGTGGTCATCCACGAAATGCGCCCGAAGGTGGAGACCTTTGCGCACCAGACCGGAAATCTGGGAGAGATGGTCTGTTCCAACTCTTTCCGCTCTGACGATGATGAGCAAAATGCCGTTGGCCTGTTGCACTGGGAGATGCGCGCTGCAAACGGATTGATCATGCAAACCGCTGACAAGCACCGCCTTCCCGCAGGTGGTGCATTGGCCGTGGACCGTGAGCCATTTGCGGAAAGCGTGACCGCAGCACTCAAGTCTCATCCCAACATCTCGGTTGAATATGGCGAGATCACAGAACTCCCAACCGAAGGCCACTGGATCATCGCAACCGGCCCTCTGACCTCCGCGGGCCTTGGAGCGGCCATTCAGGCCGAAACCGGCGCAGATTCCCTTGCGTTCTTCGACGCTATCGCTCCGATTGTTTATACCGAGTCCGTGAACATGGACGTTGCATGGTTCCAGTCGCGCTATGACAAAGGCGAAACCGAGGAAGAGCAAAAGGCCTACCTCAATTGCCCTATGACCGAAGAGCAATATGAAGCCTTCATTGACGCGCTTCTGGCTGCGGACAAAACAGAATTCCACGAAGGTGAGACCGCTGGCTATTTCGACGGCTGCCTACCTATTGAAGTCATGGCGGATCGCGGCCGCGAAACTTTGCGCTTTGGCCCGATGAAACCGGTTGGGCTGACCAACCCGCATGACCCAGAAAGCCGACCACATGCGGTAGTCCAACTGCGCCACGACAATTCCCTGGGCACGCTGATGAACATCGTCGGCTTTCAGACCAAGATGAAATACGGAGCGCAAACCGAGGTCTTCAAAATGATCCCGGGTCTGGAAAATGCGTCCTTCGCGCGCCTGGGCGGCATTCACCGCAATACGTTCATCAACTCACCAACGCTTCTGGACGACCAGATGCGCATGAAATCCAAACCGCATATTCGGTTTGCTGGCCAAATCACAGGCGTCGAAGGCTACGTTGAAAGCGCCGCCATGGGCCTGCTTGCAGGACGTCTGGCCGCTGCCGAAATCCTCGGCCAACCGATGGAAACAGCGCCTCTGAACACTGCGATGGGTGCCCTCGTGCATCACATCACCGGTGGTGCCGAGGCAAAAACATTCCAGCCGATGAACGTCAACTTCGGCCTTTTCCAACCGGTAGAAGGCCTGAAGGGCGGACGCCGCGGGCGCAAGGATCGTTACAAGGCCTACACAGACCGCGCAAAGGCGGAATGGCAAGTATGGTTGGACACGCAAGAAAGCTCTGTTAAGGTCTGAGGTGTTCCAGACAAGGCTTTGAAACCTTTGACCTTTCGCACGCGATTTGCCCCATCTCCAACCGGACCTCTGCACATCGGCCACGCCTATTCAGCGATAGTCGCGCATGACATGGCCAAGGCGGCGGGTGGAGAATTTTTGCTGCGGATGGAGGATACTGATCTTCAAAGGTCCAAGCCGGAGTGGGATGCGCAGATCATCGATGACCTGACGTGGCTGGGTCTGACTTGGGACGAGCCCGTTCTGCGTCAGTCACATCAGCTGGCCTCTTACGATCCTGCGCTTGAGAAGCTTGAAGCAATGGGCCTACTCTACCCCTGTTCCTGCACGCGTGCCGACATTCGCGCAGCGCTCTCCGCGCCTCAAGAAGGCGTTGCGCATGATGTCTATCCAGGCACCTGTAAACATCGCCTGATGTCGGATCGCAAACCCGGTGACGCCTTACGCTTACACTTGGACCGCGCACTGGATATTCTAAGTCATCGCGATGTTCGCTTTGAGGAAACCGGAGAACGTCACAAAGGCATCCACACACTCGATCCAGAACAAGCGCTACGCGCAATTGGAGACATCGTCCTTTCGCGCAAAGGCGAAGAAATCGTCGCCTATTTCCTCGCATCCGCACTGGATGACGTAGCACAAGGCATCACCCATGTTGTGCGTGGTGAAGACCTTTTTGACTTCACTCAGATCCAGGTGATCCTGCTGGCCTTACTTGATCAACCAATCCCGATTTATCACCACCACGGTTTGATCCGCGACGACAAGGGGAAACGCTTGGCCAAACGTGACGACGCGCGCGCCATCGCCAAATATCGAGAGGACGGCGCCACGCCCGAAGACATGCGCGCCATGATCGGCCTCTAGCGCCAATTCCATTTCTTCTTTGCAAAAAATACTCTGGGGTGAATGGACCGCAGGTTCAGAGGGGCAAAGCCCCTTAGAAATTAGTGATCGTGATCGTCACACATCGGTTTCATCAGCTCGACGTTTTCCCCATCGCGTACAGCTGTATAAAAGCAGGACCGACGGTTGGTGTGGCAGGCCGGGCCTTCTTGTCGCACCACCACGAGGATGCAGTCCTGGTCGCAGTCATAGCGAAAATCAATGAGTTCCTGCGTGTGGCCACTGGATTCGCCCTTGATCCAAAACGCCTGACGCGACCGCGACCAGTAGGTCACTTTCCGCGTTTCAATTGTCTTTTCAATGGCTTCAGCATTCATCCAAGCCAACATCAAGACTTCATGAGTGTCTGCATCCTGCGCAATCGCCGGGATCAGACCCGCCTCGTTAAACTTCAGCGCATTCACATCAAAAGACATCTCAAGCCCCTTTGCATCTCTGGTCAGGGCCTCTATCTAGGAAATCTAGGCAAAAGGAAACAGCCATGTCCGGTGAAACCGATCTGATCAAACTTTACTCAGGCCAAATTCTGGCGCTGGCCTCGGATATGCCACATACGGATATGCTGAGCGACCCCGATGCCACGGTAAAGAAACGCGCGCCTTTGTGCGGATCTACCATCACCGTTGGCGTCAAAATCGAAGACGGCAAGATCGCCGCCTATGGGCAGGACGTGAAGGCCTGCGCCTTGGGTCAAGCCGCCGCATCTGTCGTCGGTAAAAACATTGTCGGCTGCACCAAAGCTCAAGTCCAAGCGGGCCGTGACGGTCTGAAAGCCATGCTGAAGGATGGCGGACAGACACCTCCTGCGCCTTTTGAAGGCCTGGAAGTCCTGCGCCCGGCGCAAGACTACCGCAACCGCCATGCCTCCATCCTGCTCTCTCTTGAAGCAACACTGGAAGCCTTTGATCAGGCAGATCAAAGCGCCTGCGCGTAAGCTCATTCCTTAAACCCAAAAAAAGTCGCCGCACTTCCCGGGGAGGAAGGCGGCGAGTTCGCGTTCTCTATCGCGAGGGATGTTCTAAATGGGATGTTGTGAGGCAGACCCATAAAGACAGTACTGAAAACAGTGGGACAGGCAGTGTCGTCAAAACGCACAAATTGGGGACAGGTGCGTAAAATGAACAGCCCTCACCTGAGAACGCCAGGCAGTCAGAGGTTCGTCAAATTCCTTTAAATTCGGGGTTAGGCAATGCCAGGGATATGCAGGGCAACAATCATCATTACAGCCAATGCGCCAACGCCAATTGCGTCTTGCAGCAGAGTAGATTGTGAATTGCGGATCACTGATTTGATCTGAGTCATCATTGTGTTGCTCCTGCTCTCAATTCTTTGTTGCCTATTTGTTCTCATTTTTTGTTCTCACATGCAAGAACTTTTTGAGAACATTTGAGAACATTAAGCGAAATAAACGCTAACCCACTGAAATCAAACGAATGGCTTGATCCTGCTCCATGAGCCAAAGGAGAACGCGTGCCGCCTGCCCACGCTCAGATGTCAGGTCCGGATCATCATTCAGCAATTTGCGCGCATCCGATTGCGCCACAGCCATTAGTGCGGCCTGTGATTCCATATCGGCAATACGGAAGCGCGGCAGGCCGGATTGTGCGGTGCCAATCAAATCCCCTGCCCCGCGCATCTCCAGATCGGTTTCCGAAATTCGGAACCCATCATTGGTATCGCGCATCACTTTCAACCGTTTCTGCCCATTATCTGAGAGCGGCGCCTGATACATCAGCAAGCAGGTTGAAGCCTGATCCCCACGCCCGACACGCCCACGTAGCTGGTGGAGCTGCGCCAGACCAAAACTTTCCGCCCGTTCGATCACCATGATTGTCGCATTAGGCACATCTACGCCCACCTCAATCACAGTCGTCGCAACCAATACCTTGGTCTGACCACTCGCAAAATCAGCCATGGCGGCGTCTTTCCCAGACGGCGGCATCTGGCCATGCACCAAGCCACAAACACCTTCTCCTAAAGCCGCGCGCAGCATCTTGAACCGATCCTCGGCGGCGGTCAGATCCATGACCTCGCTTTCTTCCACCAATGGGCAGACCCAATAGACCTGCTTGCCCTCGGCCACGGCCTGGCGTAGCCGGTCTACGACCTCATCGATGCGATTATCCGACACCATCACAGTGGTGATCGGCTGCCGCCCCGGTGGCTTTTCATCCAGCACTGACACGTCCATATCGCCATATTGCGCCAAAGCCAGCGAGCGCGGGATCGGTGTGGCTGTCATCACCAAGACATCCGCCTGCGCACCTTTTTTGCCAAGCTCCAAGCGCTGGCGCACCCCAAACCGGTGCTGTTCATCCACGATGGCGAGGCGCAGATCCATGAACTCCACGTCTTTCTGGAACACCGCATGGGTGCCAACCAGAATATGAATATTGCCAGCCTTCAGCGCATCCAGCTTAGCTTTACGTTCCTTGCCCTTGTCGCGGCCTGTGAGGATTTCAACTACCACGCCTGCCTGTTCTGCGAGTGGCCGCAGCCCCTGCAAATGCTGGCGCGCGAGGATTTCTGTCGGAGCCATCATCACACCCTGCCCACCTGCTTCGACGGCATTGAGCATAGCCATGAAAGCCACCAAAGTCTTACCAGCCCCCACATCGCCCTGCAGAAGACGGTTCATGCGGTGCGGGGTCGCCATGTCATCGGCAATCTCGGAAATTGCGCGTTGCTGTGCGCCGGTTGGACGATACGGCAAAGCCGCAAGCACCTTACCTTGCAGCTTGCCGGTGGCCTGGCTGACACGCCCCGGCGCACGTTTCAGCTGACTGCGCGCCAGAGCGAGCGTCATTTGATGGGCAAAGAACTCATCATATGCCAGCCGCTCCCGTGCTTTGTTTGTGGCGGAAATATCCTTAAGGCCCTGCGGTGCGTGCGCTTCGGGAATAGCCTCGTTCCAATCAGCCCATGAGGCCTGTTCTTTTTGATTGGGATCAATCCACTCAGCCAAGGCAGGGACCATTCCCAAAGCAGAGCGCGCCGCTTTGGTCATCGTCTTCAGCGTTACACCCGAAGTCAGCGGGTAGACCGGTTCAAACTCCGGAATGCTGGCCGCATCTTCCTCAGCCAGCATATGATCCGGATGCACCATCTGAGCGATGCCATCAAAGAGCTCCACGCGCCCTGACACCAAACGCCGCGCCCCTTCAGGCAGTTGTTTTTGCAGGTAATCTCCACGCGCATGAAAGAAAACCAGCTGGAAGCTTGTCTGCGAGTCTTGCACAGTGATGCGATAGGCGCCGTTGCGATTACGGGCGGGACGATGTGTACCGACCGTCACCGCGATTGTGACGATTCCCGGCAATTCTGCGCCCTGAACCGTATCGCGACGACGGCGATCAATCACCGAATGCGGTAGTGTGAACAGCATATCGCGCGGTTTTTCGAGGCCCATCTGCGCCATATGTTGCGCGACTTTCGGGCCAACGCCATCCAGCTTGGTGATCGCCGCAAAAAGCGGGAACAGGATTTCGGGACGGCTGCTCACAGGCCTTCCGTCAACGCAAGCCATGCGTCTTCATCGATGGTTTCCACACCCAGATCAGCGGCTTTCTTGGCTTTGGAGCCTGCCCCCGGACCTGCCACCAGTAGATCGGTCTTGCCCGATACAGAGCCCGCCACTTTTGCGCCAAGCGCCTCAGCGCGCGCCTTGGCTTCGGCACGTGTCATCTTTTCCAAACTACCGGTGAAAACAACGGTTTTGCCCGCCACAGGGCTTTCTTTTGAGGGTGCTTCAGGAGGAATGATCGTCAACTCCGCCACCAGCCGGTCGATGGCGGCACGCTCTTGCGCGTTGGCAAAAGCGTCGGTCAAAGAAAGACCAACCGTGGCACCAATCCCGTCGATGCCGGTCATGTCCTGCCAAGCGGCGGTTGAGGTGATGGGTACACTGCAGCCAGCAATGGTGGCGTCCCGTGTCGCTTTGATTTTGGCGGAACGCCCTTCGGCCTTTGCCGCATGACGTTCGGTCTCCTCAGCTTCATCTGCCTTCCGCCATGCAACGGCCGCTTCGCGCGCAGTCTCAGCGCCTTTCACCAAAGCATCCCATTCCATGAAATGAAGCGCGAGATCTTTTGCCGCCGTTTCTCCGACATGGCGAATGCCAAGAGAAAACAACATCCGCCCAAAGGCAATCTCGCGTTTGTCTTCGATGGCCGCAAAGAGGTTCGTGGCACTCTGTTCACCCCAGCCCATACGGTTTTTGAGCTTGGTCAGCTGCGCCTCATCGCGTTTTGCAAGCGTGAAAATATCAGCAGGCTCTTTGATCGGCAGCGTTTCATCGTCAAAGAACATCTCGATCTGTTTGGCACCCAACCCTTCGATGTCAAAGGCCTTACGCGCCACGAAATGTTTCAGCTTTTCCTTGGCCTGCGCCGGACAAATCATTCCGCCAGTACAGAACCGAACCGAATCCCCCTCTTCGCGGACGGCGGGACTTCCACATTCAGGACAAGTCGGCGGGAATTCGTAGGGTTTTGAATCGGCAGGCCGTTTGCTCAGGTCCACATCTGCCACTTTCGGGATCACATCACCAGCGCGATAGACCTGCACCCAGTCACCTTCGCGGATATCTTTACCACCACGAATTTCTTCGCCTTTGTTGTCCAAGCCACGAATGTAATCTTCGTTGTGTAGCGTCGCGTTGGAAACCACGACCCCCCCTACGGTCACCGGTGTTAACCGTGCAACAGGTGATAAGGCCCCGGTGCGCCCAACCTGAATATCGATGGCTTCCAATCTGGTCCAAGCGGTCTCTGCAGCAAATTTATGGGCGATGGCCCAGCGAGGCGTGGTTGACCGGAACCCCAGTCGGCTCTGCAGCGCCAGGTCATTCACCTTGTAGACAACACCGTCGATGTCATAGCCCAGCGTCGCCCGCTGTTCTTCGATTGACCGATAGTGTGAGATCAACTCGCGTGCAGAATTGCATTTCTTTGTCAAAGGGTTGGTTGAAAACCCTAGTGTCGCAAGACGCTCCACCGCTTCAAACTGCGTCTCTGCGAGCGGAGCGCTAAGGTCACCCCAAGCATAGGCGAAGAATTTCAATGGTCGAGACTGAGTAATCGACGAGTCCAGTTGCCGTAGCGATCCCGCAGCCGCGTTGCGCGGGTTTGCAAAAGCTTTATCACCTGCAGCCTCTTGGCGCTCGTTCAACGCGGCAAAATCCGCGTGGCTCATATAGACTTCGCCGCGAACCTCCAAAATCTGTGGTGCGCCCTCAATCTGATGAGGAATATCCGAGATGGTCAGCGCATTGGCTGTCACATTCTCACCCGTCGCCCCATCACCTCGCGTAGCGGCCTGAACAAGTTTGCCGTCTTCATAGCGTAAAGACAGGCTTAGCCCGTCGATCTTTGGCTCTGCGGTAAACTCCAACGGGGCCGCTGAAGGCAATCCGAGAAAACTGCGCACACGGTCGGCAAATCCCGTCACATCTTCGTCTTCAAAGGCATTGCCAAGTGAGAGCATGGCTACCGCATGCGTCACTTTGCCAAAGCCATCGGCAACCTGTGCACCCACTTGGTCAGTTGGGCTATCTGCGCGTTTTAGATCGGGAAATGCCGCTTCAATCGCAGCATTTCGACGTTTCAACCGGTCATACTCGGCATCTGAAATATCAGGCGCATCATTGGTGTGATAAGCCTGATTGGCGGCAGCAAGCTGCTCCGCCAATTTCGCTAATTCAGCTCTGGCTTCAGAATCGGTGAGCCGTGAGATGTCTTTTTCTTCTGTCATTAGGCGCGTTCCCCTGCTTACCTATTTAGATAAATCGGGGTTCGCGCTTCGTCCAGAAGACATCTTCGTTCAATCGGCCTCTATCAGGCCAATTTTTGTCAGGACAAATATCAGGAGGCTTTGAGCGCTAAGGGTTCCTCAGGTTCTGCCACGCGTGGATCGGGATCGCGCAGCACATAGCCCCGCCCCCAAACCGTTTCGATGTAGTTCTCACCACCGGTCGCTTCGGTAAGCTTTTTGCGCAACTTGCATATAAAAACGTCGATAATTTTAAGTTCCGGCTCGTCCATGCCGCCATAGAGATGGTTCAGGAACATCTCTTTGGTCAGTGTCGTACCTTTGCGCAAAGAAAGCAGCTCTAGCATCTGATATTCTTTGCCGGTCAAATGCACCTGTTTGCCATCTACGTCTGCGGTTTTAGCATCCAGATTAACCGCGACTCGGCCCGTGTTGATAATCGACTGCGAATGTCCTTTAGAACGACGGATAATGGCGTGAATGCGTGCGACCAATTCTTCGCGATGGAAAGGTTTGGTCAGATAATCATCTGCGCCAAAGCCAAATCCCTTAAGTTTGCTATCCGTGTCATCTGCACCGGAGAGGATCAATATCGGTGTCTCAACCCGCGCCAAACGAATTTGGCGCAGCACCTCATGCCCCACCATGTCTGGCAGACCTAAATCGAGCAAAATAAGATCGTAATCATAGAGTTTCGCGAGATCGATGCCCTCTTCTCCCAGGTCCGTCGCATAGACGTTTAGGTTGGCGTGGGTCAGCATCATCTCAATGCTTTTCGCCGTTGCCGGGTCATCTTCAATCAATAAAACGCGCATACAATTTCTCCGAGAATGGTACAGCTAAAATTAACCTTGAACACCAAAGTCTTAACTTTTGGCTAATATCAATTTGAAACTATAAAAACCCGTTAAAGTTGTCTATATTTTTGTAACGCTGTTGTTTTGAGCCCGTCCTCACCATGGGTCCGAATGGCTTTCAACCACTCCAGAAACTCTTCTTCCGTCAGCGCATACCGTTCCAGGGCATCTTCCTGACTGATCAAACCATAGATTACCCCACGTACAACTGCCGCTTTTCTCGACGCCACCCAGCGATTTGTATTGCGCGGAGGCAAATCCGCCTGAGAGAACACAGATCCATCCTGTAGGGTCACCGCACGGCGGCCTTCCACCTTCTTTAAAAACATAGCCATCCCCTTTCGCTTGCGTATTTGCCAGAAAGGGGCTTAACGACTGGTGAAACGAGGGGTTGAGAGTGATTAGGATTTTCCTATATTCCTCACTTTCACCCCTTCTTGCACATTGGACGGCAAAATGGCCCTAGACGAAACACATCCGATCAACTCGCTTGGATTCGCGAAACCGCCGTCAGAGACGCGCGTTGTTGTCGCCATGTCTGGTGGCGTGGACAGCTCAGTTGTGGCCGCCAAACTGGCAGACGAAGGCTATGACGTGGTCGGCGTGACCCTGCAGCTTTATGACCACGGGGCGGCCTTGGCCAAGAAAGGTGCCTGCTGCGCTGGCATCGATATCCATGACGCGCGCCGCGTGGCCGAGGAAAAAGGCTTTCCACATTACGTTCTGGACTACGAGAACATCTTCCAGGACGCGGTGATCGACGAATTTGCTGACAGCTATTTGGCCGGCGCCACTCCGGTGCCCTGCATTCGCTGCAATGAACGTGTGAAGTTCAAAGACCTGCTGGAAACGGCCAAGGACCTGGATGCGGATTGCATGGCAACGGGCCATTACATCCAGCGCAAGGTTGGCGAATACGGCCCAGAGCTGCATTCCGCTGAGAATCCCAGCAAAGACCAGAGCTATTTTCTGTTCTCCACGACGCCCGATCAGCTGGCCTATCTGCGTTTCCCACTGGGGCACTTGCCTAACAAAGAAGCGACACGTGCACTGGCAGCAGAATACGGTCTGTCGGTTGCGGATAAACCTGACAGTCAAGACATCTGCTTTGTCCCGAACGGGGACTATGCGTCAGTAATTGAGAAGCTGCGTCCTGGCGCTGCTGAACCCGGTGATATTGTCGATCACGAGGGCAATGTGCGCGGTCAACATAACGGTGTTTTGCACTACACCATCGGCCAGCGCCGTGGACTTGGTATCGGCGGTCTGTCTGAACCACTTTACGTCGTGAAGCTGGATGTCGAAAACAAACAGGTAATCGTTGGCCCGAAAAGCATGCTGGCGACACGCACCGTTCCGGTGCGTGAAATCAACTGGCTGGGTGATGAGCCGTTTGAGAGCCAAAAAGAATGGCATCTTTCGGTGAAAGTCCGCTCGACACGTCCTCCACGCGAAGCGATTGTGCGCCCAACCGGACCAACTACGGCAGAAGTCGAACTGCTGACACCCGAAGAAGGCGTCTCTCCGGGGCAGGCTTGCGTGTTCTATGCTTCCGAAGGCAGCCGCATCTTTGGCGGCGGCTGGATTTGGAAAGGCTGATCAGCAATTAGTAGGCCGGGCTTCAGCCCGGCTTTTCTATCTTTTGAAATGACAGTGGGATTTCCGGGTTAAAGCCCGGCCTACGCCAACCCATCCAGCACAGCTTTGGCCGCCCGCAATCCCGGGTCTTCTCCACCTTGTCCAAGCTTAACCATCGTATCTCGTACGACCTTCAGCTGCGCATCAGGTGCGTCCAGGACACTCAGGACACTCGGCACGATGTTCTCAACAGTACAATTCTCAGCAAGATGCTCCGGGATGATCCGAGTATCTGTGATCAGGTTCGCCAAGGTCACCGTGTCGATCTTGAGCATCCGTTTGAAAATCATGCGGCTGATCGGGCTGACGTCATAGGCAATGACCATTGGCGTTTCGGAAGCCGCGAGTTCCAGAGACACCGTCCCCGATGCGGCAAGCGCCACGTCAGCAGCTTTGAAAGCCGCGCGTTTCTTGGCTGCGAAGTCCTCGATGTCCTGACCGGTTGGATCAAGGATCACCGGCGGATGGGCCATAGCCGCAACCTGTTCTTTGACCATCTCTGCCACGGGGCCAGTTGTTGGCAGCACAAAGCGCAGATCAGGTCGCGCAGATTGCAGAGCCTCGATGGCAGGCAAAAAGATCGGCAGCAGGCGCGAGACTTCGCTTTTGCGGCTTCCCGGTAGGATCAAAGCCAGCGGAGCCTCTTCAATCCCATGTACTGCGCGAAAATCCATCGCCTCATCCACTGTCGCCACTGGTTCTGATACGACCGGATGGCCAACGAAATCACACCGCATGCCTGCGGCTTCCATGTAGGGCGGCTCAAACGGCAAAAGGGCGAGCACCTGGTCGATGTGCTTGGCCATCTTGTCAGCGCGTCCGGGACGCCAAGCCCAAACTGATGGGGCCACGTAGTGCACCGTGCGTATATCGCTTGCTGCCTTCACTAGCTTCGCCACGCGAAGACAGAAATCCGGGCTATCAATGGTGATCATCACTTCGGGCTGCAAACTTGCAACGGCCTCAGCGCATTCCTTGATGCGGCGTTTCAAATGGAAGTATTTCGGCAGAACCTCTGCAATGCCCATCACAGAAAGCTCTTGCATCGGGAATTGACTGCACAGTCCCTCGGCCTCCATCAATGGGCCACCGACACCATGAAACTCCAGATCGCCCTGATAAAGCGCCTTCAGCCCCTGCATCAGAGAGGCCCCAAGTTTATCGCCAGACAGCTCACCAGCGATCAAATAGACCTTCATTTAAAGGTCCTCCAATCCGTAGATAAAGACGCCCAGATCCTCAGCAAGTTTAAGCGATACCTCGCGATCCAGCACCAAAACCCGACCCGCAGCAAGCGCAACACCGGCGAGGCCCGCCTGTGCAACGTTCCTGATGGTGTCAGGCCCGATGGCGGGCATATCAACGCGCAGGTCTTGGCCAGCCTTTGGGGCTTTGACAAAAACGCCCTTAGCGCGGCGCAGATGCTCTGGGGTTTCAGCGACAAAGCTCAACATTGCATCGGTGCCCTGAAGCGTTTCAATTCCCAAGCAGAGCCCACCAGCAACAACAGCACCCTGCCCGACGTCTAGCGAAGAGATGACCGACAGAATCTCTGTGCCTCGTTGAGCATCTTTCAACGCGGTTTCATCCGGCGCAGGGCCTGCGATCAGACCTGTCTTGGCGGTGATTTCCAAAATCTCATGTGCACCACGAACCGAGAGACCATTTTCTTCAAAAAGAGAGACAACCAAACGCAACAGCGCATCATCCCCCGCACCGAAGGCTGCCATCAGCCGCGGCGCAGTGGCCTGCATGAAATCATCAAAGTCCGCAGGATCTAGCTTTGGCCGCGACATAGCCCCAGCAAAAACAACTTCAGTTACACCTTCGGATTTCAAATCCACAAACAACGCGCCAAGCTTTTCAAACTGGTGTTCATGCACTGGTCCGCTTTGATCATGAGCTACGCCTTTCAGCGTGACAATCAAAGCGTCAGGCACGGCGCGCGCCAGTTCCACTGGCAGCAGCCCCTTGGCCGAGATGATGGCAAGACGCCCCATTATTGAGGCGTCAGATAGGAGCGATCGCTTTCGCCCAGTACAAAATCAATGATTTCTTTGACGTAGTCGCTCTCGGCGTTTTCGCCAACACGCTTGCTTCTCTCCTGGAAAGAGCCTTCGCCGTTGCCCAGTTCTTGGAACGCCTTGCGCAGGGCAGAGATATCCTCGCGCGGCACACCACGGCGCTTCAGACCCACGAGGTTCAAGCCATCAAGCTGCCCACGAGGACCCTGCACGAGGCCATACGGGATCACGTCGTTTGTCACCATGCAAACCGCGCCAATGATGGCGCCACGGCCTATACGAACAAACTGGTGCACACCTGACAGACCGCCGACAATCACATCATCCTCAATGATACAGTGCCCCGCCACGGCGACCGAATTCACCAGAATAACCCGATCCCCGATTTGTGCGTCATGCGCAACATGGCATCCGGCCATAAAGAGCCCATCGTCTCCGATTTTGGTCAAGCCGCCACCGCCCTCGGTGCCACAGTTCATCGTCACATGTTCGCGGATACGGTTGCGCTTGCCGATGACGAGCTTGCTCGCCTCACCTTTGAACTTCAGATCCTGCGGGATCTCTCCAATCACGGCGAAGCTGAAAACAACACTGTCTTCACCGATCTCAGTATCACCGATCACGATGGCATGAGATTTGAGCTCGACGCCCGCGTGCAGTACGACTTTGGGTCCCACAACGCAGAACGGGCCAACTTTGCAGCCTGCAGCAATGCTTGCGCCATCTTCTATGACCGCGGATACATGGACCTCAGCTTCGGGGGAAATTGCCATTCGTTTAGGCCTTCGGCAATTCCATCATCGCGGTGAATTCAGCCTCTGCGGCCATTTCACCTTCAACTTCCGCCACACCTGAGAACTTCCAGACCTTGCCGCCGGGCTTGCCACGCACAGTTGTCAGTTTCATCTCCAGCACATCGCCCGGCACCACCATGCGGCGGAATTTGCACTTGTCGATGGCCATGAAATAGACCTGCATGTTCTTGTCTTCCATACCAAGTTCCGTGCCCACCATGATCGCTGCGGTCTGCGCCATTGCTTCGATGATGGTCACACCTGGCATAATCGGGTTGCCCGGGAAATGGCCCTGAAAATGCGGCTCGTTCATGGTGACATTCTTGATGCCGGTCGCGGTTTGGTAGCCGTCAATATCAACCACTTTGTCTACCAGCAGGAAAGGATAACGATGTGGGATTATCCGTTGGATCAGATGGATGTCGGCGGATTTCAAAGATTCGCTCATTTTTGGCTCCTGCTGTTCTTTCGCGGTCTCTTTCCGTCCCTAACAACAGCTCGACGTCAGGGCAAGGGAACCCGCAACACGTTAGTTTTCGTTTGTTTCACTGTCTTCGGTTTGCTGGGCACCATCGCCCAACATCAGGTTGGCCTGCTCAAGGACAATCTGGGTCACATCAAGCGCGCTGCTAGATGCGAACACTGTACGTTTCTCCATCACAACCACGGCTCCTCTCTCGCTCAGAACCGTCTCAAACACTGGTCTCAGCAATTGGATGAACCTCTGACGCTCTTGCTCTCCCCATGCAGCGAGTTCAACTTCGCGTCGTTCCTGCGTTGTGCGTATGGTTTCTACGCGCTCATCAAAGGCGTCAGCCACCTTTCGGAAATCCTCAGGTGTCATATCAGGACGCTTTTGTGTAAGCGCGAGTTCCTCCTGGGATAGCTCTGCCTCAATGCGTCGATATTCCGCGGCA
Organism: Cognatishimia activa; assembly: GCF_026016445.1. Lineage (NCBI taxonomy): Bacteria > Pseudomonadati > Pseudomonadota > Alphaproteobacteria > Rhodobacterales > Paracoccaceae > Cognatishimia > Cognatishimia activa. The sequence goes on along the minus strand of NZ_CP096147.1, from coordinate 990,652 downwards.
AGAAGCGCCGTTTCTGCTTGCTGCTCGGCCACAACTCGTTTGCCGAAGTCAGACTCCAAAAACAGTCTTTCGCTATCAATAATTAGAACGGAACTCGCAGGAAGGCTTCGCGATTGCGCATCAGCGACGATTGGCATGAGGCACATGCCAATCGTTATTATCAGGGCCTTCAGTACAGATGTCACCTTAGAACTCTGTCCTGATCGTCAGGTTAAAGCTCTGATCCCTGTCAAATGTCTGCTTGTCCAAGGCTTTCGACCAATTGAACTGCAATGGACCAATTGGTGTATCCCAGAATATCGAAACACCGACTGTTTGACGGGCTGTGAAGTCATCATAGAGCAATGTCCCCGCACCAGCAGCACCGTCAGTCCCCCAAAGCGAGCCAACGTCATAAAATACACCACCTGAAATGCCGTATTCCTCAGGCAAGCCGAGCGGGAATTCCGCTTCAAATCGCGCGACTGCGAAGAATTTACCACCCAAACCGTCGTTAACGGTGGTGCCGCCATCACCAAGAGAAACTTCACGTGGACCAATACCAAAGGGCTCAAACCCGCGGAACTGGCGACTGCCGAGGGCAAAGCGCTGATGAACACGCGTATTGTTGTCAGGCGCATAAATCGCACCGCCTTCCAGGCTCGCACGCAATGTAACGTCGCCATTCAAGACTTTGGTTTGAGCCACCGCACGTGCTGTTGTCTTAACGTATTCAACATCGCTACCAGGACCAGCAAAGTCCTGTCCAAACTCAAGCAAAATACTAGCATCGGGGTTAAGTCCACCAATGCGGCTATCGTAAGTATACGTATAGCCCACTTCGCTGCTATTCAGACGACCGCGCGCGGCTTCCGTGTCAATGATCGATCCAGCCACAGCGGAAGCTGTCGGCACGACCATATCTACGTCACTATAGGTATAGCGCACCTGCAAACGGCTTTGGTCTCCGAGTGAAAAGCCAAGGAACGGTTGGAACTGACCCGTGGTATTCGTATAGCGAACCGAGCTTTGGTTGCTGTCCTGATAACTTAGAGCAAATCCAAGCGCGACATCACGTCCAAGGAATGCTGGTTCTACAAAACTCAGTGTATAGTCATTCACATCGGGGGATGTTGAAACATTCACAGAGAGCGTTTGGCCGCGACCCAAGAAGTTACGCTCTGAAAAACCAGCAACCAAGCCAAAGCCAGAATCCGTCGAATAGGTACCGCCAAAGGACAAAGATCCGGTGGGCTGTTCTTCCACATCCACATCAACGATCACCTGATCAGGTGTTGAGCCCTGTCGTGCATTCACATCAGAAGCTGAAAAGAAACCGAGTGCGCGAATACGCTCTGCTGCGTCACGAATTTCACGCGGGTTGAAAGGGTCACCTTCGGCCACTTTGAACTGTTGGCGTACAACGCGATCCAATGTCGTTGTGTTGCCTTCAATGTCAATCCGCTCAACGAAGACACGCGGACCACGCACCAGAGCGAACTCGACATCCAACGACAAGTCACGATCGTTGCGGCTGATGCGAGGCTCAACCCGTACAAAGTCAAGGCCCTGCCTTGTCGCCTCACGTTCCATTCGAGAGATAGCACTCTCCACATGGAGCGGAGAATAGGTCTTGCCGGAGCGGACCTTCAACGTCTTCTCGAAGGTCTCGACATCAACTTCCGGCAAATCGCTAGTGACTGTGATCTCACCAAATGTAAACTGCTGACCTTCTTCCACATTAAATGTGATGAAGTATGCGTCTCGTTCACGCGCAAGCTCGGCATTTACACCGGTGACACGGAAATCGACGTAACCGCGGGATTGATAGAAATCGCGCAGAAGCTGTTTATCAAACTCGATACGGTCCTCAACCAGCGTGTCGCGTTTCACGACAGCGCGCAGAAGACCGGCTTGCTTCGTATCCAGTTCGCGGCGAAGGCGACGATCTGAATAGACCCGGTTGCCAACAAAGCTCAGGCGTTCAATTTCAGCCAACGAACCTTCGAATATTTCAAACACCAAATCCGCGCGATTTTCCGAGCGGCGGATGATCCGTGGGGTCACGCGGGCCGCAATACGTCCGCTTTGCGCATAGGCATCAGCGATGGCATCAGCATCTCGCTCTGCGGTCGCTGGGTTCAGCACACGGCGGGACTGGGACTCCACCACGGCTTCCAACACATCATCCTTGAGACGACGGTTACCCTCAAAGCGCACCACGTTGATCGTAGGAAACTCGACGACGCGAATGACCAGACGATTGCCTGCCGGTGTCAATTCAACGGATTCAAACAACCCGCTGCCCAAAATGCGTTGATATGCATCGTTTAAATCGCCACCAGAGACCACTTGGCCCCGCGCGATTCCCGCATAAGAGGCGATGGCAGCGTCCTCGATACGGTTGTTCCCTTCAATGGCGAGCGTCGTAAAACGGTAGCTCTGCGCCTCAGCCAATTCAGGCGAAGCCAATAAACCCATTGATAATACTACGGAAAATGCAAATGTTGTCCTGCGTAGCAACCCTTTTTTATGGTTGCGACGGCGGCTTACGCCCCCTGCTTGCTCGCTCATTAACCCAATTCCTGTCAGACATCCCAGTGGCATCGTGAGTACCGGGAATATGGCTTAATGTCAAAAGCACAAACCACGCGATCGGCAAGAACGCGTGGCTAATAATTTCAAGTTGTTACGGTCTGAAATAAATCAGCAATCAGTGCCAAAAAAAGCCCATGCTGCCCAGCTGAGCTGCAATGCCCAAAGACAGCAAAATTGCCGCCGGAAACATCACGCGTTCCCAGTTCACATTCCACAGCACGTTCATGGCGCGGTAACCGTTTTGAATCGTTTGCATGCGTCGCTCCGCTGCTTAATTGCCTCTTTGCAGGGAGTATCTACCAGCAATTGGGCAACATTAGGGCAACAAACGATTTTTAGGGTTAATCGTCAGAATTTACGGGCAGAAAAGATCGTTACTGACCCCAAACACCATAAGCGCAATGATGATCATAAGACCAAAGGTCATCATAACGCGAACCACATTGTCATTTGGTTTCCGGCGCGTGACCGCTTCATAGGCGTAAAATACCAAATGGCCCCCATCCAAAACCGGGATTGGGAAAAGATTAAGCAGGCCAATGGCGGTCGACAAAACCGCAATGAAGCGAATGAAATCACCAGAGCCTTGGCTCGCCATAGCACCAGACACCTGCGCAATGCCAATTGGGCCGGAAAGGTTGCAGCTGCTGATCGCCCCAGTGACCATGTGATAGAGGCCAGACAGAGACCCTTGGATGATATCGCCTGTACGAGACACGGCCACACTGAGGGCTGTTCCCAAACCTGCAGGTTCAGTTGCAGGCTGGAAGGCCAGACCTCCGCCAATACCAATACGCCATTGCGTATGGAAACCGCCCTCGGGCAGAGGTTCGTCAACGCGTTTTGGTGTAAGATCGAATTGATCAACAACCCCATCGCGCCACACGTCGAGCGCGAGCGTCGCGCCATCAGAGGACTCTACAGCAGTCTTGAGTTCCCTGAACACATGTATCGGCGTGCCATCAACTCCGGTGATCACATCACCTTCTTTCAAACCTGTCGCATAGGCAGCGCTTTGCGGTGCCACATGGGTGACATAAGGCGGATACAGATGTGGGCCTGTGACCAGTTGCTCGTCCCCATCGCGGACAACCAGATAATCCAGCACTGGCTGGGTTGGCAGACCATCAACAAAGGCATCGGAAGTCGCGCTGTCAGCATCGATTGGGAAGGCCGCGCCATGAATTTCCAAGACCACATCACCTTCTTGCAGCGTATAGTTTTGGTTAGGCAGATTACGCAGCTCGCCCACGATCAGCTTATCGCCGACGACCCCTTGGGACAGGATGACAGCGGTGAAAATCAGGATCGAGAGCGCGAAGTTAAACAGGGGCCCTGCCGCGACGGTTGCTGACCGCGCCCAAAGAGGGGCTCCATGCATGGTGGATCGCAGTTCTTTCTCGCTGAGGGTCGACATCGTCTCGCCGTCTTTGCCGGAGGCTGCGTTTGCATCCCCCTTGAAGCGCACATAGCCACCCATTGGGATGGCAGCGATCTGCCATTTGGTTCCGCGCTTGTCGTACCGCGAGTACAGCACCGGCCCGAACCCCAGAGAGAACACCTCGGCATGGATGCCTGACCAGCGGCCAACGATACAGTGGCCATATTCATGGATCGCGACGATCACAGAAAGCGCAACGATAAAGGCTACGATGGTCAGAGCACCGCTCTGAAAGCTTGGAAGAAGAGATGAAAGATCCAAAGTCGCGTACCCTTTATGGTCCTGTTGTATGCTCGATTGCGCCAAAGACGCGTATTATCATTTGCCAATCATTTAAGGCGCTATTGCGGTCATCGCAACGGGGCTCACCCAATCGTGGCGTCCGTTAGGCTTAGTCTTTTGTGGATAACTGTGGCGATTTCAAGAAATCTGGGCTGGATTGGCTTCGGAACCTTAATGCGGCAGACCGATCGTGGCCGAGATCATAAGAACCACAAGCGCTGCCGCCATCAAACCATCAAAACGATCCAGTAGCCCCCCATGACCAGGGATGAGATTGCTACTGTCCTTGACCCCCGCTCGGCGTTTGATCGCGCTTTCGGAAATGTCCCCTAGCTGGCTTGCGAAAGAGATGATCATACTGATCACTCCAAGCATCACGCCGCCAAAGATCAATCCCACGAAGAATGCAGCGACCCAACCGGCAGAGGTGCCCGCCCATGTTTTTTTAGGGCTCAGCGAAGGCCAGAACTTGGGGCCGCCAATGAGCTTGCCTGCAAAGTAGCCAGCGACATCCGTAGCCACGACTAGGAATATGAGCCAAAGCACCCATTCCACCCCATGAAACTCTCGCAACACAATGAGTCCGAAACAGGCAAGCAGAAGCCCCCCGGAATAAAGGGCGTATCTTAAGCTGTCAGTCGTTAGCCCGCTGATACCTACAAGGGCCGGAGCCAGAACAAGTGGCATAAAGAAAGCGGGCGGGACAAACAGGAGGGCCATGAAGGCCGCAAAGACCAGAAAGCCCATTTGTGCAGGCCAAGAGGCGCTCTTTGTGGGCGCCATTCGAGTCAATTCCCAAATCATGCCAGCCAAAACTGCTGCCACGAGAAAGTGAAAGATCGGTCCGCCTTGCCAGAGCCCGAACAATCCGACCGCCAGCATCACGACTGCCGACAGAACCCGCGCCTGAAGATCGGCCCATTTCCCGCCTGAACTCATGCAGGCACGGCCCCGAAACGACGCTTGCGTTTACCAAAGGAACCTACAACTTTCTGGAACTCTTCATCTGAGAAATCTGGCCAGAGCGTGTTCACAAATTCATATTCAGCGTAGGCTGACTGCCACAGCAGGAAGTTCGAAATTCGTGCTTCACCGCTTGTGCGAATGACCAGATCAGGATCTGGCAAAACTCTTGTATCCAAGTACTTTGGCAGTGTTTCTTCATTCACCTCATCAGGCGAGAGCTTACCGTCGGCCACATCCTTGGCCAGCCGTCTGGTCGCCCGTGCGACCTCATCCCGACCACCGTAGTTAATCGCGATAGTAAGGTTCACCACATCGTTGCCTGCAGTGGATTCTTCGAGCTCATCCATCAGCTTGACGAGTTTTGGGTCCAGCCGCACACGGTCGCCAATAAAGCGCACGCACACGCCCTCATCAATCAACCCGCGAGTTTCACGGCGGATATATTGACGAAAGAGGCTCATCAGGCCTGACACTTCACTTTGCGTGCGTTTCCAATTCTCAGTCGAGAAAGCAAAAATGGTCAGGTACTTCACGCCCAGTGGTTTACACGCCCGAACGATCTCTTTCACTCGCTTTGCACCGGCGTGGTGGCCAAACAAACGTGGCCGCCCTTTGGCCTGTGCCCAACGACCATTACCGTCCATGATAATGGCCACGTGACGTGGGCCCGCGTGGGGTTCTTCAGTGGCCATACTCGTACCCTTTGCCTCAGACCTGCATGATCTCAGCTTGTTTCACTTCCAGCGCCTCATCAACTTTCTTGATGTAGTCGTCGGTCATTTCCTGCATCTCGGATTCCCAGAGTTTCTGGTCATCTTCAGACATGCCGTCGTTTTTTGCTTTCTTGATCTGGTCCATGCCATCGCGACGCACGTTGCGGATCGAAACCCGCGCGCTTTCCGCGTATTGACCCGCGACTTTGCCGAGTTCGCGGCGACGCTCTTCGTTCAGCTCAGGAATCGGCAGCATGATGATTGTGCCGTTGAGCTGTGGGTTGATGCCCAGACCAGACTCTCGGATGGCTTTTTCAACTTTGCCAACCAGCGCTTTATCCCAGACGTTGATTGTCACCATGCGTGGCTCTGGCACGTTCACGGTGCCGACCTGATTGATGGGTGTCATGGAGCCGTAGGCTTCAACCTGCACAGGCTCCAGCATTGAAGCGGACGCCCGGCCAGTTCGCAGGGATGCAAATTCCGTTCTCAGATTGCCCATTGCGCCTTCCATGCGGCGGGTCAGGTCATCGGTATCAAGTTCAAAATCTTCGGACATGGCGTTTTGCTCTACTTTAGTCGGGCTTAACCCGCGTTTGTTTTTATTACCTTAACGGGGTTACTGGACCTTTGTATAGGTCCCCTCGCCCGCTAGGATACCTTTGAAGCCGCCCGGTTCATCAAGACCGAAGACAATCAGAGGCAGGTTATTGTCGCGCGCCAAGGCAATTGCAGAGGCATCCATCACCTTCAGGCGTTTGGCCAGTACGTCGTCGTAGCTGACTTCGTCATAGCGCACTGCATCTGCGTGTTCCTTAGGATCTTTGTCGTAGACTCCGTCCACACCATTTTTCCCCATAAAGATCGCCTCACAAGCCATCTCGTTCGCGCGCAAAGTCGCGGCTGTGTCGGTTGTAAAATAGGGGTTACCTGTACCGGCAGCAAAGATACAAACCCGTTTCTTCTCAAGGTGACGCACAGCGCGGCGACGAATGTATGGCTCAGCAACCTCGTCCATACGGATCGCAGAAATCACCCGGGTGAAGACACCGACTTCTTCTAGTGCGGACTGCATACCAAGCGCGTTCATGACGGTTGCCAGCATCCCCATATAGTCCGCAGTGGTGCGTTCCATACCCTGTGCAGAACCAGAAAGACCGCGGAATATATTCCCACCGCCAATCACCAGACAAATCTCAACACCCAGATCGTGCACGGATTTGATTTCCTGTGCGATGCGTTGAACTGTCGGCGGGTGTAGACCAAAGCCCTGATCTCCCATCAGCGCCTCCCCCGATATTTTCAACATGACGCGGTTATATTTGGTGTCCGTTTCGGGGGATGAATCGGCCATGTTGCACTCCGTCTACGCTGGCATGTAAATTGCGCGCAAGATGTCTGAATTTGCGGACATGTTCAATCCGAGAAGTCACATCTTGGGGCGACTTGGCCGAAAAAACGCGGAATATTGTGAATGATCGACCTAAACGCCCTTTTACCAGATCAACCTGTGCTGATCGCGGGACCAACCGCCAGCGGCAAAAGTGCGCTCGCGTTGGACATTGTCGCAGCGCAGGGCGGCGTGATTGTGAATGCCGATGCTTTACAGGTGTATGAAAACTGGCGTGTGCTCTCAGCACGCCCTCCAGCTGAAGACGAAGCCCAAGCAAAACACGTGTTCTATGGCCATATCAGCCGTAAACAAGAGTATTCTGTTGGGCATTGGCTGAAGGATGTTGCCCCCTTCCTCGAAAGTGATGAACGCCCAATCATCGTAGGTGGCACGGGGCTTTATTTCACTGCCCTTACAGAGGGTCTGGCTAACATTCCAGCTACGCCTGCTGATCTGCGCGAAGCTGCAAATGTCCGCGTTGCTCAAGAAGGGTTTGAGGCACTGCGCGATGAACTTGACGAAGAAACTTTACGCCGCATCGATGTTTTAAACCCTATGCGAGTGCAGCGCGCTTGGGAAGTGATGACGGCGACTGGAAAACCGATCTGGCACTGGCAGGATCAAACGCCTCCGCCAATTCTGCCTTTGGAAAATTCCGCGGCCTTCGTCATGGATGCCGACAAAGACTGGCTGAACGAGCGTATCGCGCGACGGTTTGATTTGATGCTTGAACAAGGTGCCTTGGAGGAAGCTGAGGCAAATCTACCAGATTGGGACCCGGCATTACCAAGCTCTAAAGCCATCGGTGCGCCTGAATTGATCGCCTATCTCAAGGGCGAAACCACATTGGATGAGGCACGCGAATTGGCGACTATTTCGACCCGTCAATACGCGAAACGCCAGCGCACATGGTTCCGGTCCCGCATGAAGGACTGGCAGAAGGTCAGCCTCCCTGTCTCGAAATGATCAGAATGATACTATTCGGACATTTTATGGTGACTCGCCGCAAATCAAGCGCTAACACCTAGCAGAAATAACGCAACCGGGAGCGCGACCACAGTCACCATGCAGGCTGTCGATGTCATGACACTGGCCCAGTTTGGGCAGAATGAGCCGTGGCTCAGAGGTCTTGTGCATGTGCAACAAGGCGGGTTGCTCCTTTGGGTGACGCGAGGCCAAGGCGTCATTCATATGCATGGGCAACGCCGCGGATTTAGTGCCAATAATGCAGTTTATATTCCGCCCACGCACCTCTGGGCGGTCGAATTTGGGCGACAAACCCTAGGACAGGCAGTATCTGTGCCCGTCGATCTCGCCTTTGCCTTCCCAAAAACCGAACAGCTTCTGCGCATTCAGGACGGATTGAGCCAAAGTGAGCTCACTGGTCTGATAGAAGACATGCGCCGCGAAATCCAACAGGACCGCCCTTTTCTACAGGACGCCCTGGCCGCGCAATCTGCTTTGCTGGGCATCTGGTTGAGGCGACAGATCGAAAATCAGGAAACCCCGGCGAAACCCAAAGCCGCCCAAAAACTCGTCCGTCGGTTCTGTGATCTTGCGGCACGGAATGTCGGAAGCGGCCAGTCAATGGCAGACCTCGCAGACCTGCTTGGCGTGACACCCACGCATCTCACCCGCGTTTGCAAGCAAACTGCAGGGATCACAGCGGCCGATATTCTCGTTCAATCATTAGTACATGAGGCGCGGATGCGTCTTGCGAACAGTGATGCATCTTTCAAAGCAATCTCAGAACAGTTGGGATTTGGCAGTGCAGCTTATTTCACCCGCTTCATTCAGCAGCATTGCGGCATGACGCCAAGCCGTTTGCGTGACGCTGCGCAGAAGGCAAGTAAAATTGGGGTCAGCTTCCCCAGATAATGCGAACGTAGTTCTGGGTTTCTTTGTAGGGCGGCACGCCGCCGTATTTCTTCACAGCCTCTGGCCCTGCATTATAAGCCGCCAAGGCCAAACGCCAAGACCGGAACTCACGATACTGTTCAGCCAGATATTTCGCGCCACCTTCCAGATTTTCCTGTGGCACATTTGGGTTCACTCCCAAATACCGGGCGGTTCCAGGCATAAGCTGCGCCAGCCCCATCGCACCTTTGTGAGACCGCGCGGAGGCGTTCCAGCCGCTTTCCTGCTGAACAAGCTTTAGGAATAGATCAACCGGCACCCCGTATTTCACAGCCGCATTGCGCGCCATATCAAGGTATGGACCGCGATACTTGCCTTTGTATTGGCCATCGCCCCATTTCGTCGGAGTGATCACGCGCTGTGGCTCTAGGCGAACAGCGCTGTTGTATTGCTCCTTTGCACGGGTATCGAGGATACTGGTCTGGCTTTTGAAAAGTTTTGTGCGTGATTTGCTGCCAATGATTTCGCCAGCAAAGCCTCCCGCAGGAAGCGCGATAAGACCAGCCGTCACGGCTGCGATTAACTTATTCATTGCCCTCATCCCACGTTCGTTCCGGCGAAATATAACAATGTTCAGAAAGTTTTAAAGGCTTGCGGGTTTTCTGGGTTGTGGCAGCGGGCAAATTATCGCTTCCCTTCCCGCCCTCAGGGTGGTGTATGTTGGCCCGAAATGAATATCTGATTCAGGGGGTAGGTCGATGGCCGGATCATTGAACAAAGTCATGTTGATTGGCAATTTGGGGCGCGACCCAGAGGTGCGCAGCTTCCAAAACGGCGGCAAAGTCTGCAACCTGCGTATTGCGACATCCGAGACATGGAAAGACCGCAACACCGGCGAACGCCGCGAAAAAACGGAATGGCATTCGGTTGCTGTATTTAGCGAAGGGCTGGTGCGTGTTTGCGAGCAATATCTGCGCAAAGGCTCCAAAGTTTACATCGAAGGCCAGCTGCAAACCCGCAAATGGCAGGACCAATCCGGCCAGGATCGTTACAGTACCGAAGTTGTGCTGCAGGGCTTTGGCTCTACGCTGACAATGCTTGACGGCCGCGGTGAAGGCGGCGGTGGCGGCGGCTACGGTGGTGGCGCTGGCGGCGGCCAAGGTGGCGGCTATGGCGGTGGTTATGACAGCGGTGGTGGCCAAGGCGGTGGCTTTGGCGGCGGCGGCCAGCAAGGTGGCGGCGGTGGCAGCCGCGATCTGGACGACGAAATCCCGTTCTAAGACACTAAAATTATTCAACAAACTCCGCTTCGGCGGGGTTTTCTTTTCAAGCTGTAGTTTGTTTCATGAAGCGCGTAATGATCATCGGACAACCGGGATCTGGCAAGTCAACCCTCGCCCGTGCGCTGGGCGAGCGAACCGGCCTACCTGTCTATCATATCGACATGATACATTGGATGTCCGGCTGGCAGGAACGCTCGCTAGAAGAAAAGACCCGACTATGTCTGGAGGTCCATGCCAAAGACGCGTGGATATTTGAAGGCGGCCATTCGACCACTTGGCCTGATCGCCTCACGCGCTGTGACACATTGATCTGGCTCGATGTTCCACTTGGCAAACGGTTTCGCCGCGTGATCTGGCGCACGATGTCCGACTATGGGAAGACCCGACCAGACTTGCCCGAAGGCTGCCCAGAGCAATTCAGTTTTGAATTCATGAAATGGATATGGGACACGCGCAAATCAGCCCGCCACGGATGCCAGAAATTCTATGAACTGGCGAAAGCTCAGAAAACAGCGCTCCATCTGATCACTGATCAGGATGTCTCAGAACTTCTGTCCAATCTGCCCAAGCAGAGTGATTGAATAGGGCCGAAGAACCAGCATACCCTAGCGTCGCATCACCAGAACCCCTGCCCCGATGATCATCGCAATGCCCGCGACTGACATCGCTGTCGGAGCCACGCCAAAAAAGACAATGTCCCAGATCGCGACAAAGACGATGTAGCTGTATTCGAACGTGGCAATCGTGGCCGGTGGTGCGCTTTGATAGGCTTTCGCCAACATGACGCCAATCATGGCAGCAAACCCCGCCAGCCCCAGCAAGACCGCCCAGTCAGAGAGTTCGACTGAAGACCAGGATCCAAAAAGGAAAGGGAATTCTTCAAAGATACCGCCAGTCGGCGCCCAGACAAGCAGGATGATACTTCCCAAAAACCCAGCCATCATTAGAGATGCGTTGAATGAAAGCGCAAGGGCTTCCGCAGAGACCCCTTCGCAGCGCGTCCGGGTGACGATGATCGCCAAAGCGTAAAACACCGCGCTCGCAACCGGGATTAAAGCAAATGACGTGAAGGCGTCTGAGCCCGGGCGTAATAGGACGATCACCCCTACAAAACCCAGGACGACGCCAAGCCAACCCCAGCGATGCACACGTTCACCGATGACAAAGGCTGACAGGACCGCGACAAAAATTGGTGCAAGGTAAATACCCGCCCCGGCCGTTGACAGGCTGATAAATGGAAGAGCGGCATAGTAAGACACAAAGGCGCAAGTCATGCAGAGCGTGCGCACCAACGCCCATCCTGAATAGGCCTCTGTCAAAACACGCAGCAACTGTCCGCGAGTGCGCGCTAGGAACATCAGAAGCGGCAATGCGAGGATTCCGCGCAGCGCAAACACCTGCCACAGTGACATATTTCCGCTGAACAGCTTGAAGGTGACGTCCTGCAAAGAAATCAGCAAAGCGGTGGCGATGATTAGGATCACGCCACGCCAAATGTTTTGAGAGAGGGCCTCTGTATTCACGCGAACTCCTCAAACGTTACGGGTTTATAACGCCAGATGATCAGCCTGCGAGCATCGGTGTAAACGACGATTTGTCACCGATGCACGACGCTTTCAAAATCTATTGAGGAAGACCGTCCTTAAGTACAGTCAAAACCGCTTCACGCGGCACATCAGCTGTCACAAAGGCATTGCCGATGCCACGCGCGAGAATAAAGCGCAGCTGTCCGTCCACGACTTTTTTATCCTGCCCCATCAAATCCACCAGCTGTTCCGCAGATGGCAAATCACCATCGATGTCAGCAAGATCAACCTTCATACCCATTGCCTTGAGATGCGCACGCACCCGGCTAGGGTCTTCCTGACTGCAGAGGCCTAGTCGAGAAGAAAGCTCAAACGCCAGAGCACAGCCAATGGCCACGCCTTCTCCGTGCAGCAATCGATCTCCGTAGCCAGTGGCGGCTTCCAGCGCGTGGCAGAACGTATGGCCGAGGTTCAACAAAGCGCGATCCCCCTGCTCTGTCTCGTCCCGCTCAACGATATCGGCTTTCATCTCACAGGAACGTTTCACTGCTGCAATGCGCGCATCTATGTCGCCGGCAGCAAGCTTGGGGCCGTTGACCTCAAGCCACTCAAAGAAGTTTGCATCCCCAAGCAGACCATATTTCACAACCTCACCATAGCCAGACAGGAAATCACGCGATGTCATGGTACCCAGAACATCGACGTCAGCGAGTACGAGGGAAGGCTGATGAAAAGCGCCGATCAGGTTTTTACCCTGTGGCGCGTTGATACCCGTTTTGCCGCCGACAGAGCTATCAACCTGCGCCAACAGTGAGGTTGGGATTTGCACGAAACCAACACCGCGGCGCATGGTGGCCGCAGCAAAACCTGTGAGATCACCGATCACGCCGCCACCCAAGGCGATCACAAAGTCCTTGCGCTCGACCTTTTGGGCCAGCAACCATTCAACGGTTTGCTCATAATAGGGCCAGCTTTTGGTACCTTCACCTGCAGGCAGGATCAAAGCATCGCTTTCAATGCCTTCCGCCGCCAGACCATCTTGCAACGCCTGCAAATGCAATTTCGCGACGTTTGCCTCGGTCACGATCATCATGCGCTTGCGATCTGAAATCTGCCTGATCAGCTCTCCGGCACGCGCGAGCAGCGCCTGACCAATGTGAATATCATAGGCACGATCGCCCAAGCCAACATGAACGGTTTCCATGCCTTAAGCCTCCAGCACGTCAGGACGGGTCAAAAGCGCCTCAAGGACGCGATCCGCCATGTCTTCGATTGAGTATTTTGCATCCGCTTTCACCGACAGCTCGGCTTTTGAATAGACCGGAACGCGCGCGTCATAGATGTCGCCCAAGGTTTGACGCGGGTTGGACGTGCGCAACAAGGGGCGCGTATCTTTATGTTTCACGCGTTGCCAAAGCAGTTCCAGATCAGCGTCCAGCCAAACCGCAACACCCTTTTCAGCAATCAATGCGCGATTTCCAGCTGCAAGAAACGCCCCGCCGCCGGTGGAAAGAATGCCCCGTTCCTCATCCAGCAGCCGATCGATGACTTGAGTTTCTTTGGTGCGGAAGAAAGCCTCACCATCACGCTCAAAGATTTCAGCGATCGACATATTGGCGGCTTTCACGATTTCCGCATCAGAATCCAGAAACGGAGCCCCAATTTTCGCGGCAAGAGCACGACCAACGGCAGTTTTGCCGGCGCCCATCATCCCTACCATGACGACTGTTTTCTTAAGTTTCATATCCAACTGCCCAAGTATTCGGGGCGTCGGGCCGATTTTCCGGCCAAAATCCGCCATTTGGCATTGAATGACGTGATATTAACGAAAAGGCCAGTTATAAAGTAGAAAACGACAGGCAAAAACTGGGGAAGCATATGGGCAAGCTCATCAGAGCACTGTTTTTCCTTATTGTACTCTTGGCCATTGGCCTTGTGGGCTTCGCGTATTTGGGGCCAATTTTTGGTGCGGATTTTTCTGCTCCACAAACAGAGATTCGCGAGTCGGTACCGCTGGATGTCCAATAGGCTCACCGCAGTCCTATTCGTATTGACCTGTACCACAGCTCCTGCAGTGGCGCAGGATGCGGAGCCTTTGTCTGCCATCAACTGGCTGACCCAGACACCGACGGTCACCATCGACATTGCCCAGGAGCCTCCTGTGGCCAACGAAGGTGGCACACCTGATGTCAGCGTTTCACAACTGGGCAGCAGTGGGCGCGACGCTGTTGGGCTGTTGCCAGGCAAGGTCACGGGCCTGCCAAATTCTCTTTGGGAAAACAGCCGATCTATGGACTTGGCTGACCTGGTCACGGACATGCCGGAAGAAAGCCTGCCTGCGATCCAAGCGTTGATGTATACGCTTCTGCTCGCAGAAGCGAACCCTCCAAAGGATGCCCAGGGAAACGATAAACTGCTTTTGGCGCGGATCGACAAACTGATGGCGCTGGGCGCGATTGAGCAGGCTTATGCGTTGATTGAACGCGCCAATCCTGATCGCGCGGATCTGTTTCAGCGCTGGTTTGATGTGTCGCTGTTGATCGGACAGGAACAGCGCGCCTGCGATATGCTGCGCGCCTCAGCCCGGCTGGCTCCGAACTATGCGGCGCGTGTCTTCTGTCAGGCCCGCAATGGCGATTGGGATGATGCGGTCATCACATTGAACTCGGCAAACCTGCTTAACCTCGTGAGCGAGGCAGAAGATCAGTTGCTAGTGCGCTTCTTGGATCCTGAACTCTTTGAAGGTGAACCGCTTCTGATCCCGGTGACTGAGCCCGACCCACTGCAATTCCGCCTAATGGAATCAATTGGGGAATCCTTCCCTACGCGCTCGCTTCCGCGCGCTTACGCGCATGCGGATTTGCGTGACAATATCGGCTGGAAGACACAACTAGAAGCTGCCGAGCGCCTCGCGCGTGTGGGTGCCCTTCCAGCCAATCGACTCTTTGGTCATTATCTTGGCAAAAAGCCCGCTGCTTCCGGCACAATTTGGGATCGGGTTGCCGCGATCCAATCATTCGAAACTGCAATCGCATCTGAAGACACGGCCAAAATTGCGTCCACGCTCCCTTCGGCTTGGACGGCAATGAAAGATGCGCGGCTTGAAGTGGTTTTTGCACAATACTACAGCGATGCATTGAAAGACGTTCCAGCCAAGTCAGTGGCTGGCACTTTGGCGCGTGAAATCCGCCTGCTGTCCCCGTCTTATGAAACCGCTGCACGCCAAGGCACAAAAGACTTCCTGGCAGGCGTTGCCGAAGGACAGCCCCCACGTCGGCCAGCCAATCCAACAGATTTGGCGATTGCAAATGCTTTTCATGGCGCCGGCGTGCCACAAGTTTGGTCAAACCGACTTGCACGTGGCCAGCTAGGTGAAGTAATCCTTCTAGCCATGAAGTCATTTCAACAAGGTGCCGCGGGGGATTTGCCCGCCTTAACAAACGCTTTGGCAACATTTAGAGCCATCGGGCTGGAAGACACAGCGCGACAGGCGGCATTACAAGTTCTTCTTTTGGAGCGTGGTTATTAATGAGTAATACACAGTGGATTGCCACTTATCTTGAGGCTCAAGCAGCCGAATTTGGCGCATCAAACAACACCCAAATGGCCTATGCGCGCGACCTGAAAGGGTTTGCAGATTGGGTGGACCAGCGTGAGCTGACCTTTGAGGAAGTCACGCGCGAAGATGTCGAAGATTATATGGTTTATTGCGATTCACAGGGATTGGCGAAATCCACCCGTGCGCGTCGCCTCTCAGCCATCAAACAGCTCTTCCGGTTCGCCTTTGAAGAAGGCTGGCGCGAGACCAATCCAGCCATCCAGGTCAAAGGACCGGGGCTCGATAAGCGCTTACCAAAAACTTTGGATACTGCCGAAGTCGATAAGCTGATTGAAGCAGCGCGCCTTTCTGGGCGCAATCGCAAGGACAGAACCCGCAATATCTGCCTTATGGAACTGCTATATGCGACCGGTATGCGTGTGTCCGAACTTGTATCGATGCCTGTTTCCGCCACACGGGGTGACCCCCGGATGCTGCTGATCAAAGGCAAAGGCGGGAAGGAACGTATGGTCCCTTTGAGTTCCCCCGCTCGCACGGCTTTGGCGGCCTGGTTGAAGCTCAGAGATTCTTTAGAAGAAGAGGCCGTAGCCAGCGGGAAATCTGCTTCGCAATACCTCTTCCCAAGCCGGGGAAAATTGGGGCACCTCACGCGCCACCGGTTTTACGCTCTGATCAAAGAATTTGCCACGTCGGGCGGTGTGGACCCAGACAAAGTCACACCACACACGCTGCGGCACGCTTTCGCAACCCATTTGCTGGCCAATGGCGCAGATCTGCGATCTATCCAGACTTTGCTGGGCCACGCAGATGTCGCGACGACGGAAATCTATACTCACGTATTGGATGAACGCTTGAAAGAGCTGGTCTTGGAGAACCACCCCTTGAGCAAGGCTTAAGGGATCGCGTTCCGACGCATTTCAGGTGGCAGCACATCTTCTGAAGGCCAGTAGCCGGTCTTTAATGTCTGGTGATAACCCTGTGTGAGCCCGGCTGCATTCATTTGTGTGTACGCCTCTGCAGAGTTGTACTGCAGACAATGAAAGTTCACGGCACCGTCTGTCAGCGTCACAAACTCTGTGCTTCGTTGCCCATCATTGCGTGGCAGCCCAATGGCACCCGCATTTATCCATGTCTTTCCAGCCACTTGGCGCTCGAAAGCGATGCCGGAATGTCCTGAGACCACAGTATCGACGTCCCCTAAAAGTTCGCTCAGCAGCTCAAATTCTTCCTGAAATTCGGAATCAGGTGACATCTGCCACAGAAATCGATTGATCGCCGTCGCACCGCCATGCACGACGCCGTAGGTTTTACCCACATGCTCAAATCGCATCAGATCAGGCAGTTCAGCCATCCATCGCCGATCTTCTGCCCCAACCTGCTGGTTCGCGTGCGCATACCACCCCGCTGACAAAAGATCGCAGGCCGTTCCGTCCTCAAAACCACAACCACAATCCAAAGCGTTTGCCGCAAGTTGCTTTTCGCAATTGCCAGCCAAGATGGGCCCACCAAAATCACGAAACAGTTTGATTGTTTCAGCCGGCTGTGCGCAATAGGCCACGAGGTCGCCGGTGCAGATCACATTTGTCGGCGCAAAACCCTCTTGACGCGCGAATTCCAGCAGCGCTTCGCTGGCTTGCAGGTTTGAATACGGCCCGCCAAACAGCAAAAGCGGTGTGTCTAACACGCCAAGGTCCAGAATCTTCATATCGCTTTTCCTTGAATGCACGCGCGCTGCGCCCCATAACGCCATCAGATAAGAGGATAAAACACCTGATGGAAGTCACAAGTCTGACATTAGACACCGCCTTTTGGATCACAGCCGGATCGATCGCCGTGCTGCTGATGCTCTCTGCCTTTTTCTCAGGCAGTGAAACCGCGTTGACAGCCGCAAGCCGCGGCAAGCTGCGCAGCCAGGCGGACAAAGGCAACAAAGGCGCACAGCGCGCCCTGAATATCACCGAAGACAATGAACGTCTGATCGGTTCTGTTTTGCTGGGCAACAATCTGGTGAACATCCTCGCGACATCGCTGGCCACTGCCCTCTTCACCCGTCTCTTCGGTGAAAGCGGTGTTGCGCTTGCAACTTTGGTCATGACCCTGCTGGTCCTGATCTTTGCTGAGGTTCTGCCAAAGACCTACGCCATCACCGCCCCCGAAACCGCTGCCTCCCGCGTGGCAGGGATCATTCAGCTTGTGGTCACGCTCTTTGCGCCGGTCGTGTCTGCCGTGCGTCTTCTCGTACGTGTCGTGCTGCGCATCTTTGGCGTGAAAGCTGACCCTGACAGTCACATCCTCGCTGTACGTGAAGAAATCGCTGGTGCCATCCAGTTGGGCCATAGCGAAGGAATCGTCGAAAAAGAGGACCGTGACCGCATTCTTGGCGCGCTTGACCTTTCCGAGCGCACGGTGGAAGAAATCATGCTGCACCGCTCTGGCATTGAGATGATCAACGCCGATGATGCGCCTGCCGACATTGTGAGCCAATGTCTGGAAAGCAACCACACGCGCCTGCCGGTCTACAAAGACGATCCTGAAAACATCATCGGCGTCATTCACGCGAAAGACCTGCTGCGCGAGATGCACTCTGCCAGTGAAGGCTTTGCCTCAAATGCATCAGGCCGCCTGAATCTGGGTGCGGTTGCCAAGAAACCTTACTTTGTGCCTGACACGACATCGCTGGATGACCAGATGCGGCAATTCCTAAAGCGCCGCAGTCACTTCGCGCTGGTTGTTGATGAATACGGTGCTTTGCGTGGTTTGATCACCCTTGAGGACATTCTGGAAGAAATTGTGGGTGAGATCACAGACGAGTTTGATCCCGCGTCTGATATCCAGATCAGCAAAAGCGAAGACGGGCAGTTCCTGATTGATGGCGCGATGACCATTCGCGACCTCAACCGTGCAAGCGATTGGAACCTACCGGATGATGAGGCCAATACTATCGCGGGTCTGGTGATTCACGAGGCGCAAACCATTCCGGTGGTTGGTCAGGTTTTTGCCTTCCATGGCTTCCGTTTTGAAGTGGTGGCACGTGCAGATAACCGCATCACCCGCCTCAAAGTGCGGCCGTTGGAAAGCCCCGCTTTACGTCAATAATCAGCGTGTGAACTGCCTTGCAAACTCCTCGCGCAGCAACGTGCGGGCGGATGGGTAACTGCGGTTAATCGGCAAAGTACCAAGCTCAGGTAGCAAATCTGCGATTGTTCGTTTGTCATTTTTGGAAATATGTCTTTGCGCCTCGCTGTCAGGCAAAAGACTATCCATCCAAAGACCGCTGACATTTAACAATTCATGCTGTTCGGTCAGAACGGCCACAAAAGGCGCATCGCACTCAACCTGCGATATGCCATCCAAATGTAGCAGGTCTCCTGCCCGCGCCAGAACCTCCGCTGATCCGAACTGTGATTGGACCTCAGGGCAAGATAGTAAAACGCACTGACGACCAGAGACACGAACCGCTTGATCAGGCTTACCCGCCATCACCGCATCTGGTGCCAGTTCAACCGTCATTGGCTTTGCATCATTCGCCTCAATCACGCCAACCCACAGCACCGGCTGGAACCCGTTGTCGCGTGTCAGGACTTTATCCTGCGTTGTCAGGTTCTTCGCTTGTTTTGAACCACACTGCGTGATGATTTGCGCCGCTCCATGAAAACAAGACACACCTTTCATCTGATCCGGTGAAGCCTTGTTGATCGGCATTTGCTGAGCGACGGAAAACGCATCCGGTCGCAATATCTGCGCGGTCTCAGGTTGTTTCAGCTGTGCAGGAATACCCCGCGGCGCAGAGAGCTCGCTGACATCCGAGAAGATATTATCGTGGGAAGATGAAAACGACCGCACTTCAGTGTCGCGTCGGTTAATCAGTCGAACTCGCATTCGGGGCCTTATCAATTAGTCATCTTGAGGCCGCTTCTGCTGGCTCGCTCAACAATGGGACTGTTCTAGGAAGCGAAGAAGGCTGGAATGGGGCGCAATTGGCGAGATTTGGCGAATTCATTGCAACAAGAATTCGAAATTAGTGTCGCTTCGAGACTTGCTTAAACTTTGCCTCATTCCTTTCACACTCGAACCTAAATTCTTCGGCATATCAGAGCGTGAACAAGAGGCCTCAAAGCCCTAAAGCATTTCACGAGAGCAGATTTTATGCCGACGAATAGTACGATTGATTGGTCCGCCATCAGCGAAAATGGCGATTTCACCCTTGGCTCTGGCACTTCTGAAATAGGGGTTTCCATAGAAACCACAACAAATGGCGATGGTCAGACTGGCGCCATCGGAGATCAGGGCATGCCAACCGCAAATGGGTTGTGGGTGAATGGCTTAACCGATGCAGTGACCACCACGTTGACCTTTGATCAGCCGGTGCAAGATCTCTCTTTTGAGCTTTTTGATGTTGACCAGAACGGAACCGACTGGGATGAGCGCGTCACGATCTTGGCAACCGACGCCGAGGGCAATGTCTACCCGGTGAGCTTTAACGATCTTGCGGCCACACACAGCGCTTCTGGAGCTACCATCGATACCTCGGGAAGCAATGACTTAACAACGGATACGACGGGTGCTGCTGATTCCATATCGGTCTCAATCGCAGGCCCGATCACATCGCTGGAAATCATTTTTGAACCCGGCGAAAGCGCTAATGAAACCGGCGCAATTGGTCTTTCGGACATCACCCTCATCCACGCCCTGGATGGCGTGGTCGAGGGAACGGCGACAGCTGACCTCATCGATGGCCTTTACTTGAATGATCCAGAAGGTGACATGGTTACCTCCGGTGATGACGTCATTGAAGCGGGTGACGGTAACGACACCATCAATTCCGGTGAAGGCAATGATATTGTTTATGGCGGCGACGGTGCCGACCTCTCGGAACTTGGCTTTGGCAACGACCAATTCTTTGGTGGTGAAGGAGATGACTCGGTCAATGGTGACCGTGGCAATGACGAGCTGCACGGCGGCACTGGCAACGACTTTCTGCGCGGCAGTTTTGGTAATGATACCATTCACTCCGGCGGCGCAGGTGAAGGCGATGACTATCTTTGGGGTGGTTATGGCGACGATACCTTCGTCATCCAAAACGGATTTGGCAACGATACGATCGATGCTGAAAACGAAGAGGAGACCTTGGGTGACACATTGGATCTGAGCAATGTCACCGAGGATTTGACCATCGACCTCACCAACGGGCTTCAAGGTCAAGGTAGTTTCAGCAACGGGACAGATACTGCGACCTTTGACGCCATCGAGCATATCCAGCTTTCTGCAGGCCAAGACACATTGGTTCTGGCGGATGGGTCCGGCTCGGATACAGTTTCGGGTTTCTCATCCCCTATCGACAACGGAGATGGCACATTCACGGGTCAGGATATGCTAGACGTCACTTCCCTGACTTCGGATTTCGGTGCAACCACCGTCACCACGCGCGACGTTACCGTGACTGAAGACGCAGATGGCAACGCCGTTCTGACTTTCCCAGGCGGAGAAAACCTGACCCTTCAAGGCGTGCCCGCATCCGCCTTTGATGACCCATTGGCCCTGGAGGCCATTGGCATACCCGCTGCGCCTGACGGTTATTTCAGCGGAACAGATAATGATGACGTCCTGATTGTTGGAGCGACTGACGCAGACGGAGACGTGATCGATGGCGGCGATGCCGCCCTTCCCGGCGCCAGCGGGGATGACGACCATATTCTTGCCATGGGTGGCAATGATCTGGTCTTTGCTGGTGCCGGAAACGATATCGTAGAGGCAGGTGACGGGAACGACACCGTTTTCGCCTCCATTGGAGACGACACCCTCTACGCAGGCAGCGGTAACAATGAACTCTACGGCGAAGACGGTGATGATGTCTTCCACTCTGGTGCGGGTGCCAATCACATGCACGGGGGTATTGGTGACGACACATTCTTTGGCATCACCGATGGGGATGATATTTCTGGCGGCGATGGCATAGATACGGTGAATATGTCGGGCCTTGGTCCCTACAATGTTGTGCACTCAGGTAGTGATCCCCAAGCTGGCACCATCGAGTTTTTAGATGGCGACGGTAACGTAACGGGTTCTGCAAGTTTCAAAGGCATCGAGAAAATCGTGCCTTGCTTCACGCCAGGGACTCAGATCGCAACCATTCGCGGGTTGGTCGACGTTGCTGATCTCGAAATTGGCGACCTGGTTTGTACTCGCGATCACGGCATGCAGGAAATCCGCTGGATCGGCAAACGCGCGCTGTCAGAAGATGAACTGACGCGCCTGCCCCATCTGCGCGGCATCACTATCCAAAAAGATGCGCTGGGTGAAAACATGCCAGATCGCGATATGACGGTCAGCCCGAACCACCGCGTTCTGGTGAGCGACCCGAAAGTGGAACTCTGCTTTGGCGAGCGCGAAGTTCTGGTTTCGGCCAAACATCTTCTAGGCTTCTCAGGTGTTTCAAAATCTGATGCGACGACACAGACCTACATTCACGTCCTCTTTGATCGCCATGAGATTGTGCTGTCCGATCAGCTTTGGTCCGAGAGTTTTCAGCCAGGAGAACAGGCGCTTGAAGGGCTGGATATCGCGCAGCGGGAGGAGATTTATGAACTCTTCCCAGAGCTTCAGATCCGACCTTCAGAGGTCTTTCAAACCGCTCGTCGTGTGGCTCAGAAACACGAAGCAGCGATACTCTATAAGTGACCGGGAAAACAAAAAAACGGGTGGCCAAAGCCACCCGTTTTTTATGGTACCCAAGGCCGGACTCGAACCGGCACGTCCGCTAGGACGGGGGATTTTGAAACCAGAGAAAAGCATTATTTTTCAACGTAGTTGTAACTCATGGATTGAATTCATCGTTGTCAAATTCGCGAAGAGAGACATCTCACAAAACTGACTACAGTTGCCTATCTTCCTCGCTTTCCTCTTCCTGTAACCAAAGATCCAAATGGGTACGAAGGTTCCCCAACTCACTAGAAAACCGCTTTTCTATCGAAGTTCCTGCCAGTCGTTCGGCGCGTTCTAGCGCTTCATGAATCCCGATGAAGTTAGAAATTGTCGATTTTTCAAATCCTTCTGTTTTTCTACTAACGCGGTCGCCAACTGTGGTGGTCCATCCAACTGACGTCGCCTTGCGGAGAAACATGCAAAATCCCTCATCAGAATCTATGACTGAATCGACCCATGTTTTCGGTTCAGTAAGACCGCCAGAATAGTCTCGCCATCTAAAAAGAAGGGAAATCAAGTCGTCTCGCTCCAGCAACTTATCCCTGTCTCCAGATAATTGCCGAACCAAATGCAGCCATTCTTGCTTTAACCCATCCAACTCCTCGGCTGTCAACGCTGGTTCAAGTCGGTTGGAAGAATTTTCGCTTTGGCTGGCTGGATCGTTTAAGTGAATTAACGTCGATGCCACTTGCAACGCCCCTGTTTTTCTCAGGGCGTCAATCGCATGTTGGCTTCGTTCCTCTGCGGGTAGGGATCGTAAGTACCAGCTCGCCGCTCGCCAACCCTGCGTGTAGCTAGAATTGAACATACTCGGCCCCTCTTCTTCGACGCTATCCTCTGCCATCTTGAACAACATAGGCAGAAGTACCGCAGCATTACCGACGGGCAGCCTCTCTACCGATTCATCTATCATCGAAATAAGCGAACCAAGCATACCTTTGCTACGTATGCTTCCGATGAACTCTTTCAGTTTCTCTTCATCTCCGCTTACGGAAACAAAAAATTCAAAATCGGAAAGGGAGATCTCGCCGAGAGGCGTTTGAAGCTCAAAATACTTTGGAAAATATCGTGGGCTGCAAACACGTTTTGAGGCATTCCATTCTTGGTGCCATTCCGGCCCATAGATATTTCCGCCCAAAATGCTTTCCGTTTGCGGAAACAACTGTTTCAAAGCTCTTTGGGCAGTAGGTTGAAGTTCATCCCTAACCAATCCCACAATATCTTCCAATTGCTCCCGTATTTCAGCACGTCGCCCGTCATTCGAAGACCGGTTCGATCCCAGAATCAAATCCTGATTGGCGAACAGCTCAGTGTGAAAATCCGGTTCGAACACCCTCAACGTTTCAAGAACCAGTAAATCAATGATGTTGACTTCGAAAAACTCACCCTCTGTATGAAGAGGCAAATGAATAGCCAAAGAGGATGTTAACCTTCTGGCATCACGTAGATTGTTGACGAAAGGCTGAACGCAATCAATCAACATATTGCCCCATCGAACATCCTCGAAACCATTTTCTTGCTTAGCAAATTGGTTTGCCAACTTCGAAAGCTCTCGAGTAAAAATCCTGTGGACGGTGCTCTTTGGAACGGCTGGAAGATCAAAGCTCATTTGAACAATTTTCTCGAGAAAATCCCGGCCCTTGCCATTTGCAATTGGATCAAGCGCAGCTTCCACAATGCTTTGCTGGTGAAGCAACACAAAGACTAGATTTGGGAAATTCGCATTCGCTTTTACTTGCCGAATTAGCGATCTGATCTCCTCCTCTTCTAGCCGATCAATGTCGTCAACAAATACTATCAACGGCCGGTCAAGATTTTTCAGACTTTCGTTTAATGAAGCTTTGATTTCTTCTACCGGCTCGGACCATTTGTCCGCTCCCATGTAACTTAGTAGTCCACCTAAGATCGGAACCGTTAAGGCAGCAATGGTAAATCCGACTGCCGCAGTCTCAAGTTTCGGAACGTCTAACCCGAACGCCCCCGTCAACGAAGCCAATGCTACGCTTCCAAGTACCAAACTCAGAATTGTATTGGATTCAGCAACGGCTTTCAGAGGGCCTCCCGTTTGGGTCAAGATTTGCCCATATCTCCGAAACGCTTTCGCACGCCTTTTAGCATTTTCTGAATGCCCGGTATTCAGTTTGTTTGCAATTTCCTGAAAGAGGGCCTTAGCAATAGCGTCGCTGTCACCCCAACTCCAAGGATTAAATAGCAACCATTCGTCACGTTCCAAGTTTTCCGTGACAAGGTTCATAAGAGACGTTTTACCATCCCCCCAACGACCTCTTATCGCAAAAACTCTACCGCTGTTGGTACTCTTTTGCGAAAGCGCATCAGCTATATGTTTCGCAAATCTCAGCCGTCGCAGCTCATCTTCAGAAGAGTTAGAAATTGGACCTTCGGATTTGATCAGGCGAGAAAGCTCAAGAGCTTGGGCTTCTTGATCCATCTCGGCTGCTTGCGTAATTTTCAATGCTTTGAAACCTTATTTTTTGAATAACGTGCCGCTGGGCGGGTACCAGATCTTTTCTTAAATCAACAAAACCAAAGTTGAGGGCGGTACTAAAATCACAACAATCCGCAAAGTTTGTTACCTTTTCTAAGGAGGAACAATCCCCCGCGTCAATCAATCGAACAAAAAAATTAGGAGCAACCAACTGGGTTTAATCATTTCTTTTCATATAGTTGTCAATATTCACTCAAACACAAGACGTGTAGTAGAAAACAGAAAATCGGCCTCGTAACTCATACCAATGAGTTACGGACGAGTTACAACTACAATTTCAGGAGAAAAATCAGTTTCGATTCTGACGAAAAACCCTGCAAAAACAAGGTGGTACCCAAGGCCGGACTCGAACCGGCACGCCTCGCGGCGGGGGATTTTGAATCCCCTGCGTCTACCATTCCGCCACTTGGGCACGTTCGGTTGAGATAACGAAGCGGCCCATGGGCGTCCAGAGGCAAAACGCCAAAATTCAGAAATTTCCAAAAATAATTTTGGACCTAATTCATAGTAAGAAATTTCTATTGCTCAAACTCACATTATAAGCTTCATCCACAAGCATCCTGTGAACAACTCTAAATATCCATTATAATGAGGACTATATTGATCACATTAGCAGTGATTTGTAACCAGAGGTGATTTGGGTATCAGATCCTTTAATTACCTATATTTAGAGACCAATATTGATGAATCGAATTCTAACTTTATAAATGAACTACCAATCATAAATATTTGTTTTATAACCATTATATTTTCCTCCTAATGTTAAATATTACCGATCAAGTGTATGAATGATCTCGATCAGGGTATCGACCTGGTTTTTTGAGTTTTCGCTTGCACTCTTTTCTGAACTGGCGCACGCAGGCGAAGACAGATTGAGGAAGCCATGATCAAGAACCTTTACGACTGGACCATGCGACTTGCGGACCATCCGCGCGCCCTCTGGGCCCTGGCCTTTGTGAGCTTTATTGAGAGCTCGGTGTTTCCCATTCCGCCGGACATCATGATGATCCCGATGATCTTGGCCGCGCCTCATCGCGCATGGCTAATCGCTTTGGTTGCGATGGTCTCCTCGGTGGCCGGTGGCGTCTTGGGCTACATGATCGGCTCATTCGCATTTGAGCAAATCGGTCAGCCCATTCTTGCGAGTCTCGGCAAAGCGGATGCGATGTCTGAGTTCAATACTCGCTTCAATGACTTTGGGTTCTGGGCCGTGCTCGGAGCTGGCATCACTCCATTCCCGTATAAAGTGATCACCATCATGTCGGGGTGGACCGGCATGCCGATCGCGACCTTCATCGCGACATCCATCCTGGCACGAGGACTGCGGTTCTTCATTGTTGCTGCATTGCTCTGGAAATTTGGCGCCCCGATCCGCACTTTTATTGAGAAGCGCCTTGGATTGATGTTCACCGTTTTCCTTGCGCTGCTGTTTGGTGGATTTATGGCTGTGAGGTTCCTGTAATGACCCGTAAAAGTGCGACGTTACTGCTGACCCTCGCCTCAGCGGCAATGATCCTTTCGGCCTGGGGCTTTCAATATATTGGCGGCTACCCACCCTGCAAAATGTGCTATTGGCAGCGCTACCCGCATTTCGCAGCCATTGCGATTGGCGGATTAGCTTTGGCGATGAAGGCCCGACTTTTGGCGTGGCTCGGAGCAGCGGCCATGCTCACCACGGGGGGTATCGGCATTTTTCATTCCGGTGTTGAGCGCGGTCTATGGGAAGGCCCATCATCCTGTACGTCGACCTCCATTGGTGGATTGAACACAGATGAGCTGTTTGATCAGATCATGAACGCGCCACTTGTCCGCTGCGACGAAATCCCTTGGGAGATGTTCGGCGTCACAATGGCGAACCTAAACGCTCTTGGGTCATTCGCATTTGCTGTGGGCTGGCTCTGGGTCGCGATTAAGTCTGATTAAGACTGTTTACGCGTGGCCAGCAGCAAGTTGGTCTCGCTGTTGGACACGCCTTCCAAACGTCTGATCTGATTGAGCACGCTGTCAAAACTGGCGAGTGTGTCCGTCCCCAGCTCTGCAATCAAATCCCATTTGCCATTTGTTGAATGCACAGCGCGCACCGCGGGCATGCCGTGTAACTGTCGTTTAATACGATCCGCCCCACGCCCTTCGATCCGTATCATCATAAGCCCGCGGATTGGATCAGTCTGAACGTCCTCTTTTAAGACAACACTAAAGCCAACGATATCGCCGCTGGTTTTCAACTTTTCTATACGCCCGCGCACTGTTGCACGTGACACGCCAAGCGTCGCTGCAAGGTCTGACAAAGACGCCCTTGCGTCATGGCGCAGAGCAGAAATTAAAGCACGATCCGTATCGTCCATTTTGGCACCAACAATCTCCGTTTTGGCATAACTATTTCCATTTTGACCACTTTGCCATCTTAAAATCAACCCGAATTGGTTGCAATCATTGAGAAGTTCAAGAATCTTGGGGTTTCTTCAGACATGACACATCACACATGTATCTTGATCGGTGCTCCGGTCGATTCAGGAAAACAGCGACGCGGTTGCCTTATGGGTCCCGATGCTTATCGAACAGCAGGTTTGGTCGAAAGTCTGGAAGAGCTCGGCCACAAAGTGATCGATGAAGGCAATGTGGTTCGTCCTGAACGAAATCTAACTCCGCCAGATGCGAAAGTTCATTTTTGGTCTGAAACCATCGCCTGGACAGAGGCGTTAGCAGACGCGGCAGAAGCAGCGATGCCACACGGGCTGCCCATTTTCCTGGGCGGAGACCACAGCTTGGCGGCCGGAACGGTCACCGGCGTAACTCGCTTTGCTAAGAAACAAAACCGCCCACAATTTGTTCTTTGGCTGGATGCTCACAGCGACTACCACACACCGACGTCCACAGATTCCGGCAACCTTCATGGGACACCTGTAGCCTATTTCACGGGTCGTGATGGCTTTGACGGATTTCCAAAGGTCGAAAACCCAGTCCCACAAGAAAATGTCTGCATCATCGGTTTGCGCTCTGTCGATCAGGCAGAACACGACGCCTTGATGGCCAGCGAAATCTTTCGCCATGACATGCGGGAAATCGATGAAAGCGGAATAGCCAAGCCCCTCGCTGCATTCTTGAAACGGGTCTCAGACGCGAATGGCATGTTGCACGTTTCTCTGGACGTCGACTTTCTGGACCCAAGCGTCGCCCCGGCCGTCGGCACCACCGTACCCGGAGGCGCGACAGTCCGCGAGGCCCATTTGGTCATGGAGATGCTGCATGACAGTGGCTTGATGACGTCGCTTGATCTTGTCGAACTCAACCCCTTCCTTGATGAGCGTGGCCGCACGGCGACTTTAATGGTCGATCTCGCCGCCTCTTCTCTCGGACGAAAAATCTTTGATCGCCCAACCCGGAGCCACCTATGAAGTCGATCCAAGCACCACAGTCCGTGGTCATGATCCGCCCGCACCATTTTTGCAGCAACCCGGAAACGCGGGATGACAATGCATTTCAAACGCTGAGCAATCGGTCGATGGATGCAACGTCCGAAGCGGCTCTGGCTGAATTTGACCAAGCAGTTGCTGATCTAGGTGATGCCGGCATTCGCGTGCACGTCTTTGACGACACGGGAACAGAAACACCAGACAGCGTGTTTCCAAACAACTGGTTCTCAACCCACGCCGGTGGCCATGTGGCGATCTATCCGATGTTCGCACAGAACCGCCGCCTAGAGCGCCGGATCGACGTCATTGAAATGCTGAAGGCAGAATACCGTGTTCAGGATGTGATCGATTATTCTGGTCTGGAAGCCGACAACCTTGCGCTGGAAGGCACTGGTGCCATGGTGCTCGATCACATGGGGCGCATTGCTTACACTGTGAAATCCAACCGCGCTGATCCAGTAATCCTGGAACGCTTCTGCACGCATTTCAATTTCGAACCGATCGCTTTTGAAGCCAAGGATGCGCAGGGCCGCGATGTCTATCACACCAATGTTTTGATGGGCATTGGCACCAACTACGCTTTGATCTGTCTGGATATGATTGTGGACGCCGAACGCCGCCGAACGGTGGCGACCCGACTTGAGGAATCTGGCTGCGAAGTCATTGACTTAACCCATGAACAGATTGGCGAATTCGCTGGCAATGCGATTGAGCTTACGGGTCATAAACGCAGGTTGGCTCTGTCCTCACGCGCCTTGAAATCTTTGCGCTCGGATCAACTTGCCATCATCGAAAAATCGGCAGACCCCCTGCCCCTTTCCGTCCCCACCATCGAAACTGCCGGCGGGTCCGTGCGCTGCATGATTGCAGGCATTCACCTGACACGCCGTTCTTCCTGAAGGATACGTAAATGACCCAACCTTCTGACAAAGCCCTCGTCCCATTCGTCAGCGTCGACAATATGATGCGCCTTGTGCACCATATCGGCATTGAAACCATGCTGACCGAGATTGCCGGCTACATCGAAGACGATTTCAAACGCTGGGAGCTGTTTGACAAAACCCCGCGTGTGGCGAGCCACTCTGATGTGGGTGTGATCGAATTGATGCCGACCTCTGATGGTGAGGCTTACGGATTCAAATATGTAAACGGTCACCCAAAAAACACCTCCGAGGGTTTGCAAACCGTTACGGCCTTCGGCCTTTTGGCAGATGTTTACACGGGCTACCCGGTTCTTCTGACCGAAATGACTTTGTTGACCGCCCTTCGGACCGCCGCAACTTCTGCGATGGTCGCAAAACACCTTGCGCCAAAGGGTTCGAAAACCATGGCCATGATCGGTAACGGCGCGCAGTCTGAATTCCAGACCTTGGCGATGAAAGCCATTGTCGGCATCGAAGAAGTCCGCCTCTACGACACCGACAAAGCCGCAACTGAAAAATGTGCGCGTAATTTGGAAGGCATGGGTGTCTCCGTTGTAAAATGCGCAACACCGGAAGAAGCCATGCAGGGTGCTCAAATTCTGACCACCTGCACAGCGGATAAGAAAAACGCGACCATTCTGACCGACAACATGGTTGGCGAAGGTGTGCACATCAACGCGATTGGCGGCGACTGCCCGGGCAAGACAGAACTTGCGGCAGGTATTCTGAACCGTGCCGATGTTTTTGTAGAATTCCCGGAACAAACTCGCATCGAAGGTGAAATTCAGCAGATGGCAGACGACTTCCCAGTCACCGAGATGTGGGAAGTTATCACCGGCGCCAAAGTTGGTCGACGGGATGACAAGCAAATCACCCTCTTTGATGGCGTTGGCTTTGCGATCGAGGACTTTTCAGCCCTGCGTTACGTGCGCGACCGTGTGAAGAGCACTGAGTTTGCGGATATGCTGGACATGCTGGCAGACCCGGATGATCCGCGCGATCTGTTTGGTATGTTGCAGCGGTCTAAAGTGGACGCTTAAGCGTCGAGCTCCGCATCCCAATAAAGGAAGTCCACCCAGCTATCGTGCAGGTAGTTGGGTGGGAATTTCCGCCCCATATTGCGCAATTCTTCTGCATGGGGCTGACGCGGCGGTTTGCGCAGTTGCAAATGCGTGTTTTGCAAGCTCTTTGAGCCTTTCTTCAGATTGCACGGGCTACACGCCGCCACCACATTTTCCCAACTGGTCACACCCCCGGCCGCACGCGGCACCACATGGTCAAAGGTGAGGTCACCCTTGGCGCCACAGTACTGACATTGAAATTCATCCCGCAAAAAAAGATTAAAGCGCGTGAAGGCCACGCGCTTTACTGGTTTGACGTAATCTCTGAGAACAACAACAGAGGGGATTTTGATCTGCGTACTCGGACTGTGCACATAGGTGTCATATTCAGCGACGATATCCACCCGATCCATGTAGACCGCTTTGATCGCATCCTGCCAAGGCCAGAGTGATAGCGGATAATAGGAAAGCGGCCGATAATCCGCATTCAACACCAATGCAGGATGCTGTTTCAACCCACCGGGCTGATGTACAAACTCTGTCCTGAAATCGCCATCCATTTGGGACTCAACCTCCGCCCAACTGCCTGATTTTCCAGCATTCGGGCGGGACGTCCCGCCCAGCTCTACCTCTACTATATATCGCGGCAACGCCTTGGCAACCCCCACGATATATGTCTTTGCAGATTGGCTAAGGCGATTCCGTAACGATAGCGTGACAGCTTAGATTTCAGGCAGACTGTTTGTTCAGGTGGTCACGATAAAGTAGCGACCAATCCCATAAACATACAAAACGGCAAAAATCACGTTTATGTATTTCAGCTGCGGCTCGTTCCTGAGCCATGCGCAAAATATCCAAATCAGACAGAACGGCAGGCTAAAAAGCATCGCGGCCAATTGCCAGCCTTGGACAATAGAGATCGTGCTCGCGAGGCCTAATGCCAGCGCTAGCCACTTCAGCTGCTGCTCATAGGCAGCGAACTTCAGGTAGTTCATTCCTTATACTCACGGGTAAACAGCGCCGTGGACCCGGCGTTCTGCTGGGGCTAGAAATAGCAGGAAGGATTTGTTCGCGCAATAATTGAGATGTAAGCTGGGCTGAGCATGGTATCACCTCACCCAAATTCCGCTCTGTAGGGCGAATTTGCTGAAAGCCGCGCGCCAGTGAACCACACCTCGTAATGATTACTTGCACAAAGCTCACCATTTCGAGGTGATTTTGGGCGGCGCAAACCGCCCAAAAAGATGATCAGAACAGCGACCCTTGCGGATTGCCGTTAGGCCCAGCCTCGGGGAATTTTTTCCCCGTTAGAACTTCAGAAACGCGCCCAGGGTTCACGTCGACAACCGCAGCAATACGGC
This sequence comes from Cognatishimia activa, assembly GCF_026016445.1. NCBI lineage: Bacteria > Pseudomonadati > Pseudomonadota > Alphaproteobacteria > Rhodobacterales > Paracoccaceae > Cognatishimia > Cognatishimia activa. The sequence goes on along the minus strand of NZ_CP096147.1, from coordinate 959,089 downwards.
TCTGCAAGTGTCCCTCTTTTTTCAAACGCCAAATCTCTTTGGCCATCTCAAGAGTCACTGTTTTACTGGGTTTCTTCGGATTTTGCGGCAAGCCGTCTTCATCAAACATAGTGTTTGTCCTTTGTATTTGGACAAACCGGACCGCTACAGATTTTTCTTGCCTCACGCCCCGTGTCACCGTATGAGGTGAGACAGAAGCTTCTAAAACGATCCGGTTTATCCGGTTTTGGTTAACACCGACGCAGTTGCAGCTGCGTCGGTGTTTTTTTTCGATATCACACGGCTAAAATTGAGTCGAATCCTTTTTTCGGTTCAAACACCGAGAACGCACATTTTGTGTCTGGCGCCCTTAAAAAAACCAATAGACACCATATATAGTGGATTGACATGATTTTTTAGCACTCGCCCCCAATATGTGCTAAAGAGCACCGCCGGTTCGGATGTTCATTATCTGTTTTCTCTGGTGTGTTGGCGTTAAGTTTCAATGTGAAACTTAATCTAATCCATGAAGCGCTCAACAACGAAAAAGATATTTCTACACGGATGAAAGAACACCCGCAAACAGAGGAAGTCACGTTACAGTGATTATCATTGTTCACCCAAAGCGACCAATTGTGGCAAACGCGCATTGGGCCTAATCAAGTTGAGACCAGTAGACGTTAAAGCCCCAACTTATCCCTCATAAAGGCCAGAGAAACGCTCAGCCCATCTGGCGCGATGCCATGAGCTGTGCCCTTCATGATGTGCGCGAAGACATCTTTGAAACCGGCTTCCTGCAATGCTTCGGCCGCCTGCGGCAGGGATTGCACCGGCACAACGTCATCCTGATCGCCATGCACCAGCAACACTGCAGGACGGCTGACGGTTTCATCGGCCAACAGCTCTGGACGCAGCAAGCGACCTGAGAAGGCCACAACGCCAGCAACCTCATCTTCGCGACGTGGCGCCACGTGCAGCGACATCATTGTACCTTGGGAAAAGCCAAAGAGCACCACCTGTTCCGGCAGCACATCCTCGTCCACCATCATCGCATCCAGGAAGGCGTTCAGATCTTCGACCGCTGCCATCATGCCGCGTTCGCTTTCTTCCTCGGACGAACCATCAATCCAAGGGATCGGGAACCATTGCAGCCCCATTGGCATGCCAGGAATGGTTTCTGGCGCATCGGGTGCCAGGAAAAGCGTATCAGGCAGATGTTCCGCCAGTGGGTCCGCCAGACCGATTAAATCCTGCCCATTGGCACCGTAGCCATGCAGAAACACCACAACGGATCGGGTTTCGCCCGAAAGCGGTTCTTTGCGGAGTGTGTTTAGAACGCGAGTCATGCGATGCCTTCCCTGTCTTTTGCCACATGGTAGTAGGCCCACAAGAGCCGCGCTGCAACTGATCTCCATGGCGACCAGTCTTCCGCCATGACGCGTAGTTGTTTTTCGGTTGGGCGTTTGGGCAGATCAAATAGCAATCGCGCGCTTTCCTGAAGCGCCAGATCGCCGGGTGCAAAGACATCAGCGCGGCCTAGAGAGAACATGGCATAGATCTCGGCGGTCCAGATGCCGATGCCACTGACTTCGGTCAGAGTCTTAATGATTTCCGCGTTTGGAGCGTCGCGCAAGTCTTTGTAATTGATACGTGCTTCAGCCAGGGCCTTGGCATAACGCACTTTCTGGCGACTTAATCCGACAGTGCGCAATTCTTCTTCCGTGGCCCACATCACCTTCCGTGGACCAGTCAGTTTCGCATCGCGCATCCGCTTCCAGATCGCACGCGCGGCGGCTACGCTGACCTGTTGAGAGACAATGGCGCTTAAAAGTTGATCAAATCCGTCTTTTCGAAGACGTGTGGGCAATGGGCCTGTGATTTCCAGCGCCTGTCGGAAACGTTCATCCTGGCCTGCCAACCATGCCGCGCCCTCTGCAACGCAGGCTTCCGTTTTGATGATGCGTCCAACCATACTCACCCCTAACTTTCTGGTCGCATCTGGTCTGATCTATGTTCCCCTGTCAAATCCGTTTCATGCGGAAAGTGAAATGTGAACGAATTGGTTCACTTTATTGTACCAATCCCCTTTTCAAAGTCTCTGAACGGGACTAGCCATTGCGCATGACCCAAATGATTGATGATCGCCGCGCTAAGCGCACCGTATTCATTCTGGTATTGGCGCAGGCCATTATCGGGGCTCAGATGCCAATGATCTTCACCATTGGCGGCCTTGCCGGACAGTCTTTGGCGTCTAACGTCTGCTTTGCGACATTGCCGATTTCTCTGATCGTGTTGGGCTCGATGTTTTCGGCCACGCCGATGTCGAATTTTATGCAGAAACACGGCCGGCGCGCTGGCTTCTTTGTGGGCGCGACGGGTGGCATTATTGGCGCCGCCGTTGGCGCCTATGCGCTTTACACAAGCAGCTTTGCACTCTTTCTCGTCGGCAGCCTGTTCACCGGTATCTATATGAGCGCACACGGTTTTTATCGTTTTGCTGCTGCAGATAGCGCCTCTGACGCCTTCCGCCCGAAAGCGATCTCATACGTTATGGCTGGCGGACTTGCTGCTGCGGTCTTTGGCCCACAGCTGGTGAAAGTGACCGCAGATGCATTCGTGATCCCCTTCATGGGCACCTATGCAGCTGTCTTGGTTCTGAACCTGGTCGGTATGGGCCTCTTTGCCTTCCTAGACATCCCCCTTCCCGAGCAACCCAAAGAAGGCGACCGCCCGTCTCGCAGCCGTTGGGAGCTGATCACTACCCCACGCATTGCAGTGGCCGTGATCTGCGCAACAGTTTCTTACGCTCTGATGAACCTGATGATGACCTCCACACCATTGGCGGTCGTGGGCTGTGGCTATTCACAAGACAATGCTGCCGATGTGGTCAGCGGCCACGTTCTGGCGATGTTTGCACCGTCGTTCTTCACGGGGCACCTGATCGCGCGATTTGGTGTTGAGAAAATCGTCGCCGCGGGTCTTTTAATTCTTGCAGGCGCCGGAGCTGTCGCGCTGCAAGACGTGGCGCTGGAAAACTTCTTTATCGCTTTGATCCTGCTGGGGGTCGGTTGGAACTTTGGCTTCATCGGCGCGACCACGATGCTCACTATGTCTCATGAACCACATGAGCGGGGTAAGATGCAGGGTATGAACGATCTGATTGTCTTTGGTGGTGTCACGGTGGCTTCGCTGGCCTCAGGAGGTCTGATGAACTGCTCTGGCGGTGACGCGGTACAGGGCTGGACGGCTGTGAACCTTGCTATGGCACCGTTCTTGGTGCTCGCAGGTGGCGCGCTGATTTGGCTGGTGCTACGGCCAACTGAAGAACTCACACATTAAACCAAAGAAAAGAAAGCCCGCGCAATCACTTGCACGAGCTTCTTCATTTCAACTCCAGGCTCAGACTAGAACGATTTTGTTGTACCGTCTGTTGCGGATTCCTGCGCCAAGAGCCCCATTTTCACGGCATGCACGCCATCCATCAATGAGACCTCTGGCACGCCTTCACCGCGCACAACCTCAAGGAATTTCACGTGCTGATAGAAGGTCGATCCGTTGTGATCTCCAGCCTCCAGAAGCGTTGGATCCACGGGAACCTCAACCATCTGAGGCCCTTTCGGGCTGCGGGGGCTGATGATCACCTGAGACACGGGTGGTTCGCCCAGATGTGTTGGCCAGAAACGCCCCGGCCCGGGGACAAACGCTTCGATTTTACCCTCAGGTCCAACGGCGCTGATTTCTTCCTGAAACTTACTGCCTTCCGCGTACATGCAAAGCTCCAGCATCCCGCGGGCGCCGTTTTCGAAATCTACGATGACATAGGCGCTATCCCAAATATCTGATACCTCTCCATCGTAATTTTCATCCAGATGGTTCACCTCCTGGCCGGCGCTTGCCATGATCCGCACCGGATCAGAGCCAACGATCAGACGCATCAGATCAAAGAAATGGCAGCACTTTTCCACCAACGTCCCGCCGGAATTGCGATTGAAGCGGTTCCAGTTGCCAACCTTTTGCAAGAATGGGAAACGGTGCTCGCGTATGGTCAGCATCTTGACGCCACCAGTCGCCTTTTGCGCTTCCTCAAGGAAAGACTGGATCGCTGGCATATAACGATATTCCATCGCAACCCAGATTGGGGCCGGATAGGATTCTTTGAAAGCAAGCAGCTTTTCCTCATCCGCTGGATCCGTGAACAACGGCTTTTCCATCAACAACGGCAATGGGTTGCGCGCAGCAATCACTTCCAGCTGAGGCACGTGCATGTGGTTTGGGGAAACCACCAAAAGACAGTCCAGATCATCACGATCCAGAAGCTCTTCAAGGCTCGCGCACAGCGCGGCATTGGGCTCAATCGCCTTAGCGGCGTTGGCCATGATCTCATTGGGTTCGAAGATCGCCGCCACGCGCGCGCCTTCCAGCAACGCGATATTGCGCATGTGTTCCTGCCCCATCATGCCGCAACCGATGATGCCGTAATTGATGATACGGTCCATTGATGTCTCCATTACTTCAGGCGCTGCACATACAGGGCCTGGTCTGTATCAAACCAAGTTCGGGAAAACTCGATCGGTAAATCGCGATCAGCCCAGCTGAAACGCTCAATATAGCCGACCGGAGTGCCCGGAGTTTTCGTGAAAGTTTCGGGTGCCCAGCGGGGCACTTCATTGATGCTGACGCGGTCTTCGGCGCGCGTGATCCAGAAGCCAAGCTGCTTCTGATAGTAGCGATAAAGGGAATCAGACAGAGCATCTTTCGTGACCTGCCCCGCCGATTCGTCGAGCCAGATTTCCTCAACAGCGATAATTGTATCATTCAGGTAGCGTAGACGGCGGATGCGAGCCCCCCGTTCAGCATAGCCAAATACCGGCAGATGATCCGGCTTTGGCAGGGTCTCAACGGACAGCAAATCAGCCCTTGGCAGACCACCGCCTTCCGGCAATTCCAGTCGGAACATGCCATAGACGCTGTCCCGCACCTGCCCTGTTTTGATGTAATTCCCAGAGCCCTGAATTCGCTCCAAAAGTCCTTTATTTGTCAGCTCAGCCAGCGCCTTGCGCAGCGTGCCGACAGAGGTGTTAAACTCTGCTGCCATCTCTCGCTCCGGCGGGAGCCGGTCGCCATGGCTGAGCCGACCAGAACTGACATCACGGATGATCAGCTCGGCGATCTGCACATAGACCGGCAGTGCGTTGCGCTTCTGGTTGGACAAATTGATACAGCCCTTTCGCTGAGTCAGAGGAGCGGTAGAAAAAATTGATACACCATTGATGCACCTTTATTTGGATGTTTAACTAAGACGAAAGCGATGGCAACCCAAAGGAATAAAAATGACAGTGGTTCCGATTACATCCCCTGATCTACAGGCGGCGGAAGTCTCTTGGTTTTCGGCTTTGTGCTCAGACGATTACCAGTTTTTGGGTGTGCCAGAAGGTGAGTTGCGCAGCTCTTGGGAGCACTGCTCGGACATCGTGAAAGTCGCTGAGGAACAGGGTTTCCGGAATATTCTATGCCCATCGTCTTATCAGGTTGGCCAAGACACCCTCTCCTTTGTCGCAGGCTGCGCGCCGATCACCGACAAAATCAACCTCCTCGCGGCTGTACGCTGTGGTGAGATGCAGCCAATCATGCTCGCCCGTACTGTGGCGACGCTGGATCACATGCTGCAGGGTCGCCTGACAATCAATATCATCAGCTCTGACTTCCCGGGGCAGAAAGAAGACAGCAACTACCGCTATCAGCGGTCCCGTGAAGTGGTGGAAATCCTGAAACAGGCCTGGACACAGGATGAGATCAACTACGAAGGCGAAGTTTATAACTTCAAAGGCCTGACAACCGATCCGGTGCGCCCTTACCAGCAAAACGGCGGTCCGCTGTTGTATTTCGGTGGCTACTCCCCTGCGGCGCTGGAGCTTTGCGGCCAGCACTGCGACGTCTACCTGATGTGGCCAGAAAAAATGGACGAGTTGGCTGGTCGTATGAAAGCGGTGCATTCTGTTGCTGAGAAATACGACCGCACGCTCGACTATGGCCTACGCGTGCACATGATTGTGCGTGACACCGAAGCGGAAGCACGCGAATACGCGGATTACATCGTGTCCAAGCTGGACGACGAATATGGCCGCATGATCCGCGAACGCGCGCTCGACAGCACCTCTTTGGGCGTCAGCCACCAAGCCAAGAACCGCGAGCTGGCAGATAAGTTCGGCTATATCGAACCGAACCTCTGGACAGGCGTAGGCCGTGCGCGTTCTGGCTGTGGCGCAGCCCTCGTGGGTTCCACCGATCAGGTCATGAGCAAGATCGAAGAATATCAAAAGATGGGCATTCGCGCCTTTATCTTCTCGGGCTATCCGCATATCGACGAAGCGAAACACTTCGGCGCGCGCGTATTGCCAAATCTCAAGACATGCTCTTTGCCGCATGAGTATGGCCGCGTGCCTGCCGGAACCCCAGCAACACCACTTGGTAACGGAGTGCGCCGCTAATGGATCGCGTCAAACTATCCCCATCCCTCGAAATGAGCCGCATTGTCTATGGCATGTGGCGTCTGGGTGATGACACCGACACGTCACCGGCTCATGTTGAGGCGAAAATCCAGTCTTGTCTGGAACAGGGCATCACCACCTTTGATCAAGCTGACATCTATGGCGGTTACGTTGCCGAAGCGGTCCTAGGTGGCGCGCTTAAGGCAAATCCTGCACTACGGGATCAAATGGAAATCGTCACCAAATGCGACATTGTCGCTCCGATGGGCCGCTATTCCGATGCAAAGGTGAAATACTACGACACCTCTCGTGCGCATATCGAGAAGTCCGTGGATCATTCCCTTCAGGACATGGGTATTGATCACATCGATCTGTTGCTGATCCACCGCCCTGACCCGCTGATGGACCATAATGAAACCGGCGCTGCGCTGGATGATATGGTGGCCTCAGGCAAGGTGCGCAACGTGGGTGTCTCAAACTTCCGCCCTTGGGATTGGGAGCTGCTGCAGTCTGCGATGAAGACCAAACTGGTCACCAACCAGATTGAAATCTCTCTGGGAGAAATCAGCCCATTCACCAATGGTGATCTGGCCTTCCACCAGCGTCAGGACAATGCGATTATGGCTTGGTCCCCTCTGGGTGGCGGTAGTTTGATGTCTGACACAGGACAGGCTGGTACTGTTATGGATGAGATCGCCAATGCCTTTGGCGTAGATCGCGCGGCTGTTGCTGTCGCTTTCCTCTTGGCTCATCCAGCAAAAATACTACCTGTGATGGGCACCAATAACTTGGACCGGATCGGTCGTATTTCTGACGCATTGAAAGTGCAACTTGACCGCGAGAGCTGGTACCGGCTCTACGAGGCAGCATTGGGTAAGGAAGTTCCGTGATGAATGCACCTGTGACCAGTTTCGCACCTGACGCAGACAACACCCGCCTTCTGCGCGACGCCTTCGGGCGTTTCGCTACCGGCGTGACCGTTGTTACAGCGATGTCCGAGGACGGCCCTGTTGGCATCACGGCCAATAGCTTTACCTCTGTGTCGCTTGATCCGCCGATGGTGCTCTGGTCGCCCAGCAAAACCTCTCGTCGCTTCCCCTATTTTGATACGGCTCAGCACTACGCCATTCATGTGCTGGGTGCTGATCAGGAAGCGCTCTGCTGGGGCTTTGCAAAAGATGCATTTGCGCTGAAAGATATCGAGCACGATATCAGCGCTGAAGGCGTGCCTTTGCTACGCAACACACTGGCACGTTTTGAGTGTAAACAGTCAGCCAAATTTGAAGGCGGCGATCACCGCATCATTCTTGGTGAAGTCATTCGCGCAGAGATGCGCGAAGGTGATGGGCTGGCTTTCTTCGGCGGCAAACACGGCGTGTTCACGCAGGCCTAATTGGCTTCCGCTACTGTGATTTCACTGGGAATACAAAACATCGATTGCGCCTGAATGAGAGCATGAATCGCGTACCAATCGGCGGCAGGAGCACATTTGGCACCGTCGCTTTCAGCAAGGTGCCATCTGCTTCCATGCGCATTTCTAGCAAGCTCTCGGTTCCCATAAAACGGGCCCGTTCTACTTTACCAACGGCAGCCTGACCAAAGGCTTCTGTCGGATTCATTCCGGACCCATCGCGATAGAAATCCAAGTGCAAATGCTGTGGGCGAATGGCGATTTCAACGTCAGTTCCCTCAGCGATTCCCGGTGTCAGAAATTCGCCAAACAGGGTCTGCGTCATCGCCCCATTACTGCGCCCACAGATAATATTGATGTCGCTGAAAAATGCCATCGCATCACGGTCAACCGGAGCATGGTAGATATTGTAAGGCGACCCCTGCTGCACGATCTTACCGTTGCGCATCAATGCAATTTCATCTGCCATACGCAACGCTTCTTCTGGCTCGTGAGTCACAAGAAGAACAGCAGTGTCCTCCTCTTTGAGCAGCGCCAAAGTCTCATCGCGAATGCCATCGCGCAATCGGTTATCAAGCCCCGAGAACGGCTCATCCATCAGCATGATACGCGGCCTTGGAGCCAAGGCTCTGGCAAGTGCAACACGCTGCTGTTCACCGCCCGAAAGGTGATGCGACGACTCGTCGATCGCCCAAGAAAGCCCCACCTTTTCAAGCAGTTCTTCCACACGCTTTCGTTTGTTTTCAGCACCATCTTTCAAACCGAATGCCACATTGTCTGCAACACTCATGTGCGGGAAAAGCGCGAAGTCTTGGAACATCAGACCAATTTGGCGACGCTCAGGAGGGATGCGAAAAACAGTGTCGCAGATGAGGTTGCCATCAACGTAAATTTCGCCACGGCTTTGCATATCCACGCCAGCAATCATGCGCAAAGTTGTAGATTTTCCGCAGCCTGATGGCCCCAAAAGGCAGGTCACCTGTCCCGGTTCGATGCTAAGCGAGACCCCATCCACAACGTTTCGAGCGCCAAAGCTGCGAAATAGATTTCGGACTTCCAGCCGAGGGGGCGTTTTTAAAACGGGGTCTGCGCTCACGTGGGCCTCATGCATTGCCCGATGAAAATCATCGGGTTTTGCATGGGTGTAGCAGTCCCCTTATTGGGCATCAACCCTGCGAGATCCTAGAAGAACCGCGCCAAAACCGATCACCAGAACGACAACACAGATCTGCAGGAGCTGTTCGTATTTGTGACCCTCCACCAGGATCGCAGCAACAAGTTCATTGCCACGCAGGAAGTAAGCAACAGCGCCCAGCATCGCAACCGCGAAGCTTACGAGATAAGCCCATTGCGGCACTATACGATTGCCAAGCAGAGCCGCGACAATCACTGGCGTCAGGAACATGCTTGCAGTGCCGGAAACAGCAACAGCATCAAAGAGCGATTGGTTGCCCCAAAGCGTCAACGCACCGCCTGCCACAGCAAAGACAACCATCGCCATACGGCCACCATTCAAGGTTTTGGGCGCAAGGCGTAGTTCTTCAACCACCAGTCGTGCTGCAGAGGACAAAGCGCTGTCCAGCGTTGAAAGTGCAGAGACCAGCAAAGATACCAAGAGCAGAACAAAGACCCATGCCGGCAAGATGGTCGCCCAAGTGCCGATCAGCTCGCCTTCGTAGTCAGCGCCCTCCAAGGCGGCCTGAATGCCAAAGAAACCAAAGGCGATTATGCAGAGCGCAGAAATCCAGAAGGCGTGAATGAAGCTTTTACGCGTAGTATCTTCATCTGCAATGAAACCTCGATCCATCATGACCGGGTCATGCACTGGATAGGAAAAGACTTGCAGTAAGGCGACCAGAAGCAGGATCCAACCATTATACTGGCCTGACGCACCTTCTGCGGTGAGTACTGCACCAAGGCTAAAGCCTGGGCTCAGCACCAACGCTAAGAATGCTGCGGCGAAAACCACCAAGAAAAGAGACATCTGCATCACGTCGGTTTTCAAAGCTGCACTCAGCCCACCCCAAGCAGAATAGGCTAAAGCCAAAAGACCAACGATCAGAATGCTGCCGACTTCGGCAAAACCAACCCCGGGCAGAGCAGCCGAGAAAATCAGGCCGACGACGATCAGGTTCGCAAAGACCTCGGACAAAAGACGTAGGGCGATGACAAGGTTGTAGCAGCCCGTCCCGACTGAGCCGAATTGGTCCGTCAGCCAGTCTTGAACCGACCGAGCACCTTTGGCACGCATGCGGCCAATGATGAAACCACCTGTCAGAAACGAGCCGTAGTAAGCCGCATAGGCCAGAACACCGGCAATGCCGTAGAAGAAACCAAGGATGGCCGCGTTCATTAAGGAGCGCGCAAAAATCCATGTTGTCACCTGACTCAGCACCAAGGTCCAAAGGCCCGGTGCCCGGCCTTCTGCGCCTGATCCAGAGAAAAACCCTTCAATACTGGCGCGACGTGGTGCGACGTAGAGACTCGCCAATATGATAAAGGCGAAAATGGCGATAACGGCGGTGGCCTGCATGGTTTTGTCCTGTATTTCGGTCGTTTAGATCGGCCTAACAGGACAGATTTGCGCAAACCAGCACCGTGTTGCCTTCCCACGGGATTGTGAAGGCGCGTCAGTGAAGATCGAGGCTTTTCTCATCAGGGTGCCGACATCGACAGGTCAAATCGAAACTTCGAAATCCGCCTCGCCCAAGTGTCGCCCATTTACTTGAATGACGATCTTATGCGCGCCGGGAAAGAGTTTGAACGTGGTCGCATTGGCCTTCAGCACATGTTTCTTGGCAAATGATTGCGCCTTACCTGCCTTCAACACGGCCTGTTTCAGCTTGAACACCTTGGGAGAGACCTTTCCACCAGCTTTCTGGAAATGGATCACATAGTCGATGATAACCGGGCTTTCTTCGGAGGCCTCCAGGTCGAGTTCAAACTGCAGTGCCTCGCCCGCGATAACCTTGTCACTGTCTAGCGAAAGCCGTTTCAGCGTGACCGGAGCATCTGCTTTGAACCCCAGTAAGTCCATCGCCCCAACATGCCCCTGTTTGATTAACGTCCGCAGGGCGTGGCGGGTCATCCAATCCAGTTCTTTCGGGTCTTGCTTACCCGCCTTGTTCCAGGCCTTCAGCGTATCAACCACCAAATCCGGGTGAGTTTTCGCAATATCATTCAGATGGTTAGCGACTGATCGTGTCACATAGCGTGTGGGGTCCGCATGCAGCACATCAAGGAGCGGCAGCGGTTCCGGCACATCCATGTCAAGCTTCTTAGCCCAAGGCAGTTTGGGCCGCGTACCCTCAGACACAAGTCTGCGCACATGGTAGTTGTCATCCGTCGCCCAGTCCTTCAACCGCGCCATGGTCTCTTCTGGCCAACGGTTCAGGAAAGGCCGAATGGGCCATTCCATCGAAAACCGCTTGGTGTTCTCATAGATCAGATCAAGGGCGCGATCACGGTGGTTTTCCAGCCCATGGCGCACTGCCAGATAGCCCGGTGGTGCGTGGATGAAACGACCAAAATCATCATCAGTACGGGTGGGATCAAGTTCGGGGATCATCGCAGCCTCGAGCTGATCCGCCATGATGGTGAAATCGTCTGAAAGACGCGTTTCAAGGCAATCTACAATCCACTCCAGCCGCTCAAGAAGCGCTTGATCTGGAAAGCGGCTGAGTACCTCTTTCGTAAAACCTTCGGCATCAAACCCATCCACACCAGCAGCAAACTCAGCCGCCAAATCACCAATACTGCTTTCGTTAAACAGCTGATCTGCCAGCGAAAACCCCTGTGTCACACCCGTACCCCTTGCCATTACATTGTTGTGTTTGTTGCGCCGCCATCCAGCAGAACGTTCTGCCCGACGATAAAACCCGCGTGCTGCGAACAGAGGAATGCACAGGTCGCGCCAAACTCTTGCCGCGTGCCATAGCGGCCTGCCGGTATGCTGGCATAACGCTGTGACTGCGCCTCTTCATAGGAAATACCCTGCGCCTGACTTGCGCCGGTATCCAGAGACACAGCACGATCCGTCGCGTGAATACCCGGCTGCAGGTTGTTAATGGTCACGCCTTTTCCTGCGACCTGACGCGCTGTCCCTGCCACATAGCCTGTAAGACCGGCTCGTGCGGAGTTGGACAGACCCAGCACAGGAATGGGCGCTTTCACAGAGACAGAAGTGATATTCACCACTCGCCCCCAGCCTTTGTCGATCATACCTGGCAGCAGCGTCTTCATCAGAGCAATCGGTGCCAGCATATTGGCATCAAGCGCCTTGATGAAATCCTCGCGGTCCCAATCCGTCCACATGCCCGGAGGCGGGCCACCAGCGTTGGTCACCAGAATATCGACGCCCTCAGATGCATCTAGCACTGCCTTCTGGCCGTCTTCGGTGGAGACATCAGCTGCAACCGTTTGAACAGAAACGCCAAATCGCGAGCGGATATCAGCGGCGGCAGCTTCTAAAGCCTCTGCACCGCGCGCATTCATGACCAGATCAACGCCCGCTTCTGCCAAAGCCTCTGCACAGCCCAGTCCCAGACCTTTTGAGCTTGCGCAAACCAGCGCCTTTTTCCCTGCGATTCCAAGATCCATCTCTGGCTCCCCTATTTCTGATTAACTTCGCCGGATTTTCACGTAACCGCCAGCAAATTGCCGAGGCCGATCCCTCTTGTTGCCATAATTGGTCAGCAGAACTGATGGAAAGCAAGGCAAAAGCTCAAGACAGAGGATCGGGCATGACACAAGCAGTGCCGCAACAGGATCGCAAAGGACAACAGCTTCCGGTTTTTCGGGCAGCTGATTTCCGCGTGGTGAATGGCGCCAACGAAGGTGACGCGCTGTCATTTGCGGCAGAGCTGATGCTGGATGATCTTTATGAGCTGCGCCAAGGTGCCTACCCGACTGTATTGGCCATGCGGCCAAGTGACGACGGCTCATTTGCCATTAGTGAAACCTCATCCGTCGGTCGCCCGTTTGCAACGTTATACCTCGATTGCAGCATCACATTGATGCAGTCTTCGGGCGACACCGTCGAAGCACTCATTTTGGTGGAAGTCGACGAAGGCGGCAATGTTGCTGACATCTATCTGCACGCTTTTGCCCCGATCAATCCAAAGATGGCCTACACGCTGGTCGGCATTGACCGTGAAAATGCGCATCGCCGCTTGGCGCTGACGAATTGCGTTTCGTTCACACGTGGCACGCATGTCACGATGGCCAATGGTATTCAAAAGCCGGTTGAACAGCTTTCTGTTGGCGATAAGGTTTTGACACGTGATGCTGGCGCGCAGGAAGTGCGCTGGATTGGGCGTTCCACAGTGCGCGCTATGGGCCCATTTGCTCCGATTGTGATCAAGGCAGGCGCCTTGAACAATCTCAACGACCTGTTGGTAAACCCCGACCACCGCCTCTTTGTGTACCAACGCGAGGACAAGCTGAACGCTGGACGCGCCGAGGTGATGATCAAGGCGCGCTATCTGCTGAATGGCGATAGCGTTTACGTGCAAAACGGTGGCTTTGTAGAGTATTTTCAGCTGTTGTTTGATGATCATCACATCATTTTTGCCGAGGGTATCGCAGCAGAAACCATGCTGGTCGATGACAAGACAGAATCCGTTTTGCCAAAGGCCTTGGGTGAAAAGTTCAGGAACAGCCAACCGGGCCTTTCAAACCCGGAATCTCTGGCAGTTGAGCTCAACGAACGCCTGTTGCTGAATAAGAACGCCGCCAATCTTCTGCGCCGCGCTTCATCTCGGTAACACCATCCCCCATTGCGCCAATAGCACCTGAGCGCTATATGCGCGCTCATGTCGAATACCGCATCAAACCGCCCAGAATTGCCGCCCGAAATTGCGCGCCGTCGCACCTTTGCGATCATCTCGCACCCGGACGCTGGTAAAACCACTCTGACTGAAAAGTTCCTCCTTTATGGTGGCGCGATTCAGATGGCGGGTCAGGTGCGCGCGAAAGGTGAAGCCCGCCGGACGCGGTCGGACTTTATGAAAATGGAACAGGACCGCGGGATTTCGGTTTCTGCCTCCGCGATGTCCTTTGATTTCAACAACTTCCGCTTCAATCTGGTGGATACACCGGGTCACTCTGACTTCTCGGAAGACACCTATCGAACGCTGACAGCAGTGGACGCGGCGGTCATGGTAATTGACGGTGCGAAAGGTGTTGAAAGCCAGACGCAGAAACTCTTTGAAGTCTGCCGTCTACGTGATCTGCCAATCCTGACCTTCTGTAACAAGATGGACCGTGAAAGCCGCGATACTTTTGACATCATTGATGAGATTCAGGAAAACCTCGCGATTGACGTAACCCCTGCTTCTTGGCCCATCGGTGTGGGCCGTGATTTCATCGGCTGTTACGACCTTTTGCGCGACCGGCTGGAACTGATGGACCGCGCAGATCGAAACAAGGTTGCGGAAACGGTCGAAATTTCCGGGCTCGATGATCCGAAATTGGCCGAGCACGTGCCAGCTGATCTACTTGAGAAGTTCCTCGAAGAAGTAGAGATGGCGAAAGAACTGCTGCCGCAGCTTGATCCGCAATCAGTTCTTGAAGGTCACATGACGCCGATTTGGTTCGGCTCTGCGATCAATTCATTTGGTGTGCAGGAGCTGATGCACGGCATCGCGAACTACGGTCCTGAACCGCAAGTCCAAACCGCTTCTCCGCGTAAAATTTCACCGGAAGAAAAGAAGGTCGCGGGCTTTGTCTTTAAGGTTCAAGCGAATATGGACCCGAAACACCGCGACCGTGTGGCTTTTGTGCGCATGGCGTCGGGCCACTTCAAACGCGGTATGAAGCTCACACATGTCCGCACCAAAAAGCCAATGGCAATCTCCAATCCAGTGCTCTTCCTGGCCTCTGACCGGGAACTCGCCGAAGAGGCCTGGGCAGGCGATATCATTGGTATTCCAAACCACGGCCAGCTGCGTATCGGCGATACGTTGACCGAGGGCGAAGCGATCCGCGTCACAGGTATTCCGTCCTTCGCGCCGGAACTCTTGCAAGGCGTGCGCGCAGGCGACCCGATGAAAGCAAAGCACCTTGAAAAGGCGCTGATGCAGTTCGCTGAAGAAGGGGCTGCGAAGGTCTTCAAACCGTCGATCGGTTCTGGTTTCATCGTGGGCGTTGTTGGTGCGCTTCAGTTTGAAGTGCTCGCCAGCCGGATTGAACTGGAATACGGCCTGCCAGTGCGCTTTGAAGCCAGCCAGTTCACCTCTGCCCGCTGGGTCAGCGGTGACAAGGCGGCAGTGGAAAAGTTTGCTGACGCCAACAAGCAGCACATCTCTTATGACCATGATGGTGACATCGTTTATCTGACCCGTTTGCAGTGGGATATTGACCGTGTTGGTAGGAACTACCCAGACGTCAAATTGACCGCTACAAAGGAGATGATGGTCTAACCAGTCCCACCGCAGTGCAACGTGGGCTGGCATAACAGCAGCCCACGCGAGCAGATGGTAAAAAGTGAAACATATCAAGGCGGTTACGATGCGCTTCTAAAGCGCATTCAAGGACGTACCGCGCCCCTGGAATTCGCTGCAGGAGAGGCACTGCCTTCTCTGGACGAAGATCTGACGCCGCTGCGCACGCAGGTCACAATTCCTGATAAGCCCGACAATGGCAGCACCTATGCGGTCAAACGCTGGCGCCTGCAAAGCGAGTTTGAGGGCCAGCCTGAGCTTCTCGCCCTTCATGGTCTGGTCATCGCCAACTTGCGTAAAGATGGCTTTCCCGATCACACGCCTGCGCTCTTCCAAAAACTCTGGGCCGAACATGGCGACTTCTTCTTAAGGCGACTTCCCCTCCGCTGGCTTGTCTCTGCAGTTATGACGTTTGGCGATCACGGCGCAAATGAAGCCCAACGACAGACAGGGCGTTCGCTATCTCTCCTGTTTTCCATGATGAAACTCTATGAATTCGAGAGGCTTTATTCTGGCAAACCACCTCAGGAAGCCTACTCAACCGAGCACAAATATGGCGCTGACTTGCCGTTGGGAATTCCAGCTTACTCGCTCAAAGGCGGTGGCCTGGATGCTGCCATTCTCAGTCGCATCTGGAAAGAAAGCGGCGAAGACCCGGTGATTGAACCTCTGGCCAAGCATCTCTTGGACGCAATCAACACGGACCCAGGCACGCTCTTTCGACGCCTGCGCATCATGTCAGGTGAGCGCATCCAGACCCTTGAAAACAAGAACCAGCACCCCATTCCCGTACCGCCCGGGAATGTCAAACGTGACCCGAGCAAAATCACTTGGGGTGTGGTCGCGACCGTCAATGAAGACTTAGATAAAGCTGTGGCCTTTGCAGCTCATCACATCGATCTTGGGGCGGATCAGGTTGTGCTTTTCGGAGAGGATGCAGAGGCACTGCCGATTGAACTTTCCCACCATCCTAAGATTTTGGTAATTGTAGCTGATGAAAGCGTGATCTCCCAGGACCAAAAGGAACGCCTGCCCGGACGCAATGCCCGAAAGGCATTCTATTTCAATCGCGCTCGCAGGAAAGTCTCTCTGGATTGGCTCGCGATGCTCGACACAGATGAGTTTTTGGTCCCAGATCGCCCTATTCCAGAAATCCTCGCTGAAATACCGGCGGATGCGGCGTTTCTGAATCTGTCTGTGGTTGAAAAATTTGCTGGCAGTATGGACGCCTTTCGCCCACCGGCAAAGGAATGGACCCTTTCAAAAGCAGAGAAAAACCGCCTCTATCCAGTCTACAGCCCTTACGTGGCAAACCTGATGCTCGGCCCAGCTGATCCCAGATTGTTCATTCGCGCGAAAATTCCAAATGTCCGCGTCGTAAATTTCGGGATCAAATACGAAAAACGCGCCGCCACCAACGGCTTTACGCCCGAAGATCTTGTTGTGGCGCATGACCACGCGGACAGTCTTTCAAGTTTCCTGAACCAGATGCCACGCCGCCTTGATCAGGGGTATGCGCGACGTTCCGATGGCAATGTTGATATCCGTGCGACCCTTGAAACCCTTGATATGGATGGGGAAAGCACGGAACTCGAAGATTTCTTCAATGAGATCGCAAAAGCACGACCGGAAGTTCTGGCCGCTCTGGAAGACGCCGGCGATTTGCGACGCATCGATTTAAAGCTAGATGAAAAGATTGAAGATCTTATTCAGGAGATCGCAAAGTGAGCCGTCCAACCTGGGGGATTGTCGCAACCATCAAAGCGCCGACAAAAGATGTATTGGAGTTTGCGGCCTATCACCTCGATCTCGGCGCTGATGACATCACCATCTTTCTGGATGATTGTAACGAAGCGACCGCTGAAGTGTTGTCTAAGCATCCCAAAATCAAATGCATCCTGACAGACCAAGCCCACTGGGAGAAAACCATTGGGCGTCGACCGGTCAAACATCAGGTACGTCAGGTGCGCAACGCCTCTTATTACTACCGCCGCGCTCAACATCTGGACTGGGTGGCGCATATCGATGTGGATGAATTCATCTGCGCGAAAGAATCGATCTCGGACATTTTAGCCGATGCAGCCCCAGACACCCGAGTGCTGCGCATGTTGCCTTGTGAATCGCTGGGCACTGATGATCGGGACGACCTTGATCCTTCTGTCACCTACTGCAAAGCCAAACTGCCGGGTGGGCCAAAGGGCAAACAGCTGGAACATCTGTTCTATCCGCAGTTTGGCGGCGTTCTGAAAAGCGGTTTTGTCAGCCACGTCGTTGGGAAAATCTTTGCCCGGACTGGAATGCAGGAGGCTAAGTTCGGCATTCACCGCATCTTTGAAAACAAAGAACAGCAGGTCGAGGATGTGACCAGTGAGGCGATCGAACTATGCCACACCCATATCCAGAGCTGGGAGAAATGGCTGAAGATCATGGAGTTTCGATTGTCGAGAGGCTCTTACAGAGCTGAATTGGAACAGTCTTTGAACCCAGCTTCTGGCCGCGTGCAGCGCCACCAGTTGTTCACAGCCTTGACCGAAGGAGGCAATGAAAACCTGCGTGCCTTCTATGAAGAAGTCTGTTGGGCAACGCCTCGATTGCGCGAAGTGCTGGCAGATCATGGCTATCTGCGCGAGTATCAGCTTGATCTTACAGCGAAATGTGAAAAACACTTTCCTGACTTTTCCTGAATTTGTTTCTAATTTGTGAACAATTTCTCCCATCGCGCGAGTTGAAATCACCTTTCGTTGACGCATCATACTGAATGCTTTATGGGGGCATCCAAGGATCAAAACAGCGTTGTAACGCGGGGCCATACGGGCTCGATCCACCCAGATGCTACGGGCGCGAATTGTCCGTAAACCACGGACACACATGACAAAGTTCGCAGACCTGAATCTGAACAAAAAAGTTCTCAAAGCCGTTGAAGAAGCGGGCTATGAAAGCCCAACACCCATTCAAGCAGGCGCAATCCCCCCGGCCCTAGAAGGCAAAGACGTTTTGGGGATCGCACAAACTGGCACCGGTAAAACCGCTAGCTTCACTCTACCAATGATATCGCTTTTGGCCCGCGGCCGCGCCCGCGCCCGGATGCCGCGCAGCTTGGTTTTGTGCCCAACGCGTGAATTGGCAGCCCAGGTGGCAGAAAACTTCGACGCTTACACCAAACACCTGAAACTGACCAAAGCGCTATTGATCGGCGGCGTCAGTTTCAAGGAACAGGAAGCCATCATCGACAAGGGTGTTGACGTCTTAATAGCCACTCCGGGTCGCCTTCTGGACCATTTTGAGCGTGGCAAACTGATCCTGTCTGACGTGAAAGTCATGGTTGTCGATGAAGCCGACCGTATGCTCGATATGGGCTTTATCCCTGATATTGAACGCATTTTCGGCCTCACACCTTTCACACGCCAAACGCTTTTCTTCTCGGCCACAATGGCGCCAGAGATTGAGCGCATCACAAACACCTTCCTCTCCGCCCCTGTTCGGGTGGAAGTTGCGCGTCAAGCAACAGCTTCTGAGAACATCGAGCAAGGTGTTGTCATGTTCAAAGCCTCCCGCCGTGACCGCGAAGGCAGCGAAAAGCGCAAGGTTCTGCGCGAGCTGATCAAACTGGAAGGCGATGCCTGCACCAACGCGATCATCTTCTGTAACCGTAAGACCGATGTCGATATCTGTGCGAAGTCGATGAAGAAATATGGTCTGAACGCAGCGCCAATTCACGGCGATCTCGATCAGTCCCAGCGCATGAAGACCCTCGATGCCTTCCGCAATGGTGAGCTGCAATTCCTTGTCGCCTCCGATGTTGCGGCGCGTGGTCTGGATATCCCTGATGTGACGCATGTCTTCAACTTCGACGTGCCGGGCCATGCCGAAGACTACGTTCACCGCATTGGCCGGACGGGCCGCGCAGGGCGCAGCGGCAAGGCCGTAATGATCTGCTCCCCGCGTGATGAAAAGCAATTTGCCGCGGTGGAATCACTGATCCAGAAAGAAATCCCGCGGATCGAAAACCCAGTAAAGCCCGCGGAGCGCAAAGCCCGCAGCAAGGTTGAAGACAAGCCTGAAGCAGCGCCGACGCCGGAGAAATCTGACACTAAATCCAACCGTAGCCGCTCTCGCGGACGGGGTGGACGTGGTCGCGACAATGACGCGCCAGTGATTGGCATGGGTGATCACCTGCCGAGCTTTATTGCCCTTAGCTTTGAAGAGCGTCGCGCGAGCTAAGCGCAGCGGTTTCGACCTTTTCAACACAACGCAACGCGCCGGCCATTCCGGCGCGTTTTTGCATGCGCACTTGCATGTAACGGTACATCTGAGAAAATCACACCAAAGCTCTGAGAGGAATAGGATCTGGTGCAGTCGGTCAAACGAGATTTAAATTGGCAAATCTTTGTCGGTTTTTTCGCGCTTATCCTTGGCGTGTCAACGCATGGCCACGCCGAGTCCCCAGAGATGATCTGGAACGAGTTCTCTCAGGCCATGTCTCTGGAACAGTCTGATTTTACTTGGAAAAAGACATATCCTGCATCACTCGAAGATGGCATGCCCCTGACGGTAAGGGGATTTGTTGTCCCTACTCAGGCACAGGCCTATTTCGATACATTCCTATTAGTGAACGATCCTCAAGACTGTCCGTTTTGCGGCAATGGTGAGGGCTATGGGCCTGTCTTAGAGGTAATCCTGAAACGCAAAATCCCCGAAACCGGGGAGTTCGCGCAGATCACGGTTGAGGGGCAATTGGAATACGTTGGCGACAAATACACATCGCAGCTTTTTCGGCTGACAGATGCGCGAGTGGTTAAGTGATATTGGATGGGTGAAACCCCGCCCTGCAATCAACTCAACCGACTAATAATCACCGTCGCTTCCGGCTTTTTGCCGATCTCATCACGTGCAGAATTACGAGCAACACGCCGCAAACCTTCTTCCAGCTTGTCGTCATCGGCCAGCGTCTTTTGACCCGCGCGACCAAGGAACTGGCTCAGGTCTTCCTCCAGCACATCGACCAGCGGCGCAAAGCTGCTGCCCTGCTCAGGCAGGCCCATCAGTTCGACCCATGGCTCTCCCAGTGGCTCGTCATCTTCATCAAGAATGACATTCACAATCACATGGCCATTCAGCGCCATACGGATGCGATCGCGAACAACCCCATCCAGCGCGCCGATTTTCACAGAACCATCCAGATAGGTGCGCCCTGTTTCCACAAACTCGGTCACTTTCGGCTCATTGCCTGACAGATCGAGCATGGTGCCATTCACAGCCACAGCGCTCTGGCGACCTTTGCTTTCGGCAAGCTTCGCATGTTCGCGCAAATGGCGGTGTTCACCATGCATTGGGATCACCATTTGCGGGTTCACAATGTCATGCATACGCTCCAGATCTGGGCGGTTTGCGTGGCCAGAGACGTGATAAAGACCAGAACTGTCATCCACAACATCCACACCGCGTTCGGAGAATTGGTTGATGATGCGGATTACACCTTTTTCGTTACCCGGAATGGTTTTTGAACTGAAGAGGAACAGATCGCCTTCTTTCAGCGTGATCCCATTATGTTTGCCGCGTGCGAGTTGCGCCGACGCAGCGCGGCGTTCGCCTTGAGAGCCAGTCGCAAGCAACATCAGGTTTTCGCGCGGAATGTTGTTCGCATCTTCCGGGCTGACCACTTTGGGGAAATCGCTCAACACACCGGTTTCAATGGCGGCTTCCACCATGCGGCGCATCGCACGACCCATAAGGCAAATGGAGCGCCCTGCCCGTTCGCCAGCTTCTGCCAAAGTTTTGACGCGTGCGACGTTAGAGGCGAAGGTTGTGGCGACAACCATCTGCGGAGCCGCGGCGACGAGCTTTTCGATCTCTGGTCCAACGTCTGCTTCAGAGCGCCCGGCATGGCGTGAGAACACATTGGTTGAATCACATACCAGCGCCTTCACGCCTTGTTTTGCGACAGAAGACCAAAGCTCCGGATCAAATGGCTCGCCAACAATCGGTGTTTCGTCCAGCTTGAAATCACCTGTGTGAATGACACGCCCGTCTGGGCTATCGATCACCAAAGCCGCGCTTTCCGGGATGGAATGCGAAATCGGCAGGAAACCCACTTTGAACGGACCTGCATCTGTGGTTTCCGGCCAAGCCGATACGGTGCGAATGGCCTCTTCAGGTTGGCCCTGATCGCGCATTTTGTGGCGCGCAAGGTTGGCTGTGAAGGCACGCGCATAGACAGGGGCGCCAAGCTTTTCCCAGAACTGTCCTATGGCTCCGATGTGGTCTTCATGGCCGTGAGTAATATATATCGCTTCAAGGCGCTCTTTGTTCTCAATCAGCCAGGTCATGTCTGGGAAAATCAGGTCTACGCCAGGAGTCGTCTCCATATCAGAAAACGTCACACCCAGATCAACCAGGATCAGGCGTTCTTCGCCCTGCGGCCCAAAGCCATAGACATAGGCGTTCATACCAATTTCACCCGCCCCTCCAAGAGGCAGGTAGATCAAACGGTCACTGCTCATTTTACGTCAGTTGTCCTTATTATGTTGATGAATCACGGTCAGACCGTGCATCGTTAAGTCATCTTCAAACGCGTCAAACAACGCGTAGCTCTGTTGGAACAACGGGGCGAGCCCCCCCGTAGAAATCACTTTCATTGGCCGGTCACGTTCGGCTTTGATCCGGTCGCAAATCTCGCGCACAAGGCCCACATAGCCCCAGAAAACGCCTGATTGCATACATTCAACGGTATTGGTGCCAATGACCTTTTGCGGCTTGGCAATATCGATATGCGGCAAGGCCGCCGCGGCTTGGTGCAACGCCTCAAGGCTAAGGTTCACACCGGGCGCAATCACGCCGCCAATGTAAGCCCCGTCTTTGGCCACAACGTCAAATGTGGTGGCTGTCCCGAAATCAACAAGGATCAAATCGCCGCCATGGCGATCAAAACCAGCAACCGTATTCACCAGGCGGTCTGGCCCAACCTGCGTGCCCTCATCGACGCGGACATCCACAGGCAGCAAACAATCAGGCTTGCCCACAACCAGCGGACGGCAGCCAAAAAAGCGATCCGCAAAGACTCGCAGATTAAACACCACCCGCGGCACAGTCGAGGAGATAATCACATCCTGAATATCAAGCTTGATCCCGTAGTGATTGATCAGCGTCGAGAACCAGGTGAAATAGGCATCCGCTGTGCGCGCATGATGCGTAGATGTGCGCAGGGTGCAGAGAAATTTCTCCCCGTCCCAGATCGAAAAAACCGTATTGGTGTTACCGCAGTCAATCGCCAGAAGCATGGGCACCTGCCTTAGAAAAAGATATCTGCCGCCGGGATCGACACGGGGCCTTGGGCGGTCTTCAACACCAGATTGCCGGATTTGTCCACTGTGTCAAAGGTACCCACAAACTCCTCTCGCATGGTGCGCGCGGTGATCACCTCGCCAATACGCGCCGCACGGGCAATCCAAGCCGTGCGAATGGGTTCAAATCCATAGGTCACAAATTGATGTTCCCAATGCGCATAGGCAGGCGCGAGCACCTCCAGAAACTCCTCCGGAGACACTGGCGCACCACATTCAGAGAGCAGTGACACAGGCCGCGTGGCCGTGGCTTCAAGTTGAGATGCATCAGGGGCGTGTGCCAGGTTCACTCCAATCCCAATCGCGATATGGCTGGGCATACCGCCGGCAAAGCCAGCGCTCTCAAGCAGAATGCCCGCAACCTTCCCCCCATTCAGCAGGACATCATTGGGCCATTTCAATGAAAAGGCCTCTGGCCGAGCTGTCACCGCCACAAACGCATCGAAGAGCGCCAGAGAAGCAACGAAACTGCGCAGCGCAATTACGTCAGGTGCCTCTTTTGGCTGCATCACCAAGGTTGCGGCGAAATTCCCATCTTGGGAACGCCAATCGCGGCCCCGGCGCCCCCGGCCAGAGGTCTGACGCAGCCCCAAAATCCATTCAGGCCCGGCCAAAGTCGGCGCAATCCGTGCGGCTTCAGCATTGGTGCTATCCACTTCCGCCAAAACCCGACGCCCATATCCCACTGGCCAGTCTGTCATCAATTTCCCTGCTTCTTCTTTGCTATAAATACTCTTGCCGAAGGCATCTTAACAAAAAGACGCGCCTAAAAGGCGCGCCAATTCGTCCAATTCTGCAGGCTTAGTTCAAAAGCGCCGCTGCGGCTGTCTCTGCAATGCTTTCGACACCCAGAAGATTTAAGCCCGGCAGCCAAGCCAAACCAATCACCGCAGCAGAGCCCATAAGCATGGCATAAAGCACTGGGCTACGGTCCTTGTCCAAAGCTTCACCTTCATCGCCAAAATACATGTAGAAGACGATGCGCAGGTAGTAGAAGGCGCCGATCACAGACGCAATCACACCGGCAATGGCCAGCCAGGCGAGACCCGCATCATAGGCGGCACGCAACGCGTAGAATTTGCCAAAGAAACCCACCAGTGGCGGAACCCCTGCCAACGAGAACATCAGCACCAGAACTGCCAGCGCTTTGCCTGGCTCGCGTCTGGAATACATATTCAGCGCGTCAATATTTGTGACAGGCTGACCGTCACGTGACATGGAAAGGATGAAGGCAAAGGTGCCGACATTCATGGTGACGTAGATCGCCATGTAGATCAGCATCGCCTGCACGCCAAAGGCTGTGCCAGCCGCGAGGCCCATCAACGCGTAGCCCATATGCGCAATGGACGAATAAGCCATCAGACGTTTGATGTCTTTCTGGCCAATCGCGGCCACGGCACCAAGGAACATGGAGAGCACAGAAAGCGCCGCTACGATCTGCTGCCAGTCGCCGACAACGCCGCCAAAGGCATCATGGACAACCCGTGCAAAGAGCGCCATCGCCGCCATCTTAGGTGCCGTCGCAAAGAATGCTGTGATCGGTGTTGGCGCACCTTCGTAAACATCAGGAGTCCACATGTGGAATGGAACCGCAGAGACTTTGAACGCCAGACCAGACACGATGAACGTGAGACCAAACAGAAGCCCCAAAGAGGTATGTCCCTCACCCGCTGCCTGAATAATGCCTGCGAAATTTGTGGTGCCTGCAAAGCCGTAAACCAGCGAGGAACCGTAGAGCAGCAGACCCGAGGACAGCGCGCCAAGCACAAAGTACTTCATGCCGGCCTCAGTGGATTTCACTGAATCCCGACGCAAAGAGGCAATCACGTAAAGCGACAGCGATTGCAGCTCAAGACCCATGTAAAGCGCCATCAGGTCGCCTGCGGAGACCATCATCATCATGCCGACAACCGCCAGCACGACAAGCAAAGGGTACTCAAAACGCAACAGGCCACGGCGCTGCATATACTCCTGACTCATGACCAGCACAGCGGCTGCGGAGAGCAGGATCGTCACCTTGGCAAACCGTGCAAAACCGTCGTCCTGGAACATGCCGTTGAAGGCGATGTTTGTACCCTCTCCATTCAGGCCAATCCAGACGCCGATGGCCGCAAGAAACGCAGCGGTTACCCATGTCAGTAAAGGCGCAAGCGCGTCCTTGCCGGTGTAGACCGCCCCGACAAGAGCGATCATCGCATACACAGCCAAAAGGATTTCCGGCAGGATGATATTCAGATCAGCAGAGATCATCGTGGAACGCTCCCTCAGTGTGCCGCTGCAACTTGGGTCGCAGTCGGGGACTGCGCCAAGGCGGTTTCGTAATTGTTGATCAGCGCTTCAACCGAAGGGCCAATGATGTCCGTGACCAGCGCCGGGTAGACACCCAGCAAGAGTGTCATGGCGACAAGCGGTGCAAAGATCCACTTCTCGCGCGCGGTCATGTCTTTGATGGTCTTCAGGCTCTCTTTGATGAGGTCGCCCATCACGACGCGACGATAGAGCCACAGCGCATAAGCCGCTGACAAGATCACGCCGGATGTAGCAATCGCCGCCACCCATGTGTTGGCTTTAAATGCCCCCATCAGGGTCAGGAATTCACCGACAAACCCAGAGGTGCCCGGCAGGCCGACGTTCGCCATGGTGAAGAACATGAAGATCAGCGCATAAGCTGGCATGCGATTCACAAGACCACCGTAGGCGTCGATCTCACGCGTGTGCATCCGGTCGTAAATCACGCCCACACACAGGAAGAGCGCGCCAGAGATGAAGCCGTGGCTCAGCATCTGGAAGATCGCACCGTCGATGCCCTGTTGGTTCGCTGCAAAGATACCCATGGTCACGTAACCCATGTGTGCGACCGAGGAATAAGCAATGAGCTTCTTCATGTCTTCCTGTACCAGCGCCACCAGCGATGTGTAGACAATCGCAATCGCGGACATCCAGAGGACCAGATCAGTCAGCACTTCTGCGCCCACCGGGAACATCGGCAGGCTGAAGCGCAGGAAGCCGTAGCCGCCCATTTTCAGCAAGATTGCCGCCAGAACCACGGAGCCCGCAGTTGGCGCCTGAACGTGCGCGTCTGGCAACCATGTGTGCACCGGCCACATCGGCATCTTCACGGCGAAGCTTGCGAAGAACGCAAGGAACAGCAATGTCTGTAAACCGCCCACGATGTGAATGCCCAGAATATCAAAGCTCTCAAAGCTGAAGGTGTGGTTCATCAGCGTCGGGATATCGGTTGTGCCCGCATCCGCAAACATCGCGACCATCGCCACCAGCATCAGGACAGAGCCAAGGAAGGTGTAGAGGAAGAACTTAAAGCTCGCATAGATGCGGTTTGCGCCCCCCCAGATACCGATGATCAGGAACATCGGAATGAGGCCTGCTTCGAAGAACAAATAAAACAGCACCAGATCCAGCGCCATGAAGACGCCGAGCATCAGCGTTTCCAGCAGTAGGAAGGCGATCAGATATTCTTTGACGCGGACCTTGACGTCCCAGGATGCTGCAATCGTCAGCGGCATCATGAAGGTTGTCAGCATCACGAAGAGTACCGAAATACCGTCGACACCCAGTTTGTATTTCAGACCCAGCAGCCAGTCGCGCTCTTCAACGAACTGCATGCCTGTGTCGTTGGGATCAAATTCCGCTAGGATAAACAGCGACACCAGGAATGTGATGACTGTCGCAATCAACGCCACCCATTTGGCGTTGCGCGCAGAGGTTTCGCTTTCTCCGCCCGGTAAAAAGATCAGCAGGATCGCCGCCGCAATCGCGGGGATAAACGTGACAATGGAAAGAAGGTTATCCATCAGTGCGCTCCTCCCGCGAGCGTCATCCAAGTGATCAGAACCACAATCCCGATCACCATCGCAAAGGCATAGGTGAAGATATAGCCAGACTGCGCCCGGCCGGCGAGCCTAGTGAAGAAAGGCACGATGCCCATGGCGATCCCGTTCAGAGACCCGTCAATCACATTGCCATCGCCACGTTTCCACAGGAAACGGCCGAGTGCATTGGCAGGACGGACGAAAAGGAAATCGTAGATCTCGTCAAAGTACCATTTGTTCAGCAAGAACATATAAAGCGGACGCATGTTGTCCGCCATAATCCGCGGCATCGCTGGGTTCCAGATGTAGAACCAGAGGGCAACCACAAACCCAAGCAGCATCGAGATAAACGGTGAGAGCTTCACCCACGTTGGCACATAGTGCGCTTCGTGCAGGATGGTGTTTTCTGGCGCCATATAAATCGCCGCCTCACCCGGTTCACCCGCCATGACGTATTTCAGCTTGGAGGCTTTCGGATTAGCCTCAGCGACGGATGCTGCCAGTTCCTTTGCTGGCTCTTCATAGTGGCCGCCGAAGAATTTCACGACCTCATTGGTTTTGCCAAAGAAGCTTGAATACCAGATTGCGCCGGCAAAGACCGCACCGACTGCCAAAGCGCCCAGCGGGATCAGCATAACGCGTGGGCTTTCATGCGCATGATCGTGGGTGTGTTTGTCACCACGTGGTTTACCGTAGAAGGTCAGGAAAATCAGGCGCCAGCTGTAGAAGCTGGTGAAGAGCGCCGCGATTACAAGCATCCAGAAGGCATAGCCGCCATTGGTCGCTGCGAAAGCGGATTCAATCACCGCATCTTTGGAGGCAAAGCCTGCAAAACCGATCCAGCCAGACAGCGGAATACCCACGCCGGTGATCGCGAAAGTACCGATCATCATGGCCCAGAAAGTATACGGCAGTTTCTTACGCAACCCGCCGTAGTTCCGCATGTCCTGCTCGTGGTGCATGCCGTGGATCACGGAACCAGCGCCCAAGAAGAGCATGGCTTTAAAGAAGGCGTGCGTGAAAAGGTGGAACATCGCGACCGAGTAAACACCGACGCCAGCTGCTACGAACATGTACCCCAGTTGAGAACAGGTCGAATAGGCAATCACGCGTTTGATGTCGTTCTGCACGAGGCCAACGGTTGCCGCGAAGAAAGCGGTGGTCGCACCGAGGAAAGTGATGAAAGCGGTAGCTTCCGGCGCGAACTCCATCAGTGGAGACATGCGGCACACAAGGAAGACACCTGCGGTCACCATTGTCGCGGCGTGGATCAGGGCCGACACCGGTGTCGGGCCTTCCATCGCGTCCGGCAACCATGTGTGCAGGATCAGCTGCGCCGATTTCCCCATCGCGCCGACAAACAGCAGGAAGGCCAGCAAGTTTGCGGCGTTCCAGTCTGTCCAGAGGAAGCGGATGGTTGTTTCAGCGAGTTCCGGCGCGGAGGCAAAGATCACATCAAAGTCAATGCTATCCGTCAGCATGAAGAGACCGAAGATACCCAGCGCAAAGCCGAAGTCACCAACCCGGTTCACCACAAAGGCTTTGATCGCTGCGGCACCAGCGCTTTGTTTCTTCCAGTAGAAGCCAATCAGCAAGTAGGACGCGACGCCCACGCCTTCCCATCCAAAGAACATCTGAACGAGGTTATCTGCGGTCACCAGCATCAGCATGGCGAAGGTAAAGAAGCTCAAGTAGGCGAAGAAACGCGCCTTATAGTGCTGATCTTCCGAGAAATTCTCGTCGTGCGCCATGTAGCCGAAGCTGTAGAGGTGTACGAGTGCAGACACAGTCGTCACAACGATCAGCATGGTCGAGGTCAGGCGATCCAGACGGATCGACCAGCTGGTGTCCAGCGTGCCGGATTGGATGAAATCCAGAATATGTATCTGCTGCGTTTCAGACCCATGTGTGAAGAACACAATCCAAGACAGCAGTGCAGCAAGGAACAGAAGCCCCGTCGTCACATATTGCGCTGCGGCTTCGCCGATATAGCGCCACCCGAAGCCTGCAATGATGGCCCCGACGAGAGGCGCAAAGAGGATGATCGTTTCCATGCTCGATTAGCCTTTCATCACGTTGACGTCTTCAACCGCGATAGTGCCACGGTTGCGGAAGAAGCTGACAAGGATCGCTAGGCCAATGGCGGCCTCAGCGGCGGCCACGGTCAGAACGAAGAGTGTGAAAACCTGCCCCACCAGATCCCCAAGGAAGCTTGAGAAGGCCACAAGGTTGATGTTCACCGCCAGCAGCATCAGTTCGATCGACATCAAAAGGATGATGACGTTCTTCCGGTTCAGGAAAAGCCCGAAAATGCCGATGACGAAAAGCGTCGCCGCCACCGTCAGGTAATGTTCAAGTCCGATCATTAGTATGTCCCTCGGTCTTTCTTCTTCCGTGAGGCCCTTACAGGCCCTGCCCCGGTTTAATGTCTTTCAGTTCCATCGCATCCGCTGGATCACGCCACATCTGCTCCAGCACGTTCTGGCGCTTCACGTCGCGGCGGTGACGGATGGTTAGGACAATCGCACCGATCATCGCGACCAGCAGGATCAGCCCGGCAAGTTGGAACAGAAGGAAGTATTGGTCGTAAATAAGCAGACCCAATGCGGCGGTATTTTCCACACCTTCCGGCGCAACGGCTTCACGCAGGCTCGCGGCTTGCTCTGCTTCGGTCCAAGAGCCAAAGGCCAGACCGAATTGCATTAGCAAAACCACCCCAATCAGGATCGCGATGGGCATATATTGCGCCATGCCCGCTTTGAGTTCGGCAAAGTCTACATCCAGCATCATGACGACAAACAGGAAGAGCACGGCCACCGCGCCCACGTAGACGATGATCAGAAGCATCGCGACGAATTCAGCGCCGAGCAGAACAAACAAGCCAGCCGAGCTGATGAAGGCCAGGATCAGCCAAAGCACGGAATGCACCGGGTTCTTGCTGATCACGGTCAGCAGACCGCCTGCTATCACGCAGAAGGCAAAAAGATAAAATGCCAGAGCTGCAATTGTCATGTGTCGTCTTCCTCGCTTGCGTCCATGACCTCTTGCGCGAGTTCCATCACTTTGGTCATGGCTGGAATGCCTGCAAACATCGACATCTGGCCGATGGTTTCGACAATCTCTTGTTTCGTCGCACCTGCTTCCAGCAAGTGCTTCACGGTCAAACGCACCTGCGCCTCAGCCTGCCCGCCCAGCACAGTCAAAGCGCCTAAGGTCAACAGCAAACGGGTCTTTGCGTCCAAACCGTCTTTGTTCAGCGTGTTGCCAAAGAACATTTCCATCATGTCCTTGGGCATCGTAGGCATCAGCTTTTCAAACCCTTTCGGGGTGAAGGACTCCAGCGCAGGATTCAGCGATTTCGCCATATCCTGATACTGCTGGATCATTTTTTCGAACGGGTTTGAAGAGTCGGTCATCGGTAAGGTGCATCCAGTTCTAGGTTGCGTGCGATCTCGGCTTCCCAGCGTTCGCCGTTCTCAAGGAGTTTTTCCTTGTCATAGAACAGTTCTTCCCGGGTTTCGGTCGCGAATTCAAAGTTTGGACCTTCGACAATCGCATCCACCGGGCAGGCTTCCTGGCAGAAACCGCAGTAGATGCATTTGGTCATGTCGATGTCATAACGCGTGGTGCGGCGGCTGCCATCTTCGCGTGGTTCCGCGTCAATGGTGATGGCCTGTGCCGGGCAGATCGCCTCGCAGAGTTTGCAGGCAATGCAGCGCTCTTCGCCATTTGGATAGCGGCGCAGCGCATGTTCACCACGGAAACGTGGGCTAAGCGGCCCCTTTTCATGCGGGTAGTTCAGCGTCGCTTTAGGGGCAAAGAAATATTTGAAACCCAGCTTGAAGCCTTTGACGAAATCCGCCAGCAGGAAATATTTGGCAGCGCGGGTGTAGTCGATTTGGGTCATGTTAGATTGCCTTTCGTGCTGCTTGGCATCGATCGTCATCCTTTAGATTTTCATCAAGGATTTGCCGCCAGTTCAAACCCTGCGAGTTTCCAGACCTAAAAACTGTTTCAAATTCAGCAAGGGTTTCACGATACCCACAGAATTCTAGAGCTTGTAGGACAACGTTTGCCGAAAGCGGGAGTTCTTTTGACTTGGAACTCACACAATCAAGCATTGCGATCTGCACCTCTAAGATGTCCGCGTTTTGATGATCTTCTCTGCTCACTTCATCCAGTTTGCGAGCAGCAGAAACAATCCCAAAATTAGCGATTACCCCAACGGCTGTAATGCCTTGCGAAACCGGATCAACAATCGGGCTATCATTTTCTACATCAATCGCAAAATTCTGAGACCAAAAGTTTTGGACCGCAGGATTGTCATCAACCGATGCATAGTTCTCGGCACCGTTAAACTTAGATTCTAGGTCATGCACTTCCGTCGGGCAAAGCGACTGCATCGCTTCCCTTGGCGTTTTCGCAAAACCAATGGACGCGGACAACAGCGATACCAGCACTGCTATAGGTATTTGAAAACCCATTCGCACCGATCAGCCTCCAATCGCCCAGCGTGCATATGCACCGCCGAAGGCTTCGAATTTTGCGAGGAATGCCACTACGACCACCCAAACGAGCGACAGCGGCAGGAAGACCTTCCAACCGATGCGCATCAGCTGGTCATAACGGTAGCGTGGCGTGATCGCCTTCACCATCGCGAAGATGAAGAAGAAGCAGGCCATTTTGCCAACCATCCACAGCACGCCATCTGGCAGACCTGGGATTGGGGAGAGCCAACCACCGAAGAACAGGAGCGATGTCAACGCGCACATCAGGAAGATGGCGATATATTCACCGGCCATGAACAGCAGGAACGGTGTGGAGGAATACTCTACTTGGTAACCTGCAACGAGTTCGGATTCCGCTTCTGGCAGGTCGAACGGCGGGCGGTTGGTTTCCGCCAAGGCGCTGATAAAGAACAGGAAGACCATCGGGAAGTGTGGCAGCCAGTACCAGCTGAAGAAGCCATAGTCGCCGTCCTGTGCCTTTACGATGTCACCGAAGTTCATAGACCCAGTGGTGATGATCACGCCGATGATGATCAGACCGATGGAAACCTCGTAAGAAATCATCTGCGCCGCAGAGCGCAGAGAGCCAAGGAAAGGGTACTTCGAGTTCGATGCCCAACCGCCCATGATCACGCCGTAGACTTCCAGCGAAGAGACCGCGAAAACATAGAGGATCGCCACGTTGATGTCGGACAGTACCCAGCCATCGTTGAACGGGATCACGGCCCAGGCGATCATCGCCAGAACAAAGGATGTCAGCGGCGCAAGCAGGAAGACTGTTTTGTCCGCCCCCGCAGGCACCACGATCTCTTTCACGATGTATTTCAGCGCGTCAGCCACGGTCTGGAGCAAGCCCCAAGCGCCAACCACGTTTGGTCCGCGCCGCATTTGCACAGCCGCCCAGATCTTGCGGTCCCCGTAAACAAGGAACAGAAGCGAGACCATCACAAAGCCAACAACGGCCAATACTTGCGCGATGATCAGGACGCCTAGTCCGAGGGGGGTGGTAAAGAAGTCAGCCATAGGTCCTCACACCGTCGGTATTCTATTTTCTGCGCAGTTTGAGACCACGACTTCGGCGTCGATGGTTTTCAAACCACGGGGCAGCGCGGCAGAGATGGTGTAAACCGCATCCCCGCTCCAGGCATCGCCCTGAGTTTCAATTGTTGTGCGCACATGGCGCGCAAACCCGTAGCCCCGGATCAGTGCATATTGCGCGGCAGCGCATTCCGCATAGGCATGAACATCAGCGCCATTGCGCGCGCCGGTCATTTCCACGTGGAAGTTCACAAGATCACCGTCCAGCAGGTCTGTGCGCACGCTTTGGTAAGTTGGATCAAACGCCAGATTGTCACGCGCAACGCCTTCATCCTGCATTGCGCAGGCCGACAGGCTGGCGGCTGCCAGTGTCGTTGCTGCGATATGAAGGAAGGTGCGCATTCTGTGACTTACTCCGCTGCGATCTTGGTTTCGCTACGCGCTTTGGCGTTGGCAGAGAGTTCCGCCATCAATGTGCTCGCGCGGGCGATTGGGTTTGTCAGGTAGAAGTCTTTGATAGAGGTGCGGAAAGTCGCATCGCCGAGCTTATCAAGCTCCAAAGGTTGCCATTCATTTTCAATGACTTGGTCGACCTTCTTCAGGTGCGGAACTTCTTTGATAATGGCAGTGCGCAGCTGCGCAAGGCTATCATAGGGCAATGCTTCGCCGAGTTCCGCAGAAAGCGCCCTCAGGATCGCCCAGTTTTCCTTGGCTTCACCCGGCGCAAAATTCGCACGCATCGCGAGCTGTGGGCGACCCTCGGTGTTCACGAAGAGACCGTTCTCTTCCGTGTAAGCCGCCGCTGGCAGGATCACGTCAGCGCGGTTTGCACCCCGATCGCCATGAGAGCCTTGGTAGATCACAAACGGTCCTGCATCGATTTCAACTTCGTCTGCGCCCAGATTAAAGATGACTTCAGCACCCTCGGTCGCGGCCAGCATGCCACCTTCGGTCACCGCGCCCACGTCCATTGCGCCGACACGAGATGCTGCTGTGTGCAGAACAAGGAACTTGCTTTCCGTCATCTCGGCAAATTTCTGAGCATGCGCCAGTACAGCCAGACCGTCTGCTTCACCAATCGCGCCCTGCCCGAGAATAACCAGAGTGTCTTTGCCTAGTGCGTCTTTCGTGTTCGGGCCAAGCAGTCCTTCCAGCGCTTTGCGATCTTCGCCGATGTGGAAGTATTCGTAAGACAGATCCAATTTCGGACCGACCACGCCGATCTTCGCGCCATTCAGCCACGCCTTGCGGATGCGCGCGTTCAGAACCGGTGCTTCGACTTCTGGGTTGGTGCCGATCAGCATGATCGCTTTCGCGCTGTCGATGTCTTCTACAGAAGCCGTGCCAACGTAACCAGAACGGTTCCCAATCGGCAGACGCGCATTGTCAGTACGGCATTCGACTTTACCGCCCTGCCCTTCAACCAACGCTTTTAGGGCGTATGCCGCTTCGGTGGAGACAAGATCACCAATCAGACCCGCAACTTTCCTGCCCTTCATGGCTTCGGCGGCTTTGCTCAGCGCTTCGCCCCATGTGGCCGGACGCAGCTTGCCGTTTTCGCGCACATACGGGCGATCCAAACGCTGACGACGCAACCCGTCCCAGACAAAGCGGGTCTTGTCTGAAATCCACTCTTCATTCACGCCATCATGGTTACGCGGAAGAATGCGCATCACTTCGCGACCCTTCGTGTCCACACGAATGTTAGAGCCCAGAGCATCCATCACGTCGATGGTTTCTGTCTTGGTCAGCTCCCACGGGCGCGCGGTAAAGGCGTAAGGTTTGGAGGTCAGCGCACCAACTGGGCAGAGGTCGATAATATTGCCCTGCAGGTTGCTGTCCAAGGTCTGGTTCAGATAGCTGGTGATCTCGGCATCTTCGCCGCGACCGGTCTGGCCCATCTGGGTGATGCCCGCGATTTCCGTGGTGAAACGCACGCAGCGGGTGCAGGAAATACAGCGGGTCATGGTGGTTGAGACTAGCGGACCAAGGTCCAGATCATCCACTGCGCGCTTTGCTTCTTTGAAACGCGTACCCGCCAAGCCATAAGCCATCGCCTGATCCTGTAGATCACACTCACCACCCTGGTCGCAGATCGGGCAATCCAGCGGGTGGTTGATCAGCATGAACTCCATCACACCTTCGCGGGCTTTCTTCACCATAGGCGAGTTGGTTTTGACAACTGGCGCCTGCCCTTCAGGACCGGGACGCAAATCCCGCACCTGCATCGCGCAAGACGCGGCTGGTTTTGGCGGGCCGCCCACGACCTCAACAAGACACATCCGGCAGTTGCCCGCGATGGACAGACGTTCGTGGTAGCAGAAGCGCGGAACCTCGACCCCGGCCTCTTCACAGGCCTGGATCAGCGTCATCGCGCCGTCGACTTCCACTTCGGTCCCGTCAATGTTGATCTTGCGTAGGTCAGACATAGTTAGTTCGCCCTTAAAAGCGTGCCGATCTGGCTAGATTTTGCGATTTCCGCGCGTCCAGCTGCACAATAGGTTTCGGGATCATCAAACTTCACGCCATTGGCCGCGAGATAGGCCTCGCCTCTGCGGCGCAACTCTGCCTTATTGGCATCGCTTGTGCGGAAGGTTTCGATTTCATCTTTGGTGTAGCCAAGCGACTTGGCTTCGTTGTGGATGCTGTTGATGCGATTAAGCGCCCGGAACATCCGCGCCGAAATGCTTGGGCAGGTGTTGCGGATCTCATCTGCAATACCAATCCAAAGCAGGCCATCGGTGATGCTGGACACCTCTTCCAAAGGCCGTTTTGCCTGAGCAATACCGGTCGAGGACATCAAAGTGGTGGCCACAAGGCCCGCAATCATAATCATACGCATGTCAAATCTCCGTTCATGCCAAAAGAGGCGCTCAAAAAGCACCCGCTCTGGTCTAGATCAGGGATTTGGGAGGCTGTTATGCAATAACACGCCCCTACTGCGCTGAAATCAGCGCAGTTTTGCCGATCATCGGCTGGGCCCCGCACATTGCACGGCCCCGGATATGCCGATGGCTGGATCACGGTTTGCACTGTCCTTCCAGCACCAAACGGTCGCCATCAAATTTTGGATCATCCTCTGGACCGTGGGCCCAAGCAATCAGAGAAGTGCCATACTGCGCGATGCAATATTCGGTACCGCCATAAGCTGCAGCCTCGCGCGCACCGTCCAAAGATTTTGAAGCCGGAGCGGCCGACGTCACAAAGCGGCTCCGATCGTCTTTGTCGACCTTGGAGGCTTTTATGCGGAACTTCTGTCCGTCAAACCGCACCCCATCATCCTTCTTCAAGCGCGAACAGGCCGAAGTTGCCATCAATGCAACCAGTCCGATTGATATTACAACACGAATGTTCATGAATTTGCTGCCCCAGTATTCGAAGTATCAAAGAAGAAGCTCGCGGCGGTTTGTTCCTTGATCTCTCTTTGCGCCGCATCACAATGGTTGGCGTCTGAAATGAGTGGCTTGCCATACTTTGCAGCAAAATTTGCTTTTGCACGTTCAAATGCAGCCGCGACCTTATCTTTGCCTTTGAAAACAGCTGCTCGGTTGAACGTTGGACGTGCATATTCTTGAGCAAATTTACTGACCTCCATGCCGTCACAACGTTCAAAAATATGGGCAGCGACTGCAAATGCAGCGAACCCTTCTTCGTCTGTCAATGCAGAAAACCGCAGTCGCGCTGGTGAATTGAGCTTAGCACTACGTACCTCCTGCGCCTGCTTCCATTGAGAGGCTGACGACACGGTATCTCCGTTGGTTGTGGTTTGGCATCCCGCCAAAACCGCAAAACTGATCACCAAGGAAATTGAAATGCTCTTCAAAGGAATTACTCCGCTGCAATCGCTGAAACGCGACCTGTCTTTATTGATTTAATGCGATCTTCAATCTCTTCGCGGAAATTACGAATGAGACCTTGAATTGGCCAAGCTGCTGCATCGCCAAGCGCGCAGATGGTGTGGCCTTCAACTTGCTTGGTCACATCCCAAAGCATGTCGATTTCTTCAATATCGGCCTCGCCTTTCACCAGACGGTCCATCACGCGCATCATCCACCCGGTGCCTTCACGGCACGGAGTACACTGACCGCAGCTTTCGTGTTTGTAGAACTTTGAAAGACGCCAGATCGCTTTGATGATATCGGTCTGCTTGTCCATGACGATCACGGCAGCAGTACCAAGGCCCGACCCCAGCTCATTGCGCAGGTAATCAAAATCCATGGTCGCATCGCGCATGTTTTCACCCCGCACGCAAGGCACGGAAGACCCACCCGGAATGACCGCCAGAAGATTGTCCCAGCCACCGCGAATGCCACCGCAGTGTTTCTCGATCAGCTCTTCGAATGAAATCGACATGGCCTCTTCGACCACACATGGGTTGTTCACATGGCCCGAAATCGCAAAGAGTTTGGTGCCCGCATTGTTCGCGCGACCAAAGCCCGCAAACCATTCGGCCCCGCGGCGCAGGATGGTTGGTACAACGGCGATGGATTCAACGTTGTTCACGGTGGTTGGGCAGCCATAAAGACCTGCGCCCGCTGGGAAAGGCGGTTTCATGCGCGGCATGCCCTTTTTGCCTTCAAGGCTTTCAATCAGAGCCGTTTCTTCGCCGCAGATATAAGCCCCTGCGCCATGGTGCAGGAAGACGTCAAAGTCCCAACCGGAACCGGCGGCATTGCGACCCAGAAGACCCGCGTCATAACATTCGTCGATGGCGGCCTGCAGCGCCTCGCGCTCGCGGATATATTCGCCGCGCAGGTAGATGTAGCAGGTGTGGGCATTCATCGCGAAGGAGGCAATTAAGGCCCCTTCGATCAGCGTATGCGGATCATGGCGCATGATCTCGCGGTCTTTACAGGTGCCTGGCTCGGATTCATCTGCGTTGATCACCAAATACGCGGGGCGTCCATCGCTTTCCTTCGGCATGAAGGACCACTTCAACCCCGTCGGGAAGCCCGCGCCGCCGCGACCACGCAGGCCAGAGGCCTTCATATTGTCGATGATCCAGTCGCGACCTTTTTCGATGATGCCCGCCGTGCCATCCCAATGGCCACGCTGCTTCGCGCCCGCAAGCGTGCGCTCGTGCATGCCATAGAGGTTGGTAAAGATACGGTCCTGATCTTTGAGCATCCCGTTTTACCCTTCTTCTTCCCGGCGCGCGCGCCAGAGCTGATAAACATTGACCAGCGCCCAAACCAGCGCCGCCATCGCCGCGAAATCAAACAGCAGAGCAAAACGCCCCGGCAGTCCAATCATTGGTGAAATGACTTGCAGAAGCATCCAGATGATCAACGTCCCTGCAATCACAAGGCTCAGCATGCGCCCTTTGCGCGCCAGCAGCTGATCTCTTTCGGTTCCCGTCATATTCCGCCGTTTCACGACGCGCCCCGAAGGACGCGACAGTTTCTTTTACTTCCCAGCCAGGTCTTTCGCCTGACCAATCCAATTGTCCCGATCGATGCGACCTTTGAACGATAGTTTATCGTCCATCTCTGCCACATCTTCTGGGCCCCAAGCTGCAATCTGCGCAAAGCTTGTCACTCCGGCCGCATGCAGTTTTTTCTCCAGCGCAGGTCCCACGCCTTTCAGTAATTTCAAATTATCCGCTGCACCGGCACTCGCTGCCGCTGCCGGAGCAGATGGTTTGTCCTCTTCCATCGGAGCCGCCTCTTCGGCAGGAGCTTCTTCGGCAGCGGGCTCGGCTGCGGTCGCAACCGCCTCTACCTCAGGCTCCGGTGCAGGAGCTGGCTCAGGTGCTGGAGAAGCCGGAGCTGGTGCGGGTGCCGCTTCAACCGCTTCAGGCGCGTTGCTGCAAAAAAACTTCTTAAACAGCATCGCCAAAACAAACACCGCCACCACCGCAAGGATTAATGCAATCAAGAACGCCACAGCCGGTGTAAGCAGGAAAAAGAGGATTATCCCCAATACCGCCGCTATCACCCAGCACACTGCGCTGCACGTTTTGTTTTGATCTGTTTGTCCCATTGCATTTCCCCCGTTTCAGAACTTGTTAATAAACGTCACCTTTTTTGACTTTCTTGGAAAACTCTGTGGCTTCACCTGCCGCGAGTTTCTTTGCTTGTTCGATCCATCCATCACGCTCAATGCGCCCTTTGAACGACAGTTTGTCGTCCATCTCAGCGATATCATCTGCACCCCAGGCTGCGATTTGCGCAAAGCTTGTCACGCCTGCGTCATGCAGCTTTTTCTCAAGTGCAGGTCCGACGCCTTTCAGTTCTTTCAGATCATCTGTACCTGAATCAGTCGCTTTCTTAGCCGGCTTTTTCGCAGCAGGTTTCTTGGCTGGCTTTTCGGCTTTCTTAGCCTCTTCCGCCTGCTTCACAGCAGGTTTTGCTGGCGCAGGCGCCTTAGGTGTAGGCTCAGCCGTATCCCGGCCAGCAACCTTGCCGTCTTTACCAATCCAAGGTGTCGTCAAAGGCACTTCAGAACCATCGATCCGCTTGATGCTGTCACCCAGATCAGTTGCCAGCTGTGCCGATGCGTTATACTGCGTCTTGCCGCTATCAAATTCGGTCAGCGATGTCAGCCCAGACAAAGGCTCTGCCGCATAACGCCCGTTCTGAGGCCCCGGCACAGGCACATTGCCCGCCGCCATCTCATCGATCATTTTGGCGAGACCGTCTGCAGTCAGGTCCTCGTAATAGTCTTTACCGATCTGCGCCATCGGGGCGTTTGTACAAGCACCCAGACATTCCACCTCTTCCCAGCTAAACTTGCCATCTGCAGAAAGCTCATGAGGGTTGGCAGCAATCTTTTCTTTACAAACCGCAATCAGATCTTCAGCGCCACAAATCATGCAGGAAGTGGTTCCGCAAATCTGCAAATGCGCAACGGAACCAACAGGTTGCATCTGAAACATAAAGTAGAAAGACGTGACTTCCAGCACCCGAATATAGGCCATATCCAGCATGTCCGCGATATACTCGATCGCTGGCTTCGTGACCCAGCCCTCCTGCTCCTGCGCGCGCCACAAAAGTGGGATCACAGCAGAGGCCTGACGGCCCTCAGGATACTTAGTGATCTGCGCTTCAGCCCAAGCTTGGTTCGCCGGAGTGAAGGTGAAACTATCCGGTTGTTCGTGATAAAGACGGCGGAGCATTAGCGGTCGATCTCCCCAAACACGATGTCCATGGTGCCGATGATGGCAGCGACATCAGCCAGCTGGTGGCCTTTGGAAATGTGGTCCATGGCTTGCAGATGCGCATAGCCCGGCGCGCGGATTTTGCTGCGATACGGCTTGTTGGTGCCATCAGCCACCAGGTAAACGCCAAACTCGCCTTTTGGCGCTTCGACCGCGCAGTAAACTTCGCCCGCAGGCACGTGGAAACCTTCGGTATAAAGCTTGAAGTGATGGATCAGGCTTTCCATGGACGTTTTCATTTCGCTGCGCTTCGGCGGTGTGATTTTGCCTCGCGCCAGCACGTCGCCGGTCGCTTCACGCAGCTTCACGATGGCCTGGCGGATGATCGAAACCGACTGACGCATCTCTTCCATGCGCATCAGGTAGCGGTCATAGCAGTCACCGTTTTTGCCAACCGGCACCTGGAATTCAAACTCGTCGTAGCACTCATATGGCTGAGCACGGCGCAAATCCCATGCCAGCCCGGCAGAACGCGCCATCACGCCGGAAAAGCCCCATTCGTGCACGTCATCAGGAGTGACGACGCCAATATCTACGTTGCGTTGCTTGAAAATGCGGTTTTCAGTCAGCAACCCATCGATGTCATCCAGACGTTCTGGGAATGTGATTGCCCATTCCTCGATGTCATCAACCAGTTTGTCATCAATATCCTGATGCACCCCACCCGGACGGAAGTAGTTCGCGTGAAGACGCGCACCACAAGCCCGTTCGTAGAAGATCATCAGCTTCTCGCGATCTTCAAAGCCCCAGAGCGGAGGTGTCAACGCACCAACATCCATCGCCTGTGTGGTCACGTTCATCAGGTGGTTCAGCACACGACCTATTTCGCAGAACAGCACGCGGATTAACTGGCCACGGCGTGGGACTTCGGTGCCTGTCAGCTTCTCGATTGCCAAGCACCAAGCGTGTTCCTGATTCATCGGAGCCACATAATCCAGCCGGTCAAAGTACGGCAGGTTCTGTAGATATGTGCGGCTTTCCATCAGCTTTTCGGTACCGCGATGCAGTAGTCCTACGTGGGGATCGCAGCGTTCCACGATCTCACCATCAAGCTCAAGCACCAAACGCAAAACACCATGCGCCGCAGGGTGTTGTGGGCCGAAGTTCAGGTTGAAATTGCGAATTTTCTGTTCGCCCTGCAGCGCGTCAACGCTGCCGTCATCAAATTTGGAGCCGTCCATTAGTCGATCCCCGGAATTTTAATTTTGTCACGGAATGCCATTACCCAAAGAAGTGGGATCACCGTGAATGGTGTGAGCGAGAAAATCGCAAACCAAGACGGCAGATTGAACTTTGGCAGGAAGATCCAGAACGGCACAAAGGTCAGAGCCGCCATGATCAGATATCCGATCGAGCTCATGCTTTCTCCCCTTCTTTCTCATCACCCGGCAGGATGTAATTCGCCCCTTCCCATGGGGACATGAAATCGAACTGACGGTATTCCTGAGGCAGGCTCACTGGTTCATAAACGACGCGTTTCAGCTCTTCGTCATAACGCACTTCAGTGTAGCCCGTGGTTGGGAAATCCTTGCGCAGCGGGTGCCCACGGAAACCATAGTCCGTTAGTAGGCGGCGCAGATCCGGGTGATCAGTGAAGATGATCCCAAACATATCGAAGGTTTCACGCTCAAACCAGTTTGCACCGGGATGGATTTCGGTGACCGATGGCACCATCTCGTCTTCGCGAATGGAAACCCGCAAGCGAACGCGCTGGTTCTGATGCATCGAGAGCAGATGATAGACAACATCAAAGCGCTTATCGCGATCTGGGTAGTCTACCGCTGTCTGATCCATCAATGAGGTGAACATGCAGGTGGGCTCCTTCTTCAGGAACTCCATAAAATTCACGATGTTGGATGGAGCCACGTCGATGTTCAGCTCGCCGTGGGTCACATCCCAAGCAAGTACACAGTCCGGGCGTTTGGCCTCAATCAGAGCGCCGAGTTCATTCAGGGCGTCGCTCATCGTACCAGTGTCCCCGTGCGGCGGATTTTACGTTGCAGCTGCAGGATGCCGTAAAGCAGTGCTTCAGCTGTTGGAGGGCAGCCCGGCACATAAACGTCAACCGGTACAACCCGGTCACAGCCACGCACAACAGAATAGGAATAGTGGTAGTAGCCGCCGCCGTTTGCGCAGGATCCCATGGAGATCACGTAACGAGGTTCTGGCATCTGATCGTAGACCTTGCGCAACGCCGGCGCCATTTTGTTGGTCAGCGTACCAGCCACAATCATCAAGTCAGACTGACGCGGAGAAGCACGCGGTGCTGTGCCAAAACGTTCAAGATCATAGCGCGGCATAGAAAGCTGAATCATCTCAACCGCACAGCAGGCCAGACCGAAAGTCATCCAGTGCAAAGACCCTGTACGCGCCCAGTTGATTATGTCTTCGGTAGACGTCAGCAGAAAGCCTTTGTCCTGCAGCTCAGCGTTCAGCGCCTGGGTCGCAACTTCTTTGTCGACACCCGCTGTGTTGGCTCCGGTCATCACTCCCATTCCAGAGCCCCCTTCTTCCACTCATAAGCAAAGCCGATGGTCAGTACGCCAAGGAAAACCATCATCGACCAGAAGCCGACCATGCTGATGTCTTTGAATGCCACTGCCCATGGGAAGAGCATCGCGATTTCCAGATCGAAGATGATGAAGAGGATCGAGACGAGGTAGAACCGGACGTCAAATTTCATCCGCGCATCGTCAAAAGCGTTAAAGCCACATTCATATGCGGAAACTTTTTCAGGATCGGGATTACGAACAGCAGCAACAACAGCGGCGAGGATCAAAACAAGGCCAAGTGCGATTGCGATGGCCAGAAAGACGAGAATGGGAAGGTATTCCCTCAGCATCTCTTCCACAGGTGGCTCCTTTCATGCGGCCCAATTCAAGGAATCCAGCGGCAATTCAAATAGCTGTATAGTCCTGACGGTTGTAGTTATGCCTTAGGAGATGGTCAACCAAATCCGCCCGTATCCTTGCGCATTTAACGAGTCGCAATAGGCACATGTGTCGCACCTGTCAGATTCTTTAAGCTCACAAAGCCTTAAAGCCCCTTTCGAGACATAAAATGTAAAAAAATTTCTGCTCTTTCACGCAGAATTTACAGGAAATCGTATGAGATTCTTTTTCAGCCGCGGCCTATATTTAGCGTTCAGGCAGAATTTTTCGCCAATTTGTGCGACTCATCCCTAACGAAGAAGGATCGGAAACCTCCGACCCTTGCTTTAAGAATTCCAGCTTGCTTTGCGCTTTTCAAAGAAGG
This sequence comes from Cognatishimia activa, assembly GCF_026016445.1. Classification (NCBI taxonomy): domain Bacteria; kingdom Pseudomonadati; phylum Pseudomonadota; class Alphaproteobacteria; order Rhodobacterales; family Paracoccaceae; genus Cognatishimia; species Cognatishimia activa. The sequence goes on along the minus strand of NZ_CP096147.1, from coordinate 916,639 downwards.
CGCTGACCCCTTCTTTGGCTTCATCCCCATCCCAGCAGGCAACCAATTCCCCTATGGTATGATCGATCACCTCATCGTCGATCCGTGGTCCCAGACGGCGTGCCAGAGCCTTGGCCCGCGCAACGGCTTCTGGGGCGCAAGCTAGGTAGGGTTTCACTTCGGCTTCGACTGATGCATCCAGTGCGTCTGCGGGCACGGCTTTCGCCAGCAAACCCAACGAGACCGCTTCCTCTGCACCAAAAAGGCGCGCAGACATAAAGACCCGACGCGCCATGGCCTCGCCCATACGAGACAAAACATAGGGACCGATGGTGGCCGGGATCAGGCCCAAACGGGTTTCTGTCAAACCCATGGATAAGCTTTCCACACCGATGGCGACATCGCAAACAGAAGCTAAACCGACGCCACCACCAAAGGCATTGCCCTGCAAACGGCCTATCAGCGGCTTTGGCAGGGTATTCAACGCCTGCAACATCTCAGCAAGCTTGCGCGCCTCGATAAACCGAGTTTCCGGGTCAGCCGCCATCTGCTCTTTCATCCACGCAAGGTCACCGCCAGCACAGAAGGATTTCCCTGCCCCGGTCAGGACAACCACACGCACAGATTTATCGGCGCCCAGCGTATGCGCAGCTTCTGTCAGTTCACGCATCATCTCTGCTGACATTGCATTGTGCTTTTCCACCCGATCCAGAGTCAGAGTGGCGACACCACGCATATCAACGCCAATCGAGATTGTATTATACATGGTCCTAGCTCCCTGCCCGCATGGCCCGCGCCATTTCGGCGGCTTTTCCGATCACTTCGGCGTCCAAGCCGGTTTCATATCCAAGCGCTTTCAAACGCGCATCAACCGCTTCGGTGGCGACGTTGCCTGCAGCCCCTGGCGCATAAGGACACCCGCCAAGCCCCCCCACAGCCGCATCAAAGACCCGTACACCAAAATCCAGCGAGGCTTCGATGTTTTCAAGCGCCCGTCCAGAAGTATCATGATAATGCCCCGCAAGGCGCTCCGCGGGGATCACATTGGTCACCGCTTTCAACATGGCGCCAATACTGTCTGGCGTACCCTGCCCGATGGTATCGCCCAATGAAATCTCGTAGCAGCCCAAGTCAAATAAAGCTTTCGCCACGCGCGCAACATCCGCTGGATCCGTTTTACCGTCATACGGACAGTCAGTGACGCAGCTGACATATCCCCGCATTGGTATGCCTGCCACTTTGGCCGCTTCGGCTATGGATTCAAAACGCTCCAGGCTCTCGGTGATCGTCGCATTGATATTGGCCTTGGAGAACCCTTCAGATGCAGAGGCAAAAATCGCAATCTCATCCGCCCGCGCGTCTAATGCCCGCTCAAACCCCGTTTTGTTCGGCGTCAGCGCCGCATAGGAAATGCCTACCTTACGCGTGATCCCCGCCAGTACATCCGCTGAATCCGCCATTTGCGGCACCCATTTCGGGGATACAAAGCTCGCAACTTCAATGCGCTTGAAGCCTGCAGAGCTTAGCAGGTCAACCAAAGCCACCTTGGCTTCCGTATTGATCTCCACCTTTTCGTTTTGCAAACCATCCCGCGGGCCGACTTCAAAAATCTCAACGAATTCAGACATCTCAGGCATAATCCTCAGGCGCATAGAACGGTTTGTCGTAGAATTCCTGATCACCATCGTTCGCACGCGCGCGCTTAAACGCGGGCCGCTCCTCCATGTGCTCCATATAGGCGCGGATATTCGGGAAGGCTGACAGGTCCACAAAATACTGAACCGCAAACAGGTTGAACCCCAGCATCGTATCGGCCGCAGAAAACCCACCTGCAAGGAGCCAATTCTGCGCGTCCAAAACCTCTTCGAGCGGCTTCAGCGTCGCTGCCAATCGCGCAATTTCCAGTTTAAGAACCACCACAGAGGGCTTCGCAGGCGGGCGCAAAAATACCATCTGTAAATTCAGCGACGCGATGATGCTGGCTTGTGTTTCTGCGAAAGCCAGCCATTGCAGGTACTCCACCCGTTCTGGTTCATCCTGTTTCGGTGCCAGCCCTGCAAGTGAGCGTGATTCACAGAGATACTGCGTAATCGCCTGGCTTTCGAAAATGACCTTCCCGTCAATTTCCAGCGCAGGCACACGCCCAGCAGGTGATATTTCCAGAAACGCCGGATCACGCAAGGATCCATCGCGGATCTTATAGTGTTTCACCGCATAGGGCAGCCCCAGCTCTTCCAAAAGCCAAAGCGTGCGAAACGAACGGGACGCCGCCACATGGTGAAGCGTGATCATACTTTATTCCTCATCCTCAAGCCTGATCAGAGCCGCACCGGCCTCGACCTGTCCACCGGCCACTGCCAGCACCTCAGCAACCGTACCATCGCGCGCCGCCAAGAGGGAGTGCTCCATTTTCATGGCTTCCAAAATTGCAAGTCGATCGCCTTCTGTAACGGTCTGACCGGCCTCAACAAAGACAGCCTTCACCAGCCCCGGCATTGGCGCTTCGATGATATTTCCGGCTGCACCAACAGCAGCGGATTTATCCAGCAGATCAACCACTTCAAAGGCAACGCCATAGTTCTCAAAGACCGTGACTTCGCCATTCGCAACAACTGCAGGGGCAACCAACTTGCCACCCATACGCCAGCCTTTCGGGGTGCGTGTCCCTGTGACTTCAACATTACCCAGCTCAACTGCGACTTCATCTGCCGAGAGGAATTTGATCTTCGCCGTGATTTCTTCTTCATCCCGGCGCAGATAGACCGAATGGCGCAACGGACGCCAAAGCACAAATCCAAGCGTATCCGCAGGCTGATCCAAGACACCTGCCACGGCCAAAGCGGCCTGCGCGGTGATCTCAGCTGAAACCGATTCCGACGCCGTCAACACATCAATGTCCCGCGCAATCAAACCCGTATCGACGTCGCCTTTCGCAAATCCCTCATGCGCACAAAGCGCGCCAAGAAACTCTAGGTTGGTCACAGTACCGGCCACTTCGCAGCCCGCCAAAGCCTGACGCATTTTTGAGAGTGCAGCTGAACGGGATGGCCCATGCACGATGACCTTCGCGATCATCGGATCATAAAACGGGCTGATCGTATCCCCGCTCCGCACACCACTATCGGCGCGGCAACCTTCCGGGAAGGCCAGATGGCTCAGCGTGCCCGTCGCTGGCAAAAACCCTTTCGGCACATCCTCGGCATAGAGACGAGATTCAAACGCCCAGCCTTTGATGCTTAGGTCTTCCTGCGCAACAGGAATTGGCTCCCCAGAGGCCACACGCAGTTGCCATTCCACCAGATCTACGCCGGTGATCAGCTCAGTCACCGGGTGCTCCACCTGCAAACGCGTGTTCATTTCCATAAACCAGAACCCATCCGCGCGCAGCCCGTCAGAGCCATCCACGATGAACTCTACCGTGCCTGCGCCTTTGTAACCGATGGCCTCAGCTGCACGGACTCCCGCCTGCCCCATGGCTTCGCGCACATCCAAAGGCATATCCGGCGCAGGCGCCTCTTCGATGACCTTCTGGTGGCGGCGCTGCAAAGAACAATCGCGCTCAAAAAGATGCACTGCTGTCTGGCCATCGCCAAAAACCTGCACCTCTATATGGCGTGGCTGCTGGATGTATTTTTCGATCAGAACATCCGGGTTGCCAAAGGCGGTTGTCGCCTCGTTCTGAGCCGAAGCCAAAGCATCCGCAAATTCAGATGAAGCCTCGACAAGGCGCATGCCTTTGCCACCACCACCAGCAACTGCTTTGATCAAAACAGGATAGCCTATCTCCTCCGCCTGCGCTTGCAGATAGGCCGCATCTTGATTTTCGCCATGGTACCCCGGCACGACGGGCACACCCGCCTCGTGCATTAATACCTTGGCCGCATCCTTCAGACCCATTGCCCGAATGGCCTTGGCTGACGGCCCAATAAACGTCAGACCCGCCGCCTCAACCGAATCCACAAACTCGGGGTTTTCAGACAAAAATCCGTAGCCTGGGTGAATAGCTTGCGCGCCCGTGTCCAAAGCCGCCTGAATGATGACGTCACCTTTCAAATAGCTATCCGCCGGAGCCGACCCGCCAATATGCACCGCCTCATCCGCCATCGCGACGTGTTTCGAACCCGCATCAGCATCAGAATAAACGGCAACGGTCTTCACTCCCAGATCGCGCGCTGTCTCCATCACGCGGCAGGCAATTTCGCCACGGTTGGCGATCAAAATCTTGTCAAACATCGGCAGCCTCCTCAGGCCTTGATCTTCTTCTTTGTCAAAGTACTCCGGGGGTCTGGGGGCAGGCCCCCAGCTTGTCTGCTTCTGGGGGCTACCCCCCTAGCCTGCTTACATCCGGAATACCCCAAATTTCGTTGGCTCAATCGGCGCACAGAGCGACGCGCTTAGCGACAACGCCAGAACGTCCCGTGTCTTGCGAGGGTCCACGATCCCGTCATCCCAAAGACGTGCCGAGGCATAAAGCGGGTGGCTCTGTTCTTCGAACATATCGATTGTGGGCTGCTTGAAGGCCGCTTCCTCATCTGCGGACCAAGTGCCACCCTGACGCTCAATAGCATCGCGCTTCACCGTAGCGAGAACCCCTGCGGCCTGCTCGCCGCCCATCACGGAAATCCTTGAGTTCGGCCAGGTCCAGAGGAAACGCGGGGAATAAGCGCGCCCGGCCATCCCGTAGTTGCCAGCACCAAAGGAACCGCCAACCAGCATGGTGATCTTCGGGACGTTGGTAGAGGCCACAGCGGTCACCATCTTCGCGCCATGGCGCGCAATGCCTTCGCTTTCGTATTTTCGGCCAACCATGAACCCCGTGATATTTTGCAGGAAAACCAATGGGATATTGCGTTGCGAGCATAGCTCCACGAAGTGCGCACCCTTAATCGCAGCTTCGCTGAACAAGACACCGTTGTTGGCTACGATCCCAACCGGGCAGCCTTTGACATGAGCAAAGCCAGTCACCAATGTTTCGCCAAAACGTGGTTTGAACTCATCAAACCGGCTGCCATCCACCACCCGTGCAATCACTTCGCGAATGTCATATGGCGTGCGCAGATCAGCAGGCACAACACCCAGAATCTCAGTCGGATCATAGGCTGGCTCTTCCGGGCTTTCCCAGCGAACCGTTGATGGTTTTTCACGGTTCAAACTCTGTACCGCTCGACGTGCTAACGCCAGCGCGTGAGCATCATCTTCCGCCAGATAATCTGCCACCCCAGACAGGCGCGTGTGCACATCACCGCCACCAAGGTCTTCAGCGGACACAACCTCACCCGTCGCCGCTTTCACTAGTGGAGGACCGGCCAAGAAAATTGTGCCCTGCTCTTTCACAATGATGGTTACATCGGACATCGCTGGCACATAGGCGCCGCCCGCGGTACAGGACCCCATCACCACGGCAATCTGCGGAATGCCCTTCGCACTCATCCGCGCCTGATTGTAGAAAATCCGGCCAAAATGATCGCGGTCGGGGAAAACCTCATCCTGATTGGGGAGGTTCGCCCCACCGCTGTCCACCAAGTAGATGCAGGGGAGGTTGCATTCCTCGGCGATCTCTTGAGCACGTAGGTGCTTTTTGACCGTCAGTGGATAATAAGTGCCGCCCTTCACAGTCGCGTCGTTACAGACCACCATCACCTCTTGGCCATGCACGCGACCAATCCCCGCCACTACACCCGCACAAGGGGCAGCGCCGTCGTACATGCCATGGGCCGCCGTCGCACCGACTTCCAGAAAAGGAGAGCCAGCATCGAGCAAGTTGGCCACGCGTTCGCGCGGCAGCATTTTACCACGGCTGATGTGGCGCTCACGAGAGCGTTCTCCACCGCCCAAAGCCGCAGCCTGCGCGACCTCGGAGACCACCTGCAGTGCCGCAAGGTGGCCCGCTACATTGGCTTTAAAGCCTTCGGATGATGGCATCGCCGCAGAATTCAACTTCATGGCGTAACCTCCTGAAAATTCATTTCTTTGAGGCCTAAGCCATCTTACCCATCAGCTCGCGTCCTATCAGCATCCGGCGAATTTCGCTGGTGCCCGCGCCAATCTCCATCAGCTTGGCATCACGGAAAATACGGCTGACCGGGGTTTCATTCATGAAGCCCGTGCCTCCCATGGACTGCACTGCTTGGTGCGCCACGACCATGGCTTCTTCAGAAGCATAAAGCACACAGGCCGCCGCGTCCTGACGAGTCACCTGCCCCCGATCACAGGCCTTTGCGACCTCGTAGGTGTAGGCGCGCGCCGAGTTCATTTTGGTATACATGTCCGCGATCTTGGCCTGCATCAGTTGGAAGTCGCCTATTGGACGGCCAAACTGCTTACGCTCTGCCAGATAAGGCATCACCTCATCCAGGCAAGCCGCCATGATGCCGGTACCGATCCCTGAGAGAACAACCCGTTCATAATCCAAACCGGACATCAGAACGCGCACCCCGCGCCCCTCTTCACCCAGCACGTTCTCAAACGGCACTTCGACGTCTTCAAAAATCAGTTCCGCTGTGTTTGAGCCACGCATGCCCAGTTTGTCGAAATGTTTGGAAGTCGAGAAGCCTGCCATCTCCTTTTCGATGATAAAGGCCGTGATGCCTTTGGAACCGGCATCAGGATCGGTCTTTGCATAGACAACCAGAGTGTCGGCGTCCGGACCATTGGTGATCCAGAATTTGTTGCCGTTTAGCACGTAGCGGTCGTTTTTCTTTTCGGCCCGTAGCTTCATGGAAACAACATCAGACCCCGCGCCGGTTTCAGACATCGCCAGTGCACCCACGGCTTCACCAGAAACCAACTTCGGCAGATACTTTGCTTTCTGCTCCGCACTACCATTCAGCTTTATCTGGTTCACGCAAAGGTTGGAGTGTGCACCGTAAGACAAAGACACAGAAGCAGAGGCCCGCGCCAGTTCTTCGGTTACAATCACATGCGCCAGATAGCTCATACCCGCGCCGCCGAACTCTTCTGGAACAGTCACGCCTAACAAGCCCAGCTCACCCATTTCTTTCCATAGTTCAGCCGGAAATTCGTTTTTCTCATCAACCTCTTGCGCGATGGGGCGCACACGATCTTGCGCCCAACGATGCACCATCTCGCGCAGTGCGTTGACCTCTTCGCCAAGATCGAAATTCATTGTGTGCATAAACATGGGCAACCCCGTTATTGAACGTTTGTTCATTTCATACAGGAGTGCCCAGCTCGCGATCAAGTCTGTCGAGGTATTTGCGACGCGACGTTCTTTCTGCAGCGCGCCGCTATCTCCGACAGAAAATCGATTGCCTCCCAAATGGATTCACTCCACTAGTTATTGGCTGACACAAGTCAAACCAGATCAATTGAGGCAATGAAACCATGCAGACCCAAACCCTCGCTTCCCTGACATTGGTCGGCGCGACCTCTGTCTGGGGCCTATACTGGGTACCGCTTTATTATCTGGAAGCGCAGGGCATGCATGGGATGATGGCGATGGTGTCACTGAATCTGGCCCCTGCCATCGTCATGCTGATCGCCGCCTTTGGCTTTGGCCCAAAACAGCCAAACGCCATGCGCGCGCTTTACGTTGGCGTCATCGCAGGCCTTGGCTTTGGACTTTATTCTGCGGGTATCGTCTATGGCTCAGTCGTGCGCGCCACATTGCTGTTTTATCTGACCCCGATCTGGTCAACGCTGATCAGTATCATTGTCCTGTCAGAACGCGTGACTTGGCGCAGGTGGCTTGCCATAGGCATTGGCCTCAGCGGTGTTGCCCTGCTTGTTGGAACAAGCGAGCAAAATGGCTTCAACCTCGGCGACGCCTTTGCATTAGCATCGGGCTTTGCTTGGGCTGTCGCCGCAGTTTTGATCAAACGCAGCCCAGAGCTGCCATTACGCGCGATGACAGGCGCTCAGTTTTTGACCATCACGCTGCTGGGTATCGGCATTGCCGCAGTTATGGGCGTGGAGTGGCCAAGTCTGAGCCTAATCACACGTAGCTTGCCAATCGCATCTGCAGTGTCCCTGCTGGTCTTCATCCCAAGCGCTTTTGCGATTTTCTGGGCCCAGAAACATGTCTTTCCGGGCCGTGCAGGACTGTTGATGATGTCCGAAGTGCTGGTCGCCGTGATCTCAGCCTCGATTTTCCTACCAGAAGAACGGCTTGGACTGGTGCAATGGATCGGTGCCGTGATGATCGTCGGCACATTCTTTATTGAAACGGTCAGCCTGCCTGCCGCAAAACGCCGTCAGGCGCCCTGAAAAACAGCGCTGACCTCAGCTTTGATGATCCGGGCAATCAAGGCGCAATCTTCCACTGTGAATGTCAGAGGAATGCGCATGTCGATCACGCCTTTCAGAACGCGGTCACTTTTCGGCATCGGTTCTGACGGCGCATAACGCCAACTGTCGTAGCGCGACGTAAAGGCGACCGGCTCTTTGCCACCAAACCACTTGAGTTCGACACCACGTTTGCCACACCGCGCAATCACCTCGTGGATTTTGGCCTCGTCCCAGTCCAAAAGCAGGAACTGGATCGAGGATCCGACATAGAATTCTTCTTCAGGGCGGTTGATCCGAGTGAGCCCCGGCGTTTCCGCGATGCCCTCATCGACAGTGCGATATCGCAGATTCCAGGCTTCGCACTGCGCTTCCAGATTGCGCAGCTGAGGGCGCAGAATGGACGCACGCAGGTGATCCATACGGCCAGAAACGTTCGGCGTATGGTATTTCACCTTTTCAAAAACTTCGGGTTCCGGCGCAGCCAGATGGCGACCGTAAAGCATGTAAGATCCTGAGAGGATCGTCGCACGCGCCATCAACTCTGGGTCGTTTGAGACCAGCAAACCACCCTCGCCCGAATTCACATGTTTATAGGTCTGTGTCGAATAGCAGGCCATGTCGCCCCATAGCCCGGAAGGCTTGCCCCGCCAGCTTGCCCCCATGGTATGAGCACAGTCTTCGATGACACGGAGATTGTTGGCCTCACAAATCGTCATCAGGCGATCCATATCGCAAAGATGCCCGCGCATATGCGAAAGCATCAGCACATCCGCTTGATCGGCCTTGGCCGCGAGATCGTCCAGATCGATGACCAAATCCTCGGTCACACCCACAAAAACAGGCACCGCGCCGACAGATGCAATCGCTCCAGGCACTGGGGCCAGCGTGAAAGCATTTGTCAAAACCCGCGCGCCCGGGACCACGCCCATGGCGCGCAAAGCAGCCCCCATGGCATAACCGCCAGAAGCGACGGCGAGACAATATTTCACACCCAGCTGATCGGCAAATTCCTTTTCCAACAAAGCTGTCTCGCCATCTTCGCCCTCTGCGACGTTATAGCGGTGGATGCGGCCAGACCGCATAACCTCGATAGCAGCTTGAATACCCTCTTCAGGAATGGGTTCTTGCTGGGTGAAATTGCCGGTGAATATCTCTGTCATTGGGTCACTCTGTGGGTTTGCCCCTAGGGCGTCAACGCCTCCAAGGTTTTATTCAAATTATTGAAATCCAGATTTACGGCGCGCTTAAGACTTAGCCGGCCCAAGCAATGCCTGAACGACACTTGGCAAAGCCGCAAAATCTTCGAGTAGCGCCTCTGGCTCCAGAGCAGCCATATCTTCTCCGCTTGGGCCAAAGGTCACCAGAACCGACGGAACATCCGCTGCTTTTGCTGTATTCCGATCCGTGTCGCTGTCACCAACCAGCAGACATTGCCTGGGGTCGCAATTCAATCTCTTTACAGCTTCAAAAAGCGGCGCTGGGTCTGGCTTGCGCACTGGCAATGTATTGGCACCCACAAGCGAGCCGAAAGCGGACAGCACGCCAAGCTCTTCCAACAACTGATGCGCAAGGTTTTCAGGCTTATTTGTGCAAATCCCAACGGCATATCCCTGCGATTTCAGCATCTCGACAGCTTCCATCGCTCCCGGATAGAGCGTCGTTTGTTGCGAGATCGCGGCTCCATATGCCTCAAGCAGCATAGGGTAATAGGCATCAACTTTGGCTTCTTCATAAGCCTCGACACGCTTCAGACCGGTTGTCAGCATGAACTTTCCACCACGCAGGGCAACGCCACTGTCTGGGCCATGAGTCAGAACATCGCCAAATCCCATGTCCCGGAAGCAATGATTTGCAGCCGCCAATAGGTCACCTGAAGTGTCTGCCAAGGTACCATCAAGATCAAAGATAACTGATTTCATGCTGCTCGCTCCTCCTTGCGGGGCGAAATCCCGCCACCGCTGTTACAAGTCGCAACCTTCTTTGATGGTTTCGCCACTTGCGCGTTACAATCAACCGGATAAAACGTGCGGAAATGAATTACAAAGAGAAATCATTATGAGCATCGCCCTCGTCATCCTTGCCGCAGGCAAAGGCACCCGGATGAATTCTGACATGCCGAAGGTTTTGCATGAGATTGCGGGTGCCCCAATGCTCGTGCATGCGATGAAGGCAGGCGCGACACTGAACCCTGAACGCACAGTTGTTGTTGCCGGTCATGGCGCAGATGCGGTTGAGGCAGCGGCTAAGGCCTATGATCCCGAAGCGCAGGTTGTTTTGCAGGAAGAGCAAAACGGCACCGGCCATGCGGTCATGATGACCCGTGAGGCGCTCAAAGACTTTGATGGCGATATCATTGTGCTTTATGGCGACACGCCTTTTGTTCGACCTGAAACACTGGAAAACATGGTCAAAGCGCGAGCCAGTCACGCTGTTGTCGTGTTGGGTTTTGAAGCAGACACATCTGAAAAATACGGTCGCCTTGTAATGGACGGCGATATGCTTGAAGCAATCGTTGAATATGCCGACGCCAGAGATGACATTCGCAACATAAGCTTCTGTAATAGTGGCGTTATGCTGGCCAAAAGCTCCGTGTTGTTTGATCTCCTGGACGCGACAAACAACGACAATGCCTCTGGTGAATATTACCTCACCGATGTGGTCAAAGCAGCGCGCGACAAGGGCCTGACTGCCACCGCTGTCTCCTGTGACGAAAGCGAAACAATGGGTGTGAATTCTCGCTCTCATTTGGCTGAAGCAGAGGCCGCCTTCCAAACACGTGCACGCGGAGAATTAATGGCTGACGGGGTTACCTTTGTTGATCCAAACTCTGTCTGGCTGAGCTTTGACACCGTCATTGGACGCGATACCGTTATTGAACCAAACGTGTTCTTTGGCCCTGATGTGACTGTTGAAAGTGGCGTGCGCATCCGAGCCTTCAGCCATCTGGAAGGCGCACACGTGTCTCGCGGTGGTATTGTCGGCCCCTACGCAAGACTGCGCCCGGGCACAGAACTGGCCGAAGACGTAAAGATCGGAAACTTCGTTGAAACCAAAAACGCCATCATCGACGAGGGCGCGAAGGTTAACCACCTGTCTTATATCGGTGACGCTCAGGTCGGCGAGAAGGCCAATATCGGCGCCGGCACCATCACCTGCAACTATGACGGGGTGATGAAACACAAAACCACCATCGGTAAAAACGCCTTCATCGGTTCCAATACAATGCTGGTAGCGCCGGTGTCTGTCGGCGATGACGCGATGACTGCAAGTGGCTCCGTGGTGACCAAGCCCGTCGAAGACGGCGCACTTGCGCTTGCGCGGGCACAGCAGGTGAATAAGCCAAATATGGCCCGAAAATTGTTTGAAATGTTGCGCGCCAAGAAGGCCAAGCAAGTTAAAGGTAAAGAATAATGTGCGGAATTGTTGGAGTTCTTGGGAGCCACGAAGCCTCCCCATTGCTGGTGGAAGCGCTTAAACGCCTTGAATACCGCGGCTACGACAGCGCGGGTATTGCGACCGTACATGAAGGTAAACTGGGCCGCCGTCGCGCCGTTGGCAAACTTGTGAATTTGTCAGACACATTGGTGCATAACCCGCTTCCGGGTAAATCCGGCATCGGCCACACCCGCTGGGCCACCCATGGTGCGCCGTCTGTCGACAATGCCCACCCACATCAGGCTGGCCCGGTGGCTGTCGTGCACAACGGCATTATCGAAAACTTCCGCGAACTGCGCGAAGAACTGGCTGCCGCAGGCATCAAATTTGTCACCGAAACCGATACAGAAACCGTCGCTTTGTTGACCCAGATGTATCTGGAGCAAGGCCAAGACCCGGTAACGGCCGCGCGAACAACACTATCGCGTCTCGATGGTGCCTTTGCATTGGCATTCCTGTTTGACGGCGAAGAAGACCTGATTGTTGCCGCGCGCAAAGGTTCTCCGCTGGCAATCGGCCATGGTGACGGAGAGATGTTTGTCGGATCAGACGCTATCGCCCTGGCGCCTATGACAGATGAAATCACCTATCTCGAAGAGGGTGACAGCGCGGTTCTCACCCGCACGTCTCTGGAAATTCGCAATGAGTCCGGCGAAATCGCCAACCGTGAAAAGCGCAAAATCCAGATCGACACAGCGCGTGTGGACAAAGCGGGCCACAAGCACTTCATGTCCAAGGAAATCGCTGAACAGCCAACAGTAATCGGCGAAGCTGTGCGCCACTACCTGTCCACCGACGGCTCTGGCATACAGCTTCCGGGTGAAGAACTTGATTTCACCAAGATCGATCGCTTGACCATGGTGGCCTGTGGTACGGCTTTCTACGCCTGTCTGACCGCAAAATACTGGTTTGAACAGCTCGCTGGCATTCCTGTTGAGGTCGATATTGCCTCAGAATTCCGCTACCGTGAGCCTCCGATTTCAAAAGGCACTGTTGCGCTTTTTGTCAGCCAGTCAGGTGAAACCGCAGATACACTGGCAGCGCTTCGTTACTGCGAAGGCAAGGCGGACAAGATCCTCTCCGTGGTGAATGTCCCTGAAAGCTCTATTGCGCGGGAAAGCGACGTTGCCTTTCCAATTCTCGCTGGCACAGAAATTGGAGTTGCTTCAACCAAAGCCTTCACCTGTCAGCTGACCGTCCTTCTGATGCTGGCGCTGAAAGCTGCGCAAGATCGTGGCGCTATGACCGAAGAAGAGGTCAGCAACCTTTTGATCAAACTGCGCGCCTTGCCGGGTACATTGAATGAAACGCTGGATTGCGAAGCGCCACTGGCGGAAGCCGCGCGCAAGCTTGCTGAGGCGCGTGACATCCTGTTCCTGGGTCGCGGCCTGATGTATCCGCTCGCACTAGAAGGCGCGCTAAAGCTGAAAGAAATCAGCTATATACACGCCGAAGCTTATGCGAGCGGCGAGTTAAAACACGGCCCGATCGCCCTGATCGACAAACACGTTCCTGTGGTAGTTCTCGCTCCAAAAGACAACCTCTTTGACAAGTCGATCTCCAATATGCAGGAGGTCATGGCGCGCAACGGTAAGGTTCTATTGATCACCGACAAGGCTGGTGCAGCAGAGGGTTCAGAGGGAGCATGGCAGACCGTCTTGCTGCCAGAGATCGATCCGGTTCTTTCGCCGATCCTTTATGCGCTGCCAGCTCAGCTTCTCGCCTATCACACAGCAGTTGCGAAAGGCACAGATGTGGATCAGCCACGCAACCTCGCGAAGTCAGTGACGGTGGAATGACACTGTCACTTGATCAAGCGATGGATCAACTAAGAGCTCTGGCCGAACCCGGCCGGGCTGAACAAATGGCAGCCTATCACAAGCAAACCCGCGAAGTGATCGGTATACCCAATCCCGCAACCAACGACCTGACGAAAACTTGGCGTCAAACGCTGACTGTGTATGAGCGTGTTACGTTGGCATCTGAGCTTTGGAAGACCGACATTTTTGAAGCCCGCCTTGCAGCTTCGAAAGTGCTCACCCAAGCGCGGCTGCGCCCGGATGAGGCCGCCTGGGAACTCATTCAGTCCTGGGTGCCTGACTTCGACAGCTGGGCCATCGCGGATCACGCCTGTATGGCCGGGCAGAAACGTCTGGTCGCAGATCCTTCCCGCCTTGAGCAGGTAGAAACATGGACGACCTCAGATCACATGTGGACGCGTCGTGCTGCGCTGGTGATCACCCTGCCCTGGACAAAACAGAATTTTCCTAAGCCGCATGAGCTGGAAGCACGTGATCGCATCTTGGGCTGGGCTGCGGGTTATGTTGATGACCATGATTGGTTCATTCAGAAAGCCGTTGCTTGGTGGCTCCGCGACCTCTCTAAACACGATGCGGACCGGACACGCGCGTTTTTGGAAACCTATTCAGAACGAATGAAACCCTTTGCCCGCAAAGAAGCCGCGCGGCATTTGCCCGCCTAAATTCCAAAAACGGTCAGCTGCGGAAACCCCGTAACTGGGGCGCCGATGGCCTCCATCGCCTCCAAAGAAATCAAACTCCCGGATGCCTCTGCACTCTCCAACGGGATCAATGTCACATTCAATCGCTTTGCCCCGAATTGGATGGATCCCGCCTGTCGCATTGTCACCAGCGGGGTTTTCAGTGTGAGCCCGGGCAACGTCTCAACTAGCGTCGCCACTGTTTCTCCGAGATTGCCAGATATTGCGGCCTGTCGCTGCGCGTTCACATCTGACCGGGCAACTGGACGAATGGCACCGAGCTCCGCTGTATCAGGAACGACCGACTGTTCTTCTGCTTTGCCACCCTGAAACGACACATCCTCACAACCCATCAGCAGTGATGCGACCATTAACCCCAGTAAACTCTCCCTCATTTCGCACCTCCCAAGGGGCAAAACACCTTGCTCGAAGGGCCCCCGATGCCTAAATCTTACCTTATGACCACCCCTTTGATCGACCCATTCCAGCGCGCCATCAATTATCTGCGTGTTTCTGTCACCGACCGCTGCGATTTTCGCTGCGTCTATTGCATGTCCGAGGACATGACCTTTCTGCCAAAGAAAGACCTGCTGACGCTGGAAGAGCTGGAGCGCATGTGCTCAACATTCGTCCGCCTTGGCGTTGAAAAGCTGCGCATCACCGGTGGTGAACCATTGGTGCGTCGTGACATCATGACGTTCTTCAAGGCGATGGGAAAACATCTGGACACCGGGGCACTAAAAGAGCTGACCCTGACCACCAACGGCAGCCAGCTCCACCGTTTTGCTGATGATCTCTATGCCTGCGGAGTGCGCCGTGTGAACATATCACTCGACACGCTTGATCCGGATAAGTTTAAACGCGTAACCCGTTGGGGACGTTTAGAAAACGTGATCCGAGGTATCGACGCAGCCCAGCAGGCTGGCCTGCGGGTTAAGATCAACGCCGTTGCGCTGAAAGAGTTTAACGAAGACGAAATGATCACCATCACCAAGTGGTGTGCAGAACGCGACATGGACCTGACCTGGATCGAAGTCATGCCAATGGGCGACATGGGTGAAGAGGACCGGATCGGGCAATACTGGTCCCTCAATGACCTGCGCCGCGAACTGGCAAAATCCTATACAATGACCGAACTCTCAGAACGCACCGGCGGCCCTGCGCGCTATGTGCGGCTGGAAGAAACCGGTCAAAAGATCGGCTTTATCACGCCGCTCACGCATAATTTCTGCGAAAGCTGCAACCGCGTGCGCCTGACCTGCACCGGTGAGCTTTATATGTGCCTCGGCCAAGAAGACATGGCCGACCTGCGCGCGCCTTTGCGTGCAAGCGAAGATGATGCCCCTTTAGAAGAGGCCATCCGCAAAGCGATTTCACTGAAGCCCAAGGGTCATGATTTCGACTATTCCCGACAGGTTGTAGACGGGCAAATGACCCGCCACATGAGCCATACGGGTGGTTAACTACCCCTTCAACGGCATCCGCTGCTCTACGATCTCCGCCCACCAGGAACAGCCGGCCGGAATGATATCGTCGTTAAAGTTGTATTTCGGGTGGTGGACCATGGCAGTATCGCCATTGCCCACAAGAATATAGGCCCCCGGACGCTCCTCCAGCATATAGGCGAAATCTTCGCCGCCCATGACCAGAGGCGCTTCGTCACATTGGCCTGAAATGGACTTTGCAACCTCCGCAGCAAAGTCAGTTTCCATCTCGTGGTTCACCATAACCGGATAGCCGCGCATATAGTTGATTTCTGCAGACCCGCCAAAACTTTCGGCCTGCAGCGTGCAGATCGCCTTGATACGCTCTTCTGCCAGAGAGCGCATGTCTTTGCTCATCGTGCGCACGGTGCCTTTGATTGTCACACTCTGCGGGATCACATTGAACGCTTTTGAACTGGTTTCAAACGAAGTCACAGAGACCACAAGCTGATCAATCGGGTCCGCATTCCGGCTGGCAATGCTTTGTAAGGCTATGACGATATGGCTCGCCATGACCGTCGGGTCGACCCCGTCCTGAGGTTTGGCGGCATGTGTGCCTTTGCCGATCAGTGTGATTTCAAACAAATCTGTTGCTGCGAAAAATGCGCCAGGACGAATGGCAAACTGTCCCGCAGGCTGCCCGGGCCAATTGTGCATACCGTAGACTTCCTGAATGCCAAACCGGTCCATTAAACCGTCTTCGCACATCTCCCGGCCACCGCCACCGCCCTCTTCAGCGGGCTGGAAGATCACCACAACAGTCCCATCAAAATTCCGTGTCTCAGCGAGGTATTTGGCAGCACCCAGCAGCATGGAGGTATGCCCGTCGTGCCCACACGCGTGCATGGCGCCCGGAATTTTCGAGGCGTATTCTACGCCGGTTTCTTCATGGATCGGCAGCGCGTCCATGTCAGCGCGCAGACCAACCACCTTGCCAGATCCATTTTCCCGTCCCTTGATCACACCGACAACACCTGTGCGACCGAGACCGGTTACGACCTCATCACATCCAAATTCTTTAAGCTTTTCAGCCACAAGCGCGGATGTGCGATGGGTTTCAAACAGGATTTCAGGATGGGCGTGAATATCGCGACGCCATTCAGTGATTTCAGGCAATAGCTCAGCGAAGCGGTTTTTGATGGGCATGAATGTCTCCGACTTGCGGGGCTACCCCGCCAATTCTTTTATCAGTTTGTGCATGAATTCCTGACCGGCCTCAAGCTGTGAAACCTCTAGGTATTCATTGGGTTGATGGGCCTGTGCAATATCTCCTGGCCCACAGACCACCGCCGAATACCCCGCCTCTTGGAATTGGCCCCCTTCCGTGGCGTAGCTCACCACATTTGACGAGTTATCTCCGGTCAAACGCCGCACCAGCGCTTCGGCCTCACCGTTTTCCTCTGGCGCCAGGGCCGGCACGTTGAACCCCTCAACCAGATCAATGCCGGTCTCTGGTACCACGGCCTGCATCTCAGCCTGCACTTCGTCAACCTTTGCCAGAAAGGCAGCTTGCCACTCAGCAAGTCTATCACCGGGCACAGTGCGAAAATCGAGCTCAAATCGGCAGTCCTTGGCCGTGATATTATGGGCCACGCCCCCCTCGATCATGCCGACATGCACTGTGGTAAAGGGCGGGTCAAAAACCGAAGCCATTTCAGACGGCTCACCGGCCTGCCCTTCGGCGTTTTTTACATTGCCCCAGTCGATCAGCTTGGCCCCTGACATGATCGCGCTGACCCCCCTGTGCAGCATCGAGGAATGCACCTCAAAGCCACGCAGATGGACTTGATAGCCCATCGTGCCCTTATGACCAGAAACAGTCTTCATCATCGAAGGCTCGCCCACAATCACGGCGCTCGCCTTTGGCAGCACCTCTTGCATGGCCGCAATCATACCAGGAGCACCGACGCAGCCAATTTCCTCATCATAACTCAACGCCAGTTGCAGAGGTCGTTTCACGTCAGCGTACTGCGCTTCAACCAAAGCCCAGATCGCCAAGGCATCAAAGCCCTTCATGTCACAGGTGCCCCGGCCATAAAGCCGCCCGTCCTTTTCCAAGACCGTAAAAGGGTCGCTCTCCCAAGGCTGCCCTTCTACAGGCACCACATCCGTATGCCCCGAAAGCACCACGCCACCCGTCTTGTCAGGCCCAACATGCGCAAAAAGCGCGGCCTTGTTGCCGGTATCATCGTAGTGCCGGTTTGCAGTGATCCCATGGGAGGCCAGATAGGCTTCGATCCACTCCACGAGGGGCAGATTGCTTTCTGAACTCACAGTCGGAAAACTGACCAGCTTTTCAAGAAGGTCACGGGGGGACAGACGCTCTGCCATGGAAATCCTCGCACTATGCTGGATCAACTTAGCGGAGCATGCTGGAATTCCTAGGGCAACTAGTGCATCCGCGCTTTAATTTTCCGCACCATGAACCAAACCATGGCAACCACAGGCAAAGTCAACATCGCCAGAAGCATCCCTTTTGATAGTCCGAGCGCCGATGTCAGCGGGTAGAAAAGGTAACCCGCGAGTGAAA
Organism: Cognatishimia activa; assembly: GCF_026016445.1. Classification (NCBI taxonomy): domain Bacteria; kingdom Pseudomonadati; phylum Pseudomonadota; class Alphaproteobacteria; order Rhodobacterales; family Paracoccaceae; genus Cognatishimia; species Cognatishimia activa. Next base: position 898,464 of record NZ_CP096147.1, on the reverse strand, counting down.
CCGCGTAATAGCTGATCGCAACCACCGACAATCCTTCGACAGTTTCCTGTAACCGCAGCGCCATATCCGCACGCCTGTCCATGCTTTCCAAGAGGCTTTGGTTCTGTGCTGAACGAGAGACGTCAACCTTTGTTCGCAACAATTCCCCTGCCCGCATGGCCCGATCCGCCAGCGATTGAAGTCGCGCTTCAGTCGACTCCACTGTGCGCATGGCAGGATCATAGCGACGCATCATAAATTCAGCGAATGTTTGGCGCGATTCATAGCTCACCTCGCGCAACACCTTGATTCGTTGCTCCACGATGGCGGTGTAGGCTTTTGTCGCGCCAAAGCGGAATGACGCTTTGGCGGCTAACCCTTCAAGCTGCGCTGAAATTCCCAGCAGCTCGTTCAGGGTTTCTTCCGCCTCGGTCTCGCCAATCTCCCCGATCAGGTTCATCAACCGTGGTTCGATGCGCCCCATCTGCTCTGTCATTTCCTTGGCGCGTGAGAAGCCGAGCATCGACATCGACTTATAAATTTCAATCTCACAAAGCCGCTGCACCACGCGGCCAATACGCTGCTGGCCTGTGTCCTCGCTTGGGAAGACGGCAAACCGCAAATGGCCCGCGGAATCGATGCGGAAGTCACCGGCGATCAATGCGGAATCATCCAGAACCGTGCTGACAGCGAGGCTTTCAGGGACAAACCAACTCTTCAGGTGTTTTGCGATTTTTTCCGGCGACGGTCGTGGCGCAATCCGAACCAACGCAGAGGTGTATCGCTGTCCCGGAGCAGCCTCCAGCCAATCCTCAGGAAAGACCTCAAACTCAGCAGGATCAAACGGCCGGGAAGATAGCCCCTCGGTGAAAACCGTATAGGTCACAAATTCCGTATGCTGTTCCCATTTCAGGTGGTGCCGCCCGATCTGGCCCTGATAATGCGTTGCACCCGGGCGGGGATGCGACGCTCCAAAGCGGTCAAGCAATTGGATCAAATAGGCCAAATCTTCATCTCGATCCCGCGCTGCCGCGTCCTTGGGCTTCTTAATCGCCAGGAACACTGCGGTTGCCGGCGCTAAAAGCGAGGGGAATGGCCGCGCGTGCAGCTCATTAGACAGCGCAAAGCGTTGAGGATGGTCGCCAATCGGAGTCATAGTAGTCCCTTTCAAGAGGCCACCCTAGACTGGAAAATGGGGCTGTAAAGAAATTTCTTTTGTGTTTCAGTGCGTTACAGGAATACATTTGTATACCCACGATTGGAATTCAAGCTAAGTGATTGGGATTAGCGCCGAATTGGAATTCCCTTCCCGAATGGTCAAAAATTGTTTAGGCGGCTGGAGGCTCCCACAACTCGATCGGATTGCCCTCAGGGTCTTGTATGCGTGCGAACTTACCATATTCACCGTCCCATTCGTCGCGTGTTTCCACAGGAATCTCCGCAGCTTCGAGTTGGGCAATCATCGCGGCCAAATCGGAGACCCTCAGGTTCAACATCCATTGCTGGATGTCGCGCCCAAAATAGTCGGTGTCTTTGGCGAAAGGCGAAAAAACTGTGTGTCCTGCTTCCGTCGACCAAGGCACGGCACCTACAGGATCAATACCAAGGTGGGTGTCATACCACTCTGCCAAGGCTTGCGGGTTTTCGGCTTTGAAAAAGAAACCGCCTATTCCTGTGACTTTTTGCATATCCAAACTCCATCATGTTCAGCCTTAGCGTAACACACAAAGGAAAAGCCCCACCGATTTGGCAGGGCTTCTCAATTTCCTTTGTCCTAAGACTTAGCTGATCATGGTCAGCAGTGTGTCGAGGGATGCTTTCGCATCGCCATAGAACATGCGGGTGTTTTCTTTGTAGAACAGCGGGTTTTCGATGCCGGAATACCCGGTACCTTGACCACGTTTTGAGACAAACACCTGCTTGGCTTTCCAGCATTCCAGAACCGGCATGCCCGCGATTGGGGAGTTCGGATCTTCCTGTGCCGCTGGGTTCACGATGTCGTTGGAACCGATAACAATCGCCACGTCTGTTTCCGGGAAATCATCGTTGATTTCATCCATCTCCAGCACGATGTCATAAGGCACCTTCGCTTCCGCCAAGAGAACGTTCATGTGACCTGGCAGACGACCCGCAACCGGGTGGATCGCAAAGCGAACCTCTTTGCCCTTCGCACGCAGACGACGGGTCAGTTCCGCCACGTTCTGCTGCGCTTGCGCAACCGCCATACCGTAGCCCGGAATGATCACGATGCTGTCTGCCTCGTCCAGAGCGGTGGCAACACCCTCTGCATCGATAGCAATCTGCTCGCCTTCCACTTCCATGGCTGGACCCGTTGTGCCGCCAAAGCCACCAAGGATAACGCTGACGAACGAACGGTTCATCGCCTTACACATGATGTAGCTGAGGATCGCACCAGAGGAACCAACCAGCGCACCCACAACGATCAAAAGGTCGTTGCCGAGGGAGAAACCAATCGCTGCTGCTGCCCAACCGGAATAGGAGTTCAGCATAGAAACAACAACCGGCATATCCGCGCCGCCGATGCCCATGATCAGGTGGTACCCGATGAAAAGCGCCGCCAGGGTCAGAATGAGCAGTGGGAACATTGCGCCAGAGTTCAGGTACCAGATCAGGCAGATCAGAGACAGAGCCGCAGCTGCTGCGTTCAGGATGTGACCACCCGGCAGTTTGGTCGCTGCAGAGGTCACCTTACCCGCCAGTTTGCCGTAAGCAATCACGGAACCGGTGAATGTCACAGCACCAATCCAGATGCCCAATGCGAGTTCGATCTTCAGGATCGCAATCTCGATTGGCTCTTTCTTGTAAACCAGCTTCGCAAAGGCACCGTCCACGGTCTCATTTGCCGCTTTCGCTGCTTCCACAAGGTTGATGGTCATCTCAGCGTTAAAGCCAACAAAGACCGCTGCCAGACCGACCAGCGAGTGCATCGCCGCCACCAGCTGAGGCATCTCGGTCATCTGCACTTTCTGTGCAACGTAGTAACCGATGATACCACCCGCTGCGATCAGTGGGATCGACAGCAGCCACAGGCCGGAACCCGGGCCAACCAGCGTTGCGAAGACCGCAATCGCCATACCAACAATGCCATACCAAACCGCGCGTTTCGCGCTTTCTTGGCCAGACAAACCACCCAAAGAGAGGATGAACAGAACGCCAGCAACCACGTAGGCTGCCATTGTGAATGAATTTTCCATGTGTCCTGTCCCTCTTTAAGATTTCTGGAACATGGCGAGCATGCGCCGGGTGACGAGGAAGCCACCGAAGATGTTGATACCGGCCATAAAGACCGAGAGAGCCGCGAGCAGGATCACAAGGAAGCCACCGGATCCGATTTGGATCAGCGCGCCCAGAATGATGATCGAGGAAATTGCGTTGGTCACAGCCATCAAAGGAGTGTGCAACGAGTGTGCCACGTTCCAGATGACCTGGAAGCCGATGAAGACCGCCAGAACAAACACGATGAAGTGCTGCATAAAGCTCGCGGGCATGTTCGGGATAAGACCCACGCCCATGATCAGACCTGCGCCGATTGCCAACAGGGTAACCTGCTGTTTTGTCTGCGCTTTAAAGGCGGCCGCTTCTTCGGCTTTCTTTTCTTCAGGGGTCAGCTCTTTGACCTCTGGTTTCTTCTGCGCCGCGATGGCCGCAACCTTTGGCGGTGGTGGTGGGAAGGTGATCTCACCTTCAAATGTCACCGTCGCGCCGCGGATCACGTCATCTTCCATGTCGTGATTGATCTGACCGTCTTTCTCAGGGGTCAGGTCAGTCATCATGTGACGGATGTTGGTCGCATAGAGGCTGGAAGACTGCGCTGCCATACGGGATGGGAAGTCGGTATAGCCGATGATCGTCACGCCGTTTTCTGTGACGATTTTCTCGTCCGCCACAGTGCCTTCGGCGTTACCGCCGCGCTCTGCCGCGAGGTCGACAATCACGGAACCCGGCTTCATGGCCGCGATCATATCCTCAAGCCACAGCTTAGGGGCTGGACGGTTCGGGATCAGCGCGGTTGTGATGACGATGTCCATCTCTGGCGCCAGTTCACGGAACTTCGCCAGCTGCGCTTCGCGGAACTCAGGAGAAGACACAGATGCGTAACCGCCAGTTGCGGCACCGTCTTGTTGTTCTTCTTCAAAATCCAGATAGACGAACTCAGCGCCCATGGATTCAACTTGTTCAGCCACCTCAGGACGCACGTCAAATGCGTAGGTGATCGCGCCAAGCGATGTGGAGGTACCGATTGCCGCAAGACCCGCAACACCCGCACCGACAACCAGAACCTTCGCCGGAGGCACTTTACCCGCCGCGGTAATCTGACCGGTGAAGAAGCGACCAAAGTTGTTACCCGCTTCGATCACCGCGCGATAACCGGCGATGTTTGCCATAGAGGACAGGGCGTCCATCTTCTGAGCACGAGAAATACGTGGCACCATTTCCATGGCAATCACGTTTGCGCCTTTGGACTTGGCCGTCTCCATGCCCTCTTCATTGCCCGCTGGGTTGAAGAAGGAGATTAGCGTCTTGTCCGCTGTCAGGCGCTTCATCTCGGTTGCATCTGGCTGACGCACCTTTGCGATGATGTCGACTTCTTTCCAAAGCGCGGCTGGGGTCTTGATGACCTCTACGCCCGCCGCTTCATAAAGCGCGTCGGAAAAACCCGCAGCTTCGCCTGCGCCTTTTTCGATTGCGCATTCATAACCAAGCTTTTGAAGCTGCTTGGCGGAGTCCGGGGTCATAGCGACACGCGCTTCTCCCTCAAAGATCTCCCTTGGCGTTCCGATTTTCACGTTTCCAGTCCCCCTATTCAGAACTTTCCATTCCCCGATACGGTCTTCGCCGCTCGACGTTCCTTTACTAATCCGGTCGAGTTTTCACAAGGATTTGTCGTTTCCTTGCGATTCTGTGTCACAACCTGTGACCCAATTTTTGTCGAAACCCGCTCGGTATTGTCGATTATTTACGACGATACGTTGCTTTGACACGCTGGGGTGTCGGTGATGTTTTGGCGATAACCGCCAGTAAACAAATAGAAATCAAACATGCGATGGTTAATGTCATGGGCGTCTCCATTTTAGTCATGTGTTTCCGTCTTGCTGCGCCCTTTTGATCAGCTGCCCACCGGCCAATCAAAATCGAACACGAACGAAGATTTCGCACCTGAGGTCAATATGCGTAATTTTATTACCGACGCAAGTGTTTTTTCTGCGTCGCAGAAATGCTCTCTGCGTTTGCTAAGTACTCTGGTCATGGAAGCGAATTGAATTCTCAGCGCGAGCCCATAGGATGACGCCCATGACACGAGACGAGTTCAACGCCTATTGCGGCGCAAAAATCGCCACTTCTCATGTGGTTCAATGGGGCAATGCAGATGTTTGGAAGGTCGGCGGTAAGGTTTTTGCAATCTGCGGCTGGGCTGATGGACGCGACGCATTTACCTTCAAAGTCACGCCTTTGGCCTTTGAGGTCTTACAAGAACAACCCGGTGTACGCCCGGCCCCTTACCTGGCCTCGCGCGGCATGAAATGGCTGCAAAATTACGATGAGCCGGGTCTGTCAGACACAGAGCTCAAGACGCATATAGATGTGTCATACGATCTGGTGGCCTCTGGGCTTTCCAAGAAAAAACGCTTGGAGTTGGGAATTCCTGAAGCCCAAACGCTTTGAGATGTTGGAATAGGTGCCCCCAACCTTACGAGGTCGACAGAGCCTGACCGAAAACCTTAGCCAAAAGATCACATCTCTCTGAATAGTCATCGTAAGTTGGCACATCGGACTTCAGCCCTTCCAAGGCCTTCAACATGACCCCGGCCACTTGAGCAGGGTCATCTGATATGGCCTGAAAATTCACACGTCCGCAGTCTGACTGAACCGCCAGCCAATCCGCATATACGCGTTTCAGAGCCTGATTACCTTCTTTCACCACATCTCGCGCGGCGGATTTCACATCTATGATTTCGGCCCCGTGAGGAGAGTCGAGCAGTGCCTTGAAAGCTTCGCCAGACTGCGCATAGAAACCCGCCTTCAGCTGATCCCTGATCGCGCCACCCCGGCTCAAAGCCTCAGCCACATCGGCGCAGGACTGGGCGTAGTAGGCTTCGATCATGCTGCGGAAAATGTCGTCTTTGTTCTTGAAATGCATGTAAAGCGCGGCGCGCGACATGCCAGCACCCTCGGCGATATCTGCCATAGAGGTGCGCTTAAACCCGTATTTTGCGAAGGCATCAAAGGCCGCATACAAAATAGTTTTCAACTTAGGGTCTTGGTATTGCTCGATTTTTTGATCCATAGGAAACTTTCTGACAGTTTTCGCATATTTTGTCAATTGACAAAATGACACTTTAAACCAAATATGTCATACAGTCAGAAACACAACCGCGCTGCCCTGCGAAACTCAGGAGACCTACTATGACCAATCTTGCTCTGATCACCGGTGCGTCCTCAGGTATCGGCAAAGAATTCGCCCGCTATCACGCCTCAAAAGGCGGTGACCTGATCATCACTGCCCGTCGCGAAGAAGCCCTGAATGACCTCAAAGACGAGCTTGAGCGCAAACACGGCGTGACGGTGCACACAATTGCCTTGGATTTGGCGGCAGAAGATGGTGCGCGCATGTTGATCGATGAGGTTGCAACACGCGGATTGCACGTGGACATCCTGATCAACAATGCTGGGTTTGGCGGTCATGGCTTGCATACAGAGCGTGACTGGGCCGCAGAGAAGGCAATGATCGATCTGAATGTCCGCGCTTTGGTCGAATTATCCCACGCCTTTGGCAAAGACATGGTGGCGCGCGGAGGTGGCAAAATCCTGAACGTGGCGTCTACGGCTGCGATGATGCCCGGCCCTTTCCAGGCCAACTACTTTGCGACCAAAGCCTACGTCATGTCCTACTCTCAAGCCCTGGATGAAGAGCTGCGTGAATTTGGCGTGACGGTGTCTTCCCTGAACCCAGGACTGGTAAACACGGAATTCGTTGCCGCAGCAGACCTCGGCGACACTGGTCTCGCCAATCAAAAAGGCGCAACTGCAGAGAGCGTTGCCAAGATCGGCTATGACGGCATGATGAAAGGTAAGCTTGTGATCATCAACGAGGGACGCCTGTCCTTCCTGCTGAACTGGGTCACCCCTCTGCTGCCACGCCGTACCGTTCTGAAAATGGTCCGCGGCATGCAGACCAAAGCCGCTTAATCAGGCACAGAGACGTTTGACATCAAAGGGTTGGGCGCCTTTCGCCCAATCCCTCACAGCCTCACCAAAAGACTTGAACAAGGGTCTGCTGACCGGATCATCAGCCGCGTTCCATTCCGGATGCCATTGTACCGCCAGAGTGAAGCCCGGCGCGCCATCGATATAGGTGGCTTCCGGTGTGCCATCCGATGCATGCCCATCAATTTCCACCCGATCACCGGCCTGCTTGATCCCCTGCCCGTGCAGCGTATTGGTCATGACTTTTTCAAACCCCATCAGCCCGTGAAACACGCTGTCTTTGGCAAAGGTCACTTCATGGCGCAGCTCGAATTTTTCTTCCAATGTGCCATCGGGAGGCATGCGGTGGTTCATGCGCCCCGGCAAATCGCGAATTTCAGGATAAAGAGAGCCCCCCATGGCGACGTTGACTTCTTGAAAGCCACGGCAGATGGCTAAAAACGGTTGTCCACTGGCGACGCAAGCACGCACCAGAGGCAATACAATCGCATCGCGGGCTTGGTCAAATTCACCATGCGCCTCAGTCGGGTCTTCGCCATATTCCGTTGGATGAACATTTGGCCGACCGCCGGTTAATAGGAAGCCATCACAGGCCTCCATCAACTCTGGAACAGAGACAAACCGAGGGTCGGCGGGAATCAAAAGCGGCATGCATTCTGAAACACCTGCGATGGCCTCAGAGTTCATCTTGCCTCCGGCATGGGCCGGGTACTGGTCATTGATCAGATATTGGTTGCCAATAATACCAACAATAGGTCGAGTCATATAGAGTTCATCCTTTCCAAGGATGAACTTATGCAATGAACACCCACAAACCAAAGGCTTTTCGCGCGCAACCCGATGTGCAGAACTGCACGCGTTTTCTAGCTCTGTGCGTTTACGCTTCGCCTTCCAGCCCAGCGCCGGCGATGCCTGCCAAACCGGCCTCTGCATCATTGTCACTGGTGTCACCGGTGACGCCAACAGCGCCGATGATCACGCCCTTCTTGTCGCGCACCAGAAGGCCCCCGGGAACCGGCACCACCTGTCCGCCATAGACACCATTGATGGCGGCCATGAAATAGGCCTGCTGCTCGGCACGCGCCATCTGCGCGCGCCCCGCCATCCCAAGCATCACCGCACCATAGGCCTTACCCTGCGCGATACCAAAACGCCCAGGAGCTGAACCATCTTCACGCTCAAAAGCCAAGATATGCCCGCCTGCATCCATCACGATCACAGAAATTGGGCGCAACTCCATCTCACGTGCTTTTTCTAATGTCTTACGGATGATCGTGCGCGCCTTGCGCAAATTAATGTCTGCCATGATGGCCTCCCTGCCCATTATCGTTACTTAGTTTTAGCAGGGACTAGAACCGCTATGAAAGGCAATAGCTTTCAACCCCAGTCGCCGAAACTATTTGCATGAAAAGGCTTAAAGTTGAGTTGCCTTCAGTTCGAGACGTCTCGCATGCAGCACAGGCTCCGTGTAGCCTGAAGGTTGCTCTCGCCCTTTAAACACAAGATCACAGGCCGCTTGAAAGGCGATACCTTCGAAGTTTGGTCCCATCGGCGTGTAGTCGGGATCGCCAGCATTCTGACCATCGACGACGACAGCCATCTTCTGCATTGCATCCATCACGTCCTGACGGCTGACCACATCATGGTAAAGCCAATTGGCAATATGCTGGGCACTGATCCGGCAGGTGGCGCGATCCTCCATCAGTCCAACATCATTGATGTCAGGCACTTTGGAACAGCCGACCCCCATATCGATCCAGCGCACAACATAGCCGAGAATGCCCTGCGCGTTGTTTTCCAACTCGCGCTGAATGTCGTCTTGCGACCAGTTGGTGCCTCCCGCCAATGGAATAGTCAGAATGCTATCCACAGTGGCACGGCGCCCTCCTTTGCGAAGTGCATCCTGAACTTCCAGCACATTGACCTTATGATAGTGCAAAGCATGCAATGTGGCTGCTGTTGGGCTTGGTACCCATGCGCAGGTGGCGCCAGCTTCTGGGTGAGCAATCTTTTGTTTCAGCATCTCGGCCATCATATCTGGCGCCGCCCACATGCCTTTGCCGATCTGGGCCTTGCCTTTCAAGCCGCATTCCAGGCCGATATCAACGTTCAAGTCTTCATAAGCGGCAATCCATTCCTGGGCTTTGATCTCATCCTTACGTAGGAAAGCCCCTGCCTCCATGGATGTATGGATTTCGTCCCCCGTGCGATCCAAGAAACCCGTGTTGATAAACGCCACACGGAATTTCGCGGCGCGGATACATTCTTTAAGGTTCACAGAGGTACGTCGTTCCTCATCCATAATGCCGATCTTTACTGTGTTGCGCGGCAGACCAAGAATGTCTTCCACTTCACTGAATATGCGATCTGTGAAGGCAACCTCTTTTGGCCCGTGCATCTTTGGTTTCACGATATAGACCGATCCGTGCACGGAGTTGCCGCTTTCGCGTCGCAGATCATGTTTCGCGATCAGGACTGTAGTAAGCGCATCCATCAGACCTTCGAAGATTTCCTCTCCGTCGCGATCAAGCACTGTGGGGTTGGTCATCAGGTGGCCAACATTTCTGATCCACAAAAGCGCCCTGCCCTTCAGGTCGACTGCGCTTCCGTCAGGTGCGTTGAATTTCAGATCGTCGTTAAGCTTCCGGGTGACGTCTTTCCCACCCTTGGAGAACGTGGTCTCTAGGTTACCTTTCATCAGGCCGAGCCAGTTCGTGTAAGCGAGCACTTTATCGGCGGCATCCACGCAGGCCACAGAGTCTTCGCAGTCCATAATGGCGGACATCGCACTTTCAATGATCACATCAGCGATACCTGCAGGATCGGTTTTACCAATCAGATGCGTAGGATTGATCACGACCCGCAGATGCAGCCCGTTCTTTTTAAAGAGCAGCTCAGACAGGTCTTCTTTGATGCCAATGAACTGGGATTGATCCAGTAGCGGCGCGGTTTTGTTTTTGGAGACCCCCACAAAAATGCTGTCGCGGTAGTCAAAACCCGTCACATCTGCCCAGCTGAGCCCATCAAACGGTACTGCGTCATCAAGATGTGCCTTTGCGGCGGCAATCACCTGAGCCCCGCGTGCCTCATCATAGCCCTTGCCCTCAGGCAGGCTGCCCAGCGCATCGGTGCCATAAAAAGCGTCGTAGAGTGACCCCCAACGTGCATTTGCGGCATTCAGGGCATACCGGGCATTTGTGATTGGAACGACAAGCTGAGGTCCCGGCGTTGAAGCGATTTCTGGATCGACGTTCTGCGTTTCGATCTCAAAGTCGCCGCCCTCTGGGAGCAAATAGCCAATCTCTTTCAGGAATGCCTTATAGGCAGTGGCATCATGGATCTGGCCTTTGCGCGCCACATGCCAGGTATCGATCTGTTGTTGAAGATCCTGACGCTCGGCAAGGAGCGCCCGGTTTTCGGGTGCGAACTCATGAGCCAACTTTGAAAGCCCGGCCCAAAATTCCTCGGAAGACACACCGGTTCCCGGCAAAGCCTTGGCCTCAATAAAGGCCGCAAACTTGGCATCAACCTGCATCTGATGAATTTCAACGCGCGCCATAATGCTCCCCTTCAGACGTAACCCGATCTGTGGTTAGAGTAGAAGTCTATTTGGGGCAACAATATTGGTTTTCAAAAATTACCAGAAAATGCGCCAATACAGGCTGACATTACGTCTGCCGCTGATCGTAGGCTGCGCGATTATCGCGCACCACAGGGTGGTTACGATCGGCCCAGACCACCATGGCTTTCTGAAGCTCCTTCAGCTCCATCCCAAGGTCAGTTAGTTCATAATGCACCTCAATGGGCGGCCCCGGCACAACCTCGCGAGTTAGATAACCGTCCCGTTCAAGGTTTCTCAGGTTCTCTGTCAGAACGCGCTGAGTGACATCCCCGATTTCACGTTTGATTTGACCAAAGCGTAGGGCGCCATCTCTGAGCGCAAGGACGATTAGCACCTGCCATTTGCCAGAGACCTTCGCCAGAACCTGCCGCACGGGGCAATTGTCGACATCGATTTTTGAGTCCGCAGTTACCTTAAGCATACCTAGTTCCTAAATAGTGCGTAATTGATACTTGGTATGTTTTTGGTACCACATTAGGTCAGAAATTCAAAACTGATTCAAAGGATGGAAACATGACCCCTACTGAAACCGTCATCAGCGCTGTGACCGCGCTCTTTGTGAACTTTGATGTGGACGCCGCACGTGAGCTGCTGGCCCCCGGCTATATCCAGCACAACCCGAATATCCCGACAGGTGCAGAAGCGATCATTAGCTTTCTTCCTGCGCTGAAAGAAAGCGGCTTTGAGGCCACCACCCACCGTGTGATCAGCGAAGGTGATCTGGTTGTGACTCACAACACCTTTAACAACATTCAGCTTCTGGGAGCTGACACGCTTGTCTCTTTCGATGTCTTCCGCGTTGAAGATGGAAAAGTTGTGGAGCACTGGGACAATCTTCAGGCCCCATTGGCAGAAACCGCATCTGGTCGCTCTATGACAGATGGCTCTGTTGAAGTGACCGATCTGGATAAAACGACAGAGAATAAGGCGCTGGTGACCGGCTTCGTCCATGACGTGCTACACGGGAAGGCCCCTGAGAAGATCACCAACTACATCTCTACCGAAACCTATATGCAGCATAATCCCTATGTCGCCGATGGATTGGAAGGATTGGGCACGTTCCTCTCAGGCCTTGCTGAGTCTGGCACCACACTGGCCTACACCGAAACTCATATGGTCGTTGCTCAGGGCAACTTTGTCTTTACGGCCTCCGAAGGTGTCTTTGGTGACGCGCCGACGGCCTTCTTTGATCTCTTCCGTGTTGAAGACGGCAAGATTGTAGAACATTGGGACACAGTGGAAGAAATCCCTTCAGAGATGGCGCATGAAAACGGCAAGTTCTAAAGCGTAACTTACGATCGAATACGACGGGGCCTCGCTGCAATCGCCGCGAGGCTCTGCCAAATTTCAACCAATCATTGACGCCAATCGGCCTTTGTCGCAATTTTAACAGCATTGACCCCAATGAGTTAGTGAACATGCGCATTTCTGTCCTGACGATATCAGTCGTCGCTTCACTCTTTACCACCTCTCTCGCTGCTCAGACTTTGAATGGTGCTCAAATAGAGACCGCTCTGTCCGGGCAAAGCTATGACTATGTTGGTATGGTCAACGGGCGTCGTCTTTCAGGCAATCTGACTTACGCAGCCGGAGGAAGCCTCGTTGTCAAAACCGAAAGCGGCGCGCCAGAAGGCGGAACATGGCAGATCAAAGGCCATGCGGTCTGCACAAGACTTGTCAATCTGCGCGGCGGGAATGAAACCTGCTATACTCTGCGTCGTCAAAATCGGAACCGACTGACAACCAGCCATGGCTTCACGCTGATAAAATCCAAATAGTCAGCCCTACTGACCTAGCATTCCGCTTGCAGGTCGCGCCCCACCTATTACATCTAGCTTCAAGACATCATTCATGGAGCCCCAGATGCGCGACGCTGCACCGCAGACTATTTACCTGAAAGACTACACCCCATTCGGTTACCTGATCGACAGCGTGTCACTGACCTTCAAGCTGCACCCAACCGAGACGCGGGTTCTGTCGCGCATTGCCTTTCGCCCAAATCCAGACGCCACCGACAAGACCTTTTTCCTGCATGGTGAAGAGCTGAAGCTGATCTCTGCCAAGATCGATGGCGCTGAGGTTTCCCCTGTTCTGACCGACGAAGGTCTCACCGTGGATGTGCCCAGCGCGCCCTTCATCTGGGAAGCAGAGGTCGAGATTTCGCCGTCCACCAATACCGCACTTGAGGGGCTTTATATGTCTAACGGCATGTACTGCACCCAATGTGAGGCAGAGGGTTTCCGCAAGATCACTTACTACCCGGATCGTCCTGACGTGATGGCCACCTTTGATGTGCGCGTTGAGGGCACTGAAAAAGTCATGCTGTCTAACGGTAACCCCGGTGCAACCGGCGATGGTTTCGCAGAATGGACTGACCCTTGGAAGAAGCCAGCCTACCTCTTTGCTTTGGTGGCTGGCGATCTGATCAACCATCCGGGGTCTTTCACAACCCGCTCTGGTAAAGATGTTGAGCTGAATATCTATGTCCGCCCCGGTGACGAGGATAAATGCGCCTTCGGCATGCAGGCGCTAAAAGATTCCATGAAATGGGATGAAGATGTTTATGGCCGTGAATATGACCTCGACATATTCAACATTGTGGCCGTGGATGACTTCAACATGGGCGCGATGGAGAACAAGGGGCTGAACATCTTCAACTCGTCCTGCGTTTTGGCCTCGCAAGCGACATCAACCGATGCGGACTTTGAACGCATCGAAGCGATCATTGCCCATGAGTATTTCCATAACTGGACAGGTAACCGCATCACCTGCCGCGATTGGTTCCAGCTTTGCCTGAAAGAGGGCCTGACCGTATTCCGCGACGCGCAATTCACGGCCGATATGCGCTCTGAGCCTGTGAAACGTATTGATGACGTCATCGCCCTGCGTGCGCGTCAGTTCCAAGAGGATCAAGGGCCGCTCTCACATCCTGTGCGTCCTGAGGAATTCCAGGAGATCAACAACTTCTACACAGCGACAGTCTATGAAAAAGGTGCTGAAGTCATCGGCATGCTGAAGTCGCTCGTGGGCCATGACGCCTATTACAAGGCGCTGGACCTCTACTTTGAGCGCCATGACGGCGATGCGGCCACGATTGAAGATTGGATCAAAGTCTTTGAAGACAGCACAGGCCGTGATCTGGCGCAGTTCAAGCGCTGGTACAGCCAGTCTGGCACACCAAAGGTTTCGGTAAGCGAGGCGTGGGACGCGGATGCCGGCACATTCACCCTGCACTTCAGCCAATCCACAGCGCCAACACCGGGCCAAGATGTGAAAGACCCGCGTGTCATTCCAATTGCATTGGGTCTGCTCAATCCAAACGGCGATGAGACCCACCCAACTCAGATATTTGAGATGACCGAGGCCGAGCAGTCTATGACCTTTACCGGTCTGGGTGCGCGCCCTGTGCCATCAATCCTGCGTGGCTTCTCTGCGCCTGTGATGCTCGAGCAAGACATCGACAACTCCCGTCGTGCCTTCCTGCTGGCGCATGACACGGATGCCTTCAACCGCTGGGAAGCAGGCCGAGAGCTGGCGCGCGATACGCTGCTGAAGATGATCCTGGAAGATGCTGCACCAGATGCGGCTTATCTGGAAGGTCTCAAGCGCGTTGTCACCGACACGTCCCTGGATGCCGCTTACCGCGCTCTTATGTTGAACCAGCCAAGCGAGACCGAACTGGCAGGCGTGATTGCAGAAATGGGTCACACCCCTGATCCGGTGAAAATCCACACCGCCGCGAAAGCGCTATCCAAAGCGAAAGCAGAAAGCCTCGCCGACGCCCTGCCTGCGCTTTACGCCGACAACCAACCAAATGGCGATTATGCACCTGATGCCGGGGGCAGCGGTCAGCGTGCTCTGGCCAATGCCGCCATGTCCTTGATGGGCAAGCTGGGGGATGTCGGGAAAGCCCGCGCGCAATATGCATCGGCTGACAACATGACTCAGCAGATCGCTGCGCTGGCGACCTTGGTTCGTGAGGGTGAAGGCGATGCCGAGGTCCAAGCCTTCTATGACCAATGGCAAGAAGACCGTCTGGTCATCAACAAATGGTTCGGCCTGCAAATCTCCTTGGCCAAGCCGGAAGAAACTGCTGCGGTGACCGAGCGCCTCACTCAGCATCCTGACTTTGACATGAAGAACCCAAACCGCTTCCGCGGCACTTTAGGCGCTTTGGCCGCCAACCACGCCGGCTTCCACCACGAGAGCGGTGCGGGATATAAGCTGCTTGCGGATTGGCTGATCAAACTTGATCCGCTGAACCCCCAGACAACAGCGCGCATGTGCACATCTTTCCAGACCTGGAAGCGATATGACGACAAACGTCAGGCACTCATCAAATCCCAGCTTGAGCGTATTCTGGCGGTGCCAAATCTCAGCCGCGACACGCATGAGATGATCTCGCGCATTTTGGGTTAATCTTTGTTAACTCAACGTTAACTGTGCGCAATTTGGGAACAATCCTTCATTGATCGGGGCAATTTAGCGGGTTCGCCTGCCAATTGCCCCAATCACACCGCAAAGCGACGTGCAATGGTCCGCGAGTTTCCCACGGCGCGCCCATTTCCCGCCTAAATTGAACGCGACAAAGGCTCCAAGACGAACGGAGCCCGCGATGAAATTCGATTTTTCCAAACCGGTGTTGCAGAAGCCACGCCTTCCAGAGCCTCTCAAGGCTGTATTGCGTAAGTTTTCTGCCCCGCGTGATGATGCGCCTCTGGCTTTCCTGCCAGAAGCGGATGTCACAACGGAAGATCTGGTCGATCGTATCAAAATTCCTGTGAACAACGCCTCCCTGCGCCTGAAAGGTGACAATGAAGTGCGTGAGAATGCGCAGTTCCTGGCACGTCAGGACCGTTGGGATTGTCTGAGCGAGCGCATTCGTATGGCGGACAAATCTCGCGATACGACTGTCAAAGGTACTCCTGTGGTGGACCTGATGCTCTTTGGAGCCCGCGCTGATGTGGTGAGCGCTGCGGAACACGCCCTGTTGCATGGCCGCCCCGCCGAAGATTCCAATTTCTTTGCCGGGATCGAAGATTTCGAGTTGGTTCTCAGCGAAAATCCGGAAGACTATGCCATCGCGTTGGTTGTCGCACATATGCACATCGATATTGGCTGGGCCTGGCGCGGGACTGTGGCTGAGGCTGATCTGAAACCAGCCAACCGCGAAGCCTTCCTGGCGCATTTTGCACGGGCTGAAGAAATTCTGGACAGCTTCTGCGCCCATGAATTGAATTCCGCAGCCCTCTCGGCTGCGCGCTGTGCCCTCCTGCCAGGGTCTGCGCATCCTGGGGACCGTGTGGCTGACGACTTTGAAGACCTGATTGATCTCGACCCTGAAAACCCGCGCCATATGCGGGCGCTTGGCACCTATATGCTACCGCAATGGTACGGTGACTTCGCCAGCCTTGATCTGCAGGCGCGTCGCACTGCGGCACGCACCTATGATCTCTGGGGTGCTGGTGCCTACGCTTGGGTCTGGTTTGATGCACTACTCACTGATCCACAGGGTTTGGAACATGTGGACACTGACTATTTTGTCGATGGCGCAAAAGACATTCTGGCACAGCAGCCCGATCAGGCGACTGCTAATCTGATGGCCGCCCAGCTTTACTGCGCATGGCAAGCTGCGCGTCAGCGCTATCGCGAGACAGGTGCTGGATCTGAACAACTGGCGGCCCTGCGCGCTGCCTTTGAGGATGTGGTGCAGGATTCCCTGCGCGAAGTGCACCCGCTGATTTGGGGCCATGCAGAGTTGGGTTTTGACAACGGTGTACGTGGCGTTTCGATTGAACGCTTGGCTCAAAAGGGCCGCGACTTTGCGATGAACGCTGTAGCGCAGCCCTTTATGAAAAACCTTGAAGCGGGATTGACGATCCACTTTGGACCGGATGGGATTACGGAGATTCAGCCTTAAACTTCGCCCAACACTGTCAGCTCACTTTTTATAGTACGATCACAAGGAAGACTGGCTCGTCGCCGATGGCAATGCATCCAAAGTCTCGATTGAATGAACCTTTTGTCTCGAACCCTCGGCCTGGTGGCAGTCGCTACTCTTATTTTGACTTCTTCTGCTGCCGCGGAAAAAATTCTCCTGAAATCAGGAGCAAAAGCAGTGCTTACTTCTGGTATTTTTACGAGCTATGGCAACAGCAATGAAAACATGCTGACGCTAACTTTGCAACTTGACCCGAATGCAAATTATAACCCAATGAACGACGCTCGCTCTGTCTGCAGACTTTTTGCTGAAAAAACGTTTCGGACATTGGTCAAGAACAGCAATATTCGTTCCAAAAGTGCTGAAATCCTAGATATTGATGCTCCGCTGACCGATGTTCGAGTTCACTTCAAACCAAAAAGCGAAGAATCTACCAGATTTGTGGGGACACAGATAAATTTCGATATGCGCGGCATCGTGAAATGCCGACCTCGTCGCTAATTTCTCGCAGAAAAAGGCTAAGTAACACTCTAAAATCTGTGATCGTGCAGCCGATGGATCGTTGGTAGGCCATGTTTCGAACAAAGCTAAAGCCTTGAATGAACCCTCCATGAAAGACCTTGAAGCTGGCTTGACCATCCACTTTGCCCGGATGGATTACCGAGTTTCAACCTTAGACATAGATCGTAGGGTGGGGTTTCACCCGACCTCACGTTAACGTTTCGGAAAATGGAGGGGTAAAACACCACCCTACGTCGTTCACTCCTCTTGCCCCTTCCCGCGCCCTGTCTTAGAACGCCATCTGAACCTATATATTGGAGCGACGGCAGATGCTGGACCTGACATACGAAACCCCAAAACCAAAAGTCATCGCAGGCGCGAAACATGACTGGGAACTGGTCATCGGGATGGAAGTGCACGCGCAGGTCAGCTCGAACGCGAAACTCTTTTCTGGCGCCTCCACCAAATTCGGTGCTGAGCCAAACGCCAATGTCTCTTTCGTTGATGCGGCGATGCCGGGCATGCTGCCTGTGATCAATGAATTCTGCGTTGAACAGGCGGTGCGGACTGGTCTCGGCCTGAAGGCTGACATCAACCTGAAATCTGCTTTTGACCGTAAGAATTATTTCTACCCTGACCTGCCGCAAGGCTATCAGATTTCACAGCTTTACCACCCGATTGTGGGTGAAGGTGAGATCATCGTCGATATGGGTCCGGGCGTGGCGCGCAAAGTGCGCATTGAACGCATCCACCTTGAACAGGATGCTGGTAAATCCGTGCACGACATGGACCCGAACATGTCTTTCGTCGACTTGAACCGCACCGGTGTTGCGCTGATGGAGATCGTCAGCCGTCCAGACATCCGTGGCCCAGAAGAGGCCGCAGCTTACGTGACCAAGCTGCGTCAAATTCTGCGTTATCTGGGCACCTGTGATGGTAACATGCAGAACGGCAACCTGCGGGCTGACGTGAACGTGTCGATCTGCCGTCCGGGTCAGTATGAGAAATACCAAGAAACGCAGGACTTCTCTCACCTCGGCACACGCTGTGAGATCAAGAACATGAACTCCATGCGCTTTATCCAAGCGGCGATTGAATACGAAGCGCGTCGTCAGATCGCGATTGTGGAAGCCGGTGGAACCGTGGATCAGGAAACCCGTCTTTACGACGCGGATAAAAACGAGACACGTTCCATGCGCTCCAAAGAAGAAGCGCATGATTACCGCTACTTCCCGGATCCAGACCTGCTGCCTTTGGAAATCGAACAAGGCTGGGTTGATGACATTGCGGCCTCCCTGCCAGAGCTGCCAGACGAGAAAAAGTCTCGTTTCGTCAATGACTTCGGCCTCTCTGAATATGACGCATCTGTTCTGACTGCAGAGGCAGAGAACGCGAGCTTCTTTGAAGATGTTGCGAACGGTCGCAACGGCAAGCTTGCTGCAAACTGGGTGATCAACGAGCTTTTCGGCCGCCTGAAGAAAGACGACAAGGGCATCAACGAAAGTCCAATTTCGCCTGCCCAACTGGGTGGCATCATTGACTTGATCAGCTCTGATGCCATCTCTGGCAAGATCGCAAAAGACCTGTTTGAGATCGTCTACACCGAAGGTGGTGATCCTGCGCAGATCGTGGAAGAACGCGGTATGAAGCAGGTGACTGACACTGGTGCAATCGAAGCAGCGCTTGATGAGATCATCGCCGCGAACCCAGCGCAGGTCGAAAAAGCCAAAGAGAACCCAAAACTCGCGGGCTGGTTTGTCGGTCAGGTTATGAAAGCGACCGGCGGCAAGGCGAACCCAAAGGCTGTGAACCAGCTGGTGGCACAAAAGCTGAAAGGCTAAGCCCTCACAAATATTGCAACAAAGCGGGTCTTCGGGCCCGCTTTTTGTTTGTTGCCTTCTGAAGAGGCCTCAGCGCAACACTTTGAATTCCATGCCACTTCTGTGGATAAACCCACGGACTTTGTGGATAAGATCGACTATGCTTCACAAAAACTGAGGCAGGCCAACATGGATCGATTTGAGTACAAGGTGGTTCCGGCCCCCACGAAGGGGCAGAAGGCGCGTGGCATTCGTCGTTCCGAGGACAAGTTTGCCTATTCGATTGAAGAGGTGATGAATTCCATGGCCCTTGATGGCTGGGAATATCAGCGCAGTGAAACCCTGCCCCATGAAGAACGCACCGGACTGACCAGCAGTTCCACAACCTTCCGCAGTGTTCTGGTATTCCGCAGAGCTAAAGTTGTCGCAGAACCCACGCCAATATCCGAGCCGACCGCACCCAAGATTGCCCCATCTGCGCCGCTGCAGCAGATCGAGGATCATTCACCTGATCTGAAGGATGTCACACCGGCGCCGGAACTCGAATTGGATATGGTTGAGGAAGATTCTGACGTGGATGAAGAAAATGCGTTTTTCTCCTCAGAGAGCTTTCGCGCTCAGAAGCCCGACCGGAGCGCGCTGCCAGCCGCGTTGCGTCGGCGAGCCACTCAGAAACGCTCCAAACGCAAAATCGCGGCGGAATAATCTAGGCAGAAATATCCAGCGCTAAGGCGTGGATACGGCCGACAAGTTCTTTGCCCAACGCATTGTGCACAGCGCGGTGGCGCGCAATTCGTGACATCTTATCAAAAGCTTCAGCGCGTATCCTCACGTTGAAATGGCTTTCACCACCTTCCTGATAACCGGCATGGCCGCGGTGGCTTTCGCTGTCATCTACAACCTCAAGCGCACTTGGGTTAAAGGCAGCGGACAACCGCTCATAAATTTCGTCTTTGACACTCATTTTTTTGACCTGCCCTCTTCAATCTTGTGACCAATAGATTAAACTCTCCGCTCCGAGTCGAAAAGGTGAGAGAATGCCGAAACCAGATCCCTTCGGATTCGATATGTCCGTCTCTTCTGCGAAGAAGAAAAACCCACGTGGGCGTCGCGGCATGTCTGGGGAATCCACGACATCTACCCGTGTTTGTGAAGCACCTGGGTGCAATGAGCCGGGGAAGTTCCGCGCGCCTAAAGCACCGGACGTCTTGGATGAGTTCCGCTGGTTCTGCAAAGAACACGTGCGCGAGTATAATGCCAAATGGAGTTTCTTTGACGGTAAGACCGAAGCGGAAACCAACGCGCAGAAATCCAAGGACAAGGTTTGGGAGCGGGAAACCAAAAAGATGGGCGACCCAGAGGCGCGCGCTTGGGCACGTTTGGGCATCGAAGACCCCCATCAGGTTCTGGGTGGCAATGCCACTCAAAACCCTGGCCGTTCTGCTGGTCGCCGCCTGCCACCGACGGAACAGCGCGCAATCGATATTCTGGAAGCGGAAGCCACTTGGACAAAGGCCGATATCCGCAAGGCCTATAAGAAGCTTATCAAAGTGCTGCACCCAGATATGAATGGTGGGGACCGGAGCCAAGAAGAACAGCTGCAAGAGGTTGTCTGGGCCTGGGATCAGATCAAAGATTCAAACAGCTTTAAGTAAGTGCTTGAGAACGAAATGAGCCGCCCACCGGGCGGCTTTTTGTTTGGTCTTTTCCTAGAAAAACGCACAGCCTAGGTTGCTGCCTTATGCCGCTTTGAAAACCAGCGAAACCCCGTTCAGGCAGTGACGTTTGCCTGTGGGCTTCGGACCATCATCAAAGATATGCCCCAAGTGGCTACCACATCGGCGGCAGTGAACTTCAGTGCGGACGCGCAAGAGCAAACGATCAGGCTGCGTACCAACAGCATTTGACAGCGATTTGTAGAAGCTTGGCCAACCGGTGCCGCTGTCGTATTTATGCTTGGAAGAATAGAGTTTCAGGTCGCAGCCACGGCAGTGATAAACACCTTTTTCATAGTTTTTATCGAGCGGAGAGGAAAAGGCGCGCTCGGTCCCATGTTCGCGCATGACTTTATACTGCAACGGGGTCAGCATCGCTTTCCATTCCGCCTTGCTGCGTGTGATTTCAAAATCGCCAGCGGCCGCCGCTGGCCCAGATCCGACAAGCCCCAGGGCCACCGATCCCAATAAAATCTCACGCCTTTTCATCATTCTATCCTTCAACTTGTGATAGGGTGATGATCTAGAGAGCTCGCGGGCTTTTCAAGAATGCGTGCGTCACATCCCTGTGATGAATGCAGCACTGCCTATCATTTTTGAGACCTAAAGTCTCATTCTCGACAAGCCAATCAAATTTGCTTATGAGTCCACCAACATAAAATCGGTCATTTTTTGCGTGGTAAAGGGGTGATACGGCGCTTTTGCCCTTTCCCTCCGGCAAGCCAACGATATTGTGGCCGCGAACGGAGACAAGACGCGCGACGCGTAGCGAACAGAAGGATTCCGCGCCATGGCTGACGGCATGACAGACATCAACGCAACACCAACCGAAGAGATTTCGGTCCGTGAGGTGTTTGGCATCGACACCGACATGAAGGTCAAGGGCTTTGCAGAGCGCACCGACCGCGTGCCTCCGATTGATCCGACCTACAAGTTTGACCCAGACACCACGCTGGCCATTCTGGCAGGCTTTAGCCACAACCGTCGTGTTATGATCCAGGGTTACCACGGCACAGGTAAATCCACGCACATCGAACAGGTTGCAGCGCGCCTGAACTGGCCATCTGTGCGTGTGAACCTTGATAGCCACATCAGCCGGATCGACCTGATCGGTAAAGACGCGATCAAGCTGAAGGACGGTAAACAGGTCACTGAATTCCACGAAGGCATCCTTCCATGGGCGCTGCGTAACCCGGTTGCGATCGTCTTTGACGAATACGATGCAGGCCGCGCGGACGTGATGTTTGTGATCCAGCGTGTTCTGGAAACAGACGGTAAGCTGACACTTCTGGATCAGAACGAGATCATCACCCCGCACCCACATTTCCGCCTGTTTGCGACCGCGAACACTGTGGGTCTGGGTGACACCACTGGTCTTTACCACGGTACCCAGCAGATCAACCAAGCGCAGATGGACCGCTGGTCTCTGGTCAGCACACTCAACTACCTGAGCATCGATGCTGAGACCAATATTATCCTGTCGAAGGCGCCTCATTACAACACCGAGGCCGGCCGCAAGACCGTGCGTCAGATGGTGACCGTGGCGGACCTGACCCGGACCGCTTTCATGAATGGTGATCTTTCTACTGTGATGTCGCCGCGCACCGTGATCAACTGGGCGCAGAACTCTGAGATCTTCCGCGATGTGGGCTATGCCTTCCGTCTGACTTTCTTGAACAAATGTGATGAACTTGAACGCCAGACCGTGGCAGAGTTCTATCAGCGTCTGTTTGACGAAGAACTGCCGGAATCTGCGGCGAGCATGAGCATCGGCTAAGGCTTTCGCCCGGTCGCCAGACCGGGCAGCGCCCGACCCGCCCCCATGGGCGGGCGCTTTGCACCCACCCGCGGGACGGGCGTCGCCCTGACCGTTCGTTGTAAGCTCTTTCGCATCTGGGGAGCGAGAGCGCTGAGGCACGAAGGAATAAGGCGGAATGTCAAAACCATCTGATAACCCGGCCGATCCGTTTAAGAAGGCACTGGCCGAAGCGACCAAAGTTATGGCGCATGATCCGGAATTAGCGGTGACCTACACCGTTGATCCTTCTGGTCTGTCCGGTGATCAGATGCGCCTGCCACAGATTTCTCGTCGCATGACCCGCGATGAGGTGATGCTTGCGCGTGGAACGGCTGACAGTCTCGCCCTGCACCGCCGTTACCACAACGACAATACGTTTAATAAATATGCGCCTCCGCGCGGCAGCATGGCACGGCAGCTGTTTGAATCCATGGAGATCGCGCGCTGCGAAGCCATGGGTGCGCGCGACATGCCGGGCACCGCCGTCAATATTGACGCCAAAATCGAAAACGAAGCGCTGGGGCGTAAGTTCGACAAGATCACAGCGGCGGCTGATGCGCCACTGGATATGGCGGCAAACTATTTGATCCGTCATTTGGCAACCGGGCGCGATCTGCCGCCTGCAGCGTCAAATGTCATGAACCTATGGCGTGGCTTTATTGAACAGAACGCTGGCGATACGCTCGAAGATCTGCAAGACATGCTGTCAGATCAGGCGAAGTTTGCGAAATTCGCGCGTCAGATCATTGATGAGCTGGGATACGGCGATCAGCTAGGTGATGACCCTGATGATCTGAACGAAGATCAACAGGATGAAGCCGAGGAGCAGCCGGACGAAGAAAACGACCCGGATTCTCAAGGTCAGGACGACAGCGAAGAAGAGAACACGGATGCGACGCCTGAGAGTTCTCAGGAAGAGCAGCAGGACAGCTCTGAAGCGCAGGTCACCATGGACGATATGTCCGATGAGGAGATGGCGGATGAGGCAGAGATGCCGGATGGGGAGGCCCCTCTGGAGCCACCTGCCCCGCAGCCGATTTCCGATGCTGATCCCGACTATCAGGTCTTCAACACCGAGTTTGACGAAGAGATCATGGCCGAAGAGCTGGCGGAACAGGCCGAGCTGGAGCGCCTACGCGCTTACCTCGATCAACAGCTGGAGCCGCTGAAGGGTGCAGTGAGCCGCTTAGCCAACAAGCTGCAGCGCCGCCTGCAGGCGCAGCAGAACCGCAGCTGGTCGTTCGATCAGGAAGAAGGCATTCTGGATGCCGGTCGCCTGGCGCGGGTTGTAGCCAACCCAACAACGCCTCTGTCCTTCAAGGTCGAGCAAGACACCGAGTTCCGTGACACTGTTGTAACGCTCTTATTGGATAACTCTGGTTCGATGCGCGGTCGTCCGATCTCGATTGCTGCAATCTGCGCCGATGTTCTGGCCCGAACGCTGGAGCGCTGCTCTGTAAAAGTTGAAATCCTCGGCTTTACAACACGCGCCTGGAAAGGTGGGCAAAGCCGCGAGCAATGGCTGGCAGATGGTCGCCCGCAGCAGCCGGGGCGTCTGAATGACCTGCGCCATATCATCTATAAGTCAGCCGATGCCCCTTGGCGCCGGTCTCGCCCAAATCTGGGTCTGATGATGAAAGAAGGCCTGTTGAAGGAAAACATCGACGGGGAGGCGCTGGAATGGGCGCATCGCCGGATGATCGGCCGCCCAGAAGCGCGCAAAATTCTGATGGTGATTTCAGATGGTGCGCCGGTGGATGATTCAACTTTGTCCGTTAACCCGGCGAATTACCTGGAAAAACACCTGCGTGACGTGATCGCCATGGTGGAAAAGCGCAAGCAGGTTGAGCTGTTGGCAATTGGTATTGGTCACGATGTGACGCGCTACTATGAGCGCGCTGTCACTATCACTGATGTTGAGCAATTGGCCGGTGCCATGACCGAGCAATTGGCGAGCCTGTTTGACAGTGATCCACGTGCACGTGCGCGCGTGATGGGCATTCGTAAAGGCTAGACAAAGCGGCGGGTCTTCCGTTGCGCCTTTCTGATATTTCCGATTCCCGCCGCGACGTCACCGGCGCGTTTTTCATGCGCGTGCCGGGATTGGGCTAGACGCTTTGGCATCAGGTCGATACCTCTATCGCTAACATTCAAAACTGGTGAGCGACTTATGTTTCAGTCTTTTGACTCCACTGCTGATCCATCCCACGGCCCTGCCCGCCTGAAAGCCCT
Organism: Cognatishimia activa; assembly: GCF_026016445.1. Classification (NCBI taxonomy): domain Bacteria; kingdom Pseudomonadati; phylum Pseudomonadota; class Alphaproteobacteria; order Rhodobacterales; family Paracoccaceae; genus Cognatishimia; species Cognatishimia activa. Next base: position 873,629 of record NZ_CP096147.1, on the reverse strand, counting down.
GCGCACTGCCATGGCTGGGGCCGGCGTAGACGGCTTTCTGGTTCCGCGTGCAGATGCCCATCAGGGGGAATATGTGGCGGCGCGAGACGAGCGTCTGTCTTGGTTGACAGGATTTACGGGCTCTGCCGGGTTTGCCTGCGTTTTGAAGGACAAGGCCGGTGTCTTTGTGGATGGCCGCTATCGCCTGCAGGTGCGCCAACAGGTGGCAGATGTGTTTACGCCGGTCGACTGGCCCGAAGTGCAGCTTGGCGAATGGGTTCTTGAGAACCTTGGCTCAGGCATTTTGGGGTTCGATCCCTGGCTCCACACAGTGGAACAGGTCGAGCATCTGACCGAGGTGTTTGCTGACAAAGGCATTACACTGCAACCCGTCGAGAATTTAGTGGATGCGGTTTGGGATGATCAACCGGATGCGCCCAACGCTAAGGCTTTCGCACAAGCTGTTGAATTTGCAGGTGAAAGCCATGCAGTCAAACGCAAGCGACTGGGTGCCGATATTGCTGCGACGGGCGCATCTGCTGCTGTTATCACCCTGCCAGACAGTATTTGCTGGCTTCTGAATATCCGCGGCGCAGACATTCCCAAAAATCCGGTTGTGCAGGCTTTTGCGATCCTTCATGCCGATGGACGTGTAGCGCTGTTTATTGATCCCGCGAAGTGCGCAGACCTTGCAGATCACTTTGAATCAGACATTGAAGTTCATGCGCCTGATGAATTAATCGACCAGTTGAAAGCTCTGTCTGGTTCCGTGCGCCTTGATAAATCCACCGCCCCGATGGCGGTAGCATCGGTTCTCACCGCTGCTGGCACAACAATTGACTATGGCGCTGAACCCTGCGCGCTGCCAAAAGCACGCAAAAATGCCAAGGAGTTAGCGGGCACCACCGAAGCGCATCTGCGTGATGGGGCTGCGGTGGCCAATTTCCTCTCATGGTTTGACGACAACAGCGAAAGCGGCATTTCTGAAATCGAAGTTGCGAAGTATCTTGAGGCTTGCCGGACGGCAACCAACCAATTGAAAGATATCAGCTTTGACTCAATTGTTGGCGCTGGCCCACATGGGGCAGTGATCCATTACCGTGTCACTCATGACACCGCACGTACCCTGCAAAGCGGCGAGATCATGGTGGTCGACAGTGGTGGGCAATATGCCGATGGCACCACAGATATCACGCGCACTCTGGCCATTGGTCCCGTGGGAGATGAAGAAAAACGCGCCTTCACACTGGTGTTGAAAGGCATGATCAATGTCTCACAACTGCGGTGGCCAAAAGGCCTTGCGGGGCGCGACATTGAGGCCTTCGGCCGCCGCCCGTTGTGGCTCGCTGGGCTGGATTTCGACCATGGTTTGGGTCACGGGGTTGGGGTTTATCTTAGTGTACACGAAGGCCCACAACGCCTGAGCAAAGTCAGCCATGTGCCGCTAGAACCAGGCATGATCCTTTCGAACGAACCAGGCTATTACAAACCGGGTCAATTTGGTATTCGCATTGAAAATTTAGTTGTGGTAGAGGAAGCTCCATCACTGGAAGGTGGCGACGATCACCGGCAGATGCTGCAGTTCCGCACGTTGACCTATGCGCCGATAGACAGGCGCCTGATCGTCCCAGACATGCTGACCCAAGACGAGCGGGATTGGCTGAATACCTACCATAAAGAGTGTTTCGAACGGCTTTCGCCGCGCATCCAACCGGAGACCCTGGATTGGTTGTCGCAAGCGACACAACCGATTTGACATATTCTTGTAACAGTCGCCCTGTTTTAGGGCGTTAAGACTATTGAGGATCGAGGAGAAAGACATGAACAGCTATATTACAGTCCGCAAGGCTCCGGGGAAATGGTCCGTGCGAGCTGGCGGTGCTGTCCTTGGCGAGACCGCGAACGCGTTGGAATTGACTGAGGGCGATCATCCACCGGTGATCTACTTCCCACGCGAAGACATCGCGATGGCCTTTCTTGATGAAAGCGATCACAGCTCTCACTGCCCACACAAAGGCGATGCCAGCTATTTTTCGATTGTGACCAAAAGCAAAACCATCAAAAATGCTGTCTGGTCCTATACGGATCCAAAGGAAGACGTGGCGCGCATCAAAGACCATCTGGCTTTCTACGCCAGCGATGAAGTCGCGATCGAACAGCTTTGACGCCCTGAACATGCAACAATCATGCGGGGCCAACTGGCCCCGTTTTTTGTTTTAAGCCCCATTCGCTGAGTGACCCTGTGCCCCAAGACCGCCCTGTTTCTCCTTTTCTGTTGATCCTCATACTCTGGGGTGCTGGGTTGGGTGCCTCGATGCAATTTGCGAAGGTGACGGTTAGTTTTCCAGCGCTTCAAGAGATTTATGAGGGGTCAGACACAGCACTCGGGCTCCTGTTGTCTTCGATCAGTGTCCTCGGAGTTTTGCTGGGATTGGTCGCAGGGCTTCTGGTGGCCTCCTATGGTTTTCGCCGGATGCTGATGTGGGCCTTGTTCCTCGGAGCGACCCTATCTGCTGTGCAAACTTTATTGCCTGAGCTCAAAGTCTTCCTGCTGACACGGCTGCTCGAAGGGCTTTCACACCTCGCGATTGTTGTCGCGGCACCGACGCTTATGGCCCTTGTGGCTCCGGCAAATTGGCGCAATCTGGCGATGACATTATGGAGCGCGTTCTTTGGCGTAGGCTATGCACTGACCGCGGCCATTGGACCGGTATTGATTAACAGTTTTGGGTCAGCTGCTCTCTTTGGTGCGCATGCAATCTATTTGTTGATCTTTGCCATACTGGTCATGCTGTTCCTGCCCAAGGGGGCTGCACAGCGCGAAACATTTCCGAAACTCACAGACCTTCTGCGACGCCATTGGAAAGCCTATAGCTCACCCTATGAATTCGCCCCTGCTGCGGGCTGGCTGTTTTACACCTGTACTTTCGTTTCGGTGATGACTGTCGTTCCACCGATGCTGACTGAGTTTGAAAGGGCAGTACTTGTGCCGTTCATGCCGATTGCCAGCATTGTCTCTTCCTTCACGCTGAATGCCATGTTGCTGCGCTATTTGCCGGCAATCGTGGTGGTCCAGATCGGTCTGATTGGTGCCTTGGCATTTGCAATGACCGGGCTATGGTTGCCGCTGTCTGGATGGATGTTCATCGGCATGTTTGCCTTTATGGGGCTGGTGCAATCGGCAAGTTTTGCGAGCATCCCTCAACTCAATCCGTCCGCGAAATCTCAGGCACTGGCCAATGGGGCCATGTCTCAGATGGGTAACCTTGGCAATTTGGTGGGGACACCTTTGATGTTTGCTCTGCTTAGCGGGTTTGGCGTCACCAGCATCTACGTGATGTTAATTGGGTGTTACGGAGCCGCGTTTGTCGCGCATCTTTGGCTCGCGCATCTGCGTCGAACACGTGGGCGCGTAACAGCTTAATTCACGAGTGCTCTTCCGCCGCGATTTCTGCCAACGCTTTGTTATAAGCTTTAAAGGCATCTACATCATGCACCACACCCAAAAGCTCTGGCCCTTCGCCTTCACCGCGTAGACGTACCACAGGGACAAAGCGAATGCTTGGATCGTCAAACATCGGCATCAGCCCTTCCAGCGTAGCATTTGCATTGGTGTAAATCCCGCGTTCAATCAGCGCCCAGCAAGCAGCATCGGTTGCCCCATGGTCAGGGTCGATGTCCCGCATGAGTTTGGACACATGGCAGGTGCCAAGCAGGTAGGCCTGCGGGCCTGCTGCGACATGCACGCCGCGGCGCTCAAGCTGCGTGAGGAAAAACGACCGATCCACTAGCCGCGAACCAAGAGCGGTTGAGATAGAGACCGTGACCATCACTGCAAGACCAGTCTGCCAGTCGCCTGTGAGCTCAAAGACAATCAAAGTGGTCGATATCGGCGCCCCCAGAACCGCAGCAGCAACGCCTCCCATACCCGCAAGGGCGTAGAGCGTATGGGAGCCTGAGACCTCTGGAAAGATCGAGGTAGCGATCAATCCAAAGGCCAGTCCTGTTAATGCACCTATCATCAATGCCGGGGAGAAGACCCCGCCGCCCATCCGGCCAGCCATTGTGACAGCAACCGCGATGATTTTCAGAACAACAAAGACAATCGCCTCATGCATCAGGAGTTCGCCAGTCAGCGCGGCAGAGGTGGTTTCATATCCCACGCCAATGATGTGTGGGTAACCTATCGCCAAAACACCCAGCATCGCGCCAGACACAACCGGGCGCATCCAGCGTTTCAGCGGCGTATAGGTCATGATCTGATTGCCGATATCTTCGGCCCAGAAGATTGTCCACATCAGGGCAACGGCGACAAAACCACACAAACCTCCCAATAGCAGGAAGGCCGGCAGTTCCTGGAAAAACGCGATTGAGCTGACGGGCAGGACAAATTCGGTGACATTGCCAAATTCAAGCCGGTTGATAACCGTGCCCGCCACAGAGGCAATCACGATGGGGGCAAAGGCATGAACGGCAAAGTGGCGTAGAACAACTTCAAGAGCAAAGAGCGCCCCGGCAATCGGTGCGTTAAAGGAGGCAGAAACGGCAGCGGCCACAGCGCAGCCCAAGAGATCTCGCCCAGTGATACCGTTGGCCTGAATTTTCTCGCTGACCCATGTAGAGATCACCGCTGCCATATGCACGACGGGCCCTTCGCGTCCTGTTGAACCACCAGAACTGAGTGTGATCAAAGAGGCAACGGCAGAGACCAGCCCTTCTTTGATGCTGACACGGCCATTGTTGATCGCAGCACCTTCAATGACATCTGCAGGGCCTTGTGCACGGGCATCTTTGGAAAAGCGATCCAGCAGAAGACCGACAACCAACCCGCCTGCGATGGGGATGAATAAGATCCAGTACCAAGGCAGCGTTTCTGCGAAACTATGCAGCCGGTTGATGTTCTCTGTGCCGTAAATCGTACTCTGAAGCCATTCGATGGCCTTTCGGAACAAAAGCGCAGCAAAACCCGAAGCGACCCCAACCAGCAAGGCAATCAACCAGAATTGGAACTTGCTTGGCCCTCTGGTGATCAGAATTTTCCAGCCACCACGGAAGGCACGAGCGGCTTGTCGTGCGCTATCAACCAGAAAGGATCCGAGCGGATGTGCCATGGCGTTCCGTAAGCAGATTAAGCCCCAGCATTAAGCGCTTGTTCAGTCAGAGAAAAGCCTTGGATGGCTTGGTTTCATCACTTCTTATGACGAAGCTGAAAAAATGGCCTGTAGGCCGGGCTTCAGCCCGGCTTTTGAGAGGTTTACGCAGCCGGGCTGAAGCCCGGACTACCCATTCAACAACGCCTTAGCCGCGCTGCGTGCCTGATCGGTGACCTTATCGCCAGAAATCATGCGCGCGATTTCGTCGACACGCTCGCCTGTATCCAAAGAAACCACCGTCGAAAGCGTGATCCCATCATTGACGTCTTTTTGGACGCGCCAATGGTGTGCTCCCAGAGCGGCAACCTGAGGGCTATGCGTCACAACAAGAATCTGGCCACCTTCTGCGAGAGACGAAAGTCTCCGGCCCACTGCATCAGCGGTGGCCCCGCCAACACCCCGGTCGATCTCATCAAAGATCATCGTCGTGTTGCGATCTTCAGAGGTCAGGCAGACCTTCAACGCCAGCAAGAACCGGCTGAGTTCGCCACCAGAAGCGATCTTTGCCAACGGACCAGATGGCGCGCCCGGGTTGGTGGCCACAGTAAACGACACCGCATCCACGCCTTCTGGGCCTGCAGTTTCCTTGTCGATCTGTGTGGTGAAAACGGCGCGTTCCATTTTCAGCGGCGCGAGTTCAGCCATGACAGCCTTATCAAGGCGTAAAGCAGCCTTCCGGCGCGCTTCGGTGAGCGTGTTGGCAGCCGCGCCATAGGCCTTTTCCGCCGCGCTCACGGCCTGTTTCAAAGCGGCGATTTCACCTTCACCGGCATCCAACGCAACCATCTTGCCACGCAGTTCTTCGGCAAAGGTTCCTAGCTCGTCTGGCACAATATTGTGTTTCCGTGCCAGGCCCCGGATCGCAAAAAGACGTTCTTCGGTCTGTTCAAGCTCCAGCGGATTGAAATCCAGCGCATCCATACAACGTTCAACGCCAGAGATCGCATCTCCGAGTTCTGACAGCGCACGACCAAGCGCGGTTAGCGGCTCATCCAGTTGATCCCCTACGGCTTCGCCTGCCCCTTCTAGCCAGCGCAGCGCGTCACCCAAAGCACCTTCAGCGCCGTCATACCCCATCGCGGCGTGGGCACGGCCAACGTCTTCTTTCACCTTCTCAGCCGCCTGCATCAGACGACGGCGGGAGTCGAGCTCCCCCTCCTCACCCGATTGCGGATCAAGCGCGTCGAGTTCTTTGACAGCATGCCTCAGAAACTCTTCTTCTTCCTGCACAGCCTTTAGGGACTCCTCGGCAGCGCGCAGGGTCTTTCGAGCCTTGCTGAGTTCTGACCAACGAGCACGCGTTTCAGAAATCAAGCCGGAAAGGTCACCGAATTGATCAAGCAGGGCCCGATGCCCTTTGGTGTCAAGCAACCCGCGGTCATCGTGCTGTCCGTGCAATTCAATCAGAGTTTCAGACAAAGCGCGTAGCACTTCACCAGAACAGCGCCGGTCATTAACCCAGGCTGTCTTGCGGCCATCTTTGCGATTGACCCGCCGCAGGATCAGCTCTTCTCCACCTGGTAGCCCAGCTTCATCAAGAATGGCATGAGCTGGATGGCTTTCTGGCAGATGGAACTCCGCAACAACTTCGCCCTGATCAGCGCCAGAGCGCACAAGTTCAGCGCGCCCACGCCAACCCAGCACAAATCCAAGGGAATCCAGCAAGATCGACTTACCAGCACCGGTTTCCCCGGTCAGGACGTTCAATCCCGCCTGAAAATCCAACTCCAGGTGGTCAATGATCAGAAGATCGCGAATTTCGAGGGCACGCAGCATCAGGCGTCTACCTGTCCAGCGGGCTTATAGCCATTTGCCTTTGATGGTCTGACGATAAATCGACGCCAGCCAACCGTCACCTCTGGCGCGCGGCTTCAGGCCGTTGTTGGTCAGAAGCTGGAAGCTGTCTTCATACCACTCTGTTGAGCGGAAGTTGTGCCCCAAGATCGCGCCTGCGGTTTGGGCTTCGTCTGTCAGCCCCAAGGAAAGATAGGCTTCGACCAGACGATGCAGCGCTTCTGGCGTGTGGGTTGTGGTTTGGAAGTCCTCTACGACCACACGGAAGCGGTTCACAGAGGCCGCAAATTGATCGCGTTTCAGATAATAACGACCAATTTCCATTTCTTTGGCCGCAAGATGATCAAAGGCCAGATCGAATTTCAAAACCGAGGAACGGGCATATTCGCTGTCTGGATAGGTCTCAATAACCTTGCGCAACGACTGCAATGCCAAGAACGTCAGCCCCTGGTCGCGGCCCACTTCGTCGATTTGGTCATAATAGCTGAGCGCCAAAAGATACTGCGCATAGGCTGCATCATCATCCAGCGGATAGAAATCGATGTAGCGCTGCGCAGCAGAGCGGCTGTTTTCGTAGTCCGTATCCTGATGATAGGAATAAGCCTGCATGATCAACGCGCGTTTGGCCCATTCTGAATACGGGTAGAGACGTTCGACTTCTGCGAAGTAGAAGGCTGCATCGTCCGCCTTATTGCGTTCGAGTTCAAACTCACCACGGCCAAAGATTTGCTCAGCAGTGTAGTTTTCCAACGGGACTTCCGCGCCAAACAACGGTTGATTGCCTCCGCCGCCTCCACAGCCTGCGAGAACCGCTGCTGATAAGAGAGCTGCAACTACAATCTTACGAGAGTCGCGACGCGCCATTCTGCTCAACCTTCTTGAATAAGTGCCCAAGTTGGGTTTGTTCCCACTGCTGTTAGCATAGATTTTTGTAGGGCAAAATGGCTTTGGTGGGTTTTCACGAAATGCTTAAGCGACAGCTGGCATTTCGGACATATTTGCGCCGACACCCGGCAGACGCGCCGCAGTATCACCGGAACATTCTACAATAACAAAGGCGTCCGGATCACTCAAAAGTGCACGCAGCAGCTTGTTGGTCATGGCGTGGCCTGAACGATGCCCCACATAGCGGCCCAGAATTGGCAGGCCAGCCGTATAAAGATCACCCAAAGCATCGAGCATTTTATGACGCACAGGCTCATCTGTGCGGCGCAGGCCTTTGCCGGACTGGACTTTCGCACCGTCGAATACAACGGCATTTTCACCCGCGACACCACCAAGGGCGAGACCATTTGCCAACATCGCATCCACATCTGCTTGGCTACAGAAGGTGCGGCAATCGCATAGCTCACGCACAAAGGTGCCGTTTGCCATGTTCAACTTGCGATGTTGAGACCCGATGGCCTCATCGGCAAAATCGATCTGAAAATCGATTTCCAAGTTTTCCGACGGATGAATTTCTGCCCAGGCGTCTTCGCGTTCAACGCGCACTGACTTCAATACTTTGATCGCGCGGATCGGGCTTGCCAATTCGGTGAGCCCGCGAGACAGGATGGTTTTGACAAATGCAGCACTGCTGCCATCCATAATCGGCACTTCTGGGCCATCAATTCTGATCAGCGCGTTGTGTACGCCACAGCCAGCCAGTGCCGCCATGATGTGTTCAATCGTTGAAACCGATACGCCATCAGAGTTCTTGATCTTGGTGCAAAGCGGGGATTGCTCAACCACATCCCAGCGCGCCGGAACCATCTGGTCACCTTCCAGAACATCTGTGCGCTGAAACCAAATCCCATAACCCGCAGACGCCGGTTCGATCTCCATCCGAACAGGTTGCCCCGTATGCAGCCCAATTCCGGAAAAACGGATCGTGGATTTGACAGTATTTTGCAAAGATGTCCCCATAGCAACACGCCTATGAAAGCGCACAATAGCCCTATGCGGTGGAGTCCAAATGCTCAACTCAAAGATTGTAACGGACTGAAACATGTTGGTTTCAGCTGGGCGGTTCCTTGCCAAAGAAGCGGGAAAGTGCTGATTTTAAACAAAAAAAGAGCCGCTCAATTGAGCGGCTCTTTTCAGAAATTCTGTAGGAATTAGTTGGCCTGGCGGCGCAGGAACGCTGGGATTTCGATGCGTTCTTGCTCTGGATCTTCCGCTGGCGCAGGCGCCGCTTGCAGGTTCGGCTGCTGGCGCGAAGGCTGTGGTGCCGCCGCTTCTTGACCGCTGCCTGTCATGCGGTTGATCAGAGAGTTAATGCCAAAGCGTGGCTTCTCTTCTGCAACCATCGGTTCATCTGCGACAACTTGCTGACGTGGCTGAGGCGCTGCTGGCGCTTTGCTGACCGCTGTGCGCAGACGTGCCAGTGCTTCTGGAGAAGGTGTGCCTGGAGCCGGCGCTTTAGGCGCTACAAATGCGGCCTCAGCCTCTTCTTCATATTCGTCAACACGTGGTTGGAACTGAGCAACGCGAGGCTGGTATGCCGGCGGTGGCAGATCATCTTGTGCAGCAATTGGTGCTGGGTCTTCAAAGATATCTTCCATTTGCTCTTCAGAAGCTGCTTGCTGTGTTCCCATGTCACCAAAGAGGCTTGGCTCTTCTTCTGTCATGGCTGCAACGGGTGCTTCTTCAACTGCAGGTGCTTCTTCTGCGACCGGAGCTGCTGGCTCTTCAATGGCCGCAGGCTTTAGCGGCTCTTTCAGAGAACGACGTGGCACTGGGATATCGGATTGCACTGTGGAGGCGTCGATGCCTGTCGCAACAACGGAAACGCGCATACCGCCTTCCAGATCGGTGTCCAGAGTGGAACCCACGATGATGTTCGCGTCTGGATCGACTTCTTCACGAATGCGGTTTGCCGCTTCGTCCAGCTCGAACAGGGTGAGGTCGTGGCCACCAGTGATGTTGATGAGAACACCGTTTGCACCGCGCAGGGAGATCTCGTCCAGCAGTGGGTTGGCAATCGCCTTCTCTGCCGCCTGAACCGCGCGATCTTCGCCGGTTGCTTCGCCGGTACCCATCATCGCTTTGCCCATTTCGTCCATCACGGCGCGAACGTCAGCAAAGTCGAGGTTGATAAGACCTGGGCGAACCATCAGGTCGGTCACGCCTTTCACACCTTGGTACAGAACATCGTCTGCCATGGCGAAGGCTTCGGTGAATGTGGTTTTCTCATTCGCCAGACGGAAGAGGTTCTGGTTCGGAATGATGATCAGCGTGTCCACGACCTTCTGCAGGGCTTCAACACCTGCTTCGGCCTGGCGCATCCGCTTTGCACCTTCAAACTGGAACGGTTTGGTCACGACACCAACAGTAAGTACTCCCAATTCACGTGCTGCCTGTGCGATGATCGGCGCTGCACCTGTCCCGGTGCCACCGCCCATACCTGCTGTTATGAAGCACATGTGTGCGCCAGCCAGATGGTCTACAATCTGTTCGATGCTTTCTTCTGCCGCTGCGGCCCCCACCGCTGGGCGTGCACCTGCACCCAGACCTTCGGTGACTTTCACACCAAGCTGGACACGAGATTGAGATTGGTTTTGTTGCAGCGCTTGCGCGTCTGTGTTGGCGACGACAAACTCAACGCCCTCCAGTTCCTTCGCGATCATATTGTTGACCGCGTTGCCACCGGCACCACCTACACCAAAAACCGTAATACGGGGTTTCAAATCTTCCTGCTCAGGGAAGGTCAAGTTCAAAGCCATAAGAGCGTCCGCCTGTCGTTATTTCCACACCATTCGGCGCGTGTTTTTCGTCTACTCGTGCCCAATACTAGCGATATCCACAGGGACCGTCACGCCAAAAAGCGTCATGACCCACAAAATATGGCCAGAATTTTGCCACAATTCGCGGCATTTCGCCGATTGCAGCAGATATTGGGGAAATTGAAAGGTAGAGACACAACAAAAGCGTCTTGCCCGCAGGATTCCTCATGCGAGCGGGCGACTCATTCTGTCAATTCGGGCAAACTGCTCGGTCTGCCGTGGTGCGTCTGTTTCGACGCTTGCGCCCTACCCTAAACGATTATTTTTGAGCTGTCGACGGCAAGCTCTCCTTTATCTCTTTCTTGGCGCAACCAGTCGTTAACCGATCACCAATTGGCTTTGAACCAGCGCACAGCGCGCCGGAAGGACTTCACCCCCTGCCGTTCAACCGGCAGGTCAAAGTCCCAGCATTCATCCTGTGGTCGGGTCGCAAAGAGGCACATGCCGACGGCTGCGCTGAAGCCCGGACCCGTTGTTGCCTGCGGCAGGCCATGCACACGCATTGGGCGCCCCAGACGGACCTGCTGGCCCAGAATGCGGCTCGCCAGCGTATCAAGTCCCGGAATTTGGCTCGCGGCCCCGGTCAGCACGATTTTCTGACTCGGCAGGTGTTCGAACCCAGCCGCATCCAGACGGGCACGGGTTTCTTCAAGAATTTCCTCGACGCGTGGGCGAATGATGCCGATCAGCTCTGCGCGGCTGACGGTGCGGCGGTCATGTTCCCAATCGCCTGTGTCGCCACCTATTTCGATCATCTCGCGATCATCAATCCCAGTCGCGTGCACACCGCCATAGAAGGTCTTAATGCGTTCAGCATTGGCTTTGGGCACCTGCAGCGCCATGGAGATATCACCTGTCACGTGATCACCGCCCATACGAACGCTGTCGGCGTAGATCATGTGTTTCTTCATAAAGATCGAGATGCTGGTGGACCCGCCACCCATATCGATACAGGCCGCGCCCAACTCTTGCTCGTCCTCCACCAAGGCCGCAAGCCCCGACACATAGGCTGAGTTGGCTATCCCTGCGAGTTCCAGATCACAGCGTTTCACACAATGTGCGACATTGGCCACGACATTGGCGTCGACAGTCAGCATATGCATGTCGCAGGCGAGCTGCTGACCCATCTGGCCACGTGGATCTGCAAGACCAGAGCGCGCATCGAGGGCAAAGTTCACGGGATGGGCGTGCAACACTTCGCGACCGTCACCATAGGCCGGCACATCGCAGTTTGCCAAAACACGAGCCACGTCTTGCTCGGTGACCATATTGTCTTCGAGTTCGATCCGGCCATCGAGACCATAAGAACGCGGCTCAGCGCCTGAGAAACAGGCAATCACGTGATCCACACGGATCTGGGCCATTTTCTGAGCGGCCTGAACAGCGGTGCGGATCGCGCGTTCAGTTTCGCCCATCGCCGAGATCTCGCCGAACTTCACACCGCGGGATTTCGTGGAAGCCGCGCCGATCACCCGGAAACCACTTTGACCAGCCAAAGAGCCGATGCCCTCGACCTCCGCCAGATGATCCACGCCGTCAAATCGCAACACCAAACAGGCGATCTTGGATGTCCCCACATCCAGAACCGCCACAACACCGCGTTGCATCGCGGCTTTGCGCATCGCGCGCATGGCGCGCTGGGATTGGTACAACTCAAACATTACTCATGCCCCACTCGAATTTCTCGGATGCGCCACCAGGCCTCAACCGAACGTTCCGCTATTCTTATTGTTGGCCTGTCACCCAGGCGCATATCGACAACGCTTAAATCGCGTTGCAGCATTTCTTGGACTTGGCTGAGCGCCACAACCCGCTCCAGCGCCTGCACGGCCCCGCGTTCTGGCAGCATGATACGTTGATCACGATCCAGAACCAGATCCCAGCGGCGCTCACCCACGCGCACAAGCCCGCGCATTCTATCCGTCAGCGGTCCTGCCGCCTGCAGCAATTGCATCGCTTCAGTGGTTTCGCGCTCCGCCCCCTCGCCTGCCATGATCGGCAGCTTGGGATGCAGGTCACGCTGCGTGCCCTCGGCGACAACGAAGCCCTCGGAATCCACCAGATGCAGCCCATCAGGCATACGCCACAGGATAACGGGCGTCCGCTCTTCAACGATCACCTGCAACACGCCGCCGGGCTTCACGCGCAGCGTTGCTGATTTGACCGGAGAAAGACCATCGACGGTCTTTTTCATCTCATCGAGATCAAGATCAAAGCTGCTAACCGGGAAATCGACAGGAAGGATTTCACGAATGTCATCGCCAACCCCAGCGCTTGCGCCTTCAATAGACATGGCCTGAACCATGAACTCAGGGCGTTCGACAATGCTGGTGCGGATATCGTCGATGACCATATTCACGTTATCGCGGCGATCCTGATCAGAGAACCAAACAGCCGTGACCAAAGCGGCGGCACTGAAAGGCAAAACAACCCGCATTCCGAAGCGGAACAGGGGTGTCAGCATCAGCCGCTCATAGCGATATGACAGGCGTGATGGGGCTGGATCAGGGCGTTGGTTCACCTGTTGCATGAGGCATCCTCCACCAACCAGCGGCACAGGTCCGGAAAGGACATGCCACATTCTGCCGCCTGCTCCGGGCTTAGAGATGTCGGCGTCATGCCGGGCTGCGTGTTGGTTTCAAGCAGAATGAGCCCTGCGAGGCCCTTAGCTTCATCCCAGCGGAAATCCGTGCGGCTCAGCCCTTTACACCCCAGCACCTTATGTGCCCGCAGTGCATAATCCATGCAGGCATCAAAAATCTCTTGAGGAATATTGGCCGGAACTTCGTGGCGAGAGCCGCCCTCTTTATATTTGGCGTCGTAGTCGTACCAACCATCGGTGATGATGTCCGTGACAGTTAAAGCCTTGTCACCCAGCACGCTCGCGGTCAGCTCACGGCCAGAGACGTATTTCTCAACCATGAGCTCATCAGGCATGTCATCTGCCAGCTTCGGCGTACCGTTCGCGGCCTCATGCACAATATAAATGCCAACAGAAGAGCCTTCGTTATACGGCTTCACCACGTAGGGTGGCGCCATCATATGGCGATCTTCAATGTCTTTGCGGTTAGCGACAACGCTGTCAGCGATCGGCAGACCAGCCGCGCGATAAGCTGCTTTGGTGCGCTCTTTGTCCATAGCGAGAGAGGAGGCAAGAACACCGGAATGCGTGTATGGGATGCCCAGCCATTCCAGCATGCCCTGCACACAACCATCTTCACCCCAGCGACCATGAAGGGCGTTAAAAACAACATCCGGTTTGATTTTCTGCAGTTCAGACGCCAGGCCGCGATCAGCGATCACTTCTACAACGTCAAATCCACCTTCCCTCAACGCAGCGGCACATTCGTGCCCTGAGGACATGGACACCTCGCGTTCGGCCGAGAGCCCACCCATCAGTACCGCTACTTTCGGGGTTGCCCTGCTCGACATACCCACTCCAGTGCCTCAAATTATCAGCCGTTTTCGGCCTTTGTTATTTCGCCCTTTTGGGCATTTTTTGATGGCTTAGCAGATCGGTTCTCCGGTTCCCACCACCATTTTAAATTTTTGCGAACCCAGTCATTTCTCGCCGAGTTTCGTCACCGATCGGTTAAAATTCGCCGACCCGTTTGATTTCCCACTCTAACGTTATTCCGCTATTCTCGAAAACCTTTTTTCGCACTTCTTCGCCAAGGTTTTCCAAATCTGCGGCAGTTGCGCCACCAGCGTTTATCATGAAGTTTGAGTGCTTCTCGCTCATCTGCGCACCGCCAATTTTGGCACCGCGCATTCCAGCATTATCAATGACTTTCCAAGCCTTTAGATCGTGAACATCATCCTCTCGACCTGTAGAGGAAAAACCAGCTGGATTGCGGAATGTACTCCCAGCAGAACGCTCTTTTGTGGGCTGTGTGGCGTCACGTTTTTCCAACTGGTGTTGCATACGCGCCGCCAATTCATCTGGGTTGCCTATCGGGCCTTCAAAAGTCGCCTCGACCAGCACCCAGCCTTCTGGCAGATCGCTCTGACGATATTGGAAATTCAGATCGCTTGAGGAGAGTTCCACCAACTCCCCGCTTCGCGTCACAACTTTGGCAGAAACAAAAACATCAGCAATATAAGAGCCATAGCAGCCGGCATTCATGCAAACCGCACCGCCGATTGCACCAGGAATGGTTCGCAGGAATGTCAGATCGACACCAGCCTCTGCCGCCTTGCGTGCAACATGCGCATCAAGCGCTGCAACACCCGCTGTCACACGGTTGCCATCGACTGATATTTGGTTGAACCCCCGCCCCATACGGATGACCACCGCACGGAGCCCACCGTCACGCACGATCAAGTTGCTGCCAACGCCCATGGGGAACACATCAACTGATGGTTCGAGGCTCGCAAGAAACTGCTGCAGATCTTCGATATCTGCAGGCTGAAACAGCCAGTCCGCAGGCCCACCGACACGCAGCCAAGTCAAATCAGACAAATCGCGGTTCGGGGTTAGTTTCCCTCGCACCTCAGGCAGAGTGCTCATTAATCGATGATCCTTGGTTTCGGAGGCGGCTTTTGCCGCTTGGTTTTCTTTTTTTCAGGCGCTGGCGCTTTTGGACTTGGGCGTTTGTAGGTTGGACGAACCTTTGAAATCCGCCAATTCACCAGCGCTCCGACCAGAGTTCCAATACCGATCCCGATAAGCGGGGGCAACAGAGCCGCGATCCAGAACAGGAACAATCGGAAGCTGCTCCACTGATCACCAAGCAGTTCAGACCAGATAAAAGCCCCGATGTTCAAGCCGCCAAATAGAGCGACCAGAAGTAAAATGGCTTTCCAAGCGTTCTTTTGGGTTAGAACAAAGGCTGCAACCGCCAACATCAGGGCCAAAGTGCCCCCAATGATCAGCAGAATATCCGGGGTCATTGGCCGACCTGACGGCGAATCCAGCGGGTCAGATAGATCACCGGCCAACGCATCACCCACATCGCCCCAAGAAGGAGCACACCAGCCAGCAGCAGACCATGATCAAGGTAGACCCAGATCAGTATAGGTAAGCCTACGGCGATCATCGCATAGGCAAATTTCCAGTGATTGTCTTTACTTGGGAACATGGCTCGAAGATTGACCACAATCATCCAAACCAGCGCCGCTATGATCGAGCCGCTCATTTTTTGGCTTTCACCCGTACCCGTTGAGCTTTGGGCTTCGACTGCGTCGCAGCAGCAATCGCTGCTACCGTGAAGAGGCTAAGCAGCGCAAAAAGAACGTCCATCGTTGACTAACCCCCAAGTAGGTTCATGACTAATGCGCCCATAGCCAACACCAAACCGGACACGGGCACAAGCATTGGTACGCGGAATTCCGCATGCGGGTTGCTGTTTTTTTCAAGGATCAGTGCCGCATTCACCAAAACGAAGACAGCAAGCAAAATAGATGACGTTGCCTCTGCCAATGGCTGAATCGGCACAGAAAGGCTAAGAGCAATCACACCCACCCCCACACACACAGTCGCCCGAATGGGCGTTTGCCTACTGGCCGAAACGCTTTCAAACGCCGACAGCCAAGTGGCGCGTCGGCCCAATCCGTAAAGCACGCGGCTTGCCATAACGATCTGTGCCAATACGCCATTGAGCGCTGCAAAAACCGCAATGGCAGCAAGGAAAGCGGCGTCCCCGCCTCGAACGGTGGTCCAGACCAGCGCTAAAGGCTGCTCAGATCCCCGCAAAAGATCGAGAGGCACAACCCGCACTGCCGCAGCAGCCACGAGAACGTAAATTAACGTTGTGATTACAAGGGAATACAGAATCGCACGCGGCAACGTCCTTGTTGGGTCTCTGGCCTCCTCAGCCATATTCACAATGTCCTCAAACCCGATGAAAGCGAAGAACGCAAGGACAGCCCCTGCCCCTACGCCGCCCCATACAAATACATTTGACACTTCGCTCGGCGGAGTTTCGGGACCAGAAAACCCAACCCAGACCACCAGTGCCAATCCAATGAGTTCAATCGCCGTAAACACCGCAGCCAGAGACAAGCTCTCCATAACGCCCCAGATGGCCACCAGTGTCAAAAGCAGCCCCAAAGCGAAGATGGCGATTTGCGTGTTGATTGGGATGATTGAGATCAAGTAGCCAACGCCGCCTCGTAGAACAGCTGCAGCCGAGATGATCCCGACTGCCACAATGGCGAGCCCCACCAAGACGGCCAAGCGCCGCGATTGAAATCCAGCCTCGGCATAGGCCGCTTCCCCGGCGGCCTCAGGAATGCGCGTTGCAAATTCAGAATAGCTCAGCGCAGTCGGTGCTGCGATTAGTCCGGCTAGTAAAAAAGAAACTGGCGCCCAACTCCCGGCTTCACCAGCAACCAATCCAACAAGCACATAAATGCCCGCCCCAACCATGACGCCGACACCATATGCGGTCAGCAATCCAAGTCCGACCCTTCTTTTTAGAGCGGCCATGCCTCGCCCTCCTATCTGCCAAGAGAACTATGGCAGATATTTGGGATACGATATTTGATGGGTGTCAAACTCGGGGAAGAGTTTATTGACCGAGCCGTTCGGGCAGACCATTTGCCCATTTGCTGATGGTACCAGCACCGAGACATACGACTATATCGCCTGGCGTCGCCTGTTCACGTACAAGACGTTCCAGATCGTCTTCGGAGACAATCGCACGCGCATGACGGTGGCCATGGGCAATCAGACCCGCAACCAGATCGTCACGACCCGCACCCGGAATTGGATCTTCGCCAGCTGCAAAGACCTCTGCGATCGCGACAACATCCGCTTCATTAAAGCAGGTGCAGAAATCATCAAACAAACTTGAGAGACGAGAGTAACGGTGGGGTTGGTGCACAGCAATCACACGACCTTCACTGGCCTGACGCGCAGCTTTCAACACGGCCGCGATCTCGACCGGGTGGTGACCGTAATCGTCGATTATGGACACGCCATTCACTTCGCCAACCTTGGTAAAGCGGCGGTTTACGCCGCCGAAGTTGGCCAGCGCCTCACGGATTTCCTCGCCCTTCATGCCCAAATGCCGCGCAATAGCTACGGCACTTAAGGCATTGGAAACATTGTGATCCCCGGGCATTGGGAGCGTACAACCTTCGATAACGAGGTCTTCGTTCTGCAAATGAATATCGAAATGAGCGACACCCGCTTTATAAGTCGGCTGCGTCGCGCGGACGTCCGCTTGAGAGTTGAAACCATAAGTCACAACGCGACGGTCGGTGATTTTCCCGACGAGCGACTGCACCTCATTATGGTCTGTGCAACAGACAGCCAAACCATAGAATGGGATGTTCGACACGAACTCGTGGAAACCCGCCCGCAACGTGTCAAAGTCACCCCAGTGCTCCATGTGTTCCGGGTCGATATTGGTCACGATAGCAATCGTGGCTGGGAGGCGATTGAAGGTGCCATCTGACTCATCAGCCTCTACCACCATCCATTCACCCTCACCCACGCGCGCATTGGAACCGTATGCGTGAATGATGCCGCCATTGATCACTGTCGGGTCGATATCTCCGTGGTCCAAAACCGCCGCAACCATGGTTGTCGTCGTGGTTTTGCCATGGGTACCGGCAACCGCGATATTGGATTTCAGACGCATCAGCTCTGCCAACATCTCTGCACGGCGCACTACCGGCAGGCCTTGGCGACGGGCTTCGTCGAGTTCCGCGTTGCCCGGTTTGATAGCAGAAGAAATCACTACAACCGCTGCGTTCTCCAGGTTCTCAGCTTTTTGGCCAATAAACACCGTCGCGCCCATTTCCGCCAAACGCTGGGTGATCTTGCTATCTTTCAGGTCAGAGCCCTGAACGGTGTAGCCGTGGTTGATCAGAACTTCGGCGATGCCAGACATGCCGATGCCACCAATACCCACGAAATGGATGGGGCCGACGTCAGTAGGGAGTTTGGTTGCTGCTGCGTTCATTGTTATTCTTCTTTCTTAAGCATCTTGATTGGCGAGGGTTTCGACGGCCAGAACCAAACGCTCTGTAGCGTCAGGGATGCCAACAGAAATCGCTGCCAACGACATTCTGAGCGCCCCATCTGAATTGCCAAGCACTGCCGCGATTTGCTCTGAGAGCGCATCGACTTCAAACAGGTTTTCCGGGATGATGATGGCTGCGCCCGCATCGGCAAGACCCCGCGCATTGGCGGTCTGATGATCACCAGTTGCCGCACCATAGGGTACCAGAATCGAGGGGCGACCAATCACGGATATATCCGCAACAGAGGATGCACCGGAGCGTGAAATCACGAGCTGCGCTTCGCTCATACGTTCGGGAATATCGGTGAAAAATTCCTGCACATCTGCATCGATGCCTTGGTCCGCATAGTATTGCGCCACCCGGTCAAAGTCTTCTCCGCGCGCTTGATGGCTGACGCGAATATGCTTTCGCATTTCACGTGGCAAAGCATCAATCGCGGGCGGCACCACATCAGAGAGGATCCGCGCGCCTTGGGAGCCACCGATCACCAGGATCGACATTGGATAATCGCCAGGAGGGATATAGCCCGCTCCAGCGCGTTCCAGAACAGAGGCGCGCACAGGGTTGCCAGTGTGCTCCCCTTCTATGCCTTCCGGCAAAGTGGTCGGCCAAGTCCCGCAAGCGATTTTATGGACGCGCTTTGCAAAGAGCTCATTCACGCGGCCAAGTACCCCATTTTGTTCATGAATCATGCGTGGGAGACCCAGCAAGAACGCCGCTCCCATAGCAGGAATTGTGGGGTAACCGCCAAAGCCGACAACAACCATTGGCCGGTCTTTGCGCAGCTTCAGGACAGCCCCCAGAACGCCGCCGAGAATACGGAAAGGCACCATGGCTTTTGCGGCCAGACCACCACGCGCAAAGGTTGCCGAAGCAACCTCTTCAATTTCAACCTGATCTGGGAAACCACCGGTGTAACGCGCCCCTCGGGCATCCGTCGAAAGCTTGACGCGCCAGCCCTTGGCCAGCATCGCTTCGGCCAAGGCCTGCGCCGGGAACATGTGGCCCCCGGTGCCTCCGGCTGCAATCACCAGCAGCGGTTGTTTTGTCATCTCACGTGGCCTCGTAGAATATCATTGATTTCGCCCTGAGGACGGCTGCGGGTGAAGGCCAAAAGCATGCCCACTGCAATCCCGCCTGCGATCAATGAACTACCGCCATAGCTGACAAAGGGCAATGTCATGCCCTTGGCTGGTAGGAGGCGAACCGCCACCCCCATGTTGATCATGGCCTGCACACCAAACATCGCCGCCAGACCGGTGCCTGCCAGACGAATGAATGTATCACGCTCGCGCATAAGGCGCAGGAAGCTGCGCACGACGATGATCGCGTAAAGCGCGATGATCGTGAGAACCAAGATCAAGCCATATTCTTCAGCGGCCACAGCAATGATGAAATCGGTATGCGCATCTGGCAAGCTCCATTTCACCTGCCCCTCCCCGACGCCCACACCAAAGAACCCACCTTCGCGGATCGCATTGGTCGCGTAGCCCAGCTGTGTGGTTGGATCTACATCTGCGCTTAGAAAGCCATCAATGCGGCGCGCGAAGTGTTCAGACGCATTGTAGGCCACCATGCCGCCTACAATCACCAGACACATCATGGCGACAAGCAGCGTCATCGGCGCGCCTGCGATGAAGTACATCACCCCCCAAGCAAATAGGATCAGGCAAGCCTGCCCGAAGTCCGGCTGCATCACCAGAATAAGCGCGATGGTCACGGTCAGCATGAAGGACCAGAGCTTGCCCGGAGGGCCGTTGATCTCTTGGCTTGCAGCCATCAACCAAGCAGCAACAACAATGAAGCCCGGTTTCAGAAACTCAGATGGCTGAACAGAGGCAAAGCCCAGCGAATACCAGCGTACAGCGCCTTTACCGAAGTCGGTTCCGAAGAACGGCAGGAAAACCAGCGCCAGAAAGGCTCCTAGAAACCCAAGAACCGCCAATCGGCGCACCAGCTTTGGGTTCATCATGGACGTCACGAACATCGCCATCAGCGCAGCACCACCAAAAACACCTTGGCGCATCACATAGTGGAAATGGGCAAAACCGTTTTTCTCGGCCAGCGGCGGGCTGGCGGCGAGCCCCAGAAGCAATCCGATGCCGAACAGCATCAGGATGCAGGACATCGTCCATTTATCCAGTGTACGCCACCATTTAGGGAGAATCGGCTCAACGTCACGCGCCGGAAGCGCGCCATAGACCATTTCTGTCATCGTAACCTGCCACAATATGCCTCAAACGCCCGGTTCTCCGGGTCATTGCGGTGATTCTATCAGGTCGCGACTCACTTGGGAAGCACGGAGATGATGCAAAATTGATGATCCTACTGATCACTCCGCTCTTGTGATTTGTTATATTATAACATTACACTTCAACACCGCTGATTGACCGCTACAAAGGTATTCAAAAATGAATGACACCCGCCTCCCCGTCACCGTGCTCTCAGGATTTCTGGGAGCTGGAAAGACAACACTGCTCAACCGCGTTCTCAACAACCGCGATGGTCGACGCGTTGCTGTGATCGTGAACGATATGTCCGAGGTAAACATCGACGCCGACCTCGTACGCGCAGATACCGAGCTTTCGCGCACTGATGAAACGCTTGTTGAAATGTCCAACGGTTGCATCTGCTGCACGCTTCGCGATGACCTTCTCGCCGAAGTGCGCCGACTGTCCGAAGAAGGTCGATTTGACTATCTGCTGATTGAATCCACCGGCATCTCTGAACCAATGCCGGTTGCCACCACATTTGAGTTCCGCGACGAACTCGGAGAAAGCCTCTCTGATGTGGCGCGACTGGACACCATGGTCACCGTTGTAGACGCCGTTAATCTGCTGAATGACTTCTCAAGCCACGACTTCCTGAGCGATCGCGGCGAAACGCTCGGCGATGAAGATGATCGAACCCTTGTGCATCTTTTGACCGACCAGATGGAATTCGCCGATGTCGTGATCCTCAACAAAGTTGATGATGCGGGCGCAGAGCGGACCGACGCCGCGCGCAAAATCATTCGCAGCTTGAATGGCGATGCGAAAATCATTGAAACCAACCATTCTGTGGTCGATGCCGACGCAATTCTGAACACCGGGCTCTTTGACTTCGAAAAAGCTCATGAGCATCCGATGTGGGCAAAGGAGCTCTACGGATTTGAAGACCACGTTCCAGAGACCGAAGAGTATGGAGTCGCGAGTTTTGTCTATCGTGCGCGCCAACCCTTTGTACCTGAAAAACTGAAAGCTATCCTCAACAGCGACCTGCCCGGCGTGATCCGCGCAAAGGGGCACTTTTGGATCGCGACGCGCCCGAATTGGGCAGCTGAGTTTTCGATGGCAGGCGCGCTTTCAGGCGTGCGCCCTCTGGGTACTTGGTGGGCGGCCATTCCTGAAGAACGTCGCCCAGATAATCCTGAAGCACGGGCGCATATCATGTCGAACTGGCAGGAACCTTGGGGGGACCGTCGTCAAGAACTGGTGTTCATCGGCGCGGGCATTGATTGGCCTGCGTTGAAAGCAACACTGGATTCAGCCCTCCTACCCGAAGTCGAAGCCACCAGCATCGATACGCTTCCTGATCTGCCTGACACTTTCCCAGTTTGGCGCAGCGCCGCTGAAGCGGCTTAAGCCACCAAATGAAAAAGCCCCGCTATTTCAGCGGGGCTTTCTTTTTGTCACTTAATGGGTTTAGCCCACCAAACCACCATCGGTGCGTTTCACAGCCACAACGCAAGAACGTGGCAATGTGCCCGGTCCATCTGGGAAGTCAGCCGCTGGGTGCTGGATGCCAACAAATGCTGTACGGCGGTCCAATGAGAAGCACAGACCTGTAACTTCACATTTGTTTGGTCCCGTCATGAAGCGCACGATTTCACCGGTTGCCGGATCACCGATCAGCATTTGGTTATTGCCCTGCCCTTCGAAGTCACCTTCGTTTTTGAAGTTACCATCGGTTTGGATCCAAAGCAGACCTTTGCTGTCAAATACCATGCCGTCCGGGCTGTTGAACATGTTGCCTTCGTTCACGTTGTCAGACCCTGCCAGTGGACCTTCCGGGTGCACCTTCGGGTTGCCCGCCATCACGTAGAGATCCCATGTGAAAGCGTCATCGGTATGCTCGCCACCAGTTGGACGCCAGCGCACGATCTGACCGTATTTGTTGGCTTCACGCGGGTTCGGACCGCCGACTGGAGTTTCATCACCACCGGCATTTGGCTTGAGGCCACGGTTCTTGTTGTTGGTCAGCGCGCAATAGGCTTCGACACGCAGAGGGTTCACAGCCACCCACTCTGGACGGTCCATAGTCGTCGCGCCCACTTTTGAGCCAGCCACACGGGTGTGCAGGCAGATCTCTGCTTCGGTCATGCCAGTTGCTTCTGGCGTCAGCGCCAGCCATTCACCAGTCAGATCATCGTTGAACTTCGCCACATAAAGCTGACCTTCAGACAGCAGACCGTCGGTATCGCCGCCTTCAACGTACATGTCTTCAGAAACGAATTTGTAGAGGAACTCACCGCGCTCATCGTCGCCCATGTAAACAACCACACGACCGTCAGAGGCCAGAACAACTTCGGCGTTTTCGTGCTTGAAGCGGCCGAGAGCAGTGCGTTTCTTCGGTGTGGATGTTGGGTCTGTCGCGTCGATTTCAACGATGTAACCGTGACGGTTAGGTTCGTTGATGTTCTTGGATAGATCAAAACGCGCGTCGAACTTTTCAAAGCCATAGCGAGAAGAGGTTTTGATGCCGTAACGCTTGAACTCTGCCGGCAGCTCTTGGTTCTCATCCGCGGAACCGAAGTAGCCGTTAAAGTTCTCTTCACAGGTCAGATATGTGCCCCATGGAGTCTCGCCATTGCCGCAGTTGTTCCAAGTGCCAAGAACGATCTTGCCTTCTGGATCGGCATCGGTTTTCACCATGTCATGACCTGCCAGCGGGCCTGTCAGTTCCATTGGTGTGTCGATGGTGATACGGCGGTTGTATTCGGAATCCAGGACCGGAGCCCAGCCGTTCGCACCTTCTTCGATCTCAAGGATGGAAATGCCGTGGGCATTTTTCATCTTCTGGATGTCAGCCGCGTTGATAGCCTTACCATCTTCACGGTTTTTCAGCAGGACTTTGTTCTGGATGTATTCGTTGTTCACAGCCAGGATCTGACGATCGCCTTTCGCGAAGACTGCCATACCGTCTGTGTTGTCACCGAATGACATCGCCTGGGTTTCCGCAGTGCCGCCGGTTGCCTGATCAACGTCTTCAACGCCAGACCACAATGGCTGACCCCAGCGCACAACAGTTTCCCACTCATAGCCTTCAGGCAATGTGATGGTGTTTTCAGTGGATGTCGGGATTGGTGTGAAGCCAAAACGGTTTGCTGTCACAGCCTGCGCTTCGGATGCCAGAAAGGTTGTGCCCATCGCAGCCGCACCGGAACCGAATGCCAGTACGCCACCAAGGAAGCCACGACGAGAGATCGCCGCTTCAACCACTGCGTCAAAACCGTTGTTGTCCGGGCGCGGGTCGCGCAGCTCGTCAAAATCATCAAAGGAAAGGTCGTCGTTATCGTGCTCACGCATAATCATACTCCGCGTTGGCTGGGTCGTTAGAGGCCCTCTGTTTGATTTGGATTCATGACAGTTTCTCAGCAGTTTCTTATCGCTTTCGTAACAACGAAAACTGAGCGGAATTTTGCTCTCTCTTGACGCTTTCGGCGATGTCAGGCAGAGCGCATCTATGACGTGGAACACAATAGTTTTGGGCGCTGGCGCTGCTGGTATGATGTGTGCGGTTCACGCCGGACCAAACACTTTGGTATTGGATCATGCGAAAGCTCCGGGCGAGAAAATCCGCATCTCGGGGGGTGGACGCTGTAATTTCACGAATATCTACGCTGGACCTGAGAACTTCCTTTCGCAAAACCCGCATTTCTGCAAAAGCGCGCTCAGTCGCTACACGCAGTGGGATTTCATCGACCTCGTGCAAAAGCATGGGATTGCCTATCACGAAAAAACCCTCGGCCAGCTTTTCTGCGATGAAAGTGCTAAAGATATCATCCAGATGCTCTTGGCAGAAATGCAAAAAGCAGGCGCAGAGCTGCGTTTAAAAACCAGCATTCTTAGCATACGCAGAACCGACAGCAGGTTTGAAGTTGAGATAGAGCGCGATGGGCAGCGTGAGTCCCTGTCTTGTCAAAACCTAGTTCTGGCCACAGGTGGCAAATCCATTCCCAAAATGGGCGCGACAGGCCTTGCATATGACATCGCCACACAATTTGGCTTGAACATCCTTGAGACCCGCGCGGGCCTCGTGCCGTTCACCTTCCCGGACGGACGTTTCAAACCCCTCTCAGGAGTTGCCCATCCCGTGCGCGCGTCCGCCAATGGTGCCAGTTTTGAAGAGGCCATCCTCTTCACCCACCGGGGGCTTTCTGGCCCATCGATGCTGCAAATCTCAAGCTACTGGCGCGAGAGCCAGCCGATAGCTGTCGATTTCTTCCCTGATAAAGACCTGTTTGAAGCCCTCAAAGCCCGTCGCAAAACCGATGGCCGAAAGCAACTTGCGACAGTGCTTGGATATGAGATGCCCGGAAAACTCGCCGAACATTTCGCATCAGACCTTAAACTCACCGGCAACCTTGCTGACCAATCCGATGCCAGGCTCCGTGCCATCGCGGATGCGCTCTCCGATTGGCAGGTCACCCCTGCTGGCACTGAAGGCTATCGCACCGCCGAAGTGACGCTTGGCGGTATCGACACAGATGGGCTTTCTTCAAAAACTATGGAAGCAAAGTCAGTGTCCGGGCTCTACGCCATCGGCGAGGCCGTCGATGTCACCGGCTGGCTCGGCGGCTTCAATTTCCAATGGGCGTGGAGCTCCGGCCATGCAGCCGGCACCTCGATCCGCGCAAAACTCTGATCCACTTTTCTTTTTGGTCCAAATACCTTGGGGTGAATGCGCAGAGCTCAGAGGGGCAAAGCCCCTATGCTTCCAAAGCCGCTTTCACCAATTCCGAAAAATGATCGCCGCGCTTTTCAAAACTGTCATACTGATCAAAGCTGGCTGCTGCCGGAGCCAGCAGTACAGTGTCACCCTCAGAAGCCTCCTCCATAGCTTTTGCGACGGCCACGTCCATTGATGTACAGACTTCCGCTTCAACCTTCCCCAATTGCATCGCAAAATTCGCCGCCTCACGGCCAATCACATAGGCCTTGGTCACATTGCCCGTAGCGGCTTGCAGGGCGTCCAGTCCGCCATCCTTTTCAAAGCCACCACAAATCCAACGGATGTTTTTGAAAGCGCTCAACGCCTTCGTCGCAGCATCAACATTGGTGGCCTTGCTATCATTCACATAGGTAACTCCACCCGCTTCTGCGATGATCTGAGAGCGATGTGGCAGACCACCAAAGCTCGCAAAACCCTGTTCAATTACGCGCGGCGCCAACCCAAGCGTCCGGCAAACCGCATAGGCGGCACAGGCGTTTTGGTGATTATGGACGCCAGGCAAGCCCTTGATGGGACGCAGATCAATCGATCCAACCTGGCGCCCCTTGCGGTATTCAGACAGGAACCCCTTCTTTGCAAAGACCTGCCAGCCCGGGCCGGTCAGTTTCTGATCGACAGAAATTCGAATAACTCGATCATCCGCCGCAGATTGAGAGAGCTGACCAGCCAGATAAAGCCCTTCATCTTCATCAATGCCAATGACTGCCCGGTCCGGTCCACCCTCAGCAAAAAGCCGACGCTTGGCTGCAAAGTACCCGCCCATTCCGTCGTGACGATCCAGATGATCTGGCGAAAGGTTGGTGAAGACAGCCACATCCGGTGTCAGATTGCGCGCAAGATCGGTTTGGTAACTTGAAAGTTCCAAAACCACCACATCGCCATCCGCTGCTGGATCAATATCCAGAACACCCCGGCCAATGTTGCCGGCCAGCTGCGTGTTACGCCCCGCCTGCTCCAGAACATGATGGATCAGCGCTGAAGTTGTAGATTTTCCGTTCGACCCTGTGACCGCGACAACCTTAGGCATCACATCGAAATTATCCCAATCCTGCGTTGCAAAAGACGCAAAGAACAGGCTGATGTCATTATCAACCGGTACGCCCGCCAGCATCGCTACTTTGATCACTGGGTTTGGGTTCGGATAGAGGTGCGGGATTCCCGGCGATACCACCAAACAGGCCATGTCATCCATCGTGCCCTGTTTGCCAAGCTCAACAATCTCGAAACCTTCGTCTGCCGCTTTTTCGCGTGCTGCAGAATTGTCATCCCAGCACAGCGGCACCGCACCACCCTCGCGCAAGGCGCGCGCCGAGGCGAGACCAGACCGTCCCAGTCCCAAAACGCCAACGCGCTTCCCCGAATATCCCTGAACTGGAATCATGCTCTTGCCTCCAAGCCTTTGCGCCTGCTGCTACTTAACTTGTGCCGAGAGTGCCAGTTCTTCCCCCCAAATTCATCCCCAAAATGAATACCAAAGTATCCCGCAGGGCGATGTTGACAGATGGCCAGGCAATCGTCACTGCTGACGCTCCGACAGAGGAGATTACATATGCCAAGCCCTATCCAACCTGTCTTGGACCAGATCGCGCTCGACATGCAAAGTCGGACAGATCGTGGGCATGTCGCAGATTACATTCCTGAGCTGGCGCGTGTGGCCCCATCGCATTTCGCGATTTCGGTTGTGACCGCCGGCGGAAATGTCTTTGGCGCAGGCGATATATCTACCGGGTTTTCAGCGCAGAGCATTACCAAGGTGTTCACTCTGGCCATCGCACTGGGTCGCAGCGGTGATCAGCTCTGGCAGCGTGTTGGCAGAGAGCCTTCCGGCAATGCGTTCAATTCCATTGTGCAGCTGGAAAATGAAAACGGGCGACCTCGCAATCCGTTTGTAAATGCGGGTGCCATCGTGACAACCGATGAAGTGCTTGCTGGGCGGGCACCGAAACAGGCCCTGGCTGAAATCATTGGCTTCGTGCGCGCAGCCGCTGAAGATAGCGACATCCACATTAACGAAGCTGTGGCGCGATCAGAACAATCTCTTGGTCACCGCAACTTTGCCTTGGCACATTTTCTGGCGGCGCACGACAATCTGCGCAACGCGCCAGAAATGACCCTTGGCACCTATTTCCACCAGTGCGCTATTGAACTTACCACCACACAGCTGGCCCGTGCTGGCCGTTTTCTGATGGGCGGGACTGAAGGCCCTCGGCTGGTGTCGCAGCCAAGAGTCCGGCGGATGAATGCATTGATGCTGACATGTGGCCACTATGATGGCTCAGGCGACTTTGCCTTTCGCGTTGGTCTGCCCGCGAAAAGTGGCGTAGGTGGGGGCATTCTAGCCATCGTTCCGGGCGTTGCCTCAATAGCAGTCTGGTCGCCCGGATTGGATGAGAATGGAAATTCCAAACTGGGCACAGAAGCGCTGGAACGCCTGGCCCGCGAAATGGACTGGTCGATCTTTTAGCGCACTTTGAGTGTCGCCAAACCGATCATCGCGAGGATCAGGGAAATAATCCAGAAGCGGATTACGATCTGCGGTTCCGCCCAGCCCTTTTTCTCATAGTGGTGATGGATCGGCGCCATCAGGAAGACGCGTTTGCCGGTGCGTTTGAAATAGAGCACCTGAATGATCACAGAAAGCGCTTCAAGCACAAAGACGCCACCGATGATGCCCAGAACCAATTCGTGTTTGGTCGCAACGGCAATGGCACCCAATGCGCCACCCAGAGCCAATGAGCCTGTGTCACCCATAAACACCGCAGCTGGTGGGGCGTTGTACCATAGGAAGCCAAGACCGCCACCAATCAGACCTGCAGTGAAGATCAAGATTTCACCTGTGCCCGGCACATAGTGCACGTCGAGATATTCAGTAAAGTCCACGCGACCAACGGCATAGGCGATGATGCCCAATGCGCCAGCTGCAATCATCGAAGGCATGATCGCCAATCCATCCAGTCCGTCGGTCAAATTCACAGCGTTTGCTGCGCCTACGATGACAAACATCGCGAAAGGAATGAAGAAGAAGCCAAAGTTCAAAAGTAGGTCTTTGAAAACCGGCAGGGCGACATGGAATTGCAGTTCTTGAGGGTGCAGAATTGTCGCCCAGTAGCTGGCAATCGCCGCGATCAAAAAGCCTAACAATAACCGAAGCTTACTGGACACACCTTTGGTGTTTTGCTTGCTCACTTTTGCGAAGTCATCCGCAAAACCAATCAGCGCGTAGGCAATGGTCACAAAGAGCACCAGCCAGACAAATCCATTGTCTAGCCGCGCCCACATGAGGGTCGATGTCAGCAATGCGCCAACGATCAAAAGGCCGCCCATGGTTGGCGTTCCAGCCTTGACGAAATGTCCTTCTGGACCATCATCCCGGATTGGCTGGCCCTTGCCCTGCTTGCGGCGCAGTACGTTGATCAGCGGGCGTCCAAAAACGAACCCAAAGAACAAGGCCGTCATAAACGCACCACCCGCCCGGAAAGTAATATAGCGGAACAGGTTGAATAGATCTCCGCCATCCGACAGAGCTGTCAGCCAGTATAACATTTACGATGTCCCCTCGTTCGCGTTCGGAGCGGGATGACCCAATTTCTTGATGGCGTCAACCAAACGACCAATTCCCATGTAAAGTGAGCCTTTGGCCATCACCACATCACCTGCGTCCAGATCCTTTGCCAGACCGTCGATCATGCCCGCTGTATCCTCAGACCAGCGCCCTCGTTTCTGAGGAGGAAGCGCGTCGTATAGATGGCGCATCAACGGCCCGATGCAGTGCACTCGGTCGATTTTATCAATGGCGTCCAAAGCAGCCACAGACTGGTGGATTTCGACCTCAGACGTGCCAAGTTCGCCCATATCGCCGAGGTAGGCGATGCGGCGACCTTTGCTTATCCTGCCGATATCGTGTTTGACCTCCGCAGCGGCCAGCACTTCTAGCGATGCTGCCATAGAAGCAGGATTGGCGTTATAAGCATCATCGATCAATTCTATGGTTGGGCGCGGGTCCGCTGGATCGAGCGCGATCACCTGACGCAATCCACGCCCTGCCCCGGGAGCCCACTGACCGAGGTCCGCAATCGCGATTGCCATGTCGAGCTTTAGAGCGTGAACAGCTGCCAAGACGCTCATGGCGTTCATGGCGTAATGACGGCCAGGTACTGCCACTTTGAAGAGAAGCTGATCGCCTTTGATCGCAGCTGATCCAACTGTGGTCGTGTCGTTGATGGAGACGTTTGAAAGCTGCAAATCAGCGCCGGTTTTTTCTCCGAAAGACAACAGGGACTCGGCGTGATCACTTCCTGTTTTCCGCAGAATATCAGAGACGTCCAAGTCGCCGTTAAAAATCGCAGTGCCGCCAGATTCCAATCCCGAAAAGATCGAGGCCTTTTCATGTGCGATCCCCTCAAGGCTTTCAAAAGCCGCGAGGTGCGCAGGTGCAACGGTCGTCACGATGGCCACATGAGGTCGGGCAAATTTTACCAGCGGCGCGATTTCACCTGGATGGTTCATACCGATCTCGATGATGGCAAATTCCGTATCGCTTGGCATGCGGGCCAGAGTTAGCGGCACGCCCCAATGGTTGTTGTAACTCGCGACGGAGGCATGGGTTTTGCCCTGTCCGCTAAGAACCGTGCGCAGCATCTCTTTGGTCGAGGTTTTGCCAACAGACCCGGTGACGGCAACGACTTTGCCTGACATCCGCGCCCGCGCGGCTTTGCCCAGGTCTTCGAGTGCGACCAGCACGTCTTTTACGATCAGAAGCGGCGCATCTTCTGCAATACCTTCGGGTCGATGTGTCACCAAGGCCGCTGCTGCGCCCTTTTCTAAGGATTGTGCAACGAAATCATGCCCATCACGCGCGGCTTTGAGGGCGACAAACAAGTCCCCCTTCTTAATGGTGCGCGTGTCGATAGAGACACCGTTGCAAGCCCAGTCTGCTGTCGATGTGCCGGAGGTTGCAGTTGCGGCGTCTTGAGAAGTCCAAAGCGTCATGCCAGACCTCCGTCAAGCGCCATCACGGCAACACTCGCCTGTTCCGCATCATCAAAAGGAAGTACGTCGTCCCCCACGATCTGGCCCGTTTCATGACCTTTACCCGCAATCAAAAGCGCATCTCCCGGGCCGAGCGCATCCACGCCGCGCAGTATAGCTTCTGCGCGATCGCCAACTTCAATCGCCTGAGGCGCACCTTCCAGAACCATGGCCCGAATGTCGGAAGGCTCTTCAGAGCGCGGATTGTCATCGGTCACGAATACGATATCAGCGTTTTGCGCAGCCGCTGCCCCCATCAAAGGGCGTTTGCCGGCATCGCGATCCCCGCCCGCACCAACGATGGCAATCAGGCGTCCCATCACATGTGGGCGCATGGCCTTAAGAGCGGTTGCAACAGCATCCGGCGTATGGGCGTAGTCCACAAAAACCGCCGCGCCGTTTTCACGAGTGGCAGCCAGTTGCATGCGGCCCCGCACAGTTTTGAGCTCATGGATGACTTCAAAAACTCGGCGCGGATCAGCACCGCAGGCAATGGCCAAGCCCGCTGCAAGAAGCACGTTTTCAGCTTGGAAGCCGCCAATCAGATTGAGGCGGGTCTGATAGATTTCGTTGGCAAAAGAAAAGCGGATGTCTTGCCCCGTTGGGTCAAACCGCTGCGCGAGCAGTTCCAGATCAGCCGCATGCCGACCAACTGTGATGACTTGCTGCCCTCGCCCTTTGGCGATGGCTGCCATGTCTGCGCCACGCATGTCATCAATGTTTATGACCGCGGTGCCGTCTTCCGGCAAAACACGCGCAAAGAGGCCAGCCTTGGCATCAAAGTAGTCATCGAATGTATCGTGGTAGTCGAGGTGATCCTGCGTGAAGTTTGTGAACCCAGCAGCTGTCAATTGAACCCCGTCCAAGCGACGCTGTTCTAGCCCATGAGAACTCGCTTCCATGGCAACACACTCAATGTCTTCTTCAGCCGCATCCCGTAGGGTGCGATGCAGAGTGATCGGTTCAGGGGTAGTGTGATTGAGCGGCGCTTCGAAGTCCCCTTCCACACCTGTTGTTCCCAAATTGACGGAAGGCAGGCCAATCTCCTGCCAGATCATCCGCAGAAATGTGGAGACCGACGTTTTGCCATTTGTTCCGGTGACCGCAGCCACGACTGGTGGTTGTTTGCCAAACCAAAGAGCCGCTGTGTAGGCCAGTGCTTGGCGCGGGTCCTCGCAGATCACAAGTGCGGCGTCAGATGCCTCCAGTTCATTGGAAGCAATGCGCGCGCCCTCGGCATCTGTCAGGATCGCGGTGGCGCCCATGCGGATAGCAAATTGAATGAAGGTCGCGCCATGTACGCGTGTGCCGGGCAGAGCGGCGAACAGGAAGCCCTCTTTGATTTCACGGCTGTCCACCGCAATGCCAGTGATGGTTGGATTGCGTCCCGCCGCAGCGGTCAGACCCAAATCAGAAAGTGCCTTTGCCTGCGCTGCCATTCGGTGCCCTTTTTTCGGCTTTAGTGTGATGCGAGCGTTATATCAGTCAGCGCGATAGGTTCAACTTGCGGACGCAGCCCCAACAGGGGTGCGACACGCTCGATAATCTCTGCCGCGACTGGCACAGCTGTCCAACCTGCGGTTCGGCGCGGCTTATCTCCAGAAGTCTCAACCGGTTCATCCAAAGTCACAACCAAGACGTATTTCGGGTCATGGGCTGGAAAGACGGAGGCGAAGGTATTGATAACCTTATCTTCATAGTACCCACCGGTCGGCTTCGGCTTATCTGCGGTACCGGTTTTGCCTGCCACATGGTAGCCAGCAACCTCACCAAAACTCGCCGTGCCTTCGGTCACAACTTTACGCAGCATCTGCACGCTTTCGGCGGCAACTCGCTCACTCATCACACGCACACCCTCTTGCGGGGTCGCGCGTTTCAGAATCGTTGGCTTGATCATACGTCCACCATTGGCCAGAGCGGCATAAGCTGTAGCAAGATGCATCGGAGTGCTGGAAAGACCATGGCCGTAAGATACTGTCACCGCTGAGAGGTCCGTCCATTTTGCAGGAAGCAAAGGCTTACCACCTGAGGCCTCGACCATTTCGACCGGTGTTGGCTCAAAGAGGCCGAGAGATTTCAGGAATTCCTGCTGACGCTTTGGACCGATTTCCAAAGCCATACGACCAGTGCCCCGATTGGAGCTTTTGACGATAATATCCGTAACCGAAAGCTTGCCGTAGTTTTTGTTCTGAAACTCACCGATCCGGTGGCCGCCGACTTTCATCGGGCCTTTGGTATCAATGATTGTGTTGGGATTGACCAAGCCAAGCTCCATCGCCTGGGCTGAAGTGAAAATCTTATAGGTCGAACCCAGTTCATAGACACCCTGAAGGGCTCGATTAAACAGCGGGCTGTCGCCGGCATCCCCTTCGGTTAATGGGCGCGGGCGATCATTTGGGTCAAAGTCTGGCAGGCTGACCAGAGAAAGAAGCTCCCCAGTCTGCACATCCATCAGAACAGCGGCAGCACCTTTGGCATTCAACAGCTTCATACCGCCATAAAGCACGCGCTCTGTTGCGGTTTGGACAGTAAGGTCCAGCGAAAGTGTTAAGGCCTTACCACCGTTTGCCGGATCACGCAGCGCTTCATCAAATGTCTTTTCAACACCGGCGACACCGATCACCTCAGCTGCGTTCACACCCTCACGGCCAAAGCCAGCCCCGCCGAGCACGTGAGCCGCTAGTTTGCCGTTCGGATAAAGCCGCATTTCACGCGGACCAAACAACAGCCCCGGATCACCAATGTCATGCACAAGTTGCTTTTGCTCTGGGGACAATTTCTTGCGCACCCACAGGAACTTACGCTTGCCAGTGAAATCTTTCAGAAGGCGTTGTTTTTTCAGATCTGGAAAAATCTCAACCAGACGTTCAGCGACGCGTTCTTTGTCGATCATCTGATGCGGCTGCGCGTAGAGGCTGAATGTCTCTAAGTTCGTCGCCAGTATGCGCCCCTGGCGGTCTACGATATCCGCACGCTGCGCCAGAATGCGCGCACCACTTGCACTGGCACGTGGTTCAGCGGCTTCACTGCTGGCCAATGTGCCCATGCGCACGCCAATTACTGAGAAGGCAGCAAGGAAGGCGACACCCAGGACCAGCAAGCGGCCCTCAGCACGAATGCGAGACTTATCGCGCATCTCTTCGTGGCGTTTGCGGATATTTTCTTTTTCAATCGCGTCAGGGTTTTCCCCCTGCGCGCGGGCGTTGATGATGGTTGCGAGGGGCCGAAGTGGCTTGCGGATCATCAGAAGCCCTCCTGATTGGAGACTTCGACAATATTATCGATCACAATCCCATCAATCGGCGGATAGGCCACCTGCTCGATACGGCCAAATTGATCGGGGCGCAGCGGAAGGAGCTGGAGGCGTTCAAAGTTCAGGTCCGCAAGGTCACGTAGACGATCCGGGCGGTTCAGGTAAGCCCATTCTGCGCGCAGCATCGCCAGACGGTCGCGTGCTTCGCCGATTTGGATCTGCAGCTCTTGCGCGTCATCCAGCGCTGTCTGCGTGGTGTAGTTTTCACGATAGGCCCAAAAGGCCAGACCAATGACCGAAACAACGGTCAGCACATACATAAGGCCGCGCATTACCTTTTTCCCCTCGACCCGGAACCGGGTTTTGCTGCCGACAAAATCGGCATGCCAATCTTCTTGCCGTCCACGGAGCCCGCAGGCGCATCGGTGCGCCGCGCGATGCGCAGTTTGGCAGACCGCGACCGTGGGTTTTCTGACAGCTCCTGCTCATCCGGGCCGACAGCCTTGCGGGTAAGCAATTCAAACGCCGGAGCCTCTTGCTGGACTTCAGGCGCATAACGCGAGCCACCGCCAGTCTTACCAGCGCGGGCTTGCAGATATTTCTTCACCATCCGGTCTTCGATCGAATGGAAGGTCACCACCGCGAGTAATCCGCCGGGTTTCAAAGCGCGTTCTGCGGCCATCAAGCCACGGAACAATTCGCCATATTCATCGTTCACTGCGATACGCAGGCCTTGAAAGCTACGGGTGGCAGCATGACTCTGGCCCGGCTTGGTTCGTGGCAGGTTTTTCTCAATCAGGTCAGCAAGTTGCAGCGTGGAGCTAAACTTCTCCGTGGCACGTGCCTTTACGATGGCCTTCGCAATTCGACGGCTCGCGCGCTCTTCCCCGTAATGAAAAAGGATATCCGCAATTTCCGCTTCATCGGCGTTGTTCACGATGTCAGCCGCAGAAGGTCCGTCTTGGCTCATACGCATATCAAGCGGGCCGTCTTTCATGAAGGAAAAGCCGCGTTCTGCGAGATCAAGCTGCATCGAGCTAACACCAAGATCGAGCACAACCCCGTCCAGATCGTGAGCATAGTCGTCCATCTTTGAGAAGACACCAGCCACCAGCTCAATCCGACCGTCGTAATCGCCGATCCAATCTGATGCCATTTGGAAGGCAAGCGGGTCACGGTCTACGCCAATGACCTTGTCTGCTCCTGCCTCCAGCAGACCCTTGGTATAGCCCCCGGCCCCAAAGGTGCCATCAAGCCAGGTGCCTGAAACAGGCGAAACGCCCGACAAAAGCGGGCGTAACAAAACGGGAATGTGAGGAGCATCGGACTTATTTGATGCGTTCTCAGCCATGCTCTAGCTCTCCGACTTCTGATCAAGGAAGATCAGCGGATCAAAATCATCGGGCAGCTCATCCAGCCATTCTTCGGTGGCGGAAAGCTCCTCTGCCTCATAGGTTTCTGGCTTCCAAATCTGGAAGGTGTCACCGGCAGCAATAAAGAAGGCTTCTTTATCCAAATCGATTTTCTGACGCAGCTTGGCCGGCAGAACCAAACGGCCTGTCTCATCAACCGATGTCGGGAAAGACTGACCATGGAACAGGCGTTGCAGCATCTTACGCTCCATCGAGCCGCGTGGAAGCGCGTCTATCTTATCATCGACCTCTTCGATGGCTTCAATAGTATAACATTCTAGGTAATTGCGGCGGTGGTCACCGTAGACGATCACAAGTTCAGGCGTTTCACCGGATTTCCAGTTGGGATCAGAAGATTCAAGCACACGGCGAAAAGAGGCCGGGATAGACACCCTGCCTTTCGTATCCACCTTGTGGTGGCTTTCACCTCTGAATCTGCGTGCCACTGTCCTGACCCGCCCTTCTGTTACGTCCCGTCTTCAATTCGCCCCGCTAGAAACGAAACGGCGAATTGAGCTGCTGCCACTGCCCAATTCGCCGCCCTCGTCCCGCATTTGCGGGGTATGTCCAGCTGCGCGCGCCACCTGGGGGGATGTCTGCTCGCCCGCGCGCCGGATCTCTTAATTCGATGAAAGCGGGGCCTGTATGAAACCTGACTTGGGATTTTTATTATTCGGGGTCTTTAGCGCCCCTTAACTCCCGTCCTCATCTTGAATACAGGGATGCCATGGGAATTTATGGAAATCAACAGGAATTTTGGGAAATCGTGGGAAAAATTGGACCGCAACCAAAAGATCACACCCCTATTTTGTTGAGAAAAACGCATAACCACGCCCCACAGACACCTCATTTAGTGATACAGGTGAAAACCTACACAAAATAAGCCAATTTCCTGAGTGGTGCAAAACTTCCCTAAAATTCCCAGAAAAATTCAATTACCAACTATGGATTCTCTAAATAAGCGAGAAATAACGGGTAAAGGCACGACCCTTTCAGCCCGATAAGAACGGAATTTCAGCCCGACACCCATGAAATCCCATATCCTGCCCCACAGTTTCCCAGGAAAATAAAAGAGGGCTACGGAGCGCTCGTATTGAGTTCGGCTGAGGTTGCAGCACCGCCACCATCGCCGCGCGTGGAAACCATTCAGAAACTTCAATCACACAAACCATGTCTGGAGACGGCAATAGATCATCAATTTGCTAACCTGCGAATATTGTATAATTTAGGTACATCAAATAAGAGAAACGAGCAGTGACCGGTATTCGGTAGGATGACAGTGCAACTTCCGATCAAATTACCAAAAGCGAAGAAACGCGAGGTGCGCAGCCAATTTGGCGCGCTGGTGTATCGTGTCAAAAACGATGAGCTTCAGATCTTGCTTATCACCAGTCGTCGAACCGGTCGTTGGATCATTCCGAAGGGCTGGCCAATGCTTGGTAAACGCCCTGCCGTTTCAGCGGGCCAAGAAGCCTGGGAAGAAGCTGGTGTTAAAGGCGAAGTTTCAGATCAATGCCTTGGCGTCTATTCCTACTATAAGACGAACACTCGATTTGGCACCCTACCCTGTCTGGTAAACGTTTATCCCGTTGCTACGCGCAAACTTAAGAAGACTTATCCTGAAGTGGGTCAGCGCCGTCGCAAATGGTTCAATCCCAAAAAAGCCGCGAAGCTTGTGCGTGAGCCAGAATTGGCGCGGCTGATCAAGTCCTTTGATCCAGAGGCTATGGGGCTGCCGCTCGATAGCAATTCTGAAAGCGAATGACGCCCTACCGCTTGATCCCATTCTACGGCGAGAATATGTAGGTCTTGTGAACACGGACCCCTTAATATGATCCAATATGCGCTGAAATGCTCTGAAGGGCACCTATTTGACAGCTGGTTTCAGAATGCCGAAGCTTTCGACAAGCTGCGTCAGACTGGGATGGTGACTTGCGCGGTCTGCGGATCATGCCATGTTGAAAAGGCCATTATGGCCCCACGTGTACGCCCAGCCCGCTCTGCAGCAACACCTCCGGCAGAAACTGCACCATCAGAACGATCACCGACACCGCTGTCAGAACCTGCGAGTGCTGCAGAACAAGCGCTTGTTGAGCTGAAGAAACAGATCGAGTCCAACTCGGACTATGTTGGCACAAATTTTGCCAAGGAAGCCCGTGCGATTCATACTGGCGACGCTCCAGATCGCGCTATCTATGGCGAAGCGAATGCGGAAGAAGCCAAGAGCTTGATTGAGGATGGAGTTCCCGTTGCGCCTCTGCCATTTTTGCCTGGTCGCAAATCCAACTGATTTTCAAAACAAATTCGAGGAATTCATGACTGTACTCATTACAGGCGCCAATCGCGGGATTGGGCAAGCGATACTGTCTAGATACGAGGCGATGCCGACCGAAGCCCTCGGAACGTCTCGCGCAGGTGCCCCTTATCTTCCCTTGGATGTCACTGCGCCTGAAAGCTTTAAAGCTCTGGTGCAAAAGCTGGATGGTAAACCAATTGATCTCCTGATCTGCAATGCTGGGGTTTACCTCGACAAAGGTGAAACTCTGGAAACCGGATATGGTGCAGGCCTCTGGGCTGATAGCTTTGCGGCAAATGTCACCGGAGTATTCCAAACAATCCAGTCGCTGCTACCAAATCTGCGCGCGGCAGGCGCCGCGAAGGTGGTTATTATTTCCAGCCAGATGGCCAGCCACACACGTGCTCCGGGTGGGAGCTATATCTATCGAGCCTCAAAAGCAGCCGCGCTTAACCTAGGTCGCAATTTAGCAACGGACCTGCGCGACGACGGTATTGCCGTTGGCATTTATCATCCAGGTTGGGTCAGAACCGATATGGGCGGTTCCGAAGGGGACATCAGCGTGGATGAAGCGGCCGATGGATTGATAGCCCGATTTGACGAGCTTTCAATGGAAACAACCGGCTGTTTTCGTACGTGGGATGGTAAAGATCACGCCTATTGATTCTTTTTCTAGACCTGTTCAGCGGACCCGGGCCAATGAAAATTCTGCTAAATTGGAAGCCTTGGTTGGCTGGACGGTAAAATCCTTTGCGGACCGATTTTTTTTGTCTCAGATCGTCATCTGAGAGCTGATAGCACCTGCCACATCCTTGTTTCCGACAGCAACTGCGCGTAAACCGCCCGCTAACTTGAATAGATGCAAAAGGCAGGACACGACACATGCCTACATTGGTGATGAAATTTGGTGGCACCTCGGTGGCCAACCTGGACCGCATTCGCCGCGCAGCCAAACGCGTGGGTGTGGAAGTGGCCAAGGGCTATGACGTGATCGTCATTGTCTCAGCCATGTCTGGGAAAACCAACGAGCTGGTCGGCTGGGTGAATGAAACCTCGCCTCTGTTTGACGCCCGTGAATATGACGCGGTTGTTAGCTCTGGTGAAAACGTGACCGCAGGCCTGATGGCATTGACCTTGCAGGAAATGAACATTCCGGCCCGCAGCTGGCAAGGCTGGCAGGTTCCGCTGCTGACAAACTCTGCGCACAGCCAAGCGCGTATTGAAGAAATCCCTACCGATAATATCAACGCAAAGTTTGGCGAAGGTATGAAAGTTGCTGTTGTGGCGGGTTTCCAAGGGCTTACGCCGGAAGGACGCATTGCGACTTTGGGACGTGGGGGCTCAGATACAACCGC
This sequence comes from Cognatishimia activa, assembly GCF_026016445.1. Taxonomy (NCBI): domain Bacteria; kingdom Pseudomonadati; phylum Pseudomonadota; class Alphaproteobacteria; order Rhodobacterales; family Paracoccaceae; genus Cognatishimia; species Cognatishimia activa. Next base: position 834,628 of record NZ_CP096147.1, on the reverse strand, counting down.
TGTTGCCTTTGCGGCGGCCTTTGATGCGGAACGTTGCGACATCTATACCGACGTGGACGGTGTCTACACCACTGACCCACGTATCTGCGCGAAAGCCAAGAAACTCGACCGGATCGCATTTGAGGAAATGCTTGAACTGGCCTCTTTGGGAGCGAAAGTTCTGCAAACCCGTTCCGTTGAACTGGCGATGCGTTATAAAGTGAAACTGCGCGTTCTAAGCTCTTTTGAAGAACAATCTGACGAGGCTGGTACGCTCGTCTGCGATGAGGATGAAATCATGGAATCCAATGTTGTGGCCGGTGTGGCCTATTCCCGCGACGAAGTTCAGATGACTGCACGCTCCGTGGCAGATCGCCCGGGTATTGCTGCAATCATCTTTGGTACGCTGTCAGATGCGGGCGTGAACGTCGATATGATCGTTCAGGATATCTCTGAAGATGGCCGCACAAACATGACCTTCAGCCTGCCTGTCGATCAGGTGAGCCGCGCGGAAAAGGCCATGGGCGCGATCAAAGGAACAGAGATCAACTACGACGATCTGGTTACAGATACTGAAGTTGCGAAAGTTTCTGTGGTTGGCATTGGCATGCGCTCTCAGTCCGGTGTCGCTGCGAAGATGTTCAAAGTGCTTTCTGACGAAGGCATCAATATCAAAGTCATCACCACCTCCGAGATCAAGATCTCTGTTCTGGTGGATCGCAAGTACATGGAACTGGCGGTTCAAGCGCTGCATGACGCATTTGAACTCGACAAAGCAGCCTGATTCACCTCAGATTATCCAACAAATCAAGGCCGTTGCTTCGCAGCGGCCTTTTCTTTTTGTTAACCATATCTTTCGAGCATAGCGGCATTGAACATGACAAACGCCAGAGTGCCCCATGCGCCTTCCTTATCTCGACTGTCTTCGCTGCATCGCAGTTTTGGCTGTGGTTGCCCAGCATTATCTGGAAAGCCTCTTTCCTAAGGTTTCAAAACCATTTCTGGAACTTGGCGCTGGTGTCTTCGGAGTGGTGCTTTTCTTCATGATCAGCGGTTATGTCATCCCGATGAGCTTAGCCAATACGCCCAATTGGCGGGTTTTCTGGATAAGACGCCTGCTCCGCATATTGCCGATGTTCTGGGTGACTTTGCTTGTGGTGCTTTTGATGGGTGTCTTTGGTCTAACGCCGTATTCAGAGTTAGTTCATGGGTTGCATCTTTGGGATCTCATCACAAACGCGCTGCTTCTGTTTGAATTCGCAGGTTCTCCCGGTCTTTTGGGCGTGTCATGGTCCCTATCTTTGGAATTTGTCTGGTATGGGATGATTTGCCTGCTCTTAATGAGTTTTAAACCAAAACGTCTCGCCTATGCCTGTATGGCTTTCTCTGGCTTTCTGATTGTGGTCAGCCTTCTTTCGGTCGGACTGGAGCAGAGGCTCCCATTCGGGCGTCTTTTGATGCTAAATGCCGCGCTTCTTGGCTTTGCTCGGTTTTGTTTTGAGAACCGTCTGCTCTCGGAACGCGGGTTCATCCTTACAAATCTGGTATTCATTCTATGTGCAATTGCGACATTGATGATTGGATTTGGTTTCTTTGAGCATCCACGGGTGAGCCTAGCATCGAATGCAACCGCCTGGATTACATCTTACGTTATCTTTTCAGTAACTTGCGGATCTAAGTTCTTGCGAAATTCGAGACTGCATCAATCCAGTTTCATCGCACAGATCGGCACCTACAGCTATTCAATATACCTCTTACACGAACCGGTCAGACACCTCGTCGCCTCCATCTCCGGTGAATTTGGTCTGCTGTTCATATCCAGTTTAGCAACGTTTGGGGCAGCGGCAGTTTGCCATCGTTTGATTGAAGCTCCCTTCATTGCGCTTGGTCGCAAGGAAGTTAGATTAAAGTCGAGGCCATTATCGAGCGATCTAACGCGTCCTACCGGTCGACTGCCGAAATTCTGATCAAGCGTCTCGATTATAACGCAAGTCTGGGAACTAAGTATTCCAACGATTCAGTTCGTCCCCTATAACTAATCTCCGGAACATTGGGAAAAACCTTTATGGCGATCAACTTTGAGAGCGAAAGCCGAAAGCTACTTTTGCGGTTGCGTGAAGCAATGGCAGAGGATGCTGCTGGTCAGGCCCGTTTGGATAAGATCACACGTTTGATCGCGTCCTCCATGGGCACGGAAGTGTGTTCCATCTATCTATTTCGCGATCCAGAAACACTTGAGCTCTGTGCGACCGAAGGTTTGAACCCGGCTGCGGTGCACCAGACACGGCTTCGTGTGGGCGAAGGCCTTGTTGGTCGCGTTGCAAAGCGTCGTCGGGTGATCAACACAGCTGATGCGCCATCAGAACGTGGTTTCCGCTTTATGCCGGAAACCGGCGAAGAAATTTACAGCTCATTCTGCGGTATTCCAATTCAGCGTCTGGGTGAGACTCTTGGCGTTCTAGTCGTACAATCTCGTCAGTCCCGCGATTTCTCATCAGACGAAGTTTACGCGCTTGAAGTTGTGGCAATGGTGATCGCCGAGATGACAGAACTTGGTGCATTTGTTGGCGAGGGCGCAGCCCTGTCGCCTCTGCACCAGCAGTCGGTTTTGATCAAAGGTGGCACTGCCCAAGAAGGCGCGGCTGAAGGCCAGGTTTGGCTGCACGAACCACGTGTGGTTGTCTCAAACCCAATCGCAGATGATCCTGAAGCCGAGCTGAAACGGCTTGATAACGCGATCGAAGAGCTCCGCGTCGGTGTGGACCGCATGCTTGAAGGTGCGGCTGGTGGCGATAAGGACCAATTACAGGTTTTGGAAGCCTACCGGATGTTTGCCAACTCCAAAGGTTGGCTGCGCCGTATGGAACAAGACATCAGCCAAGGCCTTTCTGCTGAAGCGGCTGTTGAAAAAGAGCAATCTACCGCCCGCTCTCGCATGGCCCAGGCGACAGATGCCTATTTGCGTGATCGGCTGCATGATCTTGATGACCTTTCAAACCGTCTGCTACGCATTCTGACCGGTCAAGGCAAAGACACAGGCGCAGAACTGCCAGACAACCCCATCCTCGTAGCGCGCAATATCGGTCCAGCAGAGCTGCTTGAATATGATCGCAAGCTCAAAGGTGTGGTTTTGGAAGAAGGCTCCGTTGGATCCCATGCCGCCATTGTGGCGCGCGCGCTGGCGATCCCGCTGATCGTACATGCCGAACGCATCACAACCGAAGCCCTGAATGGCGATCAGATTATGGTCGATGGGGATGAAGGTGTTGTTCATCTGCGGCCAGATGAATCGGTTGTGACCGCGTTCCGAGACAAAATGGCAATGCGCACGGATGCTCAGGTGCGCTATGCCTCCATCCGGGACAAACCTGCAGAGACATTGGATGGCACCACAATTAGCCTGAAAATGAATGCGGGTCTCATGGCTGACCTGCCCTCTTTGGAGGGATCGGGCGCAGAAGGTGTTGGCCTGTTCCGTACAGAACTGCAGTTTCTGATCCGCAATCAAATGCCCAGACGCACGGAACTCGCAGAGCTTTATGCACGTGTGATGGATTCCGCAAAGGGCAAGCAGGTTGTCTTCAGAACCCTGGACATCGGGTCGGACAAGGTCCTGCCTGATATGGCCCCTCAGGATGAGCCTAACCCTGCCCTCGGCTGGCGCGCGATCCGCGTGGGTCTGGATAAGCCGGGCGTGTTGCGCATGCAGCTGCAGGCACTTCTACGTGCTGCCGCGGGCCGTCCACTGACGGTGATGTTTCCCTTTATCGCTCAATATGATGAATACAAAGCCGCCAAGGCGGAGATGGACAAAGCGGTCGAGCGCGAAAGAATTCTGGGCCACCCTCTTCCGGAAGAACTGAAAGTGGGCGCGATGCTGGAAACACCATCGCTTGGATTTGCGCCTCAGAAATTCTTTGAGGAGGTTGATTTCATCTCAATCGGTGGGAACGACCTAAAGCAATTCTTCTTTGCTGCAGACCGTGAAAACGAGCGCGTGCGCCGTCGTTACGACACGCTAAACGTCAGTTTCCTGACCTTCCTTGAAGGTATTGTGAACCGTTGCCGTAGCACCGACACGCCTGTCAGCTTTTGTGGCGAGGATGCCGGGCGTCCGCTTGAGGCCGTTTGCTTTGCGGCGATGGGCCTACGCACTCTGTCTATGCGGCCAGCATCGATTGGGCCTGTCAAAAGCATCCTGCGACGCACCAATATCTCTGACGTGCGTGACATCATCGTGGAGGCACGTGAACGTGGGGATCAATCGGTTCGCGGGGCTGTCCGAGAATACATGCGAAACGCCAACGCGCGGGCTTAATCCTGCTGCGTGATCAAGGTGTGACTACGGAAGCGTTCTAACAGCTCAGGGTGGTCCAGATCCGCTTCAATCGACAGCCGTCGCAGACCGAAATGCACATGCGCCATCTCTCTGTAGTAGTTGATAAACGCGTAATTCGTTGCAGCCCCGGCAGCTGCTCCAAGCACCGGGACAGCCTGTGCCGCGAGTTTCTGTCCAAAGACTGCAGCCAAACGCGGGGCAACCCACGCCATCAATTTCTGCATGCCACCGCTCGATAGGGCCATGCGTGCGCCCAGAAATCCAAGGTCTGCATTGTCGTCATGTGTCAATGGACCAGCAGCAGCAAAAACCTGAATGCAGTCAAATTGCACGTTTTCAGACAGCGGGTCGAATTCTAGTTCTTCCGCCACATCCTGTATGGTGCGCAACAGAATCGTAGTTGTCAGCGGAAGCTCCGCCAGAGCTGTGCCCACTCCACCAATACCACCAGCAGCGCCCATGGACGTTGCAACGGCGTTCTGCAACCAGCTGGGCTGGCCAGGTTTGATAATACGACGCGAGCCATGTGCTGCCTTCATGGCTTGCTTCAGTGCGGCTTCAGTTGCCCCTTCGAGGCGATCACGCACCGGGCGCGGCAAGCCATCAACCAGACCATCAGCCTGAGCACCTAGTAGATTGAGCAATTCAATGCCCACATTTCCGGCGTTTTGGTAGCGGACAACCAAGCGGGTCAGCTCTTCTTCAGTATCCACAATGACAAACGGTTGGTCGCGCATAGGTCCCCCTTTGACTTCAAAGTGGGAAGTCAAATCAATGTTTCAACCCTTAACATACCGTTCCACATGTCCTGTGACATTATCCCACGCGCCATCGGACAGTGCGAAACCCAGCACACGCTCTGGGTTGGTCGGAGGTGGCATGACCACATTGTCCAACCGCTCAAAACCAAACTTGGAATAATACGGCGCATCTCCGACTAGAATCACGCGATCCCAACCTATGGCTTTGGCTTTATTCAAACTCTCGCGGATCAGAAAACCGCCAAGACCCTCACCCTGTCGTGTAGGGTGCACAGCTACAGGACCAAGAAGCAGCGCCAAATGGGCGCCAATGCGGACTGGCCAAAACCGAATAGCACCGGCCAAAATCTGATCATTATCGCGAGCAACGAGGGATAATCCGGCAACGGCATCCACATCGTCTCTTAGACGATAAGACGACAGCGCTTCACGACCTGGCGCAAAGCAAAGGTCGTAAAGGGCCTCAACCTCCCACCAATCATCCTTGTCTTCCTGTGCTAGGTGAAACACCTGCGCCCGCCCTTTCCTGCCGTCACCGAATTTCGGTAAATTCGCCACTACCATGTGACTTCGACATGAGCAAACATGAGGTGCAAATTCTTGGGAATCATCGATGTTCTACAGACCTGAAAATGGCCATGGCCTGCCACACAATCCGTTTAAGGCCATAGTGGCCCCGCGCCCAATCGCCTGGATATCCACGCGCGACGGCGCAGGTGTCGCCAACCTAGCGCCCTATTCTTTCTTCAACGCCATCGCAGATGATCCCCCGCAAGTGATTTTTGCATCGACCGGTACCAAAGCAGACCAAGAGGACAGCAAAGACACGGTTTCAAATATCCGCGCAACCGGAGAGTTCTGCATCAACCTTGTCGCAAGCAATCTGCGTGACGCAATGAACGCCTCTTCAGCGCCTGCGAGCAAAAATGTCGATGAATTCGAGCTGGCGAACCTGACCCAATCAGATTGTGAGACCATAAGCTGCCCACGCGTTCTAGAGGCACCTGCCAGTCTGGAATGTCGCCTTCAGCAAATCATCACTCTTGATGGTCCTAACAATCGACTGATCATTGGTTCCGTCACCGGTATCCACATTCAGGATCAGCATCTGAAAGATGGAGTGCTTGATGTCACAAGCTATCAGCCCCTCGCACGGCTCGGATACTTGGACTACAGCGCGGTTGAGACCGTCTTCTCGCTGAAACGCCCAACCAAATAAGCCGACAGATCAGCACATTCGCGAGGAAGGTCCAGATCGACAGCGGAACCACTTAGGCAAGCAAAAAACCGAGGTCATATAACCTCGGTTTATCCATTGTTATTTATCAATAATGAAGGGTTTAGTGGTTACCCAAAATACCTGTACGCACGCTGTAATCCACGGCAATGCCATATTCCGGGTCATCCTGACTGTCGACCATCAGGTGACCGGCTTTGGTCAACAGCTGATGGCAGTCGCGGCTAAGGTGGCGCAGGGTCAATTTCTTGCCTGCGGTCTCGTATTTGCTCGCGACAGCTTCAATGGCCTGCAGGGCAGATTGGTCCACCACGCGACTATATTTGAAGTCTACAATGACGCTCTCAGGGTCATTCTCGATGTCAAAAATTTCGACAAAACCATCTGTGGAACCAAAGAACAGCGGCCCTTGGATTTCGTAAACCTTCGCGCCTTTGTCAGTGACGGACTCTCGCTCAATCGCATGGATGCGGCGCGCATTATTCCACGCGTAAGCCAATGCAGAGACAATCACACCCACAACCACGGCAATCGCAAGGTCGGTCGCCACAGTCACAACGGTCACCAGCACAATCACGAAGGCATCAGTCAGAGGCACTTTGGTCATGATCTTGATCGAATTCCACGCGAAGGTACCGATCACCACCATGAACATCACACCGACGAGTGCCGCCAGAGGAATTTGCTCGATCAGCGGGCTCGCGGCCACGATGAACAGAAGCAGGAACAGCGCGGCAACGATGCCAGCGATCCGTGTACGACCGCCAGATTTCACATTGATCATCGACTGACCAATCATGGCGCAACCACCCATACCGCCGAAGAAACCGGTCACGATGTTTGCCCCGCCCTGCGCGATACATTCTTGGGAGGCACCGCCACGCTTGCCTGTGATTTCACCCACTAGGTTCAGGGTCAAAAGGCTTTCGATCAGGCCAATCGCCGCCAGAATGATGGCGTATGGCAGGATAATCTGAAGCGTCTCTAGGTTGAATGGTGCCAGAGGCGTGCCATAGATACCAAGGCCTTCACCAAACGGGATATGGAACTGTGGCAGATCGCCTTTGATTGACGCCATATCACCCACGGTTGGCACGTCGATACCAAAACCAATCACGAGCAGTGCAACGACACCGATCCCCGCCAAAGGCGCCGGGATTACATTGGTGATCTTAGGCAGGCCCCAGATGATCAGCATGGTCAGACCTACAAGCCCCAACATGCTGATAAGCTGCGTACCTTGCAGCCAAAGTGATGTATCCGCTGGATCTTTGAACTGTGTAAGCTGTGCGAGGAAGATCACAATTGCCAGACCGTTCACAAAGCCAAGCATCACCGGATGCGGGACAAGGCGAATGAACTTGCCCCACTGCATCACCCCCGCAACGACCTGTAAAATACCCATCAGAACCACGGTTGCGAAGAGGTACTCAACCCCGTGTTCCGCAACCAAGGCCACCATGACAACGGCCAAGGCCCCCGTCGCGCCAGAGATCATGCCCGGACGACCGCCAAAAATCGCCGTGATCAGACCGATCAGGAAGGCTGCATAAAGGCCCACCAACGGGTGCACGCCTGCCACAAAGGCAAAGGCCACCGCCTCTGGCACCAGCGCCAAAGCCACTGTCAGACCAGAGAGCAGTTCGGTACGGACACGAGGGATGGACCAGCCCTCATCCTGCATGATCGACAGGTTGGGCGGAGAGATATTCTTGGCGAAATTCGCCAATGCAGCGCGTTTCATCGGATAATCCAATCGGGAGGAAGCTTCGTTGCCCGCCACGTATCGGAAATCCCCTTAGTTCACAAGCCTCACGCCCCTTTCGCGCGAACGTGATTTGCTCTGTTGCCCAGCTGCGCCCAAAGATTTGGCAAAAACTCGGAGACGGCGATGCGACACCTGATAACAGCTCTTACTATGGTCCTGGCGACCTCTACGGCAGCTCAGGACCTAGAGGGCAATGACACGGCCAGCAATTGGAAGGTGACGCATTTCGAGCAATTTGGGATTTACCTTTCATCTTGTGATGAACGCGAAGAAGCTGACGGGCTGAAGCAGCGGTGCTATCTTCGCTATGTTGATGTTTTCTCCCCTCGCCCAGAATTTGCCGCGCAATTTTTCTTTGTCGTGAACGGAGATGACGGATTAGAAGTCGACTTTGGACTTGAGCCTGGAACGTTGTTTTCCCCAAATGGATTTCGCATCGAAGACAAAGGTGAAGACATCTGGAGAACCCGCCGTGTGGGTTGCCTGACCGGTTTGTCCTGCACTTTTGATGGCGATGACGCCGATGTTCTTTTGCAAGCCATGCAAAACGGCACGGACTTCCGCTTTACCTTCCGCGATCGCAACGGCAACCCACAGGATTTGACCTGGCCGCTTGATGGGTTTTCCGACGCTATGGCAGACTTTTCAGAACAAAGCGAAAATCGCGGACTTTAAAGATCGATTAGGTTGCATCCGGGCAGATTGCTCGCCACAAATGAGGCAACCAACAGGACAGGATTTGTCATGACAGACACAATGATTGCCGTGATCGGCGGCTCGGGCATTTACGATATCGACGGACTTGAAGGCGCGACTTGGACCAAGGTCGAGACCCCTTGGGGCGCCCCCTCTGATGAGATCCTAACCGGGTCTTTGAATGGCGTTAAAATGGCTTTCCTGCCGCGCCATGGCCGTGGTCATAAGCACTCGCCAACCACAGTGCCTTATCGCGCCAATATCGACGCTTTGAAACGCCTTGGCGTAACCGATGTGATCTCTGTTTCCGCCTGCGGCTCGTTTCGGGAAGAAATGGCTCCAGGCGATTTTGTCGTTGTAGATCAATTCATTGACCGCACTTTTGCACGCGAAAAATCCTTCTTCGGTACGGGCTGCGTCGCTCACGTAAGTGTCGCACATCCAACCTGCCCGCGCCTGTCGGATGCCTGCGAAACCGCCGGAAAGGCAGCAGGTATCAACATGCACCGCGGCGGCACCTATCTGGCGATGGAAGGCCCGCAATTCTCCACCTTGGCGGAAAGCAAAATGTACCGTGAAAGCTGGGGCTGTGACGTGATCGGCATGACCAATATGCCTGAGGCGAAACTCGCGCGCGAAGCAGAGCTTTGCTACGCTTCTGTCGCGATGATCACAGATTATGATAGCTGGCACCCGGATCACGGCGAAGTCGACGTCACCCAGATCATCCAAACGTTGATGGGCAATGCTGACAAAGCCCGCGATATGGTGAAACGCCTGCCAGAGCTATTGGGCGCCGAGCGCGAAGATTGCCCTCATGGCTGTGACAAGGCTCTGGAGTTTGCGATCCTGACAGCTCCAGATGCCCGTGATCCGGAAGTTGTCGCGAAACTCGATGCGGTCGCGGGCCGTGTTCTTGGCTAACCACTCTTGACGCTGCCGCAATCGGCTGTCTTTGCTTTCGGTAACTTTATTTAAGAGGTTCAGATGGCATTTGATCTTTGGCTGGCCTTTGCGGCAGCGTCTACCGCACTCCTGATTATTCCCGGCCCTACAGTACTGTTGGTGCTAAGCTACGCGATGACGCAAGGCCGAAGCGTTGCGGTGGCATCTGCGCTTGGTGTAGCCGCTGGCGATTTGATCGCCATGACATGCTCGGTGATCGGTCTTGGCGCGCTGTTTCTCGCTTCAGCCACCGCCTTCACGGTGTTGAAATGGGTCGGTGCGCTCTATCTGCTTTATCTTGGCATCAAAATGCTACGCAGCCCTGCCAGCAAACCGATGCTTGCGGAAAAACCGGCCGACCAACCACCTGCGCGGGTCTTTCGTGATCTGGCGATGGTGACCGCGCTGAACCCGAAATCAAACACCTTCTTCATCGCTTTCGTCCCGCAGTTCATTCAGCCAGAGGCAGCCTTCGCCCCGCAGGCGACCATTCTGATTGCCACTTTTGTAGGCATTGCTGGAGTGAACGCGCTGCTCTTTGCGTTAGGAGCCAACGCAATGCGGTCACAGATCAGCCGTCCGAATATCCAGATGTGGCTGACACGCGCTGGAGGGGCAACTTTGATCGCCATGGCCGGTTTGACGGCCACATTGCGTCGCAGTTCATAAACAGTGAAGTGGTCGCACGAAGCGAAGTTCTGCAGAGCTTCGCCCTTGCCTTCAGAAACGCCATAGGTCAAACCGAAGGAAACTTATCTCGGGGATAAAGATGCGTAAATCCAACGACGTAAAAGACTACATTCGCACCATTGTGGACTTTCCGCACGAGGGTATTCTGTTTCGTGACGTGACCACCCTATTCGCTGACCCACGTGGTTTTAGGATGGCCATTGATCAGATGCTGCACCCCTATGCTGGGGAGCGGATCGACAAAGTTGTTGGCCTAGAAGCACGTGGCTTCATCCTTGGCGGCGCCATTGCACACCAGCTGAGCGTGGGCTTTGTGCCAATCCGCAAGAAGGGCAAGCTCCCGGGCACCACGATTTCACAGGATTATAAACTGGAGTACGGCGAAGCGATTGTCGAAGTGCATGACGACGCTATCTCTCCGGGCGAGAAAATCCTTGTCGTCGATGACCTGCTTGCGACTGGTGGTACCGCAGAAGCGGGCATCAAGCTGGTCGAGCGCCTGGGCGGTGAGATTGTCGCCTGTAGCTTTATCATCGACCTGCCCGATCTTGGAGGTCGCAAGCGGCTCGAAGAGATGGGTATGGACGTGAATGTGCTTTGCGAGTTTGAAGGCCTCTAGGCCTTCAGCACTGCACCGGGGTTCATAATCCCCTTCGGATCCAACGCCGCCTTAATGGCTTTCATGGCGGCGATTTTTGTTGGATCACCGTATTTCAGCAGATCGTCGGTCTTCAATCTTCCAACACCGTGCTCTGCACTGAACGAGCCGCCAAACTGGGCAACAAGATCGTGGACAGAAGATTTAACTTCAGACTGTAAGTGGCTGAATTCTTTCTTATCTATGCCCTTGGGTGGGAAAACATTGAAATGCAGATTGCCGTCTCCGAGGTGGCCAAAACAATTCAGGCGCAGGCCTTCAAAGCTGGAAATCAACGTCTGACCCGCGTCGATGAATTCAGGCAGCCTATCTAAAGGCAATGACACATCATGGCTGCTGATCGAACCGACGGCGCGATTGGCCAAAGGAATGGTTTCCCTCAGTTCCCAGAATTCATCGCGCTGTTTGTCTGACGATGCAATGAAGCCATCACTGACAAGCTCTTGTTCCAGAGCCGCTTCGAAAAGACTTTCCATCGCCGCTTGCCCCGCCTGCGCGCGGCTTAGGCCGAAATCGATCAACACGAACCATTCGGGGAACTCCGCAAAAGGCTGGCGCACCTCTGGCATCTTTTCAGCCAGAAACTCCAGCGCTTGTTTTGACATCAGCTCAAAGGCACTGACCGCTTCTCCGACCATATCACGTGCAAGTGCTAAAAGGTCCAAAGCAGCCGCTGGGCTTGGCACCACCATCAACGCGGTTTCATGCGCGGAAGGCTGCGGGGAAAGCTTGAGCGAAGCACCCGTGATGATGCCAAGCGTTCCTTCAGAGCCAATCAATAGATTGCGCAGGTCATAGCCCGTGTTGTCTTTCCGCAATGGCGAAAGCCCATGCCAGATGTCACCGTTTGGCAGAACCGCTTCTAGCCCCAGACACAAATCACGCGCGTTGCCATAACGCAGCACATTCACGCCCCCTGCATTGGTCGCAAGGTTGCCCCCAATCTGCGCTGAGCCTTTGGCCGCAAGGGAGAGCGGGAACAAGCGGTCCACTTCTTCGGCTGCGGTATGAATATCCGCAAGGATACAGCCCGCATCAACTTCGATGACGTTGGATTGCGCGTCGACCGACCGGACCCGCTTCATGCGTTCTAGCGAAATTACTAGAGGGGCCCGCAGCTCTTCACTGAGCTGCCCCCCCACAAGCCCGGTTCCGCCGCCATAGGGCACCACTGCAACACTGGCGGCGTGGCAGGCCTTCAGGATCGTGCTGACCTCTTCGACGGACCTCGGCAGGGCCACCGCACCCGCCTGCCCTCTGGCGCGCCCTCTCGGCTCCTCCAGATAGCGTGGCTCTGGTGCCTTCAAAGAACCTGCGGGCAATTGAGCCTCAAGCGCAGTGAGAAAGCTTTGATCGGCCGGTTTCAACGTCATGTTTGTCCTTGTAGGCGTCGCTAGAGGGACTTGGCTAAGGCCAATATCTTCTCAATAGAATTCAGATTGCGCGCTGTTTTTACGTCTGCAGTCAGGAATTTGTCCAGCTTTTCAGCGGCTTTGGATCGACCATGACCATTGGGCGTCGCAAGATAAAACACCGAACCGTCGAGGTGGAACTCTTCGCCTGCTGTACAAAACGACGTTAGCCCCTCCGCATCCAAAGCCGCATTTTCACTGAGAAATATCAGGTGCAGAAATCTCTTTTCAGCAACCTCAAATGGATTGTTTTGAATGGCGCATTCCAGGTCTCTCATGCTCAACACAATGACAGGCGGTCTAAACCCAAACTCATTGTCGATGAGCGTTTGAACACGCGTCCCAACTTCGTCCCGGTCTTGCTGACTTTTCAGAATGATATTGCCAGATTGGATATAGGTTTTGGCACCCTCATAGCCCGCCTTCGCAAGGTGACTGCGTAGCTCAGCCATGGGCAGTTTTCCCGCACCACTCACGTTCACGCCGCGCAAAAGGAGGATGTAAGTGTGATCAGACATGGCTAAGGCCTACCACGCCCATCGCGTAGGTCGAGTGGTTTATGGTGCGGTCAGGTATTTTGGCTGCAAAACAACAATGGTAGGCCGATCGGGTAGTGATGCTATCGAGATTTCCAGCGCATGTGCCCCTTTGTTTTCAATCACATAGGTATCTGACATATCGTCCAGAAACTGATTGAGCGTACCTGTCGCAAACCAGTGCATCGGGATCACAACCGAAGCCTTTAGTCGCGTGAGCACGCGTTTCATCGAAGGCAGGTCCAGAGTGCGTCCGCCATCCACCGCCGCCATGACCACATCCAAGCGCCCCAGCGCAGCGTATTGAGCATCGTCAGGTTCATGATGCAAATGCCCCAAATGGCCAACACAAAGCCCCGCAGCTTCAAAGACGAAGATAGAATTGCCCTTGATCTCAACGCCGGTGCCACGTCGGATATCTGTTGGGACATTGCGCACCAGAAGATCGCCGACCGTCAAATGATGATCTGCACCTTCAGTGCCATTTCCCCAGCCCTTCAAGGCATGCGTGATGGCGGGGTCAGGAAAAGGTGTCCAATGGCTTTCATGCGCATGGTTCATGGTGACGATATCAGGCAGAAAAGGTGCGGTCCCGATAAAGCCAGTGAAGTCCGTCACCGCCGACACACCGCCCTCGGTGAGCAACAGGAAAGCCGCGTGGTTGATATATCGAACGCGGATACTGTCCTGCGCCACCGGGTCATCAAAGGCCGCCCGGTGAATATATCTCGCCTCAGGCATGGCATCGGCAATGGCGATGCAGTGGCTGGGTTGCCGCTCCTGAGCAGAGACCTGAAGGGCCCAAAAGAGGGACAGTAGAAAGACAGTAAACGCGCGCATAATCGATCCTCCTCGCAGGAGGATATCACAAATCAGCGAATTGCGAGATCAGCCAGCGCTTGTCCGCCCACGCCGGTCGTTGCGCAGGCAGGCATAAAGTACATGGGTGCGCCAGCGCCCATTGATCTGAAGGTAACTTTGCGCGACGCCTTCGTATTTGAACCCGGACTTTTCAAGTAAGCCACGGCTGGCCGCATTCTCTGGCAGACAAGCGGCTTCAAGACGGCTGAGATCAAGCTGGTGAAAGGCATAATGCGCCACAGCCTCGATGGCCTCGCGCATGAATCCATTGCGGGCGTATTTCTCGCCCACCCAATAGCCAAGCGTGCCGGACTGTGCAGGGCCGCGACGAATATTGTCCAGCGTAATGGCTCCAAGCAAAGTGTCCTGCGCGCGATCCACGATGAATAGAGGCACGGCGGAGCCACTGTTGATCGAGCGCTGTGCCCAATAGACCCGGTTGGTGAAGTTTTTGCGGCTCAGGTGATCATGCGCCCAAACGGGCTCCCATGGCACCAGAAACTGCGCACTGCTTTCGCGCAGCCAAGCCCATTCCCGAAAGTCAGAATGCACCGGTGGCCGAAGCGTCAGACGTTCGGTTTCTAGGCGGACTTTCTTCCGGGTGAGAAGCATCAAGCCGCGCGCCTCTCCTGCAGTTGATCCAGAGCGGGCGCAGAAGACACAGGGCCGTAAAGAGCCAGTGCAGCTGGAGCCTGCACGGCCATATGCTCGGCAAATTTGCGCACGTCCTCATTGCTCACGGCGTCGATTTTCTGAACTGTCTCCTCAAGACCAGGCACCCTGCCCCAGATCGCAACCATGCGCGCGAGGCGTTCTGCGCGGCTTGATGGGCTTTCAAGACCCATCAGCATGCCTGCTTTCATCTGAACGCGCGCGCGTTCGATTTCTTTCTCGGACATATCATCCGCAGCGCGCTTCAGCTCATCGATGGTGATCGCCGCGAGTTCGCCGATTTGCTCGCCTGATGTGCCAGCATAGATGGTCGTCATGCCGCTATCGGCATAGGCGCCAGTGGAGGCATAGATCGTATAGCAAAGACCACGTTTTTCCCGCACTTCCTGGAAGAGACGCGAAGACATGCCGCCACCCAGCGCAACGGAGTAAATCTGGGCCGTGTAAATGTCGTCGCTGCGATAATCCGGGCTTTCCAGACCCAGCGCGAAATGCGCCTGCTCCAGTGACTTCTCCTGACGGTACTCACCGCCTGCAAAACGTGCTGGCATATCGATAAGGACATTGCCCGGTTTCATACCGCCAAACATCTGCTCAGCCAGCTTCACGATCTCATCGTGATCCACGCCACCAGCAGCGGCGAGCACCATGCGCTCTGGGCCGTAATGCTGGCCTACAAAGGTGCTGAGGTCATCGCGACCGAAAGCTTTCACGCGCTCTTCTGGGCCCAGAATGGTACGGCCCATCGGCTGATCCGGGTAAGCGCGCTCCTGTAGCCAGTCAAAGATTACGTCGTCGGGTGTATCCAGCGCCTGCCCGATCTCTTGCAGGATCACACCGCGCTCAACCTCAATCTCGCGTTGGTCGAACACAGGGTTCAGGAGGATGTCACCAATGACATCCAGTGCCAGTGGCACATCGTTCTTCAGAACACGCGCGTAGTAAGCTGTGACTTCGCGGCTAGTGTAGGCGTTGATATAGCCGCCCACATCTTCGATGGCCTCAGCGATCTGAAGCGCGTTGCGGCGTTCTGTGCCTTTGAAGGCCATATGCTCCAGAAAGTGCGCAATGCCGTTCTGCTGAGGCGTCTCATGACGCCCACCTGCGGTCACCCAGATGCCGATCGACGCAGATTGCAGACCGGGCATATGCTCGGTCACAATGCGGAACCCGTTGGAGAGTGTGTGAAGTTTAACTGTCAACGTGCGGCAATCCGGTCTTTGATAATGGTTTCAAGCAGCGCCAGCTGGTTTGGCACTTTGCAGACACGCTCTTCACGCTCCATCAGGTCCGCCATATGCGGTGGCAGGCCTGGACGTGCGCCCATAGCATCTTCGACCGCATCCGGGAATTTCGCTGGATGGGCTGTTGCCAGAGTGATCATAGGTGTTTCCGAAAGCTGCTCATTTGCAACTTTTACGCCAACCGCGCTGTGCGGGCAAAGGACTTCGCCGGTGTTTGCGAATTCTGCTTTGATGGTGGCTTTGGTTTCTTCTTCAGACGCCCGACCGCTCGCGAATTGCTCGCGTAGCCATTCCATGGCGCCCTGACTGATGGTGAAGGAACCGTCTTTGAATTCTTCCATCAGCTGAGACACTGCATCGCCATCTTTGTCATAGGCAAAGAACAAGGCGCGCTCGAAATTGGAGCTGACCTGGATGTCCATGGATGGGCTGATGGACGGGGTCACGCCAGCCTTTGTGCAAGCGCCGGTTTCCATAGTGCGGTGCAGGATGTCGTTCTGGTTGGTCGCGATGACCAGCTTTTCAATCGGCAGACCCATTTCTTTGGCGATGAAGCCTGCAAAGATGTCACCGAAGTTGCCGGTTGGCACGGTGAAGCTGACCTTGCGATGCGGAGCACCCAGAGACACAGCGGAAGAGAAGTAATAAACCACCTGCGCCAGAACCCGCGCCCAGTTGATGGAGTTCACGCCTGCAAGCTTCACGCCATCACGGAAGTCAAAGTCGTTGAACATGTCCTTCAAGCGGGCCTGACAGTCATCGAAGTCCCCTTCCAGCGCCAGTGCATGCACGTTGGCATCATCAGGCGTGGTCATCTGCTTGCGCTGGATGTCAGACACACGGCCATGCGGGAAGAGAATGAAGACATCTACATTGTCCAGACCACGGAAGGCTTCAATCGCCGCCGAGCCGGTGTCACCAGAGGTGGCACCTACGATAGTCACGCGCTCTTTGCGGCGTTCCAGCTCAAACTGGAATAGCTGACCAATGAGCTGCATAGCGAAATCTTTGAAGGCCAGCGTTGGGCCGTGGAACAGCTCCAACAGATAGTGGTTTGGCCCCATCTGCACCAATGGCGCGCGTGCATCGTGACGGAAACCTTCATAAGCGCGGGCAATGATGCCTTGGAATTCGTCGTCGGTGAAACTCTCGCCAATGAAAGGCTTCATCACACGAAACGCGATCTCTTCATAGGAAAGACCTGCCATCGCAGCGATGTCTTCTTGGTTCAGAGTCGGAATCTTCTTTGGCACATAGAGGCCACCATCCCGTGCAAGACCGGTTAGCATCGCCTCGGCAAAGCTCAGTTCTGGGGCATTCCCCCGGGTAGAGATGTATTTCACGGCGTTTAGACCTTTTCTCGTGTGCGCATGCGGCGCAGGTAATACAGCGTCATGACGATCCAGACCAGAGCCAGTCCGAACCATGTCACGGCGTATTGCAGGTGATCGTTTGGAATACCGGTGGATGTCACCGGCATGGGAGTAATTTCGGGTGAGCCTTCTACGATATCGCGCTGGACGACAAGCAGAGGTTCTGTGTTCAATATGGCGGCCATTTCGGCAATATCCCGAGCAAACCAAGTGTTGCCGGCGACATCGTTTTCAGGCGTGTGTTTGCTGCGCTCGTCAGGCCAAAGTAGATTGCCGACAATGGTTGCCGAAACAGTCCCGCGCACGTCGTCCTTAGCGAAGGGTTTGACCCACCCTCGGTCCAGTAGCAGGCGGCGTCCATCCGTTGTTTCAAAGGCCGTAACCACACGATAGATCGCGCCCGTCTGTTTGCTGGATGCAAGAACATGGAGCTCTTCTGCTCCGGTTTGGCCAGTCGCAGTTACCGGCAGGTACTCGTCCTGTGCCTCGGTGGGTGCTTTAGGAACGGCAATGGGTGCGTCAGCGATCTTTGCGTCAATGCGCGCAAGTTCCGCCTCTTTCCACGCCAGTCTATCCACCTGCCAAAAGCCCAGCTTCAGCAGAATTGCTGTGCCGACGATGCCAAAGAACAATGGAAGGAATAAACGACGCACGATGCGCTGGCCCCTGAAAGACGAAATCGCGGCGAATGATATTCGCCGCGACTTGCTATAATCTTATCTCAGCAAAAGGTGCAACCTTTTGAGTGGTCTTACTGACCCCAGATGTAGACAGCTGCAAAGAGGAACAGCCATACCACGTCAACGAAGTGCCAGTACCAAGCTGCTGCTTCGAAACCAACGTGCTGGGTTTTTGTGAAGTGACCACGCTGCAGGCGCAGCAGGCAGACGAACAGGAAGATCGTGCCGATCAGAACGTGTGCACCGTGAAAGCCAGTCGCCATGAAGAAGTTCGCAGCGTAGATGGAACCAGAGAAGCCAAAGGCTGCGTGGCTGTATTCGTAGGCCTGCAGGATGGTGAAGAAAACACCCAGAACGATGGCAACGATCAGACCGTTACGCATGTCTTTGCGGTTGTCTTCATGCGCCAGAGCGTGGTGCGCCCAAGTTGCTGCACAGCCAGAGCACAGCAGGATCAGAGTATTGATCAGCGGCAGGTGCCATGGGTCAAATGTTTCGATGCCCGCTGGAGGGAACACACCGTCAACCAGAGGGCTGTCTGGGCCCATTGGGTAGATTGCGTGTTTGAAGAAGCTCCAGAACCATGCTGCGAAGAACATGACTTCGGACATCACGAACAGTATGAAGCCGTAGCGCAGGCCGATTTGAACAACCTTAGTGTGGTCGCCGGTCTGACCTTCTTTGGTGACTTCAGACCACCAGGCAAACATGACGTACAGAACGCCAGCCAGGCCAGCCAAGAACATCCAGGACCCCATGTCCTTGAACATCAGAACTGCGCCAAACAGCATAAAGAAGCCGAAAACCGCGCCTAGGAATGGCAGGATCGACGGCGGCAAAATGTGATAATCGTGGTTTTTAGCGTGCGCCATGTGGAGTTATCCCTCGTTGGAGGTTTCTTTAGTTTCTGTTTCTACAGCCAGACCATCATGGGTCAAGGCCGCCATTTCTTCGGGGAGATCGATTTCATGGAACGTATAGCTCAGAATGATCTCTTTAACGTATTTCGCGTCGCGATCTTCGGTGATTTCCGGATCCACAAAGAAGGTCACCGGCATGTCAATGCGCTCGCCCGGCATCAAGACCTGCTCTGTGAAGCAAAAGCATTCGATCTTGGAAAAGAAGGCGCCGGCTTCATAGGGTGCGACGTTGAAGCTCGCCTGACCTGCAATCGGGCGATCTGTCGGATTGTAAGCTTCATAAAACGCCAGACCGGTTTCACCGATTTTCAGTTCGACCTCTAATTGCTGAGGTTTGAACTCCCAATCGAAATTACGATCTTTGGAGGCATCAAATTTAACTTTGATGGTCTGGTCCAAAATCATCTCAGAACCGGCATCAGTCTGCTGCGTGATGCCGCCAAACCCAGTCACGCGACAGAACCAGTCGTAGAAAGGAACGGAAGCAAAAGCCAACCCCAGCATCGTCGCTCCGACGCCAGCCAGCTTCAGCACGGTTTTTGCGTTCTTATCCATTGTCCGCCCCCTGCTGGATCGATGCAGGCTCAAAGTCACCTCTGGTGACTTTGACAACGGTCAGGCCCATAAGCAACGCGACAAATGCGGCCAGCACAAGCGCAACACCAAGGTTGCGGCCAAAGCGGCGTTTGTGAATTTCGTGCTGTTCAGGAAAGCTCATTTTACCAGCCCCCCAAGCCATAAGGCGCCAGTGCAACTTCAGCCAGGATCGCGCCGAAGTGCAGGAATAGGTACAGTAGCGAGAAGGCGAAGAAGCTCTTTTCTCGCTTGTGATTGTCTGCCTCGCACTGAGCGTCAGAACGGCGCCAGATCGAGACAGCCCCCACGACGAAAATCGCGTTCATTACGAAAGCGACGGTCAGGTAGATCCAGCCACCCACAGAGGTGAAACCCATACCGATGGCAATCGCTGCCAGAAGCAGAGTGTAGACAAGGATGTGGTTACGGGTCACGGCACGGCCATGAGTGACGTGCAGCATCGGCACGCCCGCATCCTTGTAGTCAGATTTCATAAACAGGCAAAGCGCCCAGAAATGTGGAGGGGTCCACATGAAGATCAGCGTGAACATCAGGATGCTCTCAATCGAGACACCACCGGTCACAGCCGCCCAACCGATCATCGGAGGGAAAGCACCTGCCGCACCACCAATAACGATGTTCTGCGGGGTCCAGCGCTTAAGCCACATGGTGTAGATCACCACGTAGAAGAAGATTGTGAAGGCAAGGAAACCAGCGGCGAACCAGTTGGTCGCAAGGCCCAGCATGACAACAGACATCACAGAAAGGGTAATACCAATTGCAAAGGCCTCTTCGCGGGTCACTTTACCTGATGGGATCGGGCGGGATTTGGTGCGGGACATGACCTGATCGATGTCAGAATCATACCACATATTCAGCGCGCCAGAGGCACCGCCACCAATCGCAATGAACAAGATCGCGCAAAATGCGATGAACGGATGAACCCCGCCAGGTGCGGCGAGCAGACCCACCATGGCGGTGAACACCACCAGGGACATCACGCGTGGCTTCAAAAGAGCGAAATAGTCTCCGAAGGAGGCCTCGTTCTCGTGCGCTTGCGAATGAATGCTGGCGTCGCTCATGATGTATCCTGTTCAGGTGGGAAGGCCTGGCCTTCCCGCATCTTGGAATGGGCGCGACGGGCGCGCCCAGACTTTACTTAGTTTGCAGAAGCAACTTGGAAAGTTGTTGCAACAGTGCCGTTAGACGCCAGTTCGTCCTGAGCTTTCTTAACCCACTCAGCGAAGGCTTCTTTGCTCACAACTTCAACTGTGATTGGCATGTAGGCGTGGTCTTTACCGCAAAGCTCAGAGCACTGACCGAAGTAGACACCTTCTTGCTCTGCTTCAAACCACAGCTGCGCCAGACGGCCAGGAACTGCGTCTTGCTTTACGCCGAAGGATGGGATGGTCCAGGAGTGGATCACGTCATCCGCGGTCACGCCCATCACAACAACAGTGTCCACTGGAACAATCACACGTGTGTCGGTTGCCAGCAGGAATTCGTCTTCTTGGTAGCCAGTTTCCACCAGCTTGGCGCGCATTGCGTCGTTCAGAACGAACGGCTCAATGCCTTCGTCGCCTTCACCCAAAGTTGCTGGGTGACCGAGCATGTAGCTGTCGAACTCAAGCTCTTGCTCTGGGTATTCATATGTCCAGTACCACTGGTGGCCGGTCACTTTGATGTAAAGCTCACCTTCTGGGATCTCTTGCTGCTTGAAAAGCACTGGCAAAGAGAAGGCACCGATGAAGACCAGAACCAGAATTGGAATGATGGTCCAAGCGATCTCGATTGGTGTGTGGTGTGTGAACTTCGCTGGGTTCGGGTTCGCGCGCTGATTAAAGCGCACCATGCAGATCACCAACAACACCGCCACAAAGATCACAATGGCGAAGATGATGTAGTTGATCATGTTGTCCAGAGACTGAATGTCACGAGACAGTTCGGTGACGGCTGGTTGAAAGCCCAGTCCTTTTTCAATTGGCTTGCCGAGATGTTCGGCGTCTTGAGCAAGTGCTGGAAGCGCTAGGAAAGCTGCCCAGAGGCCCATGAGGGTCGAAAGAATTCGCATGTGTCACCCTGATCGGTTGCGTATTTGGTCGTATCTTCGGGGAGATTCCAACCCAATGGACGGAATCCCGTTGTTTTGTCGGTGCTATGAACCATATTCTGAGGCGCAGATAAAGGAATATGCTTGCGTCAAACAGACGCTTTTTTGATTTATATCAAAATTCCTCCCGGTTTTTCGCCGGGGTCAGATCAAATAATCAGCGGCAGGAGCGCCCCATGCAGAGCAAATTCGACCCATTTGAGACCACGCTCGATGAAGGCAGCGCCCTTAAAATGCTGCGCGAAGCCACTGCTGGAGCAGAAGATGGCGAGTTGTTTCTGGAACGTCGCCGCGCTGAAGGGCTGGTATTTGACGATGGTCGCATCAAGACCGCGAGCTATGATGCTTCCGAAGGATTCGGTCTGCGGGCCGTCAATGGCGAGGTTGCGGGTTACGCTCATTCCAGTGAGATTTCTGAAGCGGCCTTAAAACGTGCTGTCGCCACCGCGCGTCTGGCAGTGGGTGATGGCGGCGGCAGCTACGCAGATGGGCCCCTGCCAACAAACCGCAAGCTTTATACAGATGAAGACCCAATCGCAGGCGCTTCGTTTCCAGTAAAGATCGAAACCCTGCGCGAGATCGACGCCTTCGTCCGAGATTTGGATTCGCGCGTGGTTCAGGTAAGCGCCTCTATGGCTGCATCCATCCAGGAAATTGTGATCCTACGCCCAGACGGCACTCGGATTATGGATACCCGCCCCATGACTCGTTTGAACGTGTCGGTGATTGTCGAGAAAGACGGCCGCCGCGAGAGCGGCAGCGCCGGTGGCGGTGGTCGTTTGGGGCTTGATGGATTGATTGATCCGAGTGACTGGCAAGCAAAGGCGCGCGAGGCGCTGCGCGTGGCCGCTGTGAACCTTGAGGCCGTCCCTGCCCCAGCCGGTCAAATGGAAGTGGTGCTTGGCCCAGGCTGGCCCGGTATTCTGCTGCACGAAGCGGTTGGACACGGATTGGAAGGTGACTTCAACCGCAAAGGCAGCTCAAACTTCTCTGGCCGTGTCGGCGAGCAAGTTGCCTCCAAAGGTGTGACAGTCATCGATGATGGCACGATCCCAGATCGCCGCGGATCTTTGACGGTCGATGACGAAGGTACACCATCTGGCAAAAACGTTCTGATCGAAGACGGTATTTTGAAGGGCTATATGCAAGACCGCCAAAACGCGCGTCTTATGGGTGTGACCCCAACCGGCAACGGGCGCCGCCAGAGCTACGCCCATGCACCGATGCCTCGGATGACGAATACATATATGGCTGGGGGCGACAATGATCCGGCTGATCTGGTCGAGTCTCTGAAGGATGGAATCTACGCGGTTGGTTTCGGTGGTGGTCAGGTCGACATCACCAACGGCAAGTTCGTCTTCTCCTGCACGGAAGCCTATCACGTGAAAGACGGCAAGGTCGGCGCGCCGGTGAAAGGTGCAACGCTGATCGGTGATGGTGCCACCGCGATGATGCAAATTAAAGCACTCGGCAACGACATGGCGCTTGACCCCGGCATGGGCAATTGTGGCAAGGCAGGCCAATGGGTGCCCGTCGGGGTTGGTCAGCCCACTGTTTTGATGGGTGGTCTGACTGTTGGTGGCTCAGCGACTTAAGTCTCGCTGTTCATCACTCGTATATTTCTAGGCGCAAAGCTGTTGCGCCTAGTTGAGCTTTGCAAGGCAAAGCAACTTAACATACTCACTAAATATCAGGGTCTAGGAAGACCAATGCGGAAATACCGGCCATTTCCATCTGGCGATTTTTTGGAAGTTATGTCCATGTTTCTTGGAATCTCGACGCCCCAATTCTCGGCATTTTTAGCAACGCCCTTCGCGAGTTCAGAAATGGTTTCACCAACGCTCATCTCTGACTTAAACACCAGAGAGCACCCATAATCATGAACCTTAATCGATAAATCCGCGAACTTATGGAAGTAGGTTCCAGTTTCCTGATGCTGAACAAAAGGCTCGCCAGAAATTGCTTGAGGAACGTTTTCGAAACTGGGTGCTGTGGTCAAACATATCTCAGTAAAAAAGTTACCCGCAAAACTCGGAGGTATTAGGTTTGACCCCGGTTCTGCATTGGGGCTTTGAAGCAGCCCAACCTCCTTCACGCAGCCAACGAGGGATAGCAAAAATACGAGAGTGGTTATAAAAGGCTTTATCATTACAAAGTCCTGAAAGAAGTGCTCAAATGCGGGCAAGTTAGCGTGCTTCATTTGATCTCGCCATCAGTAAAATTCAGTTCAAATCAAACTTTAGTTCGTCAATCGTCAACCGAATGAGGGTGGCTCTGAGCACCTTTACCCCTCATTAACCAGGATGACCCCATAGTGATTCCGCAAGCAGGCGGAGGCACGGATGACGGACGTTCCACATTCTTCCATTCACCCCCAACTCCCACCGACCACGGAAGAAGATAGATTTCTCTGGCTTCGCCTCTTGCGTTCCCGCCGCGTGGGGCCAACTACTTTTTTCCGACTGCTAAATGAACATGGCTCGATCGCCGAAGCATTTGCAACCCTTCCGGAAGTGGCGGCACAGGCTGGTGTGGAAGACTATGAACCGTGTTCAGAAGAGATTGCGGCAGCAGAGTTTATCGCTGCGCAAAAATTCGGGGCTGAGCCACTTTTTCATGGCGGCCCGTCATACCCTAAAGACCTTTACGATTTGCCAGATGCGCCCCCTTTGCTTTGGTCTAAGGGCGATACCTCATTGCTTACTCGATCTAAGATTGCCCTGGTTGGTTCACGGAATGCATCCTCACTTGGGACGCGCATGGCCCGAGGTCTGGCCGATGAATTAGGTTCGAATGATCATGTCATTGTCAGCGGGCTGGCGCGTGGGATTGACACAGCCGCCCATCTCGCAGCTCTAAAAACAGGGACCATAGCCGTATTTCCCGCTGGTATCGATGTGATCTACCCCGTAGAAAACACTGAGCTTGCCCGCCAAATCCAAGCACAGGGTCTGATCTTGTCGGAACAGCCAATGGGCCTTCATCCCAGAGCACGCCATTTCCCGATCCGCAACCGTATCATTTCTGGCCTGTCTCAGGCTGTGGTCGTGGTCGAGGCCGCAGCAAAGTCAGGATCGCTCATCACAGCAAGAAACGCTCTCGATCAAGGACGCGATGTTCTGGCGGTTCCAGGTCACCCCATCGAGACACGCGCCTCGGGCTGCAACCTTTTGATTCGGGATGGAGCAACACTTGTGAGGTCGGCGTCTGATGTCATAGAGGCGCTCGCACCAATCGCCCCTGCCCCGAAACAAGCTGAATTCAGGCTGGAGGCCACTCAGCCAGCAGCCGAACCCGCCTCGCTTCGTGATACAACAGACCTGCATCGTCAGATCATCGATCGTGTCTCACAGGCGCCCGTCGCGGAAGATCGGTTGATAAGAGACCTGAATTCACCCACTCATATCGCCACTTCTGCCGTCGTTGATTTAGAACTCGCCGGACAAATTGCTCGCACAGAAAGTGGGCTTTTGCGCCGCAACTGAACATAAGGCCAAAAGTGCTGCACAATACACGCTCTTTTCAGACAGTTTTTCCTAATCATTGACATTCCCCTCTTTCGCCCCACATTTTTGGCCGCCATAAGCCGACCGAATTGAGTCGAGAGGAAATTGAATGCCAGTTGTCGTAGTAGAGTCCCCGGCGAAAGCCAAAACCATCAATAAATACTTGGGCTCTGATTACACAGTTCTGGCCTCATACGGCCATATCCGTGACCTTCCTTCCAAAGATGGATCGGTCGATACGGAAAATGATTTTGCGATGACATGGGAAGTCGACACAAAGTCCCGCCCCCATGTCAAAGCCATTGCCGACGCTTTGAAAGAAGACAACGCACTGATCCTCGCGACCGACCCCGATCGCGAAGGAGAAGCGATTTCTTGGCACCTCGAAGAAGCCCTGCGCAAACGTCGTGCGATTAAAAAAGACACACCTGTCTCTCGTGTCGTGTTCAACGCGATCACGAAGGCAGCGGTCACCGAGGCCATGCAAAACCCACGTCAGGTGGACGAGCCATTGGTGGAAGCCTATCTGGCCCGCCGCGCGCTGGACTATCTTGTGGGTTTCAAACTATCGCCGGTTTTGTGGCGCAAACTGCCTGGTGCCCGTTCCGCAGGTCGCGTGCAATCGGTTTGTCTGCGTCTGATTGTGGAACGCGAGCAAGAAATCGAAGCCTTCAATCCGCAGGAATACTGGTCTGTCAAAGCCCTGCTGGAAACCCCGCGCGGCAAGGAATTCGAAGCACGCCTGACGGTTCTTGGTGGTGACAAGCTTGACAAGATGTCCCTGAAGGACAGCACCGCTGCGGAACTTGCGGTTCAGGCTGTAACCTCCCGTAATCTTTCGGTGAAATCGGTTGAGGCCAAACCAGCCAACCGCAATCCTTCAGCACCCTTCATGACATCTACTTTGCAGCAGGAAGCCAGCCGAAAATTCGGCATGGGCGCGCGACAATGTATGAACGCAGCTCAGCGTCTCTACGAGGCGGGCTATATCACCTATATGCGTACCGATGGTATCGATATGGCCCCAGAGGCTGTGTCTGCCGCGCGCGACGCGATTGCTGAACGCTATGGTGCCGAATACGTCCCATCACAACCACGTATTTATAAAAACAAAGCCAAGAACGCTCAGGAAGCGCACGAGTGTATTCGCCCGACGGAAATGACCCGTGATGCCTCTCAGTTGAAAGTAACCGAAGACGATCAGCGTAAGCTTTACGATCTGATCTGGAAACGGACCCTCGCCTGCCAAATGGAAGGCGCGCGACTGGAGCGCACTACAGTTGATATCGCTTCTGACGATGGTCAGGTAGTGTTGCGCGCGAATGGTCAGGTGGTTCTGTTTGACGGCTTCATGCGCGTCTACGAAGAAGGCCGCGATGATGTGGCGCGTGAGGATGACGACGATAAGCGCCTGCCGCAAATCACACAGGGCGATGCGATCGTATTCGGTGGCAAAGGCCTGATGGATCAATTCGCCAAGGCGACAGGACAGGATTCGGTCATCGACAGCGGCATGCTGCGCGACGCGAAAGCGATCTTGTCCGAAAACGCTGGCGTTCTGGCGCTGCAGCACCATACGCAACCCCCGCCGCGTTACACTGAGGCGACATTGGTGAAGCGTATGGAAGAGCTGGGCATTGGCCGCCCGTCCACCTACGCGTCGGTGATCACAACGATCCAGGATCGCGAATATGTGCGCAAGGAACAGAACCGTCTGTTCCCCGAAGAAAAAGGACGGATCGTCACGATCTTCCTGATGAATTTCTTCCGTAAGTATGTCGGCTATGAATTCACCGCGAACTTAGAAACCAGCCTCGATGACGTCTCCGCGGGCGATATGGACTACAAACAGGTCCTGAACGATTTCTGGCGCGATTTCTCTGCAGCTATTGCAGAAACCAGCGATCTGCGTGTGGCTGAGGTTTTAACCATTCTGGACACGGCGCTGGCACCACAACTTTACCCGCCACGTGAAGACGGCTCTGACCCACGGATTTGCCCGAAATGCGGCACAGGTCAGCTGCACCTGAAAACCTCTCGCACCGGCGGTTTTGTTGGTTGCGGCAATTATCCTGAGTGTAACTACACGCGCACCATCGCGGGCTCGGAAGGTGACGACAAGCTGCTTGGCACCGATGGCGAAGATGAAATCTGGCTGAAAGATGGGCGATTTGGCCCCTATGTTCAGCGCGGAGAGCCAACGCCTGAAAACAAGAAGCCCCGCCGAACATCCCTGCCCAAAAAAGGCAAAGAATATCTGCCTGGCTGGTCCCCGGAAGACGTGGATCTAGCGAAAGCAGTCCAACTGCTTACCTTACCGCGCAAAGTTGGCGATCACCCGGAAGGCAATCAGGTTTCCGCAAACCTCGGCCGCTTTGGACCCTACATTTCTCATAAGTCTCCAAACGAAGAGAAAATGGTCTATGTCAGCATCAAGAACTTTGAAGACCTCTTTGATATTGGCATGAACCACGCGGTGGAGTTGCTCGCTGAAAAGCGCGCAAACCCAGGCCGTGGTCGCGGTGCTGCCGCAAAGGCCTTGCGCGAAATGGGCGATCACCCGGATGGCGGCACCATGAGCGTGATGGAAGGCCGGTATGGACCCTATATTAAGTGGGAAAAGGTCAATGCGACCCTGCCGAAAGAGATCGACCCCAAAGACCTGACCGTTGAAAAGGCCATAGAGCTGGTCAACGAGAAGGCTGCGGCTAAAGGTGCGAAGAAAAAGAAAGCGCCAGCCAAGAAAAAGGCTGCCGCGAAGAAAAAAACCGCTGCAAAATAAACAAAGCCGGGCCTCTAGCCCGGCTTTTTTATCCGCAATACCAGCGCGTTATCGCGCCATCATCATCGACAATCAGATTAAACCGCGTCGGGATGTGATCCATCGTCACCATCATCCCGGGTTTCACGATCCGCGTTTTCTCGGGCAGTAGATCCGGATCAATATCAGCGGCGTTCATCCCCATGAGATCAAGCTTGATGATTTCATCACAAGTATAGGCTGTGTCGCGATCGTTGATACCTGAATAACCTTCCTGTGGAACGCAGGCCGCAGCCAAAACCGCTAACATTGAAATCGAAACTACGCGAACCAATGTGAATGCTCCTCAAAATCCGAGCGCATTGTACCGCCCGGCTCGATTGATCCATGAGTATATGGTCGATTGCAAGGGCATTTGTGCAGCCTTCATCATCGCTATTGGCCGTCTTGATGGGAGGCCATGATCAACTGCAAGCGCTTGACCTCACGGATCACCCGATCTGCCTGCATCTGCGGCATCAGGCTGAGCTTAAGCTGGGTCGCCATCAACAATAGAACTGCAGAGCCGATCCCATTTTTCACCGCGGGCAGCAGTTCAGTCGCGTTGAGAAACTTGATCCCCAAATAGGCTCCAGCGATGAACATTGCGGTCTGTACGACCATCAGAACCCATGTCACCCAGCCCAGTTTCCCGGTGAATTGTTTCAACCCCAGTGCGAACCAGCCGAGCTCTTCGGTACCGTCCAGGATCTCACGATCATGGCCCGTCAGAGCCGCTTTAATCATCTTGTCTAAGTCATTTCTATTGGTCATCAAACGCTCCTTTCAATTGCGCTTTCAACCGCTCTCGCGCCAGCGAAAGCCTTGATTTCACAGTGCCAATTGGCACGTCCAGAGCCACGGAAACCTCCGCTAGGCTCATATCTTCGAGGTAAAAGAGCGCCACCGTCGCCGCCTGTTGTGGTGGCAATTCGGCGATGGCGTCTTGCACGAGTTTCAAATCATCCGAAGGTGTTTCGGCCTCCGTCTCAGTGATCGGGGTCAACTCCTCTGCGATCTTCCGGGTTCTTTGATTGCCTGATATGATCCGCGCACAACGGCGAGTGACAATTCGAGTAGCCCAAGCCGGAAAGGCTGCATCCACGCGCAACCCTTTGAGGTTGCGAAAGATTTCGATCCACGCGTCCTGGACTGCATCCTGCGCCTCGTCACGATTACCTAAGAGGCGTGTGGCGTGCACCAAGAGCCTTGGCCCACGCAGGCGCACCAAATCGGACATGGCCGCCGGATCACGCATGCGAGCCCCTGCTACCAGGAATTCCTCTAACGCCCGCTCTTTTGTAGCCATGCTCGCTTACCTTTGTTTGCACTTAGAAGTGCGCCCCTAAGGGCAAAAGGTTCACACCATCATACATCTTTTTTTGGGCAACCGTAGAAATACCTGGAAACACCCGTAGTTGTTGACTTGCCCCTGCCCCTCAACAATACCAAGCTCAAGAGAATTTCTTAGGGAGAGGACGATGCAAAAAGTCTATGCAAACGCGACAGAAGCGCTGGATGGCCTTCTGGAAGACGGCATGCTGATCGCCGCCGGTGGCTTTGGTCTATGCGGCATTCCAGAGCTGCTGCTAGAAGCGATCAAAGAGGCCGGCACCAAGGATCTGACCTTTGCGTCTAATAACGCGGGCGTGGATGATTTTGGGATTGGCATTCTGCTGCAGACCAAACAGGTCAAAAAGATGATGTCATCTTATGTGGGCGAAAACGCCGAATTCATGCGTCAGTATTTGTCTGGCGAGTTGGAACTGGAGTTCAACCCGCAAGGCACATTGGCAGAGCGTATGCGCGCAGGCGGTGCGGGCATTCCGGGCTTTTACACCCAGACTGGCGTCGGTACCGTGATTGCTGAAGGCAAAGACGTGAAATCTTGGAACGGCAAAGACTACATCCTCGAAGAAGGTATCTTTGCAGACCTCGCCATCGTCAAAGCGTGGAAGGCGGACGAAACCGGCAACGCGATCTTCCGCAAAACTGCCCGAAACTTCAACGTGCCAGCTGCGACCTGCGGTAAGGTCTGCGTTCTGGAAGTGGAAGAGATCGTCCCGGTCGGTTCCTTGGACCCAGACGCGATCCACCTGCCGGGCATCTATGTGCATCGCATCGTTCAAGGTGAGCACGAAAAGCGCATCGAACAGCGCACCACCCGTCCACGTGAGGAGGCATAATCATGGCTTGGGATCGTAACCAAATGGCCGAACGTGCCGCTCAGGAACTTGAAGATGGCATGTATGTGAACCTCGGCATCGGTATTCCGACGCTGGTGGCAAACTATGTGGGCGACAAAGACATCACGTTGCAATCTGAAAACGGCATGCTGGGCATGGGCCCATTCCCGTTTGAAGGAGATGAAGACCCTGACCTGATCAACGCTGGTAAGCAAACTATCACCGAGCTGCGCCGCACCGCTTATTTTGACAGTGCGCAATCCTTTGCGATGATCCGTGGCGGTAAAATCGCGGCCGCGATTTTGGGCGCGATGGAAGTGGCTGAAAACGGCGACCTCGCGAACTGGATGATCCCGGGCAAGCTCGTCAAAGGCATGGGCGGGGCGATGGACCTAGTGGCCGGTGTTGGCCGTGTGATTGTTGTGATGGACCACGCCAATAAGCATGGCCAGTCCAAACTGCTGAAAGAGTGCACTCTGCCGCTGACCGGTAAGGGCGTTGTGGATCGCATTATCACAAACTACGGCGTTCTCGATGTAGTCGAAGGTGGTCTGAAGATCGTTGAAGTGGCTGAAGGCGTTACCGAAGACGAGTTGCGCGCCGCAACCGAGGCGACCATCGTCAACTAAGCCAATCGTTTGATATCAAATGAAAACCCGGCCACAGAGCCGGGTTTTTTTGTCTATTTACAAGGCACTGGATAAGTCAGGACGAAATTTTCTGAACTTAGGTCTGCATGGCGCCTTTGATCAAAACAGGTCACCTTACCTTCCCCGTTGACCCAGAAGAGGTTCGGGTCTTCTGCACTATGAATAATGCTCGTCCCTCGATAGAGCGTTTCGAAATGAAGATGCGGGAAGCCACTCGACAAAAAACCGGTTATGCCAAGTGTCCCAATCTGGGTTCCTCGCGCCACTTGATCGCCGACCTCTGCGATCCGCTTTTCAAGATGAACATATCGAGTGCGAGAGGTCTTCCCAGAGGAATCAGCTGGGTGCAATATTTCGATTTGGTTACCATAGGCCGGTCCCCAGAAAGATTTGATCACTTCCCCACCGGCAGCAGCGATCACGGGTGTTCCGATTGGAGCGTGAACATCCAATCCATAGTGTTCATTGTCTTCAACTTTGCGGAACTGTTGCGTTATCGACGGCGCATTCTGCGGAATGTGAACATGAACAGGGCTATGATATGAGCGGCCGTATCCCGCAGACTTTCCGAAGGCTTTTTCCTCGGAAAGACATCCTGTAACCGTCATTGCCCCCGCCAATAAAATTGCAATGCGCATCATGTCGCCTGATCCCCACATTATCGACAGTTTTTCTTACCCTGCGTAAGCGAGCTGGCCTCGTCAACGACCGATTGCATTTGCTTCAATCTCGAACACCTCTTGGCAATGCCTCATTCATGTGCATTCTTGCGCCCATGTCGATCTCAGACCTTGCCTTTACTCACGCCCCCATTGGCATTTGCATGCTCGAAGACCGCATCGTGCGCACACCAAATGACGCGTTTGCGGAAATGTTTGGGAAAACGGTCGACGAATGCCGGGGACAGAGCATCGCAGAATTTTACGCTTCACGCGAAGACTTTGAAACCATGGGCGAAAAAGTGAAAACCGCCATGGAAGAGCAAGGTTCCTATCACGATGAACGCATAATGAAACGCAAGGATGGCAGCCTATTTTGGTGTCGTGTTCGCGGAAAATCCTTAAGCCCCGACAATCCGTTTCATTGTGGGGTTTGGACCTTCGCCGATCTTTCTGACGAACGCCCAGTCGTCTCCCTGACCCAACGCGAGCGTGAAATCGCAATCCTGACATGTAGGGGTATGACTTCCAAAGAAATTGGATTGGAACTGGAGATCAGTTATCGCACCGTCGAGGAATATCGCGCGAGATTGCTGAAGAAATTCGGAGCGCGGAAGCTGGCAGAATTGGTTGCAAAGCTCTCAGGAATGCCACTTTGAGACTTCTTCAGTATAATTCCCCCTAGCCGAGTCAAAATCGGGTCATTTCACGGGTCAAGCCCTGCTTTTCCTCGCTGAAAATATGGCCTATAAGCGTCCATTAGGGGAAACAAACACATTTCGCGCGGCATCGCGCGGCAGAGGACAAACATGAGCAAAAAAACCACCGACTCTGACGTCGCCTTTATCCAGGCTCTGGCAGAGCTGTTGCAGTCCAACGAATTGACCGAAATCGAAGTCATGCGCGAATACGGCGAAGACGACAGCATCAACGTGCGTGTCAGCCGTCAGAAAGAGGTTGTAGCCGCAGCCGTCGCCGCGCCAGTAGCGGCACCGGTTGCCGCAGCACCTGCACCGGCAGCAGCGCCTGCAGTAGCTCCAGCAGCCGCGCCAGCAGCGTCTAACGATGACCCAGCAAGCCATCCGGGTGCGGTGACTTCCCCGATGGTTGGTACGGTTTACCTTCAGGCAGAGCCGGGCGCGCCGTCGTTCATCTCTGTGGGCGCATCGGTTTCTGAAGGCGACACATTGCTGATCGTTGAAGCGATGAAAACCATGAACCATATCCCGGCGCCAAAATCCGGCACTGTGAAGCGCATCCTGGTCGCAGATGGTGACACCATCGAATACGGCGCACCTCTGGTCATCATCGAGTAAGGCCTTCGTATGTTTGACAAAATCCTAATTGCCAACCGTGGCGAGATCGCACTTCGTGTGATCCGGGCCTGCCGCGAGATGGGCATTAAATCGGTCGCAGTGCACTCCACTGCAGATGCCGATGCGATGCACGTGCGCATGGCCGACGAAGCGGTCTGCATCGGTCCCGCACCGGGCACAGACAGCTACCTGAATATGGCCTCGATCATTGCCGCCTGTGAAATCACCGGCGCGCAGGCGATCCACCCGGGCTATGGCTTCCTTTCTGAGAATGCAAAGTTCGTTCAGATCGTCGAAGATCACGACCTGACCTTCATCGGCCCGACAGCAGAACACATCCGCGTCATGGGTGACAAGATCACAGCGAAAGACACCATGAAAGATCTGGGCGTACCATGCGTTCCGGGCTCTGACGGTGGCGTGCCGGATCTCGCGGCAGCCAAGAAGATCGGCGAAGAGATTGGCTATCCGGTGATCATCAAAGCCACAGCTGGTGGTGGTGGTCGCGGTATGAAAGTGGCGCAAACCGCTGCTGACATGGAATCGGCCTTCATGACCGCGCGTGCAGAGGGTAAAGCGGCCTTCGGCAACGACGAAGTCTATATCGAGAAGTACCTGACCACGCCGCGCCATATCGAAATCCAAGTCTTCGGTGACGGCAAAGGAAAAGCTGTGCATCTGGGTGAACGCGATTGCTCTCTGCAGCGTCGCCACCAAAAGGTTTTCGAAGAAGCTCCGGGCCCATGTATCTCTCCTGAAGAGCGTGCAAGCATTGGTAAGATCTGTGCGGATGCGGTTGCCAAAATCAACTACATCGGCGCTGGTACTATCGAGTTCCTTTACGAGAACGGCGAGTTCTACTTCATTGAGATGAACACACGTCTGCAAGTGGAACACCCTGTGACCGAGTCGATCTTTGGTGTGGACCTCGTGCGCGAGCAAATCCGTGTTGCATCTGGCATGGACATGTCCTTTGGTCAGGATGATCTGGAAATCAACGGCCACTCGATTGAGGTCCGTCTGAATGCAGAACGCCTACCAAACTTTGCGCCTTGCCCCGGCAAGATCACACAGTTCCACGCGCCTGGCGGTCTGGGTGTGCGTATGGATTCCGCGCTTTATGACGGCTACTCCATCCCACCCTACTACGACAGCTTGATTGGCAAGCTGATTGTGCATGGGCGTGATCGCACAGAGGCCTTGGCACGTCTGCACCGTGCTTTGGGTGAGCTGATCATCGATGGTATCGACACCACCGTACCTCTCTTCCACCAATTGCTGGAAGAAGAAGACATCCATACTGGCGAATACAATATTCACTGGTTGGAAAAATGGCTGGAGGCCACATACGAGTGATGCCTTTGGGCGCGCGATAATATGGGAACTATCACACCCGAAATGTTAATGCGCGCCTATGCCATGGGCGTCTTTCCCATGTCAGAACATCGGAACGACCCAGAGATATTCTGGGTCGATCCCAAACGTCGCGGCGTTCTTCCCATCCAAGATTTTCATATCTCACGCAGCCTTGCGAAACGCATTCGTCAGGGCGGGTTTTCAGTGACCCTGAATAAAGATTTTGAAGGGGTCTTAGATGGTTGCGCTGATCGTGATGATACCTGGATCAACACGGAAATCAGAAGTCTTTACATAGCCTTACACAACAAATCTCAGGCGCATTCAATTGAGGTCTGGTCAGAAGATGGCAACCTAATTGGAGGCGTATACGGCGTGACGCTCGGCGCTGCATTCTTTGGTGAAAGCATGTTTTCCCACGCCAGAGATGCCAGCAAGATCGCCTTGGCCTATCTGACCACCCATCTTGATCAATGTGGTTTTAAGCTTTTTGACACGCAATTTTTAACACCACATTTGCAGTCTCTTGGCGCGGAAGAACTGTCGCGTGACGACTATCACGACCGCCTGGCGAAGGCGGTGATCAAATCAGCAGATATCGAGGCCTATTCGGTGCCTTCTGCGGCGTCCGTGGTGCAGCGCAGAACCCAGACGTCATAGCGGGCATGATCCATGGCGCTGAGCGCTGGGGAGGATGCAATCATCCACCCTTGAAACGCCGGGTCTCCCACCGCTGGACCATCAAAAATAGTGAGAAACGCATAGGCTTCGCCGGTGGGATTATCATCAGGATGGCGGCACTCAGCAAGGTCGACCCGCAGGTTGCCAAAGCCAATGCTATAGCCATTTTGCAGTTCGAAGTCCTCGACCTGCCCGCTCATCTTATCAAGGCCACGCAGGATTGCGCCGGTTCCGGGAACAGCGCGGACTTCTTCCACGATTTCCTCAAAGATCGGCGTTTGACGCAATGTGATCCCATCTTCGAGCCCATCGAGTTCTTCGATAACAATCTCCTGGGCGCCAGCAGCAGAGGCACAGAGCGCAAATGCTATAGCGCCAAGCCACTTCATTCGCCGCTACCCGATACAAATTTCAGCAAAAGTGAGATCAGACTGACAGCACCCTGCGTATCCTCGATCTCATCGCCCTCTTCCAGATTGAAAGGCGAACCACCGGGCAGGATTTCCACGAAATTACCTCCCAAAAGGCCTTCGGATGAAATCACAACGGCAGTGTCATCTGGAAGTATGATATTATCCTGCACCGTTAAACGCGCATCCGCCCGGAAGGTCTCTGGGTTCAGATCAATACCGGTGACGGTACCGATTTTCACTCCAGCCAGACGTACATCGGTGCCAACTGTCACGCCTTCAATCGACCGGAAGGAGGCTGTCAGATCATAGCCATCAGACCGAGCAGCAAAGCCGCTCGCCTGACCCATATAGATTGCAAATCCCAGCGCTGCCGCAAGAACGACACCACCGACTGCGATTTCAGTGTTTTGAGCTGCCATCAGTTTTCTGCTGTTTATTCCGGGGACCAGGCTTCGTAGTCAGACCGCTCTACTGGAGTGCCAGAGCGGATGGACCCTGCGGGTGCGTAGGCCAAGGCTGTGCCGGTCAAGTTTTCCTGATGCGGCTTTTCCCAGGATTTCTTTTTCAAAGGTTTATCAGTAGGGACTTCGTCAAAGGTGCGGTGTAGCCAGCCGTGCCAATCAGCGCCGATCCGGCTTGCTTCGGCTTCGCCGTTATAAATCACCCAGCGTTTGCTATCGTCTTTGTTGCGGAAGTAGGCATTGCCCTGGTCGTCTTCGCCAACCTTCTCGCCCTTGCGCCATGTATAGATTTGAGTGTTCAGGGTTTGCCCGTTCCACCAGGTGACTGCACGCAAAAGAGTGTTGAGAATGCCCATGGATGCCTCCGCAAATTCCACTTCTCTATGCCCCATTCGATGCCAAAGGTCCAGCCTCCGCTACGCTTGAGGTCAGCCCTTGCATCAAACCGCTGTTCTCCTCTGCGAAACACGCCTCAAATACGGGCTGTTTCACTTTACCTGTGTCGGAAATTGATCGAAGACAGGGAAGAAAGGACGCCCATGTCGGACCTGTTGATCCAGCTAAAAACCTATTCGATTGGTGCCCTTGGCGTCTTTTTGTTCTGGTATCTTGGTCTGCCCCTGCCCTTTTTGATGGGGCCTCTTGTCCTTTGTTTGATCACCGCCCTATTGGGTGTCGAACTGCAAATGCACAAATGGCTTAACTTTGGATTTCGCACGGTGCTCGGTGTAGCGATTGGCTCTTCGATCACGCCAGAGGTGATTGCCTCGATTCCGCGGATGGGATTGTCTTTGGCACTCGTCCCAGTTTTCATTGCAATCACGGCGCTGGTGACTTTTCCGTTGCTGAGGCACGCGTTCAAGCTGGACAAAGTCACAGCCTATTACGGTGCCATGCCCGGTGGCCTGCAAGACCTTTTGGTCTTCGGAGAAGCTGCAGGTGGCAATGTGCGCGCTCTTAGCCTGATCCACGCAACACGAGTTCTGTTGATTATCGGCATCGCTCCTTTGGTGATTTCTCATATCTGGGAGGTTGACCTGCTCGCCCGTCCGGGCTCTGCCGCGACCGATACACCACCGATGCAAATTGCTCTCATGATATTTGCCGGCCTTTGCGGTTGGTGGCTGGCTGCAAAGCTGAAACTGCTAGGCGCCACGATCATTGGCCCAATGCTCCTGACAACAATCCTGTCGCTGAGCGGAGTTATTACACAACGCCCACCTGCCGAGATGATCTGGGCCAGCCAATTCTTCATCGCAATTGGCGTTGGGTCAAAATACGTTGGCCTCACTTGGCAGGAGTTCAAACGCTATGTTCTGGCTGGCATCCTCAATGGTGTCTTGCTCGCGATGGTCTCTGCGATCTTCATCGAATTTGTCGTAATCCTGGGCATCGCACCGGGGCTGAATGCATTTCTTGCCTTCTTGCCCGGCGGACAATCAGAGATGGTTGTGATCGCGATTATCGCTGGCGCGGACCTGACTTATGTTGTTTTGCACCATATCCTGAGAATCGTCATGATCGTGAGTTTCGCGCCAATTCTGTTCCGTTGGTTCAGGCGCTAACAGTCTCTGAACACAGGAGTTTTTTGACCCGATGGCAAAAAAATCTGTATCCAATCAGAAATTTTGATCACTTTTCTTGACCAAATCCGGGAAATTCCTTCCGATCTTCCCCCTCATCCCCCTATTTTGCTGGCCTATATTGTAACAGGCGTGTAAATCCGCCCTAACGCAGCTGACCAGGGAACAGACCGTTGCTCGATCTTACCAATGTGCGCTCGACACTTTCCGACCAATATGACCTTGCCCCGAACCCCGACTTGGCGGCTTCGATGCAGGATGTTTATAGCAAGATGGACCGCGTTGTGTCCCCTGCTGACTGGGCGATCTATGCGCCCTATGTGAAAGCCATCGAAGAACTGAAAGCCAAACGCAATGCTGTGATCCTGGGTCACAACTACATGACGCCAGAGATTTTCCACGGTGTGAGCGACTTTGTGGGCGACAGCCTGCAGCTGGCGATGCAAGCGGGCAAAGTGGACGCGGATGTGATCGTTCAGGCTGGCGTTCACTTTATGGCTGAAACCTCCAAAATCCTGAGCCCACAGAAAACCGTTCTGATGCCAGATATGGATGCGGGTTGTTCCCTGGCGGAATCGATCACTGCGGAGGGTATCGAAGAGATGCGCGCCAAATACCCGGGTGCGCCGGTTGTGTCCTATGTGAACACAACAGCGGAGGTGAAAGCTGCCTCGGATATCTGCTGTACATCTTCCAATGCGGTTCAGATCGTAGACGCGATGGAAAGCGACACTGTGATCATGACGCCGGACCAATATCTGGCGCAGAACGTCGCGAACCAATCCAAGAAAAAAGTCGTCTTCTGGGAAGGTTCCTGCATCGTGCACGAGCTTTACACTGCAGAAGACATGCGCGCCTATCGCGAGCTCGACCCAGAGGTCAAAATCATCGCCCACCCGGAATGCACCCCGGCGGTTGTGGCTGAATCTGACTTCACCGGCTCCACAAGCGGCATCATCAAATGGGTGCATGACAACAAGCCTAAGAAGGCGATGTTGATCACCGAATGCTCCATGGCCGCTAATATTGCAGATGAGCTGCCAGAAGTGGACTTCGCGAAGCCCTGCAACATGTGCCCCTACATGAAGAAAATCTCGCTCGAGAAAATCCTCTATGTGCTGCACACCATGGAAAATCAGGTCGAAGTGGACGAAGCGGTCGCCGAAAAGGCGCGCCAGTCTGTACAGGCCATGATTGACCTGTCGAAAAAGCTGGGCCTCTAAGCAGCCATGCAAGAGATCACAACCGACCGGATCGTCATTGTCGGCGCAGGGATGGGCGCGCTTTATGCGGCCCTGAAACTTGCACCGCGGCCGGTTGTGGTGATCTCTCCTGAACCGCTTGGGAAAGGCGCGAGTTCTGCTTGGGCGCAAGGCGGTGTGGCTGCTGCGATGGACGAAAGCGACAGCCCCGAAAACCACGCGGATGACACGCTGAACGCAGGAGCTGGCACCGTGGACGCTGACGTTGCCAACCTGGTCACACAGGAAGCGCGCGAGCATATTCTTGATCTGACAAAGCTCGGCACGCCCTTTGACCGGACTGAAGACGGCAAATACGTCCTCAGCCGCGAGGCCGCCCATAGTTTTGCACGCGTCGTGCGGGTGAAAGGCGATCAGGCCGGGGCCGAAATCATGGCCGCTCTTATCGACCAGGCCCGTCAGACGCCTTCGATCCAAGTGCTGGAAGGAACAATGGCAGTTGAGCTGGACGTCACCGACGGTGCCGTCACAGGTGTTGCCATTCAGGAAAGCGACGAGAGCCGCTCTGAACCCATCATGCTGCGCGGCTCTGCCTATTTGCTGGCTGGTGGCGGCTCTGGCGGTCTCTATGCGATCACGACCAACCCGCCGCGCATTCGCGGTCAGGTGATTGGCATGGCCGCACGCGCCGGTGCCAAGATTGCTGATGCGGAGTTTGTGCAGTTCCACCCAACGGCCATGGACGTGGGCGAAGACCCTGCCCCGCTGGCCACCGAAGCCCTGCGCGGTGAAGGGGCTGTTCTGATCAACAAGGACGGCGAGCGCTTTATGCAATCCGTTCATCCCGATGCCGAACTTGCGCCACGCGACGTGGTTGCCCGTGCGATCTTTGCCCAGCATCAGGCAGGCAAGCGCCCCATGCTCGACACCCGAGAAGCACTTGGCGAAGAGATCAAAACGAACTTCCCGTCGGTTGCAGAATATTGCGACCGCAACGGCATTGATCCAGCAAAAGAGACGATCCCGGTGGCCCCTGCCGCGCATTACCATATGGGCGGTATAGCGACCGACAAGGAAGGCCGCGCGTCTCTAGAGAACCTCTGGGTTTGCGGTGAAGCCTCATCAACAGGTCTGCATGGTGCAAACCGGCTGGCGTCGAACGGCCTGCTCGAAGCCCTTGTTTATGCACGTATTTGTGCCGATGGCATCGCCGCGAAAACCAACCTGCACGACGCGCCAGAGGTTGATCTGACCTTTGATGGCACCGGTTTCCCGCCGGATGCTCAAGGCATCGCGGCGCTACGGCAGACCATGACCGACAAAGTTGGCGTTGTCCGCAATGCGGATGGTCTGAAACAGGCGCTTTTCAACATTGCTTCACTGGAAGCCCGCGATCCGTCGCCAAGCTTCCAGAATATGTGCGCAACAGCGACTTTGATTGCCGCCACTGCCCTCCTGCGTGAAGAAAGCCGCGGCGCGCATGAACGCTCTGATTTCCCAGAGACCTTGCCGGGGCAAGCCACCCGCTCCATGATGACATTTGCCGAGGCCCGCGCGCTTCGAGACTCCCTTGCTGAGGACCTGACATGAGCTTTGCGACCGTCCCCGACCTGATCCTGGAACCGATGGTGCGCAACGCGCTGATGGAAGACCTCGGCAGCTATGGCGACGTGACCACCCGCGCCGTGATCCCAGCAGACACCACTTACAACGCACGCATCAACGCACGCGAAGACGCGGTTGTGTCCGGCATGCAGGTCGCGGCATTGGCCTTCCGTCTGGTTGACCCGGAGCTGAAGGTGACAACTCTGATCGCAGACGGGCAGCCCTGCAAAAAGGGCGACACGCTGATGGAGATCAGCGGCAAGGCCTCCTCGATCCTGTCTGGCGAACGCGTGGCCCTGAACTACGCAGGCCGCCTGACCGGCATCGCAACCAAAACTGCAGGTTTTGTGGCTGAAACCGAAGGCACCAAAACCCGCGTGACCTGTACCCGCAAGACGACACCAAACATGCGCCTCGTCGAGAAACTCGCCGTGCTGCATGGCGGCGGGCACAATCACCGCTATTCGCTGTCTGATGCGATCCTGATCAAGGACAACCACATCGCCGCCGCCGGAGGTGTGCGTCAGGTGCTGGAGGCCACAAAGGCCGCCGCGAGCCATATGATGACGGTTGAGATCGAAGTCGATACCTTGGAGCAGCTCAAAGAGGTGCTTGAGGTTGGTGGAGCGTCTGTGGTGCTCTTGGACAATATGGACAACGACACGCTGCGCGAAGCGGTGCAGATGGTGGATGGGCGGATGGTGACTGAAGCGTCGGGCAATGTGAAGCTGGACCGGATCGCATCGATTTCCGCGACTGGGGTGGATTACATTTCGTCTGGCGCTCTTACCCACTCAGCGCGGACTGTGGATTTGGGGTTGGATTTTTAAGGCGGTTTCAAAACTGCCCGACGTCTGCTTAGAGCCCAAAGTGACGGATGCTGCATCAATCGCCGACGTCTGCTTTATTGGCTCTAGAGGAAACCACCCAAGTCGTCCTCTAGTTTTTGATTGGGCTTTTGGATGCATTACGCTTTTGTCTACACTGGCGATCAAGCGAGTAAAGGCCACCGGATTTGACGCGCATGGCTATCTCCATAAGGAGATAGACAATTGCTTCCAGGCTAGCATCGAATCCCGGCTGCAGGTACGATACCTCAATTGAATTTTTTGTAGTCGAGATACTTTATGCCAATTGAAGACATCGAAAAAGCAATCGTGAGTGTAAGGACCTTTCTTACCAAAGGCGTGTTCGAGGCGTTTGACGGTGTGCAAACATTTGAACCTCAAGTTGGTTGGGCTCCGGTCGTTGAGGCATGGCGTATTGTGCACACGAACAATCATCTCCTTGACGAAGCCCAAAGGACAATAATCGACACAGCTTTTTCTGAGCTGCAAGACGATTTGAACAACATGATTGGCATATTGCGTGCTGCCGCTGCCTCGGACGAGGATGCAAATGCCGACACGCCTACACGTCATCGGACTATCCGGAATCTTGAGCTCGCCCTTGAGAAAACGAGTTTACGCTTTGGAGAAAGTGCTCGCCAGTTTCAAGATATGTTGAGCACTCATGAAACGGCATCAGTAATAAATCAATATGGGAACACATATATGGGCGATCACTTCTCAAATATCAGCAATTCCGTCGTTCTTAATAAGTCCATGGCGAAGAAGGTTGTAAACCAGTTCAAGGAAAGATCTGATAACGATCTGGCTTCATTTATAGAAGAACTGTCAGTTGTTGTGGAACGATCAGGGGACAAGGAAGCAGGTGAGCTTCTGGATCAGCTAAATGAAGAGCTGGACCGTGACGAACCAAGGAAGTCGCTTCTTAAACGCACTTGGGATGGGCTAGTTGATGTACTTCCGAGTGTAGCGAAAATCGCTGGAGCGACCGCAGCTCTGGCAAAGCTGTTCGGTTAAATTTGCCCTCTCAGGCGGTTTACCCTCTCTGGTCCAAGAACGTACGCTTCTGGTATTTCTCGATTCCGCAAGCGGCCATCGGAACAGCCGCAGCGAAAGTCAACTTTGTCCGCAAAGCGGACATCAGTCTTGAAGAGCGGGGTTTCACTCCACCATCGGACGTTGAAATCAAGGTGTGGGCAAACCCCGCCATACGATGCGAATAAAAAAGCCGGGCTGAAGCCCGGCCTACTCAGAACTCTTCTGGTTTGGCTTCGCGGGCCATGTGGTCGAGCACCGCGTTCACGAACTTGCCTTCCTTCCCTTCCGGGAAGAAGGCCTGCGCGACCTGAACGAACTCGACAATAACAACTTTCGCTGGTGTATCGCTTTGCGTCAGCTCGGCACCTGCGGCGCGGAACAAGGCGCGCAGTGTGCTGTCGATACGGCCCAATGGCCATTTCGCGACCAGTGCACGGTCAGTCATCTGGTCAACCAATGCCTGATGGTTCACCGCTTCTTTCAGCAAAAGCGTAAAGAGATCAGCGTCCCCTTCCAGCATCGCATAGCCGTCAAATTCCTCGCCAAAGCGGTGGTCCAGGAACTGCAGACGGACCTGATCATAGGTCTGGCCGGAATGCTCCATCTGATAAAGCGCCTGCGTCGCGAAAAAGCGAGCGGCGGATTTCATCTTGCGTTTCTGGTTGCCGGACAGGCCAGCTTTGGCGTCAGAAGTCATGCGGTCGGGTTACCCTTGCTGTCACCCGCGATCTTCAACTCGTCAGAAGTGGGCAGAAAACCGACTCCCTTACGCGGGCCGCCC
This sequence comes from Cognatishimia activa, assembly GCF_026016445.1. NCBI lineage: Bacteria > Pseudomonadati > Pseudomonadota > Alphaproteobacteria > Rhodobacterales > Paracoccaceae > Cognatishimia > Cognatishimia activa. The sequence goes on along the minus strand of NZ_CP096147.1, from coordinate 792,086 downwards.
CATTTGCGCGAAAGCGCCACGAGATGCAAGGCCGCAGCGGCTGCTCCGCCGCCTTTATTTTGATCTTTTGGATCGGCGCGCACTTCGGCCTGCTTGCGGTTTTCAACCGTCAGGATGCCATTGCCAATGCAAAGCCCCTGCAGACCCAGCAGTTGGATCGCGCGAGAACTGTCGTTGCAGACGGTGTCATAGTGTGTGGTTTCACCGCGAATGACGCAACCCAAGGCCACGTAACCATCAAAGTTGGACATGCGTTCTGAAATGCCAATCGCGGTAGGGATTTCCAACGCGCCCGGCATTTCGACGATCTCATAGGTGCCGCCGCTGGCTTCGATTTCAGCCACGGCGCCTGCCACCATATTGTCGGCGATGTCTTTGTAATACGGAGAGACTACGATCAGGATTTTGACCGGCTTGTCGAATTCCGCACGCGGCATGATGTAATGTTGTTCTGCGCCAGCCATGACTTATTCCTTTTCAATCGGACGGGTGCCGACAATTTCCAGACCAAAGGCATCAAGGCCCACATATTTGGTGCTTGGGGAGTTGGTCAGCAGTACCAGTTTCTCCAGACCCATCTTAGACAGGATCTGCGCACCCAGGCCAATTTGTTTCACGGTGCGTGGCCCCTGTTCTTCGTTGGCATAAAGCGCGTTATGCGGAGAGCGGAAGAGGCAAACAACGCCCCGGCCCTCTTTGGCAACGAGTTCCATCGCCACGTTGAGCTCATTGGCAGGCTTTGGACCAAGACCCAGCAAGTCACTTGCTTCGTGCAGCGCGTGGGTGCGCACTAATACCGGTTCATCCGTTGTGACGTCGCCCTTGATCATCACCACATGTTCCACACCGTGGGTCTGGTCGGTGAAGATACGCATCTCCCACTCACCTCCAAACTCAGATTGAACAGTCTCTGAAGAGGTTTCGACCACGAGGTTGTCGTTACGGGAACGATAGGTAATCAGATCAGAAATCGTACCGATTTTCAGGCCGTGTTTCTTTGCGAATTCCACCAAATCCGGCAGACGCGCCATGGTGCCGTCTTCTTTCATGATCTCGCAGATCACGGACGATGGGTAATGGCCTGCGAGGCGCGAGACATCACAGCCTGCTTCGGTATGGCCAGCGCGCATCAGCACGCCGCCGCGACGCGCGCGCAATGGGAAGACGTGGCCTGGTGTGGCAATGTCAGCTGCGGTGCATTGCGGGTTGATTGCAGTTGCCACGGTCAGGGCGCGGTCCGCTGCAGAAATCCCGGTAGTTACACCCTCGCGCGCCTCGATAGACACGGTGAAGGCGGTTTCATGACGCGAGGAATTGTGCATCGCCATCATGGGCAAACCCAGCTCTTCGATCCGTTCTGCTGGAAGCGTCAGGCAGATCAGCCCCCGACCATGGGTCGCCATGAAGTTGATGGCTTTGTCATCGGCAAACCCAGCTGGGATCACCAGATCGCCTTCATTCTCGCGGTCTTCGTGATCAACGAGAATATACATACGCCCCTGACGGGCCTCTTCAATGATCTCTTCAATCGGGCTAATCGCGTCGCGCAACGCGGCTTCAACGGGACCGGGAGTTTCAAAGCTCATGACGTGTCTTTCGCAGCAGAATTTGCACAGGCCATAGCCTATCCCCATGGGGATGACTAGTGGATCAATTTGCGAAACGCTGCGGTATCTGGCGCCTTTCGGCTTTAAGGCGTGGCTGTCATTTCCGCCAAACGTGCGACGTAGCGCGCAAGCGTGTCGATCTCGAGGTTCACACGGTCACCGGTTTTCGCGTCACCCCAAGTGGTGACCTGCTGAGTGTGCGGGATCACGTTGATGCCAAACTCAGTGCCGTTTACTTCGTTCACCGTCAGGGACGTACCGTTCAATGTGACGGACCCCTTCTCTGCGATGAACTTCGCGAGTTCCTCTGGCGCACGGAATGAAATCCGGGTGCTGTCGCCCTCATCTTTCATCTCGATGATCTCTGCAACGCCATCCACGTGTCCAGATACGATATGGCCACCCAGCTCGTCTCCAACTTTAAGCGCACGTTCCAGATTCACTCGTTTGCCTTCTTTCCATGACGCGAGATTTGTTTTGGATACGGTTTCCGCTGAAATTTCAACATCGTACCAATTATCACCCAATGCAATCACAGTAAGGCAAACGCCATCAGACGCAATTGAGGCGCCCATGTCGATGGTTGCCGTATCATAAGCAGTCTCGATCCGCGCGCGCAGGTCGCCGCGCTGCTCAAGCTCGCGAATGATGCCAATATCGGTGATGATCCCAGTGAACATAGCTGGCCTCGTTGCCCAAATCTAAATCGTGCTCCACAGGTAACGCCCCGGCTTTAAATAGACAAGTCGCCTTACTTTTGCCCCAGAGGTTAATTAACCTCACTTCAAAAGGCGGCATGATAAGCTGCCAAAACAAGGCAGACGGCCAAAAACGGCATGGGCACAAGAATGTTGCAGGCAGGCGGCGCGGATCGCGTCTTTCTCTTTTTGCAGGGACCGCATGGTCCCTTTTTCCAAGGACTGGCCAATATGTTGGCGCGGTCCGGTGCACAGTGCTGGCGTGTGGGATTTAACGCTGGTGATGCGTTTTTCTGGAAAGACAAATCAACGTTTCTGCCTTTCAAGGATAAGCAATCAGCTTGGCCTGACTTCTATGAAGCCGTACTGGAAGAAAAAAACATTACGGATATTGTGCTCTATGGCGATACGCGTGGGATTCACCAAAAAGCCGTTGAAGTCGCAAAAGCACGCGGGATCACAGTCCATATCTTTGAAGAAGGATATCTGCGCCCCTTCTGGGTGACCTATGAGCGGGGCGGATCAAATGGCAATTCCCGTTTAATGGATATGACCATTCCTGAAATGCAGAAAGCCCTGGAAGGCTCTGATCTTGATCCCCCAATGCCGCCGAGCCACTGGGGCGATATGCGACAGCATGTCTTTTATGGCGCGCTCTATCATTGGTTTGTCATGTTCAGAAATGCACGATTTGCAAATTTCAAACCACACCGCGCGTTAAACGTTCGTCAGGAATTCCGACTTTATTTGCGCAGGTTGCTGCGCATGCCTTTACATGCTCTAGAGCGACGCATTGCAACACATCGCGTGCGCTTCGGCGGCTTTCCTTATCATTTGGCGCTGCTTCAGCTTGAACACGACAGTAGTTTTCAGATGCATTCTCCGTTTAACACAATGGCAGAATTCCTTGAATTGGTTATAGAAAACTTTGCCGAAGGTGCGCCGCAGCACCATCATCTGGTGATCAAAGCCCACCCTCTTGAGGACGGCCGTGTTCCGGTGCGCCGAACCATTGCAAAGCTCGCGAAAGAGCATGGAGTTGTTGATCGCGTGCATTTTGTGCGCGGCGGTAAGCTCGCCCAGCTTCTCAAAGACGCGCGCTCTGCAGTGACGGTCAATTCAACTGCTGGCCAGCAGGTCCTGTGGCGCGGTATTCCGCTGAAGATTTTTGGTAAGGCGGTTTATGACCAGCCTGAATTCATCGCAAATCAATCTCTGCGTCGCTTCTTTGCCGGTGCCATTCGCCCTGACATGATGGCCTATCGCGAATATCGCCGCTTCCTTCTGGAAACGAGCCAAGTGCCCGGCGGATTTTACTCGCGTCGTGGACGCCGGCAGCTCCTACGCCAGGTGGTGGATATGATGCTGTCTTCCGAAGACCCTTACGAAGCGCTGGCTTCCGGCACAGCGGCCCCAAGGCAACAGTTGCGGGCGGTGACGTAAGAACCACAAGGTCTAGTGCTGGATTTTATTCACAGATTCAGGTAAGTTAGCGTCAAAATATAAATTGAGGCAGAAATAGGTCGAGGAGACCGTGCAGTGAAACCCCAAACTTCCCGCTGGGCGAAGGGTATTGCCCTTATTGCGGCTTTGGCCGTTGTATCGTCATGTGGCTTGCCACGTCCGGGCCCGAACAAACGTGAGATCTTTGCTGGCTCTGTTCAGAAACAGGGCGATGCTTTTGTCGTTTCAGTGAACGACCGCGTAACACGAGCAACCGCTGTGACTTCAGCACTTGGCTTCTCCAACGCCTTTAAGAACGCTGGAACTCTGGGGTCGGACACCATCCGTCCGGGCGATGTGCTTTCCCTGACCATTTGGGAAAACGTTGATAAACCATTGCTTGGCCCAGAAGGTCAGGTCGCCGCAGTTTTGGAAGAGGTTCAGGTTGACGGTTCGGGCTTTATCTTTGTGCCCTATGCAGGCCGCATCCGTGCAGCAGGCAATACACCAGAAGCCATCCGACGCGTGATCGTCAGCAAACTGGAAGACCAAACCCCTGATCCACAGGTTGAAGTCCGCCGCGCCTCAGGTGACGGTGCAACAGTTTCAATCGTAGGTGTTGTTGGCGCGCAGGGTGTCTACCCAATCGAACGTCCGACCCGCACCTTGGCGGCAATGCTGGCGCAATCCGGCGGCGTGACCATCGAACCTGAAATCGCGCAGGTGACTGTTCTGCGTAAAGGCCATACGGGCAAGATCTGGTTCCAAGATCTCTATGACAATCCGCATCTCGATATTGCCCTGCGTGGAGGAGACCGCATTCTGGTTGAGGCCGACACACGTGCCTTTACAGCCCTGGGTGCAACCGGCACTCAAAGCCGTGTGACCTTTGACTCTCAAAACTTATCTGCCATCGAAGCGATTGCGCAGGTCGGCGGGTTGAACTCTGCTGCGGCAGACCCGAAAGGCGTCTTTATCTTCCGCAACGAACCGGGTGAAATCGCAAACCAAGTTCTGGGTCGTGATGACCTGATCGGTGCGCAGCGCATGGTCTATGTGCTTGATTTGACAGAACCAAATGGCATGTTCATGGCGCGCGACTTTGTGGTTCGCGACGGTGATACACTTTATGTTACCGAGGCTCCGTTCACCACTTGGGACAAAACCATTTCGTCAATCACTGGCTCTGCGACATCTGTAAGTTCGCTTCAGACACTCGCAGGCGGCTAATGCTCGCCTATCCTGAGATGAACCAAGATACCGCCGGGGAGACCTCTCCCCGGCGGCTTTTTGTTTATAGTGGTGGCTTTCTGACGCAAAAGCGCCTGCGTCGTATTCTGTCCCTGTCGGGATATCAAATCAGTCTTGGGTTGCCCGGATCGGAGGATTTGGTTGGTATCTGGGGACAAAGCCCAACCGCTCACCGTGGTGAGAAAATCGCTGCCCAAAAAGAGGTCGATATTCTTCGGGTCGAAGATGCCTTTCTGCGCAGCCTCTTTCCCGGTGCAAAGGGAGAACCGCCGGTTGGGTTGTTCTTAGATCGCAATGGGGTGCATTTTGATCCAAGCACCCCGTCTGAACTCGAAACACTCCTTGCAACGCACCCTCTTGATGACGCGGCGCTGCTAAATCGCGCGCGCGGCTGTATTGCCCGTATCAAAGACGCGCATCTCACCAAATACGCAGCGGTGCCAGTTGACGTCCCTGCCCCGGATCCAGGCTATGTGCTGGTTGTGGATCAGCTACGGGGGGATGCCTCTGTCACGGCCAGTGGCGCAGGCGATGCGCATTTTCAAGAAATGCTTGTGATGGCGCAGGAAGAACATCCCGGCGCGCGGGTTTTGATCAAAACCCACCCAGAAACGCTAGAAGGCATTCGCCCTGGGTACTTTTCAGAAAAAGACTGCAACGAGCGGATTTCACTCTGGGATACTCCAATCAGCCCTTGGGTCCTGTTTGAGGGCGCTGTCGGCGTCTACACAATCTCTTCTCAATTAGGCTTTGAGGCAATCTATGCTGGTCACAAACCGCGCATATTTGGTCAGCCATTCTACACTGGCTGGGGGCTCACTAATGATGAGCGCCCAGTGCCGCGTCGCCATCGGCAGCTGACACGCTCTCAGCTCTTCGCAGCAACCATGATGCTTTATACGCGCTGGTATGACCCCTATCGAGATGCGTTGTGCGAGTTGGAAGACGTGATTGGCCAGCTTGAAGCACAGGCCCGGTCTTGGCGAGAAGATCACCGGGGCTGGAACGGCCACGGCATTCGGCTCTGGAAACGCAAGCATTTCCAAAAGTTCTTTGGCCAGCATAAGCGAATGACATTTGACAGCGCTTCTGACGCCCCTGCCCTGACATGGGGCATAAAAGATGGGCCGTCTGAAACGACGCGCGTGGAAGACGGGTTTCTTCGATCACGTGGTTTGGGGGCGGAACTAGTCCCCCCGCTTTCACTGATCTGCGATGCCACTGGGATTTATTACGATCCTGCTCGCGCAAGCGACGTCGAAAACTGGATCGTGAAACGGTCTGAGCTTCGGCCTGACCAAGATCTGCGGGCACAAAAGCTCATCGAAAAGCTCAATACGCTTGGCCTCAGCAAATATAATCTAGGTGGAGGACACCCTGACCTGCCGGATGGCCCACTGATCCTTGTCCCGGGACAGGTTGAAGACGACGCATCTATTCTCCGCGGAACGGATGATATCGCAACCAATCGCGCGCTTGTGCAGGCGGTTCGTGCCTCAAACCCCGAAGCGACAATTATCTATAAGCCCCACCCTGACGTGGTCGCAGGCCTACGTGAAGGTGTTGTTGAAGATGCTGACCTGATAGCGGACATGGTCCTGCAAGACGTTGATATGGCTTGGCTATTGGGTCAGGTATCGGAAGTTTGGACAATGACGTCACTGACTGGATTTGAAGCTCTCATTCGAGGCTGTAAGGTCACAACTTTTGGTGCACCCTTCTATGCTGGTTGGGGGCTTACGACCGATCTTGGAAAGACGCCAGTGCGCCGACAAGCGCGTCTCACGCTCAATGGACTTGTGCATGCTGCTCTCATTGATGCGCCACGTTACTTTGACCCTGTAACAGGTTTGCCCTGCTCGGTGGAAGTAGCGATGGAACGTCTGTCGAAAGGACGCTTACCGCGTCCAGGACTGAGCAATCGTCTGCTGTCAAAGGCACAAGGCTTGTTGGCCAGCCAAAGTGGGCTCTGGCGCTAGGTAGGACGACGCCAAACCATTTTGACGTCGGCTCCGACAGCCCTCTGTTCCACCAAATCGAACTGCGGTGCCGCGCCCAGACGCTCTACGCCCATGGCACCAACACCTGGATAGCCTTCCGCGCCAATCACTTTGCCAGCGCTGAACACCACCAACTCATCCACAAGATCAGCGGTCAGCAAAGAGGCCGCCAAGGCGCCGCCACCTTCACAAAACACGCGAGTCAGCCCCCTGCTTCCCAGCGATTGCAGGATGGAGTTCGGCGACAGATGCGCGCCTTCAAGATCACAGGGCATCAGCTCTGCGCCAATGCCTTCCCACGTGCGAACCAGCTCATGATCGGCATCAGCACCATGTGCGAGCCAAACCGGGATATCTTTGGCTGTTCGGGCAAGGTTGCTCATCAACGGCAGATCAAGACGGCGCGACACAACCACGCGTACAGGTTGATCATCAATCCCAAGATCACGCACGGTCAAAGACGGATCATCCGCCCGCGCGGTGCCACCACCCACCATCACAGCATCATGGCGCGCGCGCATCATATGCACATCACGCCGCGCTTCTGGTCCGGTGATCCATTGGCTCTCACCTGTGGCGGTGGCGATGCGCCCATCCAACGTCAGGGCGAGTTTTAGGGTTACAAAGGGTCGGCCCTGCTCTGTCTTCAGGAAGAACCCCTGCAGATCACGCGCAGCTTCATCGGCCAAGACGCCCTGCGTGACCTCGATGCCAGCATCCTGCAGCATCTTGAAGCCACGTCCAGACACGCGCCCGTCACTGTCTTCAACGGCGACAACAACGCGCGCCACTTGCGCATTGATCAGAGCTTCCGCGCAAGGAGGTGTTTTGCCATGATGGGAACAGGGTTCCAGAGTGACGTAAGCGGTTGCGCCTTTTGCAGCCATTCCGGCCTGCGCCAAAGCGATGGGTTCTGCATGCGGTCGTCCGCCCGGTTGTGTCCAACCACGACCAACAATCCGACCCTCTTTCACGATCACGCAGCCCACCGCAGGGTTAGGCCATGTTCGCCCTTGCCCACGCCGCCCTAATCCTAGGGCGAGCGCCATAAATCGTTGGTCTGTCTGGGTCACTCTTCCGGCTTTATGTTCGGCCTTAGCTCAGAGACGAACTTGTCAAAGTCGTCTGCGGCTTGGAAATTCTTATACACACTGGCAAAGCGCACATAGGCAACGGTGTCGATGCGGGCCAAGGCCTCCATCACGATCTCACCGATTTGCTTTGACTGAATATCCGTCTCACCCATGCTTTCCAGGCGCCGCACAATGCCAGAGATCATCTGATCAATGCGTTCTGGTTCCACTGGGCGTTTCTGCATGGAGATACGAATAGACCGCTCCAGCTTGTCGCGATCAAAGTCCTCTCGGCGTCCCGTTGATTTCACCACCACCAGATCACGCAGCTGAACGCGTTCATAGGTTGTGAAGCGTCCGCCGCAGGATGGGCAGAACCGACGACGCCGGATCGAAACATGATCCTCCGCCGGGCGGGAATCTTTCACCTGAGTATCGATATTTCCGCAAAACGGACAGCGCATGACGGTCCCCCACAGTCTTTTTGCCTAGGTTATTGGGCTGATCCCAAAGTTATCCACAGCCACTATAGGGCGAACGCTAGAGTTTGGGTAGAGGGGAAATGCTTCCGCTAGATAAAGCGTTGAATTCAGCTAATATGGGCCACAACCTGTCGGTCATGCGGCGCATTTCTGTGCTCAAACAGATAGATACCCTGCCATGTACCAAGCACGAGCCGCCCATTTGAAATTGGAATGTTCAAGCTGACCGGCATCATCGCGGCTTTGATATGGGCCGGCATATCATCGGGGCCCTCATAAGTATGCGTTAGGTAAGACATCGAAGGGTCCGTTGACGGTGGCACCAAACTATGGAAGAAATTTCGAAGGTCTGTTTGCACCTCAGGATCAGCGTTTTCCTGAATGAGGAGAGAGCAAGAGGTATGTCGCAAGAAGAGCGTTAGAAGTCCCTGTTCTACCTGTCCATCAGTAATCCATTGCGTCACCGGGCGGGTAAACTCATAGAGCCCCTGCCCGGATGTTGAGAGGTGAAAGACCCGCTGCGACATTAGCTTTCAACAAGCGCCTTCAGGTTGGAGAGGCCTTTTTCGTAGTCCGGCCCCAGCATGTCATCCATCACAAGACCAAACCATCGCGCCATTGGGTTCATGCCCAAATCGGTGTCAAAGCCCCAGGTGACATTGGTCACGCCATTCGCCTCAGCCAGTTCAAAGGTCGCAATCGCAGTCCCCTGCGGACCGAAGTCGAGCGCTGTGACGACGCGTGTGTTTTCGACACTCTCGGTTATTTCTTGAGTTCTGTTCCCGACCTGCGGATTATCAGAAGCCCAGGTCATCGAGGCACCAGCCCCCTCAGCGATTTCATTATAGGCGAGTTTCACATCTGGATCGCGATCTAGCCAAGGCGACCAAGCTTCGGTTGCGCTTAAATTGTTGAAATGAGGAAAAATATCTGAAGCTGGGGCATTGATTTCGATCGAGCGTGCGACAGAGACCTCACGCGGAAGCAAATATGCAATCGCAACGAGCGCGATGGCCAACACGACAACGATGCCGAAAATCCATTTGAGTATTTTCATATCACTACCCTAATAAACTGAAACTAAGGCACGTTAACACGATGCCCGAATAACGCGCATGAAAATTCACAACAATGCAATTGAAGTAAGCTGTTTAGAACAGACGCTCGCCCATCTGATCTATTAGCAGCTTTGCCTTTCGAACTGCAGCTTCATTCGCCGCATCCGCAGTATTGAAGGTATCCGCCCGGATCAAAAGGTGGGTTTTCAGCTCACCACCAATTTCCTTTTCAATCCGTGCACCAAGGCGGTAATTCCCACCTTCGGCCTGGGAATCCGGAAAGATGAGAAACCCCTGATGAGATTCAGGTTCTGGCGCTTTAGGGCCAGAGCCACCAAAAAGTTTCTTGAGCAAAGACATAGGGGTATCCTTCCAAAGAAGAAAACGCCCCCGAGTTTCCTCGGAGGCGCACTGAATTATTGATCTAGGAAGCTGCGCAGCTTGCGGCTGCGGCTTGGGTGCTTCAGCTTCCGCAGTGCTTTCGCTTCGATCTGACGGATCCGTTCACGGGTCACGCTGAATTGCTGACCAACCTCTTCCAGAGTGTGGTCGGTGTTCATACCAATACCAAAACGCATCCGAAGAACACGTTCTTCGCGTGGCGTCAGAGAGGCGAGGACGCGAGTCGTGGTTTCTTTCAGGTTTTCCTGAATTGCGGAATCCAGTGGCAGAACCGCGTTTTTATCCTCGATGAAATCGCCGAGCTGTGAATCTTCCTCATCACCAATTGGTGTTTCCAGAGAGATCGGCTCTTTGGCGATCTTCATCACCTTACGGACCTTCTCAAGCGGCATCTGCAGCTTGTCAGCCAGTTCTTCAGGTGTCGGCTCGCGACCGATTTCATGCAGCATCTGGCGACCGGTACGCACCAACTTGTTGATCGTCTCGATCATGTGCACTGGGATACGGATGGTACGTGCCTGGTCTGCAATCGAACGTGTGATTGCCTGACGGATCCACCATGTTGCATAGGTGGAGAATTTATAGCCACGACGGTATTCAAACTTGTCCACGGCCTTCATCAGGCCAATATTACCTTCTTGAATAAGATCAAGGAATTGCAGGCCACGGTTCGTGTACTTTTTGGCGATGGAAATCACGAGACGCAGGTTTGCCTCGACCATCTCTTTCTTCGCCTGACGGGCTTCTTTTTCACCCTTCTGAACCTGCTGCACAATGCGGCGGAATTCAGGGATATCAAGGCCGACGTATTGACCCACTTGCGCCATATCACCGCGCAGTTCTTCGACTTTATCGACAGAGCGTTCCATGAACATCTGCCAGCCACGACCCGGCTTTTGGGACATGTCTTCAAGCCAAGTTGGATCAAGTTCGCGACCACGGTAAGCGTCAATGAATTCACGGCGGTTGATGCGGGCTTGGTCAGCCAGTTTCACCATGGAGCTGTCGATGGACATGATACGACGGTTGATACCGTAGAGCTGGTCGATCAGCGCTTCGATACGGTTGTTGTGCAGGTGAAGTTCGTTCACCAGTTCCACGATCTCAGAGCGCAGTTTCTGATATTTGTCTTCTTCTTTGGAAGAGAAGGTATCATCTTCGTTCAAAGTCGCAGAAATCCGGCTGTCCTGCATTTCTGACAGTTCAGCGTAGTCTTCTGCGATGCGATCCAGCATTTCCAGAACGCGAGGCTTCAGCGCTGCTTCCATCGCCGCAAGCGACAGGTTTGCCTGATCATCGTCATCATCTTCGTCATCATTGGCAATTGGGTTGCCATCAGCGTCGAGTTCCTGCGCCTTTTCTTTCTTTTCAGGCGCGGCGGCACCGGCGGTGCTGGTCACGCTTTCTTCCTCGTCATCGTCGCCCATCTGGTCACCAAAGGTGGTTTCCAGATCGATGACATCGCGCAAAAGAATGTCTTCAGACAGAAGTTCGTCACGCCAGATTGTGATCGCCTGGAAGGTCAGTGGGCTTTCACAGAGCCCGGCGATCATCGTGTTGCGACCGGCCTCGATGCGTTTCGCAATCGCGATCTCACCCTCACGAGACAAGAGCTCAACAGAGCCCATCTCACGCAGATACATACGGACCGGGTCGTCAGTGCGATCCAGTTTTTCAGCGTTGCCAGACCCAAGCGCGACTTCGCGGTTTGCGGAAGAGGTATCGACCAGCGCTGTGGTCTTTTGCTCTTCTTCTTCGACTTCTTCGTCTTCGATGATGTTGATGCCCATTTCGGACAGCATCGACATCACGTCTTCGATTTGCTCAGAATTCACCTGATCCGGCGGCAGAACAGAGTTCAGGCGATCATAGGTGATGTAGCCCTTCTCCCGCGCCTCAGCGATCATTTTCTTGACCGCGGCTTGGCTCATATCAAGAGAGATTTCCGCGTCCTGATCGTCGGGCTTACGGTCGTCGGTGTCTTTTGCGGCCATTCGCTGCTCCTGCAAACTGGGGCGTGGGTGATTCGTTAGAACGAATCATTAGCGCGATTAAGTGATTCGCACACCCTACTTACCCCGATTCCTAACTGAATTCTTCACCAAAACGGCAAATTTACCTCTGCCGTTTCGCAAAAGTGATTCTCTCCATCAGCGCGTCCAATGCCGCGCGTTCATCTTTGTCGATGGGCGCACCATTGTCGCCCACCTCATATTCTGCACTATCTTCCTGCAAGCTACGCAGCGCGCGATTGCGCGCCTCTGCAGCCTGCCCCAGACGCCATGTAACCGCTTCGTCAGATGCGTCACGCAGATCTTCCTCGGCTTCCGCCAATTCCGCTTGCCAGCCAGCCTCAGCGGTCAGTTTTTGCATCTCTTCTGAAACGGTCTGCCGCGCGAGCTCGACGTCACCTGGACGCCGCACCGGCGGAGCAATACGCACATGTGGATGACCCATGAGAAAATCAAGTGGCTCTGGCCCCATCGCGTCCTCAATGACGCTACGCAAATCATGCACACCGCGATGGGCCTGCCGCAAAAGAAGGTCACGTAGAAAGCTGTGATCATTGTCTTCACAGGTAAGACGCTCTAGCCCTTCTTCAAACTCATCAAGAACAGCTGGTGTAGCAATGATCGAAGCCATGATCACGGCTTCACGCATATGACGCTGACGCGCAGCGTCTGCGGATGCCACAAGAGAAGCTTTGGTTGTGCCTTTTGCCCCGGTTGGCGCCCATTTTCCCGGACGGAAGGCGCCGCCCTTCTTTCCGCCGCTCGCCGGGCGGAACAATTTCCAACGTAAATCTTTGATGGCCTGTCCGTAGTGCGCGCGGATAGACGGGTCTTTGATCAGCTTGATCTTTTCTCGCAAAGCTTTGTCGAGCGCAGCTTTACGTTCAGGGCTATCAAAGTTCTTGCCCTCGATCTCACGCTCCCACAGCAAATCCACCATCGGGCGGGCTTGATCGAGAACGGCCTGAACCGCCTTAGAGCCTTTGGCTTTTATCAGATCATCGGGGTCTTGCCCCTCAGGCATCAAGGCAAACCGAAGGCTTTGCCCCGCTTCCATTAACGGCAATGCAATATCAATCAATCGGAGCGCTGCTCGCACCCCCGCCTTGTCGCCATCAAGCGCAATGATCGGCTCGGGCGAGATACGCCAAAGAAGTTGAAGCTGGTTTTCAGTGATGGCCGTGCCAAGCGGAGCGACTGAGCCGCCAAAGCCAGCTTCCACCAAGGCAATCACATCCATGTAGCCTTCTGCGACAATCAGTGGTTGGCCTTTCCCGGCAGCCGCACGCGCGGGCCCTTGGTTATAGAGGCTCCGCCCCTTGTCAAAGAGCGTGGTTTCCGGGCCGTTGAGGTATTTGGCGCGGGCGTTTGGATCAAGCGCCCTGCCCCCCATGGAAATGCAACGTCCACGCGGATCGCGAATAGGGAAGGTAATACGCCCACGGAAACGATCATAGGGTGCGCGGCCGTCATCAGGCACCGCTGCAAGACCAGCATCGATGACCATCTTGGGATCGATACCCTTGCCGGTCAGATGTTTGAAAAGCTGATTGCCCTCAGGCGCATAGCCAATGTCGAACTTGTCCTGAGTTTCCAGGCTCATCCCGCGACGCTCAAGATAGGCGCGGGCCTCGGCAGCCGCAGCTGTCTTCAGCGACATACGGAAAAACTGAACGGCCTGCTCCATCACATCAGCAAGCGTGGCGCGTTTATCCGCCTTTTCCTGCGCACGCGGATCGCGGTCAGGCATCGCCATTCCGGCTTCGTCTGCGAGGATCTTTACAGCTTCAACAAAACTGACGTTTTCCGTTTCCTGCACGAAGTTGATGGCATCGCCTTTGGCATGGCAGCCAAAGCAGTAGTAGAACCCCTTTTGGTCATCCACATGAAAAGACGCAGTTTTTTCGTGATGAAAGGGGCACGGTGACCACATATCCCCCTTGCCAGGATTGGACTTGCGGTTATCCCAAAGCACCTTGCGCCCAATCACCTGCACGAGGCTCGTGCGGGTACGCAATTCATCGAGAAAGGCGGGAGTCAGGCTCATGAGATACTATATGGACGCCTTTCGCCCCATGTCCAGCATGAGCGCGGATCAAACAGGGTTAACGGCTTATTGGGTGAGGCAGGATTCGGTGTATTTCACACCGGGTTCAAAGGTAAGCTCTTCTTTGGTCAATGAATAAACCCAGCCGGAAAGGAACTGCACGACGGGCTGATATTTCTCTTCCACGGCTGAGTTGCCTTTGGTCAGGGTGCGAATAGCGCGTTTCTCACGTTTGCCATCCTGACGTAGCTCAACCAGCTGAGTCACGATCCCGCCCAGCGCCTCACATTGCGCAATTTTGGCTTCATCCACTTCTTCCGCAGTGGCGAATGAAGCAGCCAATACGAAACTCGTCGTCAATAGGATACGCATAGATCCCCCTTCAGCTTTGGGCAAACATGCCTGTCTGCCAGACCCTCTGCAACCAGAAAAGCCCGCCGAGGCGGGCTTTCCTTTTCGATTTGAACGGCTTGTGATCAGAGACCTTTAGCCCGGTAGCTAGCTGCCACTTTTTCGATCGAAACCAAATATGCTGCGGTGCGCAGATCGGTGATACGGTCATCGCCGTGCCAACGCTCACGCATGGATTGGTAGGCCACCCGCATGGTGTCATCCAAACCAGAGCGCACCAGTTCAAGCTCGTCAGCACCCTGAAGATACTTCTGCTTGAAATCAGGCGACATGGACCATGCATCCCCCAGATAATCATCCAGACGCTGCAATTCGTCGATCACCAGCTGGTGGCGTGCCTCTTCCTGACGGCGCTGCATGCGACCAAAGCGAATATGGCTTAGATTCTTAACCCACTCAAAGTAGGAAACGGTCACACCGCCCGCGTTGGCATACATATCCGGGATAATCACAGTCCCCTTCTCACGCAGGATTTCATCCGCACCCGCAGTCACAGGACCATTTGCTGCCTCGATAATGAGCGGCGCTTTGATCTTCGCTGCATTGGAAAGATTGATCACCCCTTCCAGAGCCGCTGGGATCAGGATGTCACAATCGCCTTCCAGAACGCTCGCACCGTTTTCAACGTAGGTCGCATCCGGGTAGCCCTTTACGCCTCCGTGATTCATGATCCAATCACGTACCGCATCAACATCCATGCCAGCATCGTTCACCAAGGCCCCGTCGCGCTCAATGATCCCAACAATCAGGGAGCCATCTTCCTCGCGCAGGAACTTGGCGGCATGATAACCCACGTTACCTAAGCCCTGCACGATGATACGCTTGCCGTCGAGCTTGCCACTCATGCCTGCCTTCTCGATGTCGCGCTGATCGCGGAAAAATTCACGAAGCGCATATTGGACACCGCGGCCGGTTGCCTCGACGCGCCCAGAAATACCACCTGCATTGAGCGGCTTACCTGTCACACAGGCCTTCGCATTGATGTCGGTTGTATTCATGCGCGCGTATTGGTCAGCTATCCACGCCATTTCACGTTCACCAGTGCCCATATCTGGCGCTGGCACGTTCTGTGATGGATGGATCAGGTCACGCTTTGCAAGCTCATAAGCAAATCGACGTGTGATCAACTCCAGCTCATGTTCTTCATACTCACGTGGATCAATGCAAAGGCCCCCCTTCGAACCGCCAAAAGGCGCTTCAACCAATGCACATTTGTAAGTCATGAGGGCGGCAAGTGCCTCGACCTCGTCTTGATTAACGCCGGTCGCGTAACGGATGCCGCCTTTAACAGGCTCCATATGTTCCGAATGTACCGAACGATACCCCGTGAATGTATGTAGACTTCCCCTGAGACGCACCCCAAAGCGCACCGTATAAGTCGCATTACACACCCGTATTTTTTCTTCGAGCCCCGGCGGTAATTCCATCAAGGAAACCGCGCGGTTGAACATCATATCTACGCTTTCCCGGAAACTCGGCTCGTTAACAACGCTCATCTTATCCTCCTGACAAGCTTACTCGCGACTCAAGGTCGCACACCCCAACCTAAACGTGTTTCACCTCAATAAGCGAGAGGCGGTTGCGCAAATTTTAATCAGTTTGAAAACTTTTACAGCTGCAAGTTTCAGTACGAGACTTAAGAAGGGCGTTGTTTCGAGTACAAGGACAATCAATTCGTTTTAAAAAAATCATTTCACGATTTGGGGGCAATGCCGCCAAAACAAGCATAAAATGACTAAAAATCCCCTTAATTCGCCGCAATTCAGCCCAATTCACCTGTCACATTTTTTCGCGAGTGAGAGTGGCCGGAGTCCGTTTATAGGGCTTCGCGGGGCGTAATGAATGAGGGACGAAAAAATGAGACATCCTTCTTGGAAAGATAATTGGGTCAAAGCCCAAGAGATCGCTTCACGGTTCCGCCGTGAAGAAGACGGAGCGATGACTTATCTGACGATATCGATCTTCGTAATCGTTATGATGGTCGGCGGCATCGGCATCGACGCCATGATGGCAGAAATGCGCCGTACGCAACTACAAGATACATTGGACCGCGCGGTGCTCGCGGCGGCGGCTTTGGATCAGCCATTGCCAGCTGCAACTGTTGTTCAGGAGTATCTTGATAACCCCCGCCTATCCGGCACAATACAAGACATTCAGGTGACAGAGGGCATTGGTTATAAGTCAGTTCTCGCCACTGCTGAAACTACGTTCAATACCAAGTTTCTTCATTGGAACTGGAACACGCGTATGCCAACCAGCACCGTTGATAGTGTGTCGGCGTCAGGTGAGTATTCCCCTGATAACCCCGAAGAAAACGGTGGCAAGGTTCAGGTGACGACAGATTTCACCGCTGAAGATTCCACACGCGCAACCACCGAGGCCATCACCAGCTTAACAATGACGGCGACCAGCGCTGCGGAAGAAAGCATTGGTGGTGTTGAGATTTCTCTGGTTCTGGACGTATCAGGCTCTATGAACTCCAACAATCGCCTACCAAACCTGAAGGTGGCGGCGAAGGACTTCGTGGATACGCTCACCAACACCACAGAAGATGGTAAACTTTCTATTTCCATCGTGCCCTACGCGACACAGGTGTCTGCGCCGGAAACCTTTATCCAGCACTTCAACCTGACAAATGAGCATAGCTATTCCAACTGTGTGAATTTCACCGCGGACGACTTCAATAGCACGTCGATAGACCCGACTGCGCAGCTTACACGGACAATGCACTTTGATCCATGGAGCGATTCAGACGGTCGCGACAACGATCCAATGGAATTAGTGCCATATCCGGTTTGTGTTGAAGCGAGCGACAACACCCGTGAAATGCTGGTGATGCAAAAAGATTCCACAACGCTGAAGAACTTCATTGACGACATGTGGGGAGGCGGAAACACCTCCTTGGACGTGGGTATGAAGTGGGGTACCGCCCTGCTTGATCAAAGCATTCAGCCAGTGATCGAAACCATGGTCAACGCGGGTGACGTGCACAGCGATTTCGCCCAGCGCCCACACGCCTATAACAGTAGTGAAACCCTGAAAGTGGTGGTCCTCATGACCGATGGCCAAAACACTTCTCAGTATTACATCAAAGATGACTTCCGTTCTGGTGAGTCAAACATTTGGTGGAATGAGCAAGAAGAAGTCTATTCCGTTTACATCGGTGAGGACACCGGCGATGAGGACGGTGACGGCGACACAACTGAGCCGATGTACTACTGGCCGCATACAGATGAGTGGAAAGATCATGCCTATGGCGAAGGTTCCTATGAGGAAACTCAAAAAGTAAACACCGGGATCTGTAAGTCTTTCCGTCGCAACGGTTCTTGTAAACGCTACAAGAAAATCAAGAAGACGGTAACCGTGAACGAACCGGGCAGCGCAGAAGTCATCAGCTATGCTGACCTTTGGGCACGTACGTCGATCAAATTCAACCGTGACGAACATTACTACCCATGGATGAATGACAGCGAAGCAAACAACGACTGGTACTATGGTGTTCGCGGCTATCACGGCACAAATACCAAAAACACACGTACCCAAGCCATCTGCGATGCTGCAAAAGAAGAAGGTATCGTTGTCTTCACGATCGGCTTTGAAGCCCCATCCGGTGGTCAAAGCGTTCTGAAAAACTGCGCGAGCTCCATCAGCCACTACTTTGACGTAAATGGCCTGGAAATCAGCGAAGCCTTTGCAGCTATCGCATCGTCCATCCGCCAGCTGAGGTTGACACAATGACCTATTCTATCAAGCACGCACTTGGTCGCTTCCGTCGCTCTGAAGACGGCACCGTGGCCTTCGACTTTGTCTTGTGGTTCCCACTCTTCCTGTTCTTCATGTTGATTGGAGTAGAGGTAGGTCTTGTCGGCCTCAAGCATGTGAAACTGGAACGCTCCATGGATGAAACGGTACGTTGGGTTCGCCTCAACACCGGTGCTTCTCCGACGCATGACGATCTAAAGCAGATGATCTGTTCTACCAACCCGGTGGCAGACTGCATGAGCAACGTTCGCCTAGAAATGCGCAACATGGATCTGCGTCAGTGGGACGGTCTTCCAGAAGACTACTCATGTATTGATCGCTCAGAAACAGTCACACCAATGAATGAGCTGAGCCTCGGCATGGATAACGAGCTGATGGTTATGCGGGTTTGCGCGGAATTCAATCCGTTCATGCCAGGCAGCAAACTGTTTGCGAAGTTCTTGGGGGATGACACCATGCTCTCTAAGAACGAAAACGGCTACTTGAGCATTCGCAAATCAACCGCATTCGTTCAGGAACCGAGGTAATAGTCATGAAAAACTCTATGAAAATAGCGCTTTCACGCCTGAAGGCATTCAAAGACAACGTGTCTGGCTCGGTCTCTGTCGAAGCTATTGTCACCTTGCCCATCCTGCTCTGGGTGGTTGCGGCTATGGCGGTCTACTTGGATGTGTTTCGCACCAAGTCCGCCATGGACAAGGCAGCCTTTACAATCAGCGATGCCCTGAGCCGAGAGACCAATGCGATTTCACCAGATTATCTGCAGAACTCTCGCACTCTCTTTGAGGAGCTAGCTGGTCTGGAGACTGATAGTGCCTCCCTGCGTGTGTCGGTGATCAGCCGTTCAAGCGCTGCGAGCGACTTTGAGGTGGAATGGTCAGAAGTTGTTGGTGATGCCTTCGTCGCATGGAGCGATGCAAGCATCGACGCCGTAGAAGAAGTCATGCCAACTGTCGGGTCAAATGAAACACTGATTTTGGTGGAAACTCACTATCAGTATGATCCGCTGTATGACATTGGCCCGCTTCTTTCTGGTCGCAACAACGAATCCATAACTGTTGTAGATCCAGAAACCGGTGAAGAGTACGAGCAACAGATCGCATGGGATTTGGACATGGGGTCGCGCAATATGCAGACGTTTGTCTTCACGCGCCCACGCTATGCCCCTCAGCTGGTCTATGACAGCAACAGCTAACTCGCTGTGTCACGCGTACGCTGCGCAAGGATCGCTTCGATGATTTGCGCAGCGGGTTTGGTCTGAGAACCGGCGGTCACGCCCCCTACTCCGACCCGTGATCCTAAACGCCACCAGAGGCCCGGACGCCAGCGCGCCGGGCCTTTGCTTTTCTTCAAAACAAGCGAGAACCCGTTGGACGGCTTAAAGGCAAACATACCGCGGGACACGCTTTCAATATCTTCCATGGCCGCCAACTGATCCCCTGAGGAATCCCACAGACCTTTTTCATTCAGGATGAGGTGCATTTGCGTAGCTGCATACATACGCATCGCAAGGAAGACCCAGCCACCGCCGAGAAGCAGAAGAAACACCTGCCACCCAAAGTCGTGTGACATTGAGGTGGAAAGATAGATCAAAATCCCCCCAAGGCTCAGTTGCATGCCAATGGCCAGCCAACGACGCGGCGGAGAGGCTTCAATAATGGCGATCGGCTCTTCAGACATGATAAACTCCCAGAATTGGATAGGCCTACCCCACTTCGGAGTAGGCCGCGAGCCCCAGAACTGGGTATTTTGTTAGTATGGCAGCGGTATTTGACGATTAATTTGGTCAATGGCGCGGCAAACCTCGTCCGAAAGAACCAAATCCTTGCCTTCAAGAATGTGGGCAAACTGATCTACGGTTGTCGCCCCAACAATCACTGATGTCATGAAAGGACGCTGTTTTGCCCAAGCATAGCTCATATGGATTGGATCAAGCCCGTTTTCAGTGGCTAGATCCAGATAGGCTTGGGTGGCTTTGAAGGCGTTTTCAGTATCACGGCTGCCCAATCCAGATCCGATCGACGCACGAGAGCCCGCTGGAATTGCACCGTTTTGATATTTACCGGTCAAAAGCCCGGTCGCCAGCGCGGAATAGGCCAAAAGACCAACATCTTCATGCGCTGTCATCTCTGACATATCGGCGTCATACATCCGATAAAGAAGTGAATATTCGTTCTGAACGCTTTCCATACGTGGCAGACCATGTTCTTCGGCCAGTCGCAGCCACTTTAGCGTGCCCCAAGTGGTTTCATTTGAAAGACCTACCGCACGAATGGTGCCCCGATCCACCTCAGCTTTCAGCGCCTGAAGCACCTCATGCATATGGTTTGTTACCTCTTCGGTGTTCTGCCCTGAAGGGTCATAGGACCAGTTCTGACGGAAATGATAGCCCCCACGATTTGGCCAATGCAGCTGATAAAGATCGATGGTATCGACCTGCAAACGCTTCAGCGAAGCCTCGACAGCTTCGCGCACGGTGTCGCCTGCAATCGGCTTGCCACCGCGAATGTGGGGCAGCCCCTGCCCGGCATGTTTGCTTGCAATAACCGTTTCATTGCGGCGACCGGTTTTTGCAAACCACGTCCCAATGATCTCTTCAGTTCGACCATAGGTGCCCGCAGAGATTGGTGTCACCGGATAAAGCTCCGCTGTGTCCCAGAAAAACATCCCTGCATCCATGGCCATGTCCATCTGGCGATGTGCTTCTGCTTCGGTGGTCTGAGTACCGTAGGTCATTGTCCCCAGGCTCAGCTCAGTGACCTCAATGCCGGTCCGCCCGAGTTTGTTCAGTTTCATTCCGATCCCCTGTCCGTGTGTTAACGCAAAACCTAATATTTTGAGACCGAACTACAAGCCCTGATCTAATTGGCTTCACAGGGCAGACCTAACCTTACAAAGGTCTCATGAGTAAAACGGATCAGAAGCCAGTCGCACTTCCCGCGCGGAGTTGCTGTTTCACAGCGTCGACGTCACCGAGCACCCATAGTTTGGAAAGCTTCCCATGTGAAATCGTGAAGAAAGCCGCACCGCCCCATTTGACGTTTCTGCCGGTAGCAGGAATACCAAAAAACGCTGCCTGGTGAATCCCTTCAAAGGACATCTGAGCAACCGCCCTGTCATCGACAGTAATCAGATCATCAATGGTGCAGGTGTAGTTCCCCAGCGCTGTATGCACTGCGTCCACATAGTCCAGAAAACCTTCGATACCGCGTTTTTCTGGACCCAATGATCCGCGAAATCGGAAATTTGGATCAATGATGCGATGCGCGACCTCTAAGTCACGTGCATTCCAGATCTTGGCGTAGAAAGCCTCGACCAGTTCTCTATTGGACATCGTCATATCTGAAAGGTGCTTAGCGCATCGCTAAGTGTCAATGCATACACGCGTTTCGATCCATTATTGCAATTATAAGCTGCTTGTGTGGCGCGACGGGGCTTCATGATGTGACAAAGCTCGAAATACCGTTGAGTGCGCGGAAAAAGCGCCTCTGGAACTGTGTCTCGCTTTGGTCTAGGGAAGTCATAACGACGGACAAGGGAATACCATCTATGGCACGCCATCTTATCACTTCGGCCATACCATATATCAACGGCATCAAACATCTGGGCAACCTTGTGGGCAGCCAGCTGCCAGCCGATCTGTTTGCACGCTATCAACGTGCCCGCGGCCATGAAGTGATGTTCCTCTGTGCCACCGACGAACACGGCACCCCTGCCGAGCTGGCGGCTGCCAAAGCTGGCAAACCGATTGACGAGTATTGCGCTGAAATGCACGAGGTGCAGGCCAAGATCGCGGAAGGTTTCCGCCTTTCATTTGATCACTTCGGACGGAGCTCCAGCCCGCAGAACCACAAGCTGACCCAGCACTTTGCAGGCCGTTTGGCCGACGCGGGCCTGATCCGCGAAGTGTCTGAAACGCAAATGTATTCCCATGCTGACGGTCGCTTCTTGCCTGATCGCTATATCGAGGGCACCTGCCCGAACTGCGGCTTTGAAAGCGCGCGCGGTGATCAGTGTGACAACTGCACCAAGCAGCTGGACCCAACCGACCTAATTAACCCTTATTCCACCATTTCTGGCTCCACCGAGTTGGAAGAGCGTGAAACCAAGCACCTTTACCTGCGCCAATCAGAGATGCGGGAAAAGCTCGGTGAGTGGATCGACAGCAAGCATGACTGGCCTGTACTGACCACCTCGATCGCGAAGAAATGGCTGAACGATGGTGACGGGCTGCAAGACCGCGGCATCACACGCGACCTCGACTGGGGCGTGCCAGTGATGAAAGGTGACGAACCTTGGCCGGGCATGGAAGGCAAAGTCTTCTATGTGTGGTTTGACGCTCCTATCGAATATATCGCTGCGTCTCAAGAATGGGTCGACGCAGGTAAAGGCGAAGACTGGGAACGCTGGTGGCGCACTGACAAAGGTGCCGATGACGTGACTTACACCCAGTTCATGGGCAAGGATAACGTGCCTTTCCACACGCTTTCCTTCCCGGTCACCATCTTTGGCTCCGAAGAACCTTGGAAACTTGTCGATTATATCAAGTCTTTCAACTACTTGAACTACGACGGCGGCCAGTTCTCGACCTCTCGCGGTCGTGGCGTCTTCATGGATCAGGCGCTTGAAATTCTACCGGCCGACTACTGGCGCTGGTGGCTTTTGAGCCATGCACCAGAAAGCTCTGATGCGGAATTCACCTGGGAGAACTTCCAGAGCTCCGTGAACAAAGACCTAGCGGACGTATTAGGTAACTTTGTCTCTCGCGTCACTAAATTCTGCCGTTCCAAATTCTCTGAAGCCGTTCCAGAAGGCGGCGACTACGGTCCTGAAGAGCTGGCACTGATCGAAGACATCACCAACCGCGTGCGCGCTTACGAAAAGCACATGGGTGACATGGAAGTACGCAAGTCCGCGCAAGAGCTGCGCGCGATCTGGGTAGCAGGCAATGAATACCTGCAGACTGTTGCACCGTGGTCGACCTTCAAAGAAGACCCAGCCAAGGCAGCTGTTCAAATCCGCCTCGCACTTAACCTAATCCCACTTTACGCGGCTCTGTCTTCTCCGTTCATCCCGGATGCATCTGCGTCTCTGCTTGAATCGATGAACGCACAGGATGCGGATTGGCCGGATGATGTTGCAGCTGCGCTGAGCCGCTTGGAAGTCGGCCATGCCTTCACTGTCCCAGAAGTAACATTCCGCAAGATCACAGATGATGAGCGGGACGACTGGCAACAGCGTTTCGCAGGGACACGCGACTAAAAGCGCGAATGGCTAAGCAGGCAACTGCTTAGCCAGCTCCTCGACCAGCAAACGAGCAAGCCCCGCTTTCGGTGCGTTTGATGGCCATTCCGCATAAGTCTGAAGTGGCTCTACTTTCCAATCCGGCAAAACCACCTCAACTCGTCCCGCCGCGATGTCTTCTTGCGCCAAGAAATTCGGCACAACCGCGAGCCCTGCCCCAGTGCGCGCCAGTTGATAGACCGCATACGCATCATTTGCACTTAGATAGGCTTTCGGGGTGACTTGGACATCGGCCTCTCCGGCCTTTTGAAAAATCATCTTTACATTACGGGCGGGTGTTAGTTCGATCCAAGTTGACTGGTTGATGTCACGCGGATGAGAAATCGTCGGTGCCTTCGCCAAGAAATCCGGCGTCGCCACTGCAACCCGTTGAGAAGAAAACAAGGCCTTCCGATTGGCGGCACGTTTTCTGTTCGGCCCGGTCCTGATGGCAAGATCAATACCATCGCGAATGAAATCGCGCCTCTCATCAGAAAAGTCTAATTCGACGCCCACTTTTGGGTATAGCTCTTTGAAGTTCGAAACCTTTTCAATCAGCTCCGATTGCGAAAGCACCGCTGATATGGTCACACGCAATTCGCCTGAAGGCTCTGAGCTATGCCCGCTGATAGCATTTAAGCCCTCTTCGACCGCAGCGATCATCGTCTGGGCTGAGGCCAAAAGCCGTTCTCCATCTCGGGTCAAACTCAGTCGTCGTGTGGACCGATAAATCAGAGCAACACCCAGCTTCTCCTCAAGCTGCGCAATGTGGTGGCTAACCACAGAGGGCGACAGACGCAGCTCTGAAGCTGCCCCTCGAAAGGAACCGTGTTCTATGGCCTTGGCAAATATCGCGATCTGTCGAAGTTGATCCAGCATTATTCTATTATGTCGAAGAGTGAGTTTTAATAAAGGCATATTATGCACCAAAGGTAGAACAACTAAGTTCCTGTCAGACGCTGATGAGAGCGTCCTTGAAACCCAAACAAGGAACTTCGAAATGACATCTCTTCGCACAATCCTCGCAGCCGGCTCCATCGGATTGGCAACAATCGCAAGCGCTGCATCTGCAGGTAACAAAGAAAACGTTCAGGTCTTTTATGACTTCCTCAGCAACCCAGGTTCAGAAGCCCACGCTGCTGCCTTTATGGAAATCGCGTCTGAAGATTGGGAAAGCATCGGCGACTACTCAGGTAAAACGAAATCACGTGACGACTTCGTTGGTCAGCTCGGCGGTTTTGACAAATTGGTCCCAGACCTGGAATGGGCTGTCGAAGACATGATTGAAGACGGCAACACCGTTGTCGTTCGCAGCCGAGCCACAGGCACTCCTGTTGCTCCCTTCTTCGGAGTTGATGGCCAGGGTCGCAGCTTTGATATACTCGCTATAGACATCCATGAGTTGGAAGATGGCGTAATTACAAGGTCTTACCACGTCGAAGACTGGGCAGGTGCGCTGCAACAGCTGAGCGGTCGCTAAGAATATCGGTGTGAGCGGAGTATTTTTGCTCCGATCGCGTCACCTATCAAGCCATGAAAATCTCAGCGTTGGTACCCTCGGCCGGACTCGAACCGGCACGGCCTATACGGCCTAGAGATTTTAAGTCTCCTGTGTCTACCATTCCACCACGAGGGCCAACGCAAAGGCCAATAATGGCCATCGAGTGCGCGCGACAATAGCGTGGTCTGGCGGGGTGTAAAGACCAAGAACGCACACAGTGTCAGAGTTCTTCTCCGAGAGGCAGGAGATAGCTGCGCTCCGGCAACCAAGGGTTCAATTCAAGGGCGGCACGCAGGTCACGCTGCGCCTCAAAATCGCGGCCGAGTGCCATCAAGGTCAAGGCCCGTCCCGACAAGGCACCGACGTGGCGCGGCGAAAGTTCAATGGCACGATCAAGGTCCGGCAGGGCTGCCTCAAAATCATTTGAGAGGTAATTCACAAAGGCACGCTGATTGTAGCCTTCTGCAAAGTCCGGACAGTATTCTACGAGACGATCAAAATCCGACCTGGCACCGAAGAAATCAAATCCTGATCGTCGATTCATGCCGCGGTCCAGAATTTTTTGAGCGATTTCATCCGGCGCATCCGTCCAATATTCCCAAAGCCGAACGCCAATCGTCAATCCCTGGGTCTGGGTCGTGGCCGTTTGGATTTCTGCAAAAATCGCATCCAGAGCAGCCGTATGATCCGGGGCTTCGGGGCATTCTGCCATCAATGGAGAGGCCATAAACAGGAATGGAATGAGCGCGCGCATGCCCCAGCCTGCCACAGATGTTCAGCATTTCAAGTCACGTCTACGAGACCAAATTCCTTCACAGCCTCCATCACCACAAAGGTCGACGTACTCGCGACATGCGGCAGAGCTGAAATTTTCTCTCCCAAAACAGTACGATAAGCCGACATGTTTGTCGTACGCACCTTGAGAAGGTAGTCAAAATTAGAGGCCATCATATGCGCCTGTTCCACTTCAGGTAACTGCGCAATTGCTCGATTGAAGGCCAACAAAGCTGCTTCGCGCGTGTCGTTCAGTTTCACTTCCACAAAAGCCACATGGTCCAGCCCCAATCGTACAGGATCCATCATCGCCCGATATCCGGTGATGACGCCTTCTAGCTCCAATCTACGCAACCGTGCTTGCGTCGGGCTCTTGGACAATCCGATCTCTTTGGCGAGGTCAGTAATCGAAATCCGTCCATCCCGCGCAAGAACATCAAGAATTTTGCGATCAAAGCGATCCAATTCAATCTGGTCGTTTTGCATTACTTTTCCCAAATATTAGGTACTTTCGGAAAGCCTACCCTATATCTTCAGGAAATTCGACCTCAAATTCTGGGATATACTATTCGAATAACAACTTACCCGGAGACCAAAATGACCGCCCTGCGCCGTTTGATCGACACCACGACCTATGCCGATGAGACCAAACTCGTTGAAGAGCTGAAACAGGCGACGAACCTATCGTCTGAAGATCGCGCACGCATATCTGCCGCGGCAGCACAGCTTGTGCGCCAAATTCGGTCTCAGACTCAACCAGGTCTCATGGAGGTCTTTCTAGCGGAGTATGGCCTTTCAACAGATGAGGGCATCGCCTTGATGTGCCTTGCCGAAGCATTGCTTCGCGTGCCGGATGCAGAGACAATTGATGCGCTGATTGAAGACAAAATCGCACCATCAGACTGGGGCAAGCACCTCGGCCATTCGACCTCTTCGCTGGTGAACGCTTCAACTTGGGCACTCATGCTGACGGGCAAAGTTCTGGAAGATGATCACTCCGGGGTCATCGGTGCACTTCGTGGGGCCGTGAAACGTCTGGGCGAGCCCGTAATTCGTACAGCTGTTGGTCGTGCCATGAAAGAAATGGGACGTCAGTTCGTGCTTGGTGAAACCATTAATGGGGCGATGGACCGTGCGAAGGATTATGAGAAACAGGGCTTCACCTACTCATACGACATGCTTGGCGAAGCAGCGAAAACTGATGCCGATGCGATGCGGTATCACCTATCTTACTCCCGCGCGATCACAGCGATTGCAGCGGCCTGCACACATGATGACATCCGTCAAAATCCGGGTATTTCGGTCAAACTCTCTGCACTTCACCCGCGCTATGAGGTCACTCAGCGCGACCGCGTGATGGAGGAGCTGGTCCCGCGCCTGCGGTCACTGGCTTTGCTCGCTAAATCCGCGCGCATGGGCTTGAACATCGACGCCGAAGAGGCTGATCGCCTTAGCATTTCTATGGATGTGATCGAAACGGTATTGGCCGAACCTGCGCTCGAAGGCTGGGACGGATTTGGTGTAGTGGTTCAAGCCTACGGCAAACGCGCTGGCGCGACATTGGACTTCCTCTATGACCTCGCAGAACGCCTGGATCGTAAGATCATGGTACGCCTGGTGAAAGGTGCCTATTGGGACACTGAAATCAAATTGGCGCAGGTCCAGGGCATTGATGGTTTCCCTGTTTTCACGAGCAAAGCCGCAACCGATATCAGCTACATGGCAAATGCGCGAAAGCTGTTGGGCATGACGGATCGGATCTACCCGCAATTCGCAACCCACAATGCGCATACCGTAGCTGCAATCCTCGACATGGCGGAAGATAACTCAACCTATGAGTTCCAACGCCTGCACGGCATGGGTGAAAGCCTGCATGACATCGTCAAAACTGAAAACGACACGCGCTGCCGCATCTACGCGCCAGTTGGGGCACACCGAGATCTGCTCGCATATCTCGTGCGCCGCCTGCTGGAAAACGGCGCGAACAGCTCATTCGTCAACCAGATTGTTGACGAGGAGGTGGCTCCAGAAGTGGTCGCCCGTGATCCGTTTGAAACTCAGGCAGAATTCACATCAACCATTCCAACTGCAGTGGATCTCTATGCGCCAGAACGCGTGAACTCCACAGGTTTTGATTTACACGATGTTCCGACCATCGAAAAAGTCGATGCGGCACGCGCGCCTTTCCGCGCGACCCAATGGCACGCGCAACCTTTGATCGCCGTAGATGCGCCGTTCTTGGAGCCGCAGCCTGTGAACAACCCGTTCTTAATGTCTGACGATCTTGGCACAGTAACCCACGCCAGCGCAGAAGCCGTTGAAGCCGCATTGGGAAGTGCAAAACCTTGGGACGCCTCTCCTGAAGAACGCGGCACGGTTCTGAAACGTGCGGCTGAGCTCTATGAAGAGAATTTTGGCCTCTTCTTCGCCATTCTGGCGCGCGAAGCGGGTAAAACGCCTCTGGATCAGGTTGCAGAACTACGTGAAGCGGTTGATTTCCTGCGCTTTTATGGTGCCAATGCGCCGAGCGATCCTGCGGCCGGTGTCTTCTCCTGCATCAGTCCTTGGAACTTCCCTCTGGCAATTTTCACGGGTCAGATTTCCGCAGCTCTGGCTGCTGGCAATGCTGTGATTGCGAAGCCAGCAGATCAAACGCCACTTATCGCTTATGAAGCTGTGAAACTGCTGCACGAAGCCGGTGTGCCACGCACTGCACTGCAATTGGTGCCGGGCTCTGGGTCCAAGGTCGGCGCGGCCATTACATCAGACGCGCGCGTAAACGGAGTTTGCTTTACAGGCTCTACCGCCACTGCGCTGCGCATTCGCAAGGCCATGACGGCTGCTATGGCGCCGGGCGCACCACTGATCGCAGAGACAGGTGGCTTAAACGCGATGATCGTGGATTCAACTGCCCTGCCCGAACAAGCCGTCACCGCGATTGTCGAAAGCGCGTTTCAATCGGCAGGTCAGCGCTGTTCAGCTCTGCGGTGCCTCTATGTACAGGAAGACATTGCCGACACGCTGCTTGAGATGTTGAAAGGTGCCGTCAAAGAGCTGGAGCTGGGTGATCCTTGGAACTACAGCACCGATTCTGGCCCGGTTATTGACGCAGGCGCACAGGCAGAAATTGCAGCCCATATCGGCCAAGCGCAAAAAGAAGGCCGCGTGCTTTTCCAACTCACAACGCCTCAGACCGGGACGTTCATCGCGCCGACCATGATCAAAATCGACGGTATTCAAGATCTTGAGAAAGAGATCTTCGGCCCCGTTTTGCACGTTGCGACATTCAAATCGTCAGAGCTTGACGAGGTGATTGATGCAATCAATGCAACCGGTTACGGGCTGACATTCGGCCTGCAGACGAGGATCGATGACCGCGTTCAGCATGTGTCTGACCGGATCGGTGCGGGCAACGTCTACGTCAACAGAAACCAAATCGGAGCAATCGTTGGCAGCCAACCTTTTGGCGGGGAAGGCCTTTCCGGCACTGGCCCAAAAGCTGGCGGCCCACACTACCTGTCGCGCTTCCGCAAAGTTGATGCGATTTCCTCAACCGGTGAATTCAACACCTCTCAAGGAGCTGACGCCATGCAAGCAGCCATCAATGAAGCCCCGGACGGCGGCGCGGTGGAAACCGTTTCATTGCCCGGCCCAACCGGCGAATCCAACCGCCTCTCCACCCACTCCCGTGCACCGGTTCTGTGCTTGGGGCCTGGAACCGAAGCGGCAAATGCGCAGGCTGAGGCTGTGAAAAAGCTTGGGGGGCGTGCTGTCGCTGCAAACGGCTTGCTCGCACCACGCGACCTTGTGAAGCTCAGCGGATATTCAAGCGTCATTTGGTGGGGCAGCGAAGAAAGCGCACGCGCCTTCGAACAAGCCTTGTCTGACAGAAACGGGCCAATCATACCGCTGATCACAGGCGCGCCAGATGTCACTCGTGCTCGCGCGGAGCGCCATGTTTGTGTGGACACAACAGCCTCAGGCGGGAACGCAGCCCTACTAGGCGGCGCAGCCTAAAGGCCAATCACTGCTTCGGGGCGCTTGACGCCCCGGGCAATCCCGGCCAGCGTGTGGCCATGTTTCCGATCCGAGATCATAACCCGTCTGACAGCACGCCCTTCATCACTTACGCCTTAGTTGCCATCAACATTTTGGTGTTCATCTACAGCTGGCCCTTAGCGGATCAGCCTCGGCTATTGGGCGCGTTTTATAGCGATTATGCTCTGTTCCCGGATCGGGTTTCTGCCGGACAAGACCTGCAAGGGCTCATTACTTCTATGTTCCTGCACGGTGGGATCATGCACCTGCTCGGTAACATGCTCTTCCTATGGATCTTCGGGGACAATATGGAAGATGAAATGGGCCATATCGGTTTTCTCATCTTTTACATTGTCGGCGGCGTTGGTGCGGGCCTCGCACAGGTGATTTCAGAACCTTTCAGCCAAATCCCAACAATCGGTGCCTCTGGTGCGGTCGCCGTAGTTATGGGCGGCTACCTCTTGCTCTTCCCGAAGGCGCGAGTGGATATTCTCCTGATATTAATCGTCTTTTTCAAAGTCTTCACTGTCCCCGCCTGGGTCATGCTGGGTCTCTGGTTTGGCCTGCAGCTCTTTAACAGCGTGGCAGTCGACACCTCTGCAGGGGGAGTGGCCTACTGGGCCCACGCTGGTGGTTTTATCATTGGTGTGATCCTGACGATCCCGCTCTGGCTTCGGCTTGGCGGTCCAGCGTTTTGGCGTTCCACAGCGGGGCACCCACGCCATCCTGACGCCACCTATTCATTCACCCGATCAAATATTCCCAAAGTAAGAAGACGCAAATGAGTTACCGGCTGAGTTGCCATTGTGGCGCTGTAGAAATGGATGTGACACTCTCAGAAGGCCTGGACACAGCACGACGCTGTGACTGCTCCTATTGTCGCCGCCGCGGCGCGATTGCGGTCAGTGCAGCTGTTGATGGTGGCGTCACAATTTTAAAAGGCGAAGACAATCTGAGCCTTTACCAATGGGGCACGGGCACGGCGAAACATTACTTTTGCAAGACCTGCGGAATTTACACGCATCATCAACGCCGCAGTGACCCGACCCAATATGGCATTAACGTCGCTTGCTTAGAGGGTATTAATCCTCGCGATCTCGGAGATATTGCTTGGGTCGATGGCGTGAACCACCCAAGCGACCGCGCATAAAAAAGGGCGCCCAAAGCGCCCGATTTCAATATGACTCACAACGCCTTAGGCACCGCGTATCACCTTTGCGAACTGATCCCAAATCGGCTCGTTTGCAGCCAGCAAAGAGCCAGTTTCCAGCACGTTATCTTCGTCATCCATACCGCGGACAAAACCGCCCGCTTCTTTCACGATGATGATGCCAGCGGCCACGTCCCAAGCGTTCAGATTACGCTCCCAGTAGCCCTCGTAGCGGCCCGCTGCCACATAAGCGAGGTCCAGTGCCGCAGATCCGAAACGGCGCACACCTGCGCAGCTTGGCATGATGCGCGCGAGGTCTTGCAGAGTTTCAGGCAGGTCACGACGACCGCCAAATGGCACGCCAGTTGCAAAGATCGATTCAATCATGCGATTCCGGCCTGAAACGCGCAAACGCTGGCTATCATTCAACCAAGCGCCCTCGCCTTTTTCCGCGTAGAACATTTCGTCTTTCGCAGGGTCATAGATCACGCCGGATACGATCTCACCCTTGTGCTCAAGCGCGATGGAAATCGCCCAATGCGGCAGACCGTGCAGGAAGTTTGTTGTGCCATCGAGCGGATCAACAATCCAGCGACGTGTCGGGTCTTTGCCCTCTTCCTCGCCGCCTTCTTCGGCCAGCCAGCCGTAAGTTGGACGTGCGCCCATCAGCTCTTCTTTCAGGATGGCTTCAGCTGCGATGTCCGCTTTACTTACGAAGTCGCCTGCGCCTTTAGAAGACACCTGCAGGTTTTCCACCTCGCGGAAGTCTTTCACCAGAGACCGCCCCGCTTTACGCGCGGCTTTCATCATAATGTTCAGATTGGCGCTGCCCTGCATCATCCGGCTCCTTTGACGTCAGAGTGCGCGGATACACCCAGACGCCCCTTTTGCCAAGAGCATAAGGGCGTCCGATTGCTGTTTTTTGCTTGGATATTGAGCTGATCAGACGCTTTGCAACCGCTTGGCTTCAGTTCCGGCAAGTCGGATCAAATCCTGCATATATGGTTTCTCTAAATCATCAGAACGCGTGGCTGCAAAAAGCCCCCGTGTGATCCCCTCTTGGGTCAATGGTCGTGTGACGTAGTCAGAGTTGTACTTCACTTCACGTACCACCCAATCCGGCAAAACTGCAACGCCGCGATTAGACGCCACAAGGAGCAGGATCACGGCGGTCAGTTCAGCTTGTCGCACACGTTCGGGCTCGACTTTGGCCGGGGTAAGCAATTGGCTGAAGATATCCAACCGAGAGCGTTCCACAGGGTAAGTGATCAGCGTTTGACCCCGAAAATCTTCGGCGTCTACCCAGTCTTTCTGCGACAGAGGATGGCTACTGGACGCCACAAAAACAGGCTTGTAGTCAAAAAGATGCGTGAATTCGACACCCGGCATTTCCTCTGGATCAGAGGACACCACAAGGTCCACTTCTTCCTTCTGAAGCGCTGGCATCGCGTCAAAAGCAAGCCCAGGGCGAATATCAACATCCACGTCAGGCCACTTTTTGCGGAACTGCTCAAGCACCGGGAACAACCATTCAAAGCAGGCGTGGCATTCAATTGCGATGTGAAGACGCCCGGAATTTCCTGACCGAAGCCCGGAAAATTCATCTTCCAGCGCTGCAACCTCAGGCAAAATACGTTCCGCGAGTCGCAGAAGACGCATGCCTGCTGCTGATAATTTCATTGGCTTAGAACGGCGCACAAAAAGCTCGACGCCAGCTTGATCCTCCAAGCCTTTGATTTGATGTGACAAAGCGGATTGCGTGATGTTCAATTGATCCGCCGCTCGCGCCAAACCACCACATTCGTGGATTGCTTTAACCGTCCGCAGGTGGCGGAACTCAATGTGCATCTTCATGTAAAACTCATATTGTTATTGAGTATTATGAAGTTTTCTCACAACGCTTACCGTGTCACAAGGGGCCAATCTTAAAAAACGGACGAGAAAAATGACCGCACCGAAAATCTCTTTTGAGTTCTTCCCGCCAAAGAACCTTGAGGCCTCATTCCGCCTCTGGGATACTGTGCAGGTGCTGGCGCCGATGTGCCCTCGTTTTGTGTCCGTGACCTATGGAGCGGGTGGCACAACCCGCGAGCTGACACGCGACGCAGTAGCCACTCTGCACAAATCGAGTGGACTGAACGTTGCAGCGCATTTGACCTGCGTGAATGCCAGCAAAGAAGAAACCCTTAAGATCGCAGATGACTTCGCCGCAGCGGGTGTCACAGATTTGGTTGCCCTGCGCGGTGACCCTCCAAAAGGCAGCGGCCGCTTTGAAGCGCACCCTGAGGGTTTTGCAAACTCCATTGAGCTGATCGAAGCACTTTCAGACACAGGGAAGTTCAATATCCGCGTTGGCGCATATCCTGAATCCCACCCGGATGCTGCAGATCAAGCTGCCAATATTAACTGGCTGAAGGCTAAGATTGATGCAGGCGCTTCAGAGGCGTTGACACAGTTCTTCTTTGAGCCAGAAGTCTTCCTGCGTTTCCGTGACGCCTGCGCGAAAGCCGGCATTGATGCGCCGATCGTTCCGGGCATTCAACCGATTGAAAACTGGAAAGGCATCCGCAACTTCGCACAACGCTGCGGCGCGTCGTTCCCAGCCTGGCTTCAGGACGCCTTCGAAAAGGCGGAACGTGATGATCGTGAAGAGTTGCTTGCTACAGCTCTCTGTACAGAGCTTTGCGATGCATTGCGTACAGAAGGTGTGGATCATTTCCACTTCTACACGCTCAACCGTCCAGAGCTGACACGCGATGTGTGCCACGCACTGGGTGTCACGCCTGCATCAAAACTGGAAAAGGTTGCTTAAGTCGACATGCGGCTGTGACGCCACGTTGTAATTGCAACTTACCCTAAACAAGAGCCTCCTGATGCCACAGGAGGCTTTTTTCATGACCAATCCGAACTCCGAAAGCATCGTCAACGCACTGCCAACGCAGCAGCAGCTGTTATCGATGTCAGGATTGGAATTCATGCAATCGATCTTAAACGGTGATCTAAAGGGGCCTCCGATCGCGAACACTTTGAATTTCGATCTTACTCGCGTCGAAAAGGGCAAAGTTGTTTTTGAAGGCGCGCCACAATCCTCGGCAATGAACCCCATGCGGACGGTCCATGGAGGATGGTATGGAACCATTCTGGACAGCTGCATGGCCTGCGCCGTGATGACCATGGTGCCTCAGGGCAGCTACTACACAACTCTTGAATTCAAAGTGAACATCATCCGTCCAATCCCCATAGGTCGAAGGGTCGCCGCCACCGGGATCATTCAACACGCGGGGCGAAGCACTGGGATTTCAAATGGAGAGATTCGCGATCTGGAAACCGAACGGCTTTATGCAACGGGATCAACGACTTGCATTATTATGCAGGCTTAAAGAATTTCCGAAAAACCTTGCGATATCCCTGCGTTTGATCGGCTTTCTGCGAGATGGTTTCATGCATAGCGTGGCTCGGGGCAGCGACAAATCTGCGTTTCTTTCTGAGCAAAAAGAGCTTTCCCCAGCCCATCCAAGTGCCGACGGACGGTGCATTTACATCCTGACTGAATTGAGCTTGCCAGCCCTGCGGAAGAGGCAACCCAAGGTTTTCTGATTTCTGCAGCATCCAGACCAATGGAATATTCGCCAGCGGACGGCTTTCCTCATGGCCCTGTAGTTGGCCTCCAACGTCAGCGTGGGAGCCACGGAACCACATCTGCTCAACACGACCGTTGAATTCATCCCCCGTTTCCCAAAGCACAGGTTCATAAACCAAACGGTTCTCGTCGAGCCCCAAAGCATGGAAGCCATGGCGCACGGATTTGCCGAGCTGATGGTTGTGAAATGCGTGTTTTTCTTCGGTCAGACGCCATAGAAGTGGCAGGCGCAGCCCCAAAGCTTTGACCGTATCCCAAACACCAATCATTTCGATCTCGGTGTTCTCATGGCAGAAGTTCTTAGCAAAATCCTGTGCCGCAATACTGTCCGGCGCACATTCATAATGGCGATAGGCCATTTGCACGTTGCGTTCGGTGGCATGTTTCGCCTCAAGCAATCCAACTCGGTCAATTACCCCCGCTAAAGAGCGCACGGCAAAGGCTCCACGGGAATAGCCAAACAGAAAGATCTTATCACCGGGGCGATAGCGGGAAGCAAGGAAACCATAGGCACGCCGGATCTGGCGGTTGATCCCTCGCCCCATCATCACATCTGGCGCGTGACGCCACTTCTTAAATTGAACACCTGCCTCGTAGTAAAGCGAGACTGGTGGGACAGCGCGTTGCAGGAGTTGGTAGGTTTGACCAGCATTGGTTTCCATGCCAGCAGCCAGGGAAGACATGGTGCCATCCAAGATGACGACGTGGGTCTGAGACTCGCGTTTGGATGATGAATCGCCTTGCAGTCCCGACACCTTTCGGCGGAACAGCGTGTGTAGCTTCAATGCCCAACGTGGCAGTTTCATCCTTTCCTCACAGACCTTGCATGTTACCAGTCTAACATAATTCGTCTTCGATCACGGTTCATCATTTCAGAATGCAACTTCGCGTGACGAATGTTTCACCAATTTGGTTAAAATTTTCTCATGCGAACGCGGCGCAATAAGGGCACCCGCCTGCCGAAAATCGCAAATTTCAGTGGCAGCCTCCCCTTTTCACCAGCCCAGAAAACAGAAACGGCGGCGCCAGGGAGGAGGAGGGGCACCGCCGTTCTAGTTAGCGTCCGGCCAGGGAGGAGGAAAGGCCTTCCGCATTTCGGTGGGTCGCTAGACCCGAATTTCAGGTCCGGCGGTGCTCAGGGAGGAGGAGGAGCACCGCCGGTCTTGTAACAAAGCCTCAAGGGAGGAGAGAGGCTCTGTATGTCTGGGCCTATGGGCCCGGTATTTCTGCGGCGACTTCAGGGAGGAGGAGGAAGTCGCCGCTATCACGAGAAGCCAGGGAGGAGGAGAGGCTTCTCGAATTCTAATCTTATGCGCCGTAAACCGCTTCGATTGCAGTTCCACGGATACCGGAACGTGACAGTCCCAAATCTGCGAGCTCACGGTTTGAAAGTTCGCTCAGTTCTTTGACTGTCCGGCGGTAAGCGCGATACAGCTCGAAGCGAGTCATCAGCGCAGCAAATACAGTCTCACCAGCCAGCGCTCTGCGTGATTGGATTGCGTTCATTTGTACAGCGTGTGCCATTGTCTCAGCTTTCTAGTCATCTTGTGTCTTACGAGGAGGATATAGGAAATTGCTGCATCCGCACAACGGCCAGGCTTGCATTGCTGCTATGCAGAAAATGAATAGCAACCATTTGGTCAATTATTGGATTTCGCTCGCGTCAAATTGCGCAGTCTCAATGCAACTTATTAATGATATGGGTTGCGCCCAGCCGCTCAGCAGGCAGAGTGCGCACAAAGGAGACATGCCATGGCCGTGACCGAACAACAGATTAAATCCGCGCTTGAAAGCCTTGGGCTGCCAGATGGCGGAAATCTTGTCAGCAACGATATGATCCGCGCGCTATCGGTTGAAGATGGCAAGGTCAAATTTGTGATCGAGGCCCCCTCCCCTGAACTTGCACGTCGTATGGAAGGTCTGCGTCAGGCTGCGGAACAGGTTGTTGGTCAGGTTCCCGGTGTTTCCTCTGTTCAAGTCGCACTGACCGCGCACGGACCTGCAGAACAAAAGGCGCCTCCAAGCCTGAAAGTAGGTGGTCACCCAAAACCACAAGATGGCCCGATGAAAATTGCAGGTGTGAAACGCATCATCGCGATTGGCTCTGGCAAAGGTGGCGTAGGGAAATCAACGGTGTCCAGCAACCTGGCGGTTGCACTGGCAAAGCAGGGTCGCAAAGTCGGACTATTGGACGCTGATATCTATGGCCCCTCACAGCCTCGCATGATGGGCATTCAAAAACGCCCTTCTTCTCCAGACGGCAAAACCATTATCCCACTGCAATCCCATGGCGTAACCTTGATGTCTATTGGCTTTATGCTTGACCCTGACAAAGCTGTGGTCTGGCGCGGTCCGATGCTGATGGGTGCGCTGCAGCAGATGCTAGGTCAGGTACAGTGGGGCGAGTTGGATGTATTGCTTGTCGACCTCCCACCAGGAACTGGAGACGTTCAACTGACCCTGTGTCAGAAGACGGAACTCACAGGTGCGATCCTGGTCTCCACGCCACAAGACGTGGCTCTGCTGGATGCCCGCAAAGCCCTTGATATGTTCGGTGCTCTAAAAACACCCGTCCTTGGCATGATCGAAAACATGTCTTTCCACGTATGCTCCAACTGTGGCCACGAAGAGCATATCTTCGGTCACGGTGGCGTGGCTGCCGAGGCTGAAAAGCTGGGCGTACCGCTTCTGGGAGCTCTGCCAATCGATCTTGAGACACGTCTCGCTGGTGATGCAGGCACGCCAATTGCAGCTGGGTCAGGTGCTATGGCTGAAGCCTATGCGCGCATTGCGAAGGGCCTTACGGATGGAGGAATGGCCTAAGTTTTTATCCGCACCCTTAACCTTGCGCTCGTCTATATAAACCGTGTTGTTGGCACGGTTTTTAATATGTGCTTTGTGCTTTTTGACGTTGTAAGGCACCACAATTAACTGACCGATCTTCGGCGCAATTGTCGAATACTCTAGGATTTGCTTTTGTATTTTCGGGGTCAATTTATCATCGAAGGCGACTGGTGAATAATACCCCCGAATGCCATCCACAAATACTTCAAACTCCAAGTCCCCGACATGAACACTGAAATAGAACATT
Source organism: Cognatishimia activa (assembly GCF_026016445.1). Classification (NCBI taxonomy): domain Bacteria; kingdom Pseudomonadati; phylum Pseudomonadota; class Alphaproteobacteria; order Rhodobacterales; family Paracoccaceae; genus Cognatishimia; species Cognatishimia activa. The sequence continues at coordinate 754,363 of NZ_CP096147.1, read as the reverse complement.
TCAGGCTCATCGAGCGTCTTCTTGAAGAATGTCATCTCATCTTGATTCACGGGAACAAATCGGAAGCTTCGAAGCCCAATGACTGTCATGTGCCCCTCAATCACATGTTGGTTTGTTGTGACAAGAGAACACGGAATATGACAAACTCTGCGTCGTTGCATAAGCCCGATGATAATTTTGAAAACGAACCGCAGACCAAAAGCGACTGCGACTGCAATCGCGGTTAGCAGGAGAATGGAAGTGCATCGAACGATTAGGGAAGCTTCAGTTGTTAAGTATCTGATGATGTCTGTTTCTGGCTCATCCATTTTGCTCTGTAATCTTACGACGCCGTCGTGCTCAACCTCCTCCTGAGCTTCTTGCGCGACCGCGGCGTTTTTCGCCCAACCCACAAATTCCATTTCAGCAACTTGAACGTCTTCTAAGTCGCTATCCCCCACTCCGGCTGCGTGTTCGTCGTTCTTGATTGCACAGCCCGTAACTGTGTCATGTTGTGGTTCGTCTGGGAAATGTTCGGGAAGCAACTCTTGACCGGTGTACTCGCGCTGCATGCGGTTGATTGCAAGCCAATCAACTTTCTCACTGTCTGCTGCATCGGGCTCACGTGCGGCCTGCTTTATCGTGACACGATCACAATTCGCATTGGCTGCTAGAGTATTAATATCTTTTGCTTTCCCGTTTTCCGGATAAGCCAGTCCACAAAGTATAATGGCCCCAAAAATATGGGATTTTGACCATCGAAATTGGCCGTGCATGGGAATCTGCCCTGATCCCTGCAGCCCTTCCAATTGCTGCATTCGTTACCTCAATTAGTTATCATTTTGAGACAAGCTCAACCATAAATAGAAATTATGTCAATTGATATAAATCAATAATATGCAGAAAATCGCATAAAGTGGTCAAAAACTGGAAATATTGGTCTCAATTGAGACTAGAAAAATTGTATATTTTTAAATGCTTTCCGAAAAATTGCCTCGCAAAATTTCAATTATAGACCACGAGAGAGGACGCCACCTAAGGTTTAGCGCTGTTCACTAAGGTAATTCGACAATTCACCAAACAATGCCTTTCTCTCATCTTCCGATAGAAACTTTCCAATCTCTACGGTCCGTCCGCTTCCAGTGAGAGTCAGGTAGTGATCCACAGGCCCACCGGTCTTGTGAATATCCACACGGACCCAAAAGATATTGCACGACCAACTGACCGGTTGCCCACGTGCCGGAAAGTGGGTGAGTGTTACATCGTCACCTTTTCGCTCTAGGGTCTCATAGACCCTGCGGTCGGCGTAGCTGCGTTTCAAGGCGAACCAAAGCATCGCCACAGCCGCCGCAAGGAACGGTAGCATCCACCACAGGATCACTGTTCCCAGAACAGAGAAAAGCGGCAGAACCAAAAGAGCAGAGGTTATCCCGATCATCCATACGAAACCCCTGGGCGTCAGAGAGTTGTGCGCTGAAAGCTCCAATACCAATGGCCCTTCAGGCGTGTCTGTCCAATGATAGGGCATATTGAGCTAGGCTGCTTTCGTTGCGAAAAGAACGATGCGATTGGCATCGAAGTGGTCATAATCAGAGATGGTAGCGCTTCCGATGCCAGCTGCTTCCAGAAGTTTAGTGTACTCTGAGTGCGAAAGCGATGCGTGGTAGACGGGATCACCGTGGACCTGACCTATGACCTCCTCTTCCCCATCTCCAATCGTCAGAAGCAGTTTGCCGCCTGCCCTTAGCCCCTCAGCAAGCTTCGGCAACAGCCGACGTTGCTCTTCGGGCGAAAGGTGAAAGAAACCATCCCAGCTGTGAATGATGTCATAGGTGTCAGGCTCATCCCACTGACACATGTCCTGGACAACCCACTTGGCCTGCGGGAAGTTCGCTTGCGCCAGTCGGATCATCTCCGGGCTGCTATCTAAGCCAGTCAGTTTTAGCCCTGCATCCATCGCATATTGCGCCAATGGCTTGCCTGTGCCGCAACCCAGGTCGAGAACAGCGCTCTCAGAAGGCACTCCGCGCAAGAGTTCAGAAATCCAAGCCTCTTCTCCAGAAGAAATCTTCCGTCCGTGATCCCAGGCCTTTGCTTTTCGGTCATAGACCGCCTGGGTCTTTGCTTTGATTTCGTGAATATTTGTCACATCTCATCTCCAAAAAAAGAAAGGCCCCGGAAGATCCGGGGCCTCGCTGCGATTTCCAAGAGAGGGATTAGTGCGCGTGGCCCTTGTCCCAGTCCTCCTGCTTAGGCAGGATTTCGAAGGTGTGCTCTGGTGGTGGGCAAGGAAGTGTCCATTCCAGAGTATCCGCGTATTCGTTCCAGTAGTTGTTTTCGGTCACGCGGCGGCCTTTGAAGGCTGCGTAGAACATGATGCCGAAGAACAGCAGGAAGGACGCGAAGGAGATGAACGCACCGTAGGAGCTGATCTTGTTCCAGTATGCGAACGCTTCTGGGTAGTCGATGTAACGACGTGGCATACCCTGACGACCCAAGAAGTGCTGTGGGAAGAAGGTCAGGTTTGCGCCGATGAAGAACATCCAGAAGTGAACCTTCGCCCAGAATTCTGGGTAGTGGCGACCAGACATTTTACCGAAGTAGAAATAGATGCCCGCGAAGATCGCGAATACCGCACCCAAGGACATCACGTAGTGGAAGTGCGCCACCACGTAGTAAGTGTCGTGGTATGCACGGTCCACGCCTGCTTGGGACAGAACAATGCCTGTCACGCCGCCTGCGGTGAAGAGGAACAGGAAGCCGAATGCGAAGAGCATCGGTGCCTTGAACTCGATTGAGCCGCCCCACATGGTCGCGATCCAAGAGAAGATCTTCACCCCGGTTGGAACCGCGATCACCATGGTTGCCATCATGAAGTAGGACTGCTGAGTCAGCGACATACCAGCTGTGTACATGTGGTGTGCCCAAACAACGAAGCCCAGTGCACCAATCGCGATGATCGCCCAGACCATTGGCAGGTAGCCGAAGACTGGCTTACGCGCGAATGTTGCGATCACGTGAGAGATGATTCCGAAGCCTGGCAGGATCACGATGTACACTTCTGGGTGTCCGAAGAACCACAGGATGTGCTGATACAGGATCGGGTCGCCGCCGCCTGCTGGATCAAAGAAGGTGGTGCCGAAGTTACGGTCGGTCAGCAGCATAGTGATCGCGCCAGCCAGAACTGGAAGCGCCAGAAGGATCAGCCATGCGGTCACGAAGATGGACCAAGAGAACAGAGGAACCTTGAACAGGGTCATGCCTGGGGCACGCATGTTCAGGAAAGTTGTGATCATGTTGATCGCACCAAGGATCGAAGAGGCACCGGACACGTGAACCGCGAAGATCGCGAGGTCCATGGACAGGCCTGCTTCAGAGGTGGAAAGCGGTGGGTAGAGAACCCAGCCTACACCAGAACCCAGCTGACCGTTGCCACCTGGAGAGAACATGGACGCCACACCCAGAGATGTACCCGCAACATAGAGCCAGAAGCTCAGGTTGTTCATACGTGGGAAGGCCATATCAGGCGCGCCGATTTGCAGCGGCATAAAGTAGTTACCAAAGCCACCGAAAAGCGCTGGGATAACAACGAAGAACATCATCAGAACACCGTGGTAGGTGATGAAAACGTTCCAAAGGTGACCGTTTGGCGTACAGCCTTCGGTGGTCGCACCGAGGCTCAGGAAGCGGCTGCCTTCCTGACACATGTACTGAACGCCTGGCTCCATAAGCTCCAGACGCATACCGACAGTCAGTGCAACGGCGATCAAGCCGACGACTGCGGATACGATGAGGTAAAGGATACCGATGTCTTTGTGGTTCGTGGACATGAACCAGCGCGTAAAGAAGCTACGGTCGTCCTCGTGTTCGTGGCCCTGAATGGCTGCGTCTGCCATGCCTCGCCTCCTGTTGAAGTGCATGATTGGCGCGAGAGTCACCTCTCGCGCTCGGATTCCTTGGACGTTTTAGTGTGCTAAGGGCTGCGCGGCAATGACCGTCTTTGACGCAGATCAAGAAAAAACGTCGCGGGGCGCTTGATCTATTCCAAACTTCTCAGGTGGCAGGACGCAAATTGATAAAGCCAAAGCTCATTTGGTGTCCAAACTGCAGCGATTTGCAATTCTGACGTGTATCCCTTAGGTTCGGCTCCAATCAAAACGGTGAAACACCGATAAAAATCGAGCGCAGGCAATTCGGATGCAGAATCCACTTAAATTTATGTGGGGGGAATTCCTCTCCCCGCTTTTACAACGTCCAAGCCGACTTCAAGTTGCCGCACTTTGCTATCGCGATGGCAAAGGAGGTCGGGAAGTACTTGTTATAACCAGCCGAGATACCGGGCGTTGGATTATTCCCAAGGGCTGGCCCATGCGGGGTAAGGAATCCTGTGAAGCAGCCCTCGTGGAAGCTTGGGAGGAAGCTGGTGTGCGCGTCGGTTATACAGACAAACATGCGCTTGGACATTTCAGCTATGACAAACGAAAACCTGCAGGCTGGCCGCAACCCATCAAAGCTCTGGTTTACCCGGTCGAAGTAAAAGAACTGTCCGACCAATTCCCGGAAGCGTCTGAACGTGAGCGAAAATGGGTCAGTCCGCAGGAAGCAGCCAACCTCGTTTCCGAACCGGAACTCAAGAAAATCCTGCAAAACTTCTAGGTGGCCCACCGGGCCGCATGTCACAAAACTGTTACAAAACTGTTGCTTTCGCAGGCGAGCCCACCTACTCCGATGGTCGATTCATCGGGGTATAGAACATGTCTGACAACAACCTTGATCCACGTCACTTAGAAACGCTGGATCGCGATCTTGGACGTCTGTCCAATCTGGAACGCGCCACTTCATTTGCGGCTCGACCGATTGTGGGGGGCGGCATCGCTTTGGTCTTTATCGCAGTGGCAGGTCTGACCGCAGCACTCTTTTTTGGGCAATCCAACAACGCGTTGCTGGTAACAATCGCTGCGGCTTTCGGGGCCTACATGGCGCTGAACATCGGCGCCAACGATGTGGCCAACAACATGGGACCGGCGGTTGGGGCGAAAGCGTTGTCTATGGGTGGCGCCATCCTGATCGCTGCGGTCTTTGAAAGCGCCGGTGCGCTACTGGCAGGTGGTGATGTTGTAAAAACCATTGCCAAAGGCATTATTGACCCTGAAAGCCTTGGGACGACCGAAGTCTTTATATGGGCCATGATGGCGGCACTTTTGGCTTCTGCCCTTTGGGTGAACCTTGCCACTTGGGTCGGCGCGCCAGTTTCCACCACGCACTCTGTTGTTGGTGGCGTCATGGGCGCTGGCATTGCTGCGGCAGGTTTCGGCGCAGTAAGTTGGGGCACGATGAGCAAGATCGCGGCAAGCTGGGTGATCTCCCCGGTTCTTGGCGGTTTGATCGCAGCGGGCTTTCTTTGGTTCATCAAAGTGCGGATCGTTTATCAAGAAGACAAGATCGCAGCGGCACGCAAATGGGTGCCTGTACTGGTCGGCATCATGGCGGGCGCATTCGCGTCCTACTTGGCCATCAAGGGTCTTAAGAAGATCATCAAGATCGACCTTCAAACTGCTCTGATGATCGGCGCAGCGGCAGGCATCTTGATTTGGGCCCTAACGATCCCACTGATCAAGAAACAGTCCGAAGGGCTAGAGAACCGCAACAAATCTCTGAAGGTACTCTTCGGCATCCCATTGGTGGTCTCAGCAGCCCTACTTAGCTTTGCACATGGTGCAAATGACGTGGCAAATGCTGTCGGCCCATTGGCTGCGATTGTTCAGGCGTCTGGGTCAGGTGATTTTCTGGCAGCCGTCAGTATTCCTTTCTGGGTCATGGTCATTGGGGCCTTCGGTATTTCCTTCGGTCTGTTTCTCTTTGGGCCAAAGCTCATCAAAATGGTTGGAGATCAGATCACCAAGCTAAACCCGATGCGCGCTTATTGTGTGGCGCTTTCTGCCGCCATCACGGTGATCGTTGCGAGCTGGCTTGGTCTGCCTGTCAGTTCCACCCACATCGCAGTCGGTGGTGTCTTCGGCGTGGGCTTCTTCCGCGAATGGTACACAGAGCGCCGCATCAAACAGGCGCGTTTGGCAGTTCCGGAGCGTAAGCAATACTCTCGCGAAGAACGCCGTCGTCGCAAATTGGTGCGCCGTTCTCACTTCCTCACAATCGCAGCAGCTTGGGTGATTACGGTTCCAGCAACCGCCTTGATATCAGGCATCCTGTTCTTGCTGCTCAACAGCATCAGCGCTTAACACAAAGCCCGGCGTTTGCTTACGCCGGGCTTTTTCAGTTTAATTCAGTTTAAGGCTACCGAGTTTATATCAGTTTCGCGGTTTCAAGCGCCTTCATGAGCGGCTCAAGTTGCATCTCAAAGGTCTTCCATGTCTCATCGCTACCTTGATAGATCGGCTTGGTCACCTGAACGACACTGGATGTTCTAACGTGGTTGGTCGCTTTTTCTGGCGACAGGAAGGCTTCCGTCCACTCAAGACCAACCGCCTTCGCTAATCCGCGTGTTGCAGCACTTTGATCGTTCACCAGATCGGAATAGTTTAGATCATGAATGCGGTCACCACAGACTTGACGCCAGTGCTGCATCATATCGCGATGGAAAATCATAAAGCGGGCGATATCTTCGGGCGTATAGATAAAATCATGTCCCCTGCCCTGAAAGGCATGCCGGTAAAGCGACCACGCTACGGCATGAAGATCACGGTTCATATGTACGATACGCGCCTCTGGAAGAGCGGCGCAGATGAAACCGATCCAGCGAAAATTTAATGGCATTTTGTCAACGATGACTGGGTGCCCATCTGAAATCTGGTCGAACTCCAGTAAGATACGCTCCCGGAGCGAAGCGATGTCTTTATCAGTAATCCGTTGATTGGAGCGATCGCGAATGCTGCGAAGCTTCTCGAGCACTGCAGTGCTGATGATGTTTAATTCACCTGCAGCTTGAACCTCATCTGATCTTGCTAAAATGCGCTCGGCAAGGGTTGTGCCGGTTCTCGGTAGTCCAGTGATAAAAATGAATTTGGTTTCGACCTTCTCAGTTTTAGTTTGCAAGGGTTCGGAAAATTGGGCTTTGCAGAACGCGCCAGCGAGGGCTTCAGACTTAAAGTCATATGGATGGTGCGCTGCCAAAATCTTGTTGCCCTTTATAAGGTGCTCAAAGGCTGCCTCGCGCTCGCCTGCCTTTTTCAACATATCAAACAAGGCAAAATGCAAATATGCGCCCCTCACGCTCTCTGAACCCAATTTCGCAAGAGATTGCCTTGCCTGTGCAATCACAGGGTCATCAGGTGAAAACTCGCTCCTTAACGCTGATAGGTCTCGAATAATCCCGACATCCCATGGGGCTGACTTTAGGCCTGCCTCAAAATGTTTCTGAGCACTAATGAGGTCCCCTTGAGAACGCTCAACCGTCGCCAACACGCGATGCGCAGAAACATCGTCGGGCGCAGTCGCGAGAACTCGCTTCAATGACTGCTTCGCTGCATCAGCTTGATTAAGCTCATGCAAAGCGCGTCCCTGATACACGAGATAGGGTGCATATTCAGGATTCTGATCAAGAACAGGTTTTATTAAGCCAAGCGCTTGCTTTGGAAACTTCGCTTCCAGACAACATTCAATCAAAGCTGTGCGCACCTCAACCAAATCTGGTGCGAGATAATGTGCCGCTTCCAATTGTGCTTTTGCCAGACGCCAATCTTCATTGCCCTGAGCGCTTTTCGCCAACTCAAGCAATGCTTGAAGCGCTGTGACGCGAATGTCACCTAGGGCTCTCGCGGCTTTTTTATTGGCTGGAAAGCGATCCAACACAGACCGCAGAAGTTGAACCGCAGTCACCCAATCCTGTTTCTTTACAGCTTGGCGCGCCTGAGAAAGCGATTTGTCTACGGATATTTTGGTTGGCATGTCAGGAACCGATCGTTTGTTGACACGATCAGAATACGTGACGAACGCCCTGCCTCAACCAAGGATCACATGCAGAATGCTTAAAACCACTCAAACCACTACGTTTGTTTACCAATCCTTAGAACTTCTGGATCATCCAGCGGTCTGGCCCAAACGCTTAGATAAAAAAAGCCCCTCTGATTTTGGGTTCAGAAGGGCTATTCTTAGCAATGCAAAGATTTATCAGTAAGCTCAGTTGGTCTCAGCTGCTTCTTCCGCTGCTGCAGCATCCCCCTCAACCTCAGCTGTTACTTCTGGTGCTAGGCTCAAGCTCGCCAGAAAGGCTGCGACATCCTCACCGCCCTTTTTAAGCTTAAACGTCATCCGCGTTTTGCCATCAGTACCTTGCGCTTTAAGGTACCCGCGTGGGTCTTTCACGAATTCGGCCAGACTTGTTTCATCCCAGATGACTCCGGTTTCAGCCAGAGCTTTAAAGGTCTTGGAGTATTTGAAATCTGTGGCAGCAGCTTCACGTCCAATGACTCCGTAAAGGTTAGGCCCAGTGCGGCCACCTTTGATTAATACTTCACCCTCAGGGCTTACAACCTGGTGACAGGATTTACACTTCCCAAAGGCCTTCCTGCCTGCATCAGCATCTCCTTCCGCTTGAGCGGAGCTGGCGAATGCTACTGTGGCGACAGTCAACATGATACGTTTCATCGTATCCCTCACTTTAGCTTGCGCGTTCATCGCACAACCTAGTTCCTGGACAATGATCCGCAATGGACAAAAGAGCGCGGTCTGATTGAATTGATCACTGCGCTTCAAAAGTGGTTTCAAATGTGGATTTTAGCGCGACGTCCAAGTCATCCATCGTGACCGGCAGCCCCAAATCCACCAAAGACGTCACCCCGAACTCAGTGATGCCGCAGGGAACAATACCTGTGAAATGCTCCAAGTCTGGTTCGACGTTAATCGAAATCCCGTGAAAGCTCACCCATTTGCGCAGGCGGATGCCAATTGCAGCGATTTTGTCTTCTGCCTTTTGTCCGCTGATCGTCAGTGGCTTGTCATCGCGCTCGACCCAGACGCCCACGCGTCCGCAGCGGATTTCGCCTTTCACATTGAACTGGTCCAGTGTCTCAATCACCCAGCGTTCTAATTGCTCCACAAAACCGCGCACGTCTTTGCCACGTTTGGCCACATCGAGCATGACATAGATGACCCGCTGACCCGGACCATGATAAGTATACTGCCCACCACGCTTGCTGGTGTAGACAGGAAAACGATCTGGATCAGTCAAGTCTTCGTTCTTTGCAGAGGTCCCAGCGGTATAAAGCGGCGGATGCTCTACAAGCCAAATGCACTCATCAGCATCACCATTCCGAATGGCGTCCGCACGCGCCTCCATAAAGGCAACGGCATCATCATAGTCCGTCAAGCCAGGGGTAATTTTCCATTCGACCATGATCTACCTGGGGAGAACCCCAGCCTCTTTTAAAGACGGTACATAGGTGCGGCTTGCAGGAATTTCACGTCCATCGGTCAGGGTCAACACAGCTTTCGCACCTTCCCGACGTGCGCCCTTAATCGCATCCAGAGCAACCCAGTGAGAGCGGTGAACCTGCAATCCCTGTGTATCGCCGGTTTCGCCCATGGCATCTGTCAGGCGCATTAACAGAAGCTCGGTTCCTTTTTCAGTGACAACTTCAACGTAATGATCGCTGACAGACATCGAAACCAATGCGCCACGTTTTTCCAGTGGCAACCGCTTCAAGATTGCCGGTGCACCGGCTCCTTCTTGAACTGGTGCAGATTGCAGCAGGGACTGCTGAATATAGACAATTGCCACTGTGACTATAATCGAAATCCCGACGACATTTGCCCCAAGGATAATATGACAAGTGGCACAATCCAGTGGTACGTCAAATAGCGCGATGTTGATCCCCATCAAGATCAGGAAAATCGCAAGCCCAGCCCCTGCCCCAGCGATCACAACGCTTGGCCAGAATGGCAGGTTCCAAGCGGCAAATACTCGATTCAGAAAAGTACCAATGAATGACCCAACGAAATAGAAACCAATTGTCAGCGCTGTCCAATAGATAAGCCTTGGGATCAAACGCAAAACCTGATCAGTGCCAAAGGGTCCAGCCAGTCCAAGGATAAAGCCAGCCGCAAAAAGCCCAACCCAAACGGGTTTATTGCGCAAACTCAATTGCATTTCACGCTTCGCAAGCTGCAAAGGGCTATCTTCCACGTATCGCTCCGGTCATTTGCGACTTCACTCTGGCGATAGATGTGACAGCGAGAGATGGTTTTTTCAACTTGAAACCAATGCGTGGACCCAATCATGACAACCCTGAGCGTTCTTACAAATATGCAACCAAATGTCGCTTTACATGCAGGTGCAGCGACTTTTGCCTTTTGCCTCACCCCATTTGTTTTGTGGCGACAGAAACGCGACCGTTTGCACAAAATCCTTGGCTACGCGTGGGTCATCGCCATGGCCATCACAGCGTTGTCGTCTTTCTCCATATCTGCCGTGGGTGGATTTGGCCGTTTCAGTTTCTTGCACGGTCTTGCGATCCTGGCCCTGTGGTCGCTTTACTCCGCTATTCGAATGGCCATCAAAGGCAATATCAAAGGCCATCAAGCTGCGCTTCGTAACCTGGCGACCTTTGGACTGGGCTTACCGATGGTGCTTAACTTTTTGCCAGATCGCACCTTGTCACGGGCTTTTTCGAACGAAAGCCCCTTACTCGGCCTAACCCTTATGAGCCTGATGTATATCGGTATTCTCGTCTGGCGGACGTCTAAACGCAAAGATCAGAAACTCAGAAGCATCCTTCCTCTCACACGTTTCAGTGCGTGACGGGACCCATCCATCATTGCGCACAAATATTTTTGCTTTAGCGCTCGTTTTTCTGCTTCACATCCAAAAGGCGACTCGATATAGACCCCGTCACCAAGTCATGTGCGGTCGTGGCGGAATTGGTAGACGCGCAGCGTTGAGGTCGCTGTTCCTTAACCGGAGTGGAAGTTCGAGTCTTCTCGACCGCACCATAACTTGGATATCCCAAATCATTTCAATTGCTTGTAGCGTACTCGCCTTTCAGCGCATCGATGGTTCTGCGAAAGCTGCCGTAAGCTATATCAATGATGATGCCATCTTACTCAGTCATCAGCGACCAATTACGATTGAGAATGAGGCTGACTACAGTTTTTGGGATCTGCCCCGTCCAGTTCAAAATTCGTGCATTTCTAATCGATAAAATCGCCTCGCATTGATCAAGGCGATTTAAAACCACTGAGCTGCGATCTCGGCTCAAAAAGAAACGGAAGTCATTCAACTTCATGAAAAATGGCCGTCTGGCCACACAGCCAATCGTAATGACCATACCGTTCTTATTTGGCTTAACCGCCACTCATCCAATTTATACAGCACTGAATTGTTATATCGCGACTCGGATTTTCTTCCGCAATCAGCTTAAAAAAGTGTTAACAGTGGATCATCATATTTTTAGAGGTGAGCATTGGTTAATCATGAATTAGATACGCCGACGCCGAAGATGGATTGGCATATTTTAATTTTCCTTTTCCTGCTCGCCTGGGCTGTCAGGTTCATTGGTCTTGATTGGGGGTACTTTCACGGCGATGAACGGGTAAACCAAGCCGCAAAAGTCTTAGCAGGGCAGTTGGTTCCAGATCAGCACTTTTACCCACCATTGATGCACTATATTGCCGCCGTTCTTTATGGGGGCCTCTACGTCGTCGGGAATATCCTGGATTGGTGGCCGAATACTGGCGCATTTCGTGCGCAATACTTTGAAGACCCAACAATATTCTATCTTACCGCCCGAGCACTCACCGGGGCAATCGCAGCTTTGATGACACCGCTATTCTATCGAATTGGTAGAGTGTTGGCCTTTGGGAAAATCGAAAGCTTCGTTATCGCTGCTTTTGCGGGTTTGGCCCCTATTTCGGTTTTGCTGTCCTATATTTTCAAAGGCGATCTGGGTGTTGCGACCGCCACGGTTTGGATCATCCTCCTGATGATCCGTAAGACGCAATCCCCAGGTCTTCTCCGACTTGATTACTTGATAGGTGTCGGCGTCTGTTTAGCTCTGAGCTTCAAACATTCCGCAATCCTTTTGCTGGTCCCCTTTGCAATCACCTTTGTCATTGTCGTTGGCTCCAAACATGACCTGAAATCAGGCCTGAGCGCACTCACAAGAATTGTGGGTACGACGCTCCTGCTGTGGCCATTCTTGAACATCGGCATTCTCTTGGATCTGGAAGGGTTTATTCGCTTTCAGCAAATTCAGAAAGTGATGTCGGTTTCTGAGAATGGGAATATTGTCGATGCCGTCGCGAAAATGGTTCAGACGGCCGCGAGCTGGCATATTGGCCAAGGCATTTTGATGCCCATCGCCTTTCTGCTTTTCCCGGTTCTGGCGAGCCGGATAGAACAACGAGCCATGCTATTGGGAATTTGGGCAGCAACGGTCGCCGCGTTGCTCTTACTTGCAGCAATTGTTGGCCTGCGGCAGCCAGAACAGCTCTGGATCGCTCATTTTATGGTAATGCAGCTCTTCGCGACAATCAGTTTGATCTGCATCTTCAGGAGATCATCTACTGTAGGAGCAGTGATCATTGCCGCGGCGCTCGCGATTTCTCTATTCGGCGACATTTCAATTTGGCGCCAAGCACTTGCGCAGCCGATATCCCACGACTTGGCGGACCGGATCGAAATGAACTACCCGGAACGGAAAATCGCAGTAAATATCGCCCTGCCCCTGCAAAAATCGCCTGCATCAATGGATTTTGAGGCCGAACGCGTGCAGCGCATCGCTGACAAATATGGCGTGACAATGCCTGAGCAAGCAGAAGAGCGGATTGAACATGCCAACAACCGTAAATCCTACGACTATGTGGGCTTGCCCATGGTGATGTACGGTCTCGAAAACTCAACCGATGAAGAGTTGAATGGAAAGGTAGAGCCCTTCGCCTGGCCGCCGCAGGCCGAAGACTGGCAGTTGCAGACCTGGTTGGATCAGGGCTTCAGCATGTTCATGATCCAAGATTTGGACTCTTGGCTATTCCATGATGCAGCGCCAGTAATGAAACCACTTTTTGTTGAGCTTAGTGAGCGTTGCGAGGAAATTGAGGTCGTGCCGGCGAGAAAGCCGCTATTCCTCGAACGAGATGTGACCATTTTGGATTGTGATGGGGCATAAATCGATCTGGGCGTAGAAGGCGAGTTCAAACTGCGCTTTTACGAAAACCCGCAGGCGTGAGGCCCGTCCAGCTTTTAAATGCACGATGAAAGGTTGATACGGACGAGAACCCAAGATCTTGAGCAACGGCTTCAACGCTCACCCCCTCTGACAAAGCTGACATGGCCTGATCTCGGCGCGTATTGTCTTTGATCGTTTGGAAAGAAGTCGCCTGCGCTTCAAGACGTCTGATGAGTGTCCTTGTGGTCACATTCATATAATCCGCAGTACTTTGGAGCGTTGCTTCAAAATGTGTCTGATAGAGATGCTCACGAACCTGCAATGCAAGCGCATGTTCGTGGGATGACGTAAAAATCCAATCTCTTGGCGCCTGATTTAAGAATTCTGATAGTTCAGAGAACTGGCGATTGATCGGATTTGCCCAAAGCGCGCGGTCAAATGATATTTGCGAAATCGGGGCACTAAACTTGCAATTCGCTGGGAACAATACTGGGTAGTCTTCGGCAAATTCGGGTTGAGGAAATGCAAAACCAACCTGAGCTACGGGCAATTCCCGTCCCGCCAACCATGACGCCAAACCATGTGTCAGCTTCAGAAGCAGCATCTGCCCAAATCGATTAAGTTGTGCCCCCTCTTGCGGAATGAGAGCCAAATGCGCGTGATCATTCGAGGCTGTAAGTTTCAACTGACAATCATCCAGAACCAAATTCCAGAAAGTTGCCATACGAAAGATGCCGGCGCCCAGCGAAGAGGCAGACAAGCTCGCCACGCATATCTGCTTAAGCGCTCCTTTGCGAATGGGCCTGCTCCAGAGGCCCATCATTTCGTCGCCTGTCATATGGGCTGCGACCTTATAAAGGCGCACGATTTGATCGCGAGAAATCCGAGCTTTGCGCCGATCTCCTGGAATTGAAATCCCCGCTTTCAGCAAAATTTGATGAAAGACATGCGGCTCTGCAATCTCACGGATGGCGTCAAGAAGATCTTCAATCAGTAGATATGAAACTGTGGAATGCCGTTGGTCACTTACCACTTAACGCCCCCTTGTGTCACTTTATGCAAATAGATTGTCATATATAAGCATATATTAGCAATTGCCGCGCTGTTATTTGGCGTAGTAAGCAAATTACTGGGAGCAGACAATGGCACCGCAAGTTACAGCAGAACAATTCTCCAACCTAAAACTGGAAAAGCACGATGATGGCGTCTGGGTTGTAACGCTGAACCGGCCCACAAAGCGCAACGCGCTGAACTTGGACACGATTGAAGAGCTGGTCACCCTTTTTACAAATGCGCCAAGAGCGGGTGCAAAGGCGATTGTGCTTGCAGCTGAAGGGGATCACTTCTGCGCGGGTCTCGACCTGATTGAACATCACGATGAAGATCGCAGCCCAGCAGATTTCATGCATGTTTGCCTGCGCTGGCACGAAGCCTTTAACAAAATGGAATATGGTGGTGTGCCTGTGATCGCGGCTCTGAAAGGCGCGGTAGTAGGTGGAGGGCTGGAACTTGCGAGTTCGGTACACATCCGTGTCGCGGATCAGAGCACCTATTTTGCGCTTCCTGAAGGACAACGTGGCCTGTTCACAGGTGGTGGCGCGACTATACGGGTCGCAGATCTCATCGGAAAAGCTCGGATGATCGACATGATGCTGACTGGACGTGTTTATCAGGGACAAGAAGCCATCGACCTCGGCCTTGCGCAGTATTTGGTAGAAGGCTCCAGCTTTGATCGTGCCCTAGAACTCGCGCAACGCGCGGCAGCAAACCTTCCGCTCACCAATTTCGCGATCTGTTCTGCGATAAGCCACATGCAAAATATGTCGGCTTTGGATGCTGCCTACGCGGAAGCCGTAGTTGCGGGTGTGGTGAATACCCAACCAGATGCGCGTGCTCGCCTCGCGGCCTTCGCAGACAAGACAGCAGCACGTGTACGCCCCAACAGTTAGGGCCGCATTGAACAATCCATAATGATTGTTTTTCTTTCCAAAAACAGAGGCTTGCGAGGTTCAAACTCCGCAGTCACTTTACAGCGTTCGTTCAAATCCTGATAGAAGGCTCGCAGCATCACAGAACTGGTCTCATGCATCAGATATGGCAAGTTTGAGACAACAAAGACATCGACCCCATCCGCGAGCCAGGCATCCAAGGTCCAATCCGCGATTTGCGGGGGCCACGCATAGGGACGGATGTTGCCCACTAAATCTTCATCCCTTGCGTTCTCAAGACCCGACATCGGATTGGGCAACGGCAGAATGAACTGAGAGTTCGGGCTATTGAGCGGAATTATCCTCTCAGCGGACAAGGGAGGGAGCTCAATGTCATACTTGTTTGCCGTCCGTTGATGCCGCGCGACCTCATAATCTTGCGCAATTCGCGATTGAGGCACTGTGGGTAACGGAATGCCCGTCGCAATCTTGCGAACCGAGTAATTTTCCTGAATCACCGACGCGATTTCCTGGGTGATCGGGCGAGCCAATGTTTGCTGCCATAGCCCTAGGCATCCGAAGATCGCCAAAGCAAGAACCCCTGCCCCCAAAATGCGTCCCACTGCGCGATGCATACGTAAGATCTCAATCAGTGTGAGCGCTGCAAAAAAGGCCACGACGACAAAGAAAGAAACCCAAAGATGCTCTGGCTGACGCAGTCGCACAAGATAAGCCACTAAGATCATACCGGCGATCGTCGCCAACCAGATCGAAATCAGCATGCGAGGTTGCACTGTTCTGTTGGCAACTAAAGGAAAAGCCAGAAAAAGGACCGGAAGAATAAGCCCTAAGCCGCTTTGCAGGTGGAAAACACGTTCAACCAATAGTCCCAAAGATTGCGAAAGCGTAGCGCCCTCGGTGATCGACATTACGGACTGAATTTTTTGAAAATCTAAGAAGTTCTGAAAATCCAAAACTATGCCGATATTAAGAACTGGCCAGGTGATCACCCCCACAAGGAAAATTCTTACAACGGACCAGAGCGTCCCCGATACCCCAACTAGTGGGTAGATCGCGACCAGATACGCAATAGCAAGCGGCAGCATATTCAACGCAAAGGAATGCTTGAAGCTGAGTGCCAAAACCATTGAGAGAGCAAGCCAAATGTCCAGCCTCCAACTTTCGGGCACTTGACTTTTTCGCACCATAAGGAGAATTGTCAGCAGGGAAAAACTGGCCAATGCAGGGTCACCCTTATACATAAATGATAAATACACCGACAGCGGTGCGAGAAGAATGACGGTCGAAATTAGTAAAGCCTCGCCCATTTCATACTTCATTTTGCGAGCGAATTTATAAGCGATTGGCGCCATAAGCGCGCTAATGGCAGCGACAAGAACGCGGCCTGCAACGGAGAATATCGTTGGGTCTTGGAAGTACTGTGATCTGAATGCGGTCGCGTCAGGCCAGACACCCATGACTTTGCCCACTGCAAACATGAATCCATACAAAATTGCGGTCAGATAATTCAGTAATGGCGGATAGAAATGCTGATCTGGCACCAAACGCCCGGTTAAGACCTTTGCAGCCTCATTGATGCGTTCATCACCAATAATGGCACCATGATCGACTCCGATGATGCGTACAACTAATGCGACGGCGAAAAGTGCGATCATCCATTTCCACTCAACACGTTGATTTTCTGAGGTAATCATCTTCAAAGCACCTTTCGCGACAAATAATTTGCCTATCGCAATTTAACCGTAATTGGGTCAATCTTTTGCAGCGATATGTCAGTACTCTGTGCCAAAATTACGGTCATAATGAGAGCAGTTGATGCAAAACACCGATTCATATGACGAGTTGCCACTTTATGTGGATCTGGATGGCACATTGGTTAAAACCGATGTTGCCCAGGAACTTCTATGCCAAGTGGCCGCAAAGCCAGGTCATTGGATCGAGCTATTGAAATCAGCATCGCGTGGGCGCGCTGAAACCAAGGCCTATATTTCTGAGACGGCTGAGTTTGCTCCTGAAAATCTACCTTATCGCTCTGAGGTACTTGACTACATTCAGCAAGAGAAGGACCGTGGTCGCCGCGTCATTCTCGCCAGTGCCACTGACATGAAGATTGCAACAAAAGTTGCTGACTTCATTGGGAATTTTGATGACATCATTGCATCTGAAAACGGAAACAATCTTAAAGGGTCTGATAAGCTTAAGGTCATTCAAGATGAGAGCAATGAGTTTGAATACTTGGGAGACTCTACAGCTGATATTCCCATCTGGCAGGCCGCGAAACGAGCGGGATATGTGAATGCTCCAACCGCTGCGCTTCAGTTCCAAAAGGAAACTGATAAAACCTCCCTTTTGATCTCTGACAACAAGCCAGTGACCAATGCGCTGCTCAAGGCAATGCGGCCACATCAATGGGCCAAAAACGCGTTGATCCTTTTGCCGCTGTTTTTCTCCCATCAATACGGGCAAGTGGAACTCGTCGCAAAAGCGCTCTTGGCGACATTGATCTTTTGCCTGTGTGCCTCTGCGATCTACATCGTGAACGATCTGCTTGATATCGAAGCTGATCGCAAACATGCAAAGAAACGGTATCGTCCTTTCGCTGCAGGTGATTTGCGTCCTGTTACAGGGGCAGGATTTGCATTGGTATTGCTTATAGTAGCCCTGTCGATCAGCAGCATCGTCTTTGGGGCTCTGCTCACCTCCTTGTTCGTACTTTATCTCATATCAACAACGCTTTACTCCGCATGGTTAAAGCATAAACCAATTGTCGATGTGGTGGTGCTGACCTGCCTTTACACGCTTCGAATATTCATTGGCGGCGTAGCAATCGGCGTTGCGCTCTCCCCTTGGCTGCTGAACTTCTCGCTCTTCTTCTTTGCTAGTCTGGCTTTCATGAAACGCTATACTGAAATGCGCAAAGTCGAAGCTCAGGGTAAAGATATGGCGCGTGGGTATCTGGTTTCTGACCTTGCAGCGATCCTGCCCATGGGTGTGGCGACAGGTGGTTTGGCAGTGCTGACGCTGACGCTTTATCTCAACAGTGCCTTCGTTGCAGCTACATATGGCGCTGTTCAGCTATTGTGGTTAATCGCTCCTTTGATCATGTTCTGGGTCTTCCGCGCTTGGCTCAAAGCCCTGCGCGATGAAATCGATGACGACCCGGTTGTTTTTGCGCTGCGCGACCCGATCAGCCGCATTACTCTGGGCCTCACTATTTTTGTGGTTTTGGCCTCCCGTTTCCTAACGTTAGAGGGCCTGATCCAATGAGCTTGAACGCCTTTATCCTAGTATTCATTTCGGTAAGCCTTTCCGCCGTCGGGCAAATCGCTTTCAAACTCGGGGTTTCCAAGCTTGTGTTCGCAGATGGCGCTCAGATTGTGGGCAAAATACTGGCCTTCGCCGCCTCACCTTTTATCCTAGCTGGGCTCGCGGCCTATGGATTGGGCACGTTGTTCTGGCTTTTTGCGCTGCGCCAGCTTGATCTGTCACTCGCCTACCCATTCGTGGCGATCAGTTTCATTGTGGTCTTTGCAATTGGGGTCGTCGGCCTTGGGGAGCCCTGGAACAACACGCGCGCGCTTGGTCTGGCAATCATCACAATCGGATTGATTGTGATGGCCAAAGCGTAATCCCAAGTAAAACCTAAGTTGTTAGGAAAAGAGGCTTTCCGCCTTGTTCAGGACAACACCCAGCAATTGGGTTTTGTCTCCCAGAGCCTGCTCTGCACGCTGCACTTCTTCTGGCAGGCTCTGCCCGCCTCCGACAACCAGCAGCACGCCATCAACGTTCGGCAGAAAGCCCAGCACATCATCGCTGTCCAGAACCGAAGGCAGATCAAAAATCACCATATCTGGGCATAGCAGATCCTGCATTTCTGACAGCACATCTGTCGTCATCATCTGCTGAATCAGCTCTGAGGAATGATAGACCTTTGTGTCGTTCAATCCGAGTGCCAGAGATTGACCAGCGCGGATCAGGTATTCTTCGGGTGAAATATGCCCACCCAAATAGTCGCTCAACCGACCCGGATTTTCGACGCCTAAGAGATTTGCGAGCTCTGGCTTGGTGAAATGCATATCAAAGAGGATTGTCCGCACGCTTTCCATGCGCGCAACAGACAGTGCCAGATTGGCCGCAACGAAGCTTGCACCGCAGCCTTCTGTCACACCTGTCACCGCGATACGGCTCCAGTTGTGTTCCCGCATGGCCAATAGCAGACGCGTGCGGAGCATATCGAACCGTTTATGCACAGGATCGGTCTTCTGCGCAGTCACAATCCGATTGCGACGCAGATGCGCCTCATCCAGCGTGATTTCGTGCATTTCATCCCATAGCACCTGCGCTTCATCGCCAAGGGACATGTAGAGTTCTGAATTTGCTGCACGCGGCAGTCGCTTATCTTTCATCGGCTATCCTCAATCCGTCCTTCAGCCCATATGCGTAAAAAACGGGGAAATTATGGCATTTGCTAAAATCCAAGCAAATTTGCCTCGGTGATGGCTTTTCGGACAAAGCGGGACTTGTCATTTTCCGGTTCCCAGCCAAGCAGATCTTTTGGCAAACCGTTGTCAAATGGTGAAAAATGCGCGCGGGACTTCCAGTCCGCAAGGCTTGGACGGATCGCACCATGGCGGCGCAACGCATATTTCTTCAACCCATATTTCACCGCATCAGCCATCCAGAAGGCTGTCAGATTGCCTGAAGACACCTGGATTTTTGCACCGAGTTCGCGATGGATTGCGGCAAAGTAATCCCGCGCCGACATCATCGGGTCGGCCACCAAATTAAAGGATTTCCCAACGGCATCGCTGCTGTTCATCATCAAGACCAGCCCTTTGGCGACATCATCGATCAGCACAAATGGCAGGATGTTTGTACCCGGACCCCAGATACGCACCGCGCCAGCACCATGCCAACGACCGATACCCCAGTGCTGCAAAGGTCCACCTTCGCCCACGACAATCCCAGGGCGCGCAATAACCAGAGGCAGCCCCATGTCATCATGCATTTTCAGCAGCTCTTCTTCGCATTTCGCCTTCGATCGCGCATAAAGATTGCGGTCTGTCATATCTTCGGCGAACCCTGTGTGCTCTGAAATGCTTTCTGACGGATCACTCATATCATATGAGGCAATGGTGCCAGTATATATGAACCGACTAACGCCTGCCTCCATAGCGGCCTCTGCAATACCAACAGTAACGCCAACATCATTCTTCAGGCAGGCCTCCCATGTCGCATCCAGTGACTTACCCAAGTGGTAAACCGCGTCGATACCCTGCATGGCTTTGGTCAGCGCCTGCCTGTCCGTGAGAGGAGCGGAGTAAAGCTCTACGTGATCAGCAATGTCATCAAACGGCCCGGAAACACCACGACTTAGCACACGCACGTCTTTACCTTCTGCCACGAGCTCCCGGGTGAGTGCCCGGCCAATAAAGCCCGTGCCACCAATGACCAGCACGCTCGGCTTAGGTTTCTTTTTGCCTGCAGGCTTCGGCTTCGCCTTTGGTTTTGGTATCAATGCCAAAGTCTCATCGATGGCCTTCATCACTTTAAGAGCGGCAGCACCAGCAAAGCGTTCATCCAATGAACTTCCATCTCTAAGAGACTGATAAAATGGTGTAAAAGCGCCTTGAAAGCTCAAACCGTAGGCAGACTTCCCATTGAGAGATCCCAGTTGGCGGGTCGCGTTTACCACACCCTCTTTGAGGTTCTGAAAGGACTGATCAAGCTGCTTTCGGAAGGGGTTCAGAATGATGTCAGAAGCGTTTTCGCGTTGCACGATCAGCGTGTCATTCGCGTAATCCAACCGTGCAGATGCACTGCTACCTCGCAGGGTGACAGAGCGATCATCAACGGTTTCGACGAGGGACAGGTTGAAAGTGATATCAACATCCCCTGCCCGCGCGAGAATACGCCAGCTTTGCGGGCGATCCGTATCCGCCGGCAGTTCGATCGATTTGCCGAGGCTGAGATACTCGATGTCGACATCGCCAAATAGATCGACGGCGTAGGCAAAGAGATGAGGACCAAGCTCAAGCAGTAGGTTTTTGGGTTCTTTCAGAAGCCACAAGCCAAAGGGACCTGACCGCAGTGGTGCCAGCGGGAAATGCCAATTGATCTCCGCCGAGGTGATCTTGCCGTATTCTCCGGCCCGCGTAGCGGACTTTAAACGTACATAAGACGGCAGCCCCATGAAATTATGACCAGCTGCGAAAACCTTGCCGGCGGCATCAGCGGCATCGGTGATGCGCTTGGTGTCCTCAAAATTGAGCGCGACTGGTTTTTCGACTAAGCAATGTTTGCCCGCTTCCAGACACTGGATGGCCAGATCAGCATGGCTGCTTGGAGGTGTCAGGATATGAACTGCGTCACAGACATCGGCATCCAGCAGTTCTTGCAAATCTGTGTAGGCAACTAGCCCATAAGCTTCGGCAAAGGCCTCTGCCGCCGAGGCCGACAGATCGCAAACCGCAACAAGCTCAGCACCTTCGGTCGCCTGCAACGCCTGAGCATGCCAATCGGCAATGTAGCCAGCGCCAATAATGGCTGTTTTGATCGTATTTTTCGTCATTACTTATACTCGATGATCTGCATTTTGCGCCCAAAGATGCGGCGGCGGTGGAATTCTATCAGGCCGATGGCATTCGGCAATTTGGAGAGCGTGATGAGGCTTGCGTGTCTTAGGGCTCGGCCCGTTGAAAGGCCTTCACCGCGCAGGCCCGATACGGTGCGTATGTAGTTGTAAAGATAGGCAGAAATGCCCAAAACTGCGATGATTGGCGAGAAAATGAGCGACAGCAGAATAATTGCAGGAACCGCCAATCCGTACACCAGAACACGCTTTTGTTCACGCGCGAAGTAAGGCGGGTGCATATGGCCAACCTGCGCAAAACCATGCCCCGATCGTACTGCCCGTTGCCACCATTGACCAAAGCGCAACATTGCTGCGTCATGTCGCGTCATTTCACTGGGAATACGGTGAATTTTCCAGCCTGACTTTCTGACTCGCACACAGAATTCATCGTCTTCAGCAGCAATGACGGTGTCATCGAAGGGCCCAGCTTGATCTAACACCTCAGAGCGCACAAGCATGTCGCCACCACAGGTTAGAATGTCCCCCGCTGGGCGGTTCCATTCGTGGTGGCAAAGATCATTGTAAAGGCTCACTTCTGGGTGCAATTCACGTCGCCAGCCGGTCACAATACCGACCTCAGGATTTATTCTCATGGCGTCAAGTGCTGCATCCAGCCAGCCTTGCACCATCAGGCAGTCGCCATCAATGAACTGTACAAATTTCGGATTATGCGTCTGTTTTAATCGCTCATAGCCTTCTCGCCGTGCCCGCGCGGCAGTGAAAGGTGAGTAAGCTGAAAGTTCAACAATATCAGCGCCATATTCACGCGCAACAACAACGGACCCATCAGTTGATCCAGAATCCACATAGACAACTGGCACCTCAGGAAGTGATGCAAGACAGGCTTTCAGTCGCTCTCCTTCATTGCGACCAATCGCGACGATACCAACCTCTACGCTCATGCAGTGCCTCCTGGCCTCACATCCATAGGGGGATCGTTGGAGATATATCCATCAAACAGCTTCGATAGCCAAGCAGCTTCATCCTTTGATGTATAGCCCGCAGTCACCTTTTGCCGCCCCGACTTACCCATTTTGACCTGTAGTTTGGTGTCAGCACAAAGCGACTTAAGCGCTTCTGTCAAAGCAGCCGTGTTGCCGGGCGGCACAAGGAAGCCATCAACGCCATTTTCAACAAGCTCAGGAATCCCTGCGATCTGAGTTGTTATCACAGGCCGCTCGGTTGCCATAGCTTCCATAAGAACGACGGGCACACCTTCTGCAAAACTTGGCAAAACAAAAATGTCGTGATTTTTCAATGCCTCAGCGACATCGTCTTGGGATTTGTAGCCTACAAAATCCACGCGATCCGCCAGACCCAGATCACGTGTTTGAGCCTGTAAATCCCCTCTATCCGGTCCATCACCAATCACTGTTAAGCTTGCACCTTCTACGTCAACCATAGATTGGAGCAAAATCGGCAGGCCTTTGACAGCGGCCAGACGCCCCACAAAAAGCAGCTTTTGACCTGAGGCTGGCTTCGCGCCTTCGTATTTCTTCGGGTCGACACCGCAATGCACAATATGCAGCTTTGCCCATGTAGCACTTTCCGAGAAACCCATGGCCTGTGAACGGCAGAAATGACTGATACAGGCAACAAAGCTTGCCTTTTCGATCTTCTTGTCCAACCGCCAATGATCCGGTGCAAAGAAAATATCCGGCCCATGCAGAGTGAAACTAAAAGGTATGCCCGTCATTTCCGACATCAACATCGCGACCGAGCAGCTCGATTTTGCAATGTGATTGTGCAAGTGCACAACGCCCTGATCTTTTAGATGCGCACCCAATACCGCTGCTTCAGCAAAGTAGAACACCTGGTAAAGCGAATTTTTGACCCCACCAGGGTTGGTCGAAAATGCCAATCTAAGTGCGGAAAAATAACGTCCCGCATCTTCACGCAAGAACCGCCAATGGCATTTAAGAAGATGAATGGGGGATTTTGCGGCCTTCAATACATGAAAGGTTTTAGCCGCTTCCGCGCGTTGCTCTGGCCCGACATGATGTTCTGGCCCAGTTTGCCGAATGGAACAGGTCAACACCTCGCGCCCCATCGCGCGCAATTCAGCAACCTCGCGCTGTATGAAGGTATCCGTTGCGCGCGGGTATTCCCCAGTCAGATATGCGATCTTTTCTAAAGCGCCCATGGCATTGGCTCCATGACCTTGCAAGAGGTCGTCATATCCTGCGCCCCTGCTGTATCACCCGCGTTCTGGATCGCAAGCGTGACCTCATTCAGGTGCAATGCAAAGTCTCCGGACAGTCGGCTTGGTAATCCAGCTTCGATCGCATCAAGCATTTCCATAGGACCCAAGGCGAAATTCATCGCAGCCGCGCCCCAACGCTTTACCTTTGGATGCGTCTGCCCTGCTATTCTGATACGTCTCGCAATTGGGCTCTCAATCAATTTTCGGCGTATTGTCATACGCTTACGAAAACCAACCGGCGCATTGTTATCCCATGCCTTTTTGACTTCTAAGACACCTTTGTCGCCAAAAATCTGGATCTGATGATTATGGCTTGCAACAATCGAACAGGTCAGGCGCACCATCGGACCATTCTCAAAAAAGAGCGACGCAACCGACACATCGGGGGTGCCTTCCCCATTTGGGTCCTTTTCTGGCAAAACCTCTGCAGAAGCAGCAACCACGCGGCGTACCGGGCCGAACCATGAAATGAGCCAGGCCAGATAGTAGCCAGCGTGTTCTAATGTACAGCCAACTCTGAATTCATCACCCGCGGGCCATGTGGCACCGCTCTCACTTTTCCAATCCTGATAAGGGGCCTGCGGGATAAACCCGTCATCAAGTTCCGCATAGATCAATCGCGGTTGACCGGCCACATCATCCCGAAGCGCCTTGCCCATGGTCTGGGCTGCCTCGCCTAAAACGCTGCACGGTGCCGATGCCAGCTGCAATCCACTTTCCGCAGCCAAAGCATGCAGGCTTTGGGCCTCTGCCATCGAGACCGCGAGGGGCTTCTCGGAATAAACATGATGCCCAGCTATAAGGCATGCTTCGTTGATCTCGCGGTGGCTACCAGGATTGGTGAGGTTTAGCACCAAGCTGCCTTCAGGCAGCTCTGACAGCATCTCATCCAAGCTTGCTGCGGCCTCGACATCCCAATGGCTGCAAAAGGCTGAAAGCCTGTTCTCATCGCGATCAAAGGCGGCCGAGATCTGCACATGCGGAAACGTCGCGAAAGATCTCATGTAAAGATCCGCGACAAAGCCACAGCCTACAATTGCTAAAGGCCTCATTGTTCCAGCCTGCTCTTATTCATTGGGCATCACCCGTTGATGCCGACAGTATCTCGATATTCAACAATATCGACAAGATTACGTCAGAGGTCAGGCAAATTTCAAAATCATTTCAAGGGATAAGCCATAGAATTCCACATTTCCCATGATAAATACGCTGGAAATGGATCACGGAGATCAAAATGCAATTTGAAACAGCGCAAGGGCCGATCATGGTCAATGTTCCAAACCATGCGCAATTGCAGCAGGAAATCTCTGATAGACTCAAACAAAATCAGGGTTTTGCTCTCGCGACGATCAATCTCGACCATCTTGTGAAGTTAAATACCGACCCGGTGTTTTATGACGCCTATCACAAACATGATCTTGTTGTCGCCGACGGCAATCCCATCGTCTGGTTGTCACAGATCGCGGGGCATCATGTCGAACTTGTTCCGGGTTCCGATCTGGTTGTACCACTCTGCGCGCAGATGGCCGAATTAGGTATATCGATTGCCTTGGTGGGAGGAACTGAGGAGTCACTGAATGCGTCGGCGAATTACCTCACCACACTGTTTCCTTCATTGAAAATAGCGCTCAAGCTATCACCACCTTTTGGATTTGACCCAGAAGGTGACGCGGCTGAGGAAGCACTCAGGGCAGTTGACGCATCTGGAGCTCAACTTTGTTTTTTGGCCTTTGGCGCGCCAAAGCAAGAGGTTATCGCTGCGCGCGGAAAAGATATCGCAAAACAGACAGGGTTTGTGAGCATCGGCGCAAGCCTCGATTTCCTTGCCGGTAGCCAAACCCGTGCACCCCGATGGGTACGCAAACTGGCGCTGGAATGGCTTTGGCGATTGATTGGGAACCCAAAACGAATGGCTTTGCGCTACGCACGGTGTTTTGCAATTTTACCCGGTCACCTTCATCGCGCGCTTCGCATCCGCCGCTCGATGCACTAGCGGCCCATGTAAAAATTCGCATTATGGGAGCTAAAGAATAGTCCGAGTTCGAGCCGATACGTGAACACGATTTGGGGCATCCAGAACTGACTTTTTTCTTTTAATCCCAATATCTTTTGACGTCTCCCGAAGACTCTCAGAATACCCCAAAAGTGCCCCAGCAAGGAGCCAAGTGATGGGGGTCAAAGTTGCGTTTGGCAACAGGTCAATCAAGTTCAAGGACAACAACAAAGCAAGGCCGCCGCCAATTGGTGTCACAACGTGTTCAATGACCCGTTCTTTCTGTTCTTTTTGAACGGGAATGGAAGCGTGGATCTCTGACTTCCACTGCTTTTTGATACCCTTCTCATTTTGACTTGAGGCGCGCGCAAACATGAAGATGGGCAACGCAAGAAGACCAAACTCAGCCAAAAATCCGACCCAGCCAAACATACCAACTGCAATGATCCAACGGCCATCGGTGACAGCTAAGCTCGTGCCGGTGATAGGATCATGTAGTTGGTTACGTCCCCAGGATCCCCAACCAAAGAGCGGCTTTTCAATGGCGCGTTCATAGAGCAAATTCTCGTTATCAAATCTGAACTTCAATGAGAATGAGCGTTCTTCACTGACAGCAGACGCCACCTGGAGAATACGCTCCTCTGGAACAAGATTAGCTCCTTTTGCAAGTGGGTAAGCCAGGGCCAAGGCAGCAAGCAAAACCGCCACTCTTGTTTGGAGTTTCCAAGACGTCAGAACCACCAGAGAAATCAGGAAGATTGCGTAAACCAACGGGCCTAGCGTTTTGTTAAGAACCAATACACCCGCAAGAAAAACGGCCGCAATCATGAACCAAGATCGGGATTTCCCAATGTCTGCGCGCCACAAGATAATCGCCGAAGCGAGGGACATCATGATCAGCATAGAAGCCCAAATACCGTGTTCGAGGAACACAAGCGCACGGAAGCCCCCTCCACGCATGGTCTGTTCAAACACATGTTGGAAGTAGCCATAAATCCAAATATTGAGCTGCGGACTTAAACGCACCTCAAGCAGAATTGGAAAGCTATAAAACAGGCCAGCAACGACCAGGGCCAAAAGGAGATCACGTAGATCGTCCTGAGAGCGTAGGAACTGCCGCGCTAAAATGAACCCGCTCAGCAAGATGGCTTGGTTGATGACCAAAGCAATAATATCTCGCGCATATAACCCACGCAGACCCCCGGTCGCGAATAGGACCGGTTCTGGGTTGTTTAACACTGTGAAGATCGGTGACAAAATGAACGTCGCCATCAGTGTCTTGCCCAAACCAGATCGCGGCCAGAATTCGATTTTTTCGTTGGCTACAAAGATCACATATATGACTGCCATCATATTCGGCAGGGTCAGCTTATTGAGCGGTGGCATCAGTGGAAAATCAAATGCGGTCGGATGTGGCGGCAGCAACAGGTAGCCACCAAGAAAAGACCAAATCAGCGCACGCCCGACCGGTAGACGCTTGAACAATACAAGCATCACCAAAGGCCAGAGGGCCAGAACAAGAAATGCAATGCTATTCGGCATCTGATTTGTCTTTGCGTTAACGCCAAAGGGCTGAATTCATCCTGACTCTGCAGGAGAAAGACGTCAAATAAAGCAAAAAAGCACGCCATTTTTGTGGCGTGCTTTCTAAACTGTTGCGCCGAATGTCAGTGACCGTTGGCTCGAAGCACCACCGTTACCGTTTTAGCCATGACAGCGAGATCAGCCCCAAAGCTCAACTCTTCATGATATTGGTTATCGTAAAAGGCCCGCTGCTTGAAGCTGGCTTCATTCCGTTCCGAAACTTGCCAAAGACCGGTAATACCTGGGCGCATATTATAGCAGGCGCGGCCTGGGTAGATTTCTTGCTGGCAAGGCAGCATAGGGCGTGGGCCAACAAGCGACATATCCCCCATCATCACGTTCCAAAGCTGCGGCAGTTCATCCAGCGAAGTTTTACGAATGAAATGACCGACCTTGGTGATGCGCGGATCGTGGCGAAGCTTTTGCTTTTCGTCCCATTCTTCACGCGCTTCAGGGTTCTTGCTGAGGTACTCTGTCAACAGAGCATCAGCATCCTGAACCATGCTACGAAGTTTGATGATCGAGAACTCTCGTCCGCCGCGTCCCACACGTTTTTGCGTGTAGAATGGCGACTTGCCATCCATTGCGACCATCACCGCTGTGACAACCACAACGATCAACGTTGGTATCGCCAAAAGCGCAACGATCAAAAGATCGAAAATACGCTTAGCGAATGCGCGGTACAGACCGGGGGCCGGACTGTCTGCAAGCTGCACAGGCGCATAATTGCGCCGTTCAAAGTATGCCATCCCACTTCCTCTGTTCGGATAGCAGACCGCAAGGAAACATCCGCCGAAAATCGGCGATTTGATCTGAGGTTCAGATCAATGAGAGTTTTGCTAATCGTTGCCCCCGATAGGCTGAAGCTCAGCCAAGGCAAAACTCTGACATTTCGTTGTGTGGCTATCCAGTAGACCCAACTTTCATCGAAAACTTATCAAATAAGGCGAAAATCGTCCACAAATTTGCAATACACGCATAGGTTTAATACATTGTATTTATTGACTTTTTAAAGAGATAGGCAAAATTTTGGCATATTTTCTGCATAATTGGAGGCAATTCAGACATTGATCGTCTCTTAAAATTAGCCAATCCATTAATAATCGAATTTTTGTTTCCGCTGACAGGCCAATCAGTGTTTCCAAAACCCAATCAATTCAGACGTGTAGCGGAAATTTATTCCAGTTCACGACTCTTTAACGCGCATATTCCTTCATCAGTTGAATTTGATTCGCCGACTTAGGTAATTCTGACGAAAAAAAGGCACCCAAATGGATGCCTCTTTGAAGGATAAACCGGGAGTATCAGCGGATAGAGACGATCGCCGCCACAGCGAAGAATGCGATGGCAAAAACCAGAATACCAATCGTCCAGAAAATGCGCCGCCAGGTACGCTCACGGGCAACATGCACATTTGGAATGACGGCCACGGCGCGCAATCCAAGATGTCTCTCCAACTGGGTTTCAGTGCGAATGATCGGATTGCGCAACTCGAGGAACAAAACAATCACCACACCTGCCATTGCTGCCAGGATCGAGCCCAAAAGCGCAATGCGCTTTCTGTTTGGAGCAATAGGGTGTTCTGGCGGAACCGCCCCTTCCAAAATACGGAAGCTTTCACCCTGACGGCTGGCCTGCAGCATCAGGCTCATTTCAGCTTCGGCCTGATTGCGCGTAATCACCTGATACTGATCCGTCAGTTTTTGAAGCTCGCGCTCCAAAGCACTGAGTTCGCGTTCAATGTCTGGCGCATTTTGGATCCGCTCCGAAGCTCGCGCTATCTGCAAATCCAAAAGAGCCGCCTGCTCTCTCAACTGAGCTAAGCTATTGGCGACCAGTGTATTTCTTGTGCCGCGATTGCCGGTGTTCAGATCAATGATCTCTCGCTCAATCGCCAATCGATCTTGGCGCAGAGTGGTGAGCTGATCTCGCTGAGAGCTCAACCCCGCGTTCAAACTGTCTACGTTTTCGCGCTTGAATGCCGCAATCCGGGTCTCGAGCGCCGCTATATCTTGTCCAAGCCGGGCCTCTTCGCTTTCAAAAAACGCAAGCGTTTCAGTTGCCTGAGCTTCGCGGCGGCTCCGGTTCTGATCCAAGACGTTGCTCACCAGCGTGTTGGCAACACGTGCTGCCACCTCAGGATCCCCTAAACGCACAGTGATATTCAAAGCCGTGGGAATGACATCAGGGCGCCAGGCCAAAGCAGGGTCGCTTACGCGCACCACACGTGCAGCTAGGCGCAATGCGGTGACCTTTTGTGCCTCGGTCATGTTAGGGACTTCGGAAAACAGGTTTTCTTGGTCAATGATAGCCAACAGATTATCGCGAGACATCACACGTTGTTCTATGATCTGAAGCTGTTGCAGCGTGCGCGCATTCGCGGCCGACGCACTTCCAAATGTAGAGGCTTCTACTTGTGACTGTTCGATCTGGATGACAGCAGAGGATTCATATTCACGCGGCAAGCTTACTGCATAGAACAAAGACGCAGCCACACCCGCCGCCAAAATCAGCGCCAACAGCACAATGTGGCGCAAAAATGCGCCAAAAATCTCATCAAGCGTTGATAGCCCGTTCATCTCAAGTGCCTCTAATTCACGCGCAATTTATGGCGCATTTCTTGCTCTTGATACAGGCTATGCCACTGTAATGTGTTTATCCGATGACCGAATTTGGATAATCGCTGCCAAATTCATGCCCTTCGGCAATATGGCAGATACTCAGGATTTGCTCACCGGCCTTTGTGGTCAAGCCGCTGAAAATCGTACCTTTTGAGAAGCCATTTACATCCAGCATTAGGCGTGCATCGAACCGACCCTGTTTGTCAAAGACCACGGACAAGGCGTGGAAATCAAACATCGTGCGGCTCACCGCGTACTGGCACTTATAGATGGCTTCCTTTGCACTGAAGAAACGGCGGGCGACGAGGCCACGCGTTTCAAAAGGCAGCTGGCGCAGCCAAGCCAATTCCTCAGGGCGACAGATTTCACTGAAAATCTCAGCCTCGAGCGGCAGTGCCGGTTCAATATCAATACCAAGCGCTTTAAAGCGCTCTCGCTCCCCAACCACTGCGATACACGCCTTAGCATCATGCGCAATGCTTCCAACGACGGCGCGTGGCCATACGGGTGCGCGATCCTCCCCGACCGGAATCGCAGAAGGAGCACGGCCCAGAGCCAGAAGCGCACGGCGCGCCGCCATGCGACCAGCTGCAAATTCCGTTTGACGTGCGGGCGTGGCGTTTTGAATTGCGCTTTCTTCGGCAGGCCATAGTGGTTCAGCCTCCCCTTTGGCATCCGTAACCGACACAGCGACCCCGGCGGGCACCAATGTTCGCGCGGACATTTCAAGCATGGAAAGGCGACGAATAAGACTGCTCATGATTGTTTCTCCCGACGGCGGGCGCGCATCGCGCGGCGCTTGGCCATCGCGTCTTGGCGACTAGAGGCACCCTCGGTTTGAACTTCGGGTTGCGTTTTGGGTGCTTCCGCTTCTGCTGGCACTTCAGATATGGTTTTCGGTTGCTGAGCCCCAACCAGAGTTTCAATGCGCCCCGCGATCCCACCTAAGGTTGGGAAGCGGAAGATATCAGTGATGGACACGCCCTTGAAACCCAGCTGGTCGCGGATTTCCCGATGGGCCTGTACTGCAAGGAGGCTATGACCACCCAGATCAAAAAAGTTGTCACCTGGCGCCACGGATTGAACACCCAAGATGCGTGACCAAAGCTCTGCGATCTGCTGTGCAACCGGCGAGCCATCTGAAGCTTCAACAGCCGCCACGACAGGTTGAGGGGCAGCGGTTTTTTTCTGCGGTTTCGGCAGAGCCTTGCGATCTACTTTCTTGTTGGGGGTCAGAGGGAAGACCTCTAGTCGAACAAAGTGACTTGGAACCATATATGACGGGACATGCGCATTCAGCTGATCGCGCATCTGCGTCTCCGTTGCGGAACCCTGTGTATAGGCGACCAAACGAATATCCCCCGGCGTATCTTCGCGTGTGATAACAACGGCTTGGGATACGTTTGGCAGATCTTCCAGTCGACTTTCGATTTCGCCAAGTTCAATGCGGTAGCCGCGCAGCTTCACCTGATGATCCGCCCGGCCTATAAAATCTAATGCACCATCAAATCGGCGCTGTACCAGATCACCTGTCCGGTAGAGCTTTCCACCACCACTGAAGGGATCGTCGACAAATCGATCCGACGTCAGATCATCGCGCTTCCAATAACCACGAGTAACACCCGCGCCGCCGATCAACAGCTCTCCTGGAACGCCAAATGGAACTGGCTTCATTGCATTATCGACCACATAAAGTGATGTATTCGCAATGGGTTGACCAATATTCGCAGTCGTTTCCCGCGCAGATACCGCCCCTGTTGAGGACCAAATGGTTGTCTCTGTCGGACCATACATATTAGTGACATCGGCATCGGTCAGCTGTGCCAGTTGCGCAACCAAAGAACCTGGCAATGCTTCGCCACCCAAATACAGGCGCTTCACCTGACGCAGAGCGGTGGAGGCTTCGTCACTCATGGTCAGCAGACGCGCCATAGAAGGCGTACACTGCATATGCGTGACTTTATGGCGAATGATCTGGCCCGCGATGGATACATCATCTGCCGACACAGCCTCACCACCCTTGGTGGCTTTCACAACCTCTGCAAGTGGGCGCAAGCCCTCCAATACAACATCGGTATCGATGCCGTAGTCGATCAGGCATGCAACCTCGGTCACGCCAATCCGCTTCAATTCTTCGACCCGCTGAAGGCAATCATCCACCGTGCCAAAGAGACCTGAATCCTCGAAGTACCGCAGGAAGGCAAACTCTAGAATGCCTTCCAACTCGTCTTCGTTGAGGCTGCCGAGATCGAGCTCAAAAGGGTTGTTCACACCTTCTGGCTTCTTGAAGGCCGGGAAGGCCCAGGCGTATTGCTTAATCAATCCAGCCGCAGAGCGCAGGTAGTCTTTCATGGGCTCCCGCGCAATTTCGCGAACGGTTTCACGATCATCGCCAACAAAAGTGTGCAGCATCAGGGTGACTTTGAAATCATCAGGGCGATAACCCGCGTCCTTCAAAGCTGACCGATAGAGCTTAATTTTTTCAGCGACTTCATCAACGCTTTGCCCCAGAAGGTGGGTCAGAACATGTGCGCCACTGCGCCCGGCTTCTTTCCAGGTCTCAGGGTTACCGGCAGTCGTCACCCAGACGTCTAACTCTTTTGACATCGGACGTGGTTGCGTGACCACTGCATGTGGCGTGCCGTCTGCACGAGGAAACTCCACGGCTTCCCCACGCCAGAGTTTGCGCAGATCTTTGATTTGTTCAAACATTGCGGGCTTGTTTGCGGGGGGCGTGTTTTCAGGGCGCAGCACGAAATCATCCGGCTGCCAGCCACTGGCAATCGCTAGCCCGGCTTTGCCGTCTGTAAGATTGTCAATCACCGCCCATTCTTCGGCAATGCGAGCCGTGTGATGTAGCGGTGCGACACAGCTGCCAGCCCTCACACCAATATTCTTCGTTGCACCGGCAACGGCAGCACCGGTTACAGATGGATTTGGATATGGGCCGCCAAAGGCATGGAAGTGACGCTCTGGCGTCCAGACGGCGCAAAAACCGTTCTCATCGGCAAACTGCGCGCCCTCCAACAGCAGCCGGTATTTCCCGCGCCCTGCGCCATCATCGTTGCCCCAATAGTAGAGGCTAAAGTCCATCCCCTGCCCGTCGGAGCCAATGGGACCATCTGAAATCTGCGTTGCACTCTCGTCACCAGAGATCACCACCTTATGGCCACGAGACAGGGTGTAGAAAAGCTCAAGAACAGAGATATCAAACGACAGGCTTGTGACCGCGAGCCAGGTGGCTGGCCCCTCGGACGTCACGCGCGTATCCATGCCCGCAAAGAAATTGATTACATTGCCATGTTCAACCATGACCCCCTTTGGGCGACCGGTAGAGCCGGAGGTGAAAATCAAATAGGCGAGGTCATTGCCTGCGACATCTGCATTTAGGGAGTCGGTCGAAGCATCGACGAGAGCTGGATCGGAGTCGATGAGCAGTACATTAGCATCAGAATTTGGCAGCTCACCTGCAATGGCTGTCTGCGAAACCACAAACTTCGCTGCACTATCTTCCAGATAGATCGCAATACGATCTGCCGGGAACCCTGGGTCCAGCGGCAGATAGGCCGCACCCGCCTTCATCACAGCAAGGCAGGCCACCACGAGGTCGAGCGATCTGCGGCAGTGCACACCAACGATGTCCCCAGCTCTTACGCCTCGACTTATTAGGAGCTGCGCGCATTGGTTAGACCGCTGATCGAGCTCAGCATAGCTCAATGCGTCATGTTCAAAGACAATCGCGGTCTCATCTGGCGTCCGCGCTGCCTGAGCGCTGATGGCCTTATGAACAGTGGCTTTCGGATCAATGTCGATCTCTTCTCCAAGCCAGCCCGTCAAGAGCAACTGACGCTCTGCATCTGGCAGAACATTGATCTCAGCGATGCGAGGTGCGTCGTTTTCAAAGGCGTTCAGCACCTTCTCAAGACGCGCGGCCAAGAATTCGGCATGCTGCCGTGTCAACCGGTTTTCATCATAGCGCAGGCGCGCACTGCCACCGTTGATCATGACATTGATCGCCGCTCCCAAAAGAGGCCCGGCATCAGGATCTGTAACGATCGCCAGCTCCGGCGTATCGAAAGCTTGAATATCCGGC
The DNA here is from genome assembly GCF_026016445.1 of Cognatishimia activa. Lineage (NCBI taxonomy): Bacteria > Pseudomonadati > Pseudomonadota > Alphaproteobacteria > Rhodobacterales > Paracoccaceae > Cognatishimia > Cognatishimia activa. The sequence continues at coordinate 720,186 of NZ_CP096147.1, read as the reverse complement.
GCACGCGCAACGAGATCAAGCGCAAAGCCGTCCATTTCCTCTGCTTTATCAATGACCTGCGAGACGATGCTGACCGCCTCAGAGATCGAAACCTTTCCATCCAGACCAGCGGATACAGGCACCCAGTCCGACAGATAGCCGGCTGAAGACGTCTGCCCCTCATTGCGATAGGCAATACCAGTGCCCTCTTCAGCACCGGATGCTTGCGCGAAGATCATAGCGGCTGCCTGAATCTGCCGCTCGCTCAAGTTCACGGGAACCGAGAGTTTGGCAGTTTGCCAATTCGCCGGCTCCTCAGAAACACAGATAAAAGGCAAACGCATTGGAACGAATTCAGAGAGCTTTTCGCGCCAGAAGGATTCAAAACGGGCGACCTGAGACAGGGCTTTATTGATGGTTTCACTATTCCGGCTTGCAGCCAAACGCTGCCCTACCACCGCTGTGCTCAGATCAGTCGGGCGACCAGATTGATCTGTGAGGCCCTTCAGTTGCACAGCGCCATCTGCACAACTTACAAGCAACCCGTCATCATCCAAAGCCAGTACTTCGCCATTTTCGCCTTTTGCCGGAGAGGCTGCAATATCAGTGACCAGATAAATGTCCTGATCAATCATCACCTTAGGGGCGGATAGCGGGTTGAAATAACCACCATGATCCAAGGCTCGAACCAGTGCGATCAGCTCTGTTTGTGTCTTTGTGAAATCCAGCCGTCCCCCGGCATCTGGCCGATCGACCAGACCAAAATATGACCGGTGTGAGAGATTTTGAGGAACGCTCGGCAGCGTGGAAGCTTCCAGTGCTGCGATCACATCCGGGAAGCTTTCAATGGCGGCTTCAAAACACTTGGTGTTCAGAGTCAGCGCTGTGTCTTTTTCCGTGATTGCGAAATCACGTTGCACAAGGATATCGCCCTCATCCACAGCGCCTTCGATCATGTGCCAGGTGATACCATGAGTGGCCTCTCCGTTCAGCCGAGCCCAAACCGGCGCGTTTAGCCCTGCATATGCTGGCAAAGGCCCATCGTGGAAGTTGACCGCACCTTTCTTGGCCAAGGCAAGATGAGCGTCTGGAACGATCTGCAAATTTGCGATGCTAAGCAGCCAGTCAAACCCGCTTGAAAGTTCAACATCAGCAAGCGTACCCGCGTGTTGTACGACGTTCACACCCGCATCTTTCGCCCAACGCGCTATCTCTGCGTTTCGGGTGACAATCGTGGCTATTTCATGTCCAGACTGCTGCCACAGCGTTGCACATTGGATCAGAAGCGACTCGTTTCCGATCATCACGGCCGATTGGCGTTCCATTGCTGCAGCTTGGTCCAAACTCATCACTTTGCTCCATCCAAGGGCAATAAACCCCTAGGAAAATTAACTTTTCTAGGCCGCTTCAACATGCCTGTCAGGGCGGCTTTCAAAGCATGTTGTGCCATATCAATGAGGAAATATTTTGGCTCACCCATGGATTTACCTTGCAGCGCAAAACGCAGCCGCGCGATCGAGCCGCCAAGCAAATGCGCGAGTGTCGCGAGAAATGCATAGCCTGCGCCGTGGTTTGACACAAAATAATGTAGGCGAGAGTCGAGCCAGAACTTCGGTATGCGTTCCCAAGTCTTCATACCTGTCGACACCGACCCGATATGCTCCACTTCGCTCTCACGAACATAGTCGACAGACCAACCTGCACGCTGCGCACGTAGGCAAAGATCGGTTTCTTCAAAGTAGAGAAAGAATGTCTCATCAAAGAGGCCGATTTCTTCCAGCACTTCTCGGCGGATCAGAACGGATGCACCGGCCGTCCATCCGACCGAAATGGTCTCTGAAGGGATTGGTAACGGAACGATTGAATTCCGAAGCAGTCGTGAAATCGGGCCAAGTTTGGCAGATCCTTCCAGTTCTCCGGCGATGCTGGGAAATCGAAATGCTGTAAGATGTGGCTCACCGTCTGAACCGTGGATGTAACTCCCTGCGAACCCGGTTTTGGGATTTTCTTCCAGATGCTTATAGAGCTTTCGAATAGCCCCATCATGTGGAAATGCATCAGAGTTCTGGATGTAAATGTAGTCTGGGGCAGCACCTTCAATGCCTGTCCTTAGGCCATGTAAAACTCCGAAGTTATTGCCAGCGCCGAACCCACCATTGTGACCCGATTGCAGAACTTCAATGCGATCCGTTGACCAACCTTTGGCAACAGCCGATTCCGCCATTTTTTCAAACGAACCATCACGGCTGTCATTGTCGACAATCAAAATTCGCCCAAGCATGCCTTCCATCTCCCGCAGCGCGGCCTCTGCCGCACGCAGTGTCATGTCGGGCGTTTTGTAGTTCAGAATGATTGTTAAGACGCTTTTGTCGGTCATGCCTTACTCCGCGGCCCGTCGGAATGGTAGGATCACGGCTTTGCCGCGCTCTGCACGTTCGATTTCCTTGCGGATGTGGGTCGCCAGCACGCGCACATTGGGTTCAAGAACCATACTGTCATGATCCCCAGGCACTTCGGTGACATGCAGATCAGGCACATGCTGCCCCCAGTCATTGTCGGGCAGAACATATGTCCGTTCAGAGTTAACCCAGCGATCTTCGCTCACTTGCCATTTGCCAACCAATGGCGGTCGATAGAGTGCGACACGCCCGTCCCAATGATGCACCTGATATTTGGGCAAGGCACGATAGAAGGCCGCTTCAATCTCAGCATTGTGAAATTGACCGCCGTCTTCTTCGGTGGCTTCAGGCTGTCGCCGTTTTGCAAACTCCCAAAGAATGCGGTTCTTCGCCCACCGATAGAGATAACCCAGACCGCCTTTCCTTAACTCAAGCCATTGAATTTTAATGCGATCTTGGGTGCTAAGCGCACGACGCACTGGCAAGGGTGTGTCCAACATGACAACCAAAGAGACCTCTTCGCCCTGCTCTTTCAGCTGGCGCGCCATTTCATAGGCTGTCAGGCCACCGCCAGAGAAACCGCCCAGCATATAGGGGCCATGCGGCTGCACCTGACGCAGTTCCACAAGGTAATCACGCGCTGCTTCCGCGATGTCGTCGTGTGGCTCAGCGTCACCAAACAGACCGCGTGCTTGCAGGCCATAGAACGGCCGATCCGCACCAATCAGATGAGCTAGATGGCGCAGGTTCAGAACATTGCCATACATACCCGCCACCAAGAAGAACGGAGCCTTTTCACTATTGCCTGCCTGATGCATTGGAACAATGTGCGTATAGCGTCGTTCTGGTGCGATGGTTTCGGGCTTGGCTTCCGATGTGTCTTCACCAGTCTGATCACCAATCCGTTCAATGATCAGAGCCGCGCATTGCTCAATTGTCGGCGCTTCAAACAAGATCGAGATCGGGAACTCTGTCCTATAGGCCTTTTTGACCATCGCAAAGAGCCGCACAGCGATCAGCGAATGGCCACCCAGATCAAAGAAATTGTCCTGTACACCGACCTCTTCGATCCCAAGCAGGTCTTGCCAGAACCCGGTTAGCGTTCTCTCAACATCATTGCGAGGCGCAACAAAGTCATTGTCCAGATCAGGGCGTTCGAAACCTTGACTTTCCTCTTCTACATCAAGCGCTTGCGCATCGATTTGCGATTTCAACGCATCCAGATCAAGCGAGCTGACAATAATATTGCTGAGCCCGGTCCCAAGGGCACGACGCAACGCCTCGGAGCCTTGCACGGCAGGGATACCCTGAGAAAGGTTGTGTTGCAGGCGCTGTTCGTTTGCCGAGAGCTGAGGCGCTTGCTCTGCATCGTCGCGCACCAACTCTGATGCTGTAGGGCGCGGCAGATTTTTAGCTGTGAATTCACCTTCCAGCCGGCGAATAGTCAGACCATCAACTTCAACGCAAACGTTGCCACTTGTATCGGCCAAAACGACATCAAATCGCGCGCTGTTTTCTTTCGAAGAACCATCGCTTAGTGTGACCCAGCTGGTCACTTGACTTGGGAGCTCACCATAATGGCGCAATGCACCGTAACCTACTGGCACCCAAAGGTTTTCTGCAGAGTAACCTTCAATTAGATTCATCGCCCAACCGGTCCCTAAATCCAGCAGACCTGGATGCAGGGCCATTCCACTTGCCTCCTCGCGCAACGCGTCAGAGATCGAAAGTTGCGCCAGACCTTCTCCATCACCCAGCGCAGCTTTGCGCAGGACATTCCAGTGTTTCCCGAAATTCAGATGCGCCTCTTGCGGGCTGGTGAGGTGACCATCATCATTGGCCACTTCGATGTTCGGACAACGGGCAGTGATGACCGGCAGATCAAAAGCCTTCGCTTTTGGCAGTGACACCATAGAAACCCGCCCTTCGGCATGGCGCACAAAAGCGTCCTGATAGTCAGAGAGCAGCTCAAAGGCATACCCCAACTCATCAGGGGTCAAGCGAAGTTGCAGTTTCCGTGCTGCACCATCCTCAACATGCAATGCACGCAGGAAAGTAAGCTCTCGCACCTCATAGGCGGCGGTTTCATCAAGCACCTGCATCGCTTCAGCAAGTAACGCCAAATAGCCTGTGCCCGGGAAAATCGCCTCACCCTGTGCCGTGCGGTGCTGATCCAGCATCCAACAGGTTTCGGTGGAAACTTCGGCCTCAAACATCAAAGTTCCATCGTGCAGCACCTGCAGGTTCTGAAGTGTCTCCGCTTCGATCGGGCGGTGCATGATCTCTTCCGTTTCGCCAGACCTGTCAGCAATACTGTCAGCTGCCATGCCCACATCCGCCCAGATGCCCCAGTTGACGGCTGTCACCTGGGTCTGATCAGATTTCCGACTTTCCGCATAGGCGTTCAGGAACGTATTGGCCGCCACATAGTCAACCTGCCCTGCAGGTGTGAGAACTGTGGAGGTCGAGGAGAAGAGCGTCAGAAACTCTAATTCGCCATCGGCAAAAAGTTGATCCAACACCATGGTACCGTGCACCTTAGGCGCTAAGACATCCTCCACCTGCGCAGTGGTTTTTGCCAACAATGGCGCGTCGTCAATGGCGCCAGCTGCGTGGATCACACCGTGGATTTGTCCAAAGTGTTCTTTGACCTCTTCAATAGCAGCGCGCATCTCAACAATGTTGCAGACATCACCAACCACGACGCGGACCTGTCCGGGCAATTGTTCGAGCTGCTGTAACGTGCGGATTGTACGCGCTGTCTTGTCTGATTTCCCTCGGAAGCTTGCGATCTTAAGCCATTCACTGCGATCTGGCAGCTCAGAACGGTTGAGCAGAGCAACATTTGCCCCGGCTTCAAGCATCTCGCCTGCGACAGTGACGCCAATTCCACCAAAGCCACCGGTGATGAGATAGGTTTTCCCCTTCTCCCACTGCGCTAAAGAGCTTTCACCTACGCTGGTTTGTTTATGGCTGAGTTCAAACCGTTTTCCATCGCGGTATGCTGCTTGAAAGGACCGCGGATCAGCGATGAGATCTTCAAGCAGTTGGCCTGTAAGCCCCTCCGCCAATTCCACATCAATGCTGGCGCAGGTCATTCCTGGTACTTCGCGTGGGATGACACCCAACGGGCCACGAACGGTTGCTTTTTCAGGATAGGTCAACGCGTTTTTGCCAACCGACGCCGCCCCATTCGTGACGCATGTCAGTTGTACAGGCTGCGCCAGATTTTCATCGATGATCGCCTGGCCAAGGAACATCAACGAATGGAAGCCTTGCTCAAGATTGCGATGGAAAAAGCTGCTGCCCGGCCGGAAGGTCTCTTGCGAGGTCAGAAGCCACATATGCAGGATGCGATTTGGGGCCTGACCGTGGGCGATGAGCTCTTTTAGCAGCTGATCGTACCCTTCCCGGCCGCGTTCGGGCGAGAGCACGTATTGCGTATCAGATTTCTTCCCAAAGGCATCACCAGTCGTCACCTCGACAACAGAATGGCCGGCCTCTCTCAGGGTACGCGCAATGTCGGCCCCCAGACCGCCCTCATCGACAAAAATGAGCCACGACTGTGGATCGGCCAACGTTAGGTCATCCAGCACATCAACGTCGTATTCTGCGAACTTTGGTGTCCAGACAGGGCGGAAACCCCATTCAGACATATTTTCGTTGCGCATGACCTCTGCGGCGGCGGGAACATGACGATTGTCAGGCTCAATGAAATAAGACGCGCGTTGGAACTGATAACTCGGCAAAATCACCTTGTTGCGGCGTGCCTCTCCCCAAATTTGGGACCAGTCAAACTGCGCGCCATTCGCCCAAAGACGCCCAAGCACGCTCATGAAATAAAGGTCATCTTCGATCTCATGATCTGGGTGGCGCAGCGATGAGATGGCTTTGCCCTGCCCAACCGATGGGTGCATACCGGCCAAGGCGCTCAATGCCTTGCCGGGACCGACCTCAAGGAACACGCGGCCCGGAACTTGCGTCAGCTCGCTGATACAATCGACAAAGCGAACCGTTCCGCGCAGATGCTGCACCCAATAGTCTGGGTCAGTTGCTTCTTGATTGGTTAGCACCTGTCCGGTGCGATTAGACACAATGGGGACTTGCGGTGCGTTAAGCTCAATACTTTTGAGATAGTCACCAAATTGGACCAGTATCGGCTCCAGCATCCGCGAATGCGCGGCGATATCGATCGGAATTCTTTGAGCTTCTATGTCATTCTTAGCAAGTTCTTCCTGAAGCGCTTCCAAGGCCACATCTGGGCCTGAGACAACAGTCAGCTCAGCGGCGTTTTCCCCTGCGATATCAAGGTCTTTCCCCATGAAAGGCTCAAGGTCGCCGCGGGATAGGGAAACTGAAAGCATCCCGCCTTTAGGCACCGTTTCAAACAGTTGGCCACGCAGCAGCACGAGCCCGATGCAGTCTTCAAACGACATCACACCTGCCAAGCAAGCGGCAGTATTCTCACCCATCGAGTGACCGACCAAAACCGCAGGGTCAACCCCCCAGCTCTGCCAGAGTTTCGCGAGCGCATATTCAACGATCATGATCAGAGGCAGTTGCACCGAAGGGCGACGCAGTTCCGTTTCTGCCGCGTCTTTGGACATGCCTTCCGCCAGCCAAATACCGCGCGCATCCATGTCGGATTTTTCACTCAGGATCGCGAGGCCCTTGTCCATCCACTCTTGGAAGACTGGTTCGGTCTCATAGAGGTCATGACCCATGTTTACATGCTGTGCGCCGCCTCCGGGGAACATGAAAACAAGCTCTGGCACAGATGTTTCCGCAGAGTGGCTGAAGACGCGGCGCTGGTCCTTCCTTTCCAAAAGCTCAGCAGCCTCTTCGTGAGTTGAGGCCACAAGCACACGCCGCTTTTCAAAGGCACGACGCCCTTTTTGCAGGGTGTAGGCGATGTCCGCGAGGTTTTGTTCTGGATGTGTACGCAGATGCGCGGCCAAAGCTGCCGCATTGGCATCGAGCGCCTTATTGCTGCGGCCAGAAATTGTGAGAAGCTGGAAGGGCCAATCTGACTCTTCTGATGCCGGACGCGCCTGCGCCTCTTCTATGACCACATGCGCGTTGGTGCCTCCAACGCCAAGGGAATTGACCCCGGCACGACGCGGTCCCTTGTGAGATGTCCAGTCATTGAGCGCGTCATTCACGCGAAATGGGCTGGTTTCAAAATCAATAGCTGGGTTAGGCTTTTCAAAACCCAAGCTTGGGGGCAGTTGCTTATTCTTCAGCGACATGGCCGCCTTAATCAGGCTGGCGGCCCCGGCTGCGGTATCGAGGTGCCCAATATTGGTTTTCACCGATCCAACGCGACAATAACCGTTTTCGTCCGTGGTTTCTCGGAAGGCTTCAGTGAGCGCCGCGATCTCAATTGGATCGCCTAGGTAAGTCCCAGTGCCATGACACTCGACATAGTCGACTGTATCCGCTGGCACATCCGCCATCGCGAGTGCATCTGCGATGGCATTTGCTTGCCCATCGACAGAAGGTGCCAGATAGCCAGCTTTGTCAGAGCCATCGTTGTTCACGGCAGAGCCACGAATGACGGCCCAAATATGATCTCCGTCTGCAATCGCATCAGATATGCGCCGCAAGACCACCACGCCTGCCCCGCTACCAAAGACAGTTCCCTGCGCACGGTGATCAAAGGCATGGCAATGCCCGTCAGGAGATAGGATCTCGCCATCTTCAAAAATGTAGCCACGTTTGTGGGGGAGCTCGATTGTGACACCACCTGCCAGCGCCATATCGCATTCGCCATTGAGCAAAGACTGGCAGGCGTAATGTGCCGCCACCAATGAGGTGGAACAGGCTGTCTGCACCGAAAGGCTCGGCCCTTTAAGATCGAGAATGTGGCTCAGACGTGTAGACAGGAAGTCCTTGTCGTTGCCTGTGTGGCGGAGCAGGAACATACCGGTGTTGTCGACCAGATCACGATTGGAACAGATGTTGAAATAGAAATAGCTGCCCATGCCGCAGCCGCCAAAAACCCCGATAGGTCCCTTGAAGTTTTCCGGAACGTGGTTCGCGTTTTCAAGCGCTTCCCAACTCACTTCGAGGAACTGGCGATGCTGCGGATCCATAATCGCTGCCTCTTTCGGGCTCAACCCAAAGAACTCCGCATCAAACTTTTCGAAGTCTTTCAGCAGCGCAGCTGATTTCACGTAATTCTTGTGCTTCAGGCGCATCGGGCTTTCACCCGCATCCAGCAGCTCTTCTTCGGTCAGAGGAGAGATACACTCCACCCCGTCTCGCAGATTTTGCCAATACTCATCCAAGGTGGCAGACCCCGGCAAATGGGCCGCCATCCCCACAATCGCAATGTCATTTTCAGTCCAATAGTCGGACGTCTGCTTATCTGCCATGTATCACTCGATCATCGAAGCCTCGGTCCCAATGCGCGCGCGCAAGGGACTCTTGGCGTTTTGGGTACCCGTCAAACCAAGCGTCAACTTGGTGAGATCAAGGCGAATTCAAGGCGAGTATTTCTGTGACAAATCCGAAGTTTAGCCAAAAAGCGACGGCAAGAATAGAGGCCCCCAAAATGGCGAAGGTCAGATCATGCAGCGGATCCCATGCACCCTGATGTCGTGCCAGCCAGACCACAACAGGATAAACCGCAACCATTCCAATGGCTTGCCCAATCAGCGCGCCAGCCAACCCATAGGTCACAACGCCAATCCAAAGCCCTGCGATCAAGAAAATCATTCTTGCAAAAGCTAAGACGAAAAACCGTTTGGAGTCCCCTGAAGCCAGAGCGGCCTGATCATAGGTCAACACAATCAGTGAAGGGAGTTGGGCAAAGGTGACGAGCAGCAGAATGCCCCCTGCTGCGATGTAGCGCGGATCATAAAGCACATCGATCAACCAACCCGACAGCATCGCCAGTACACCCAATGCCCCCAATAGAGCAGCCGACAAGGCAAAACGCATTTTCCTGAGTTTCAGGAAGTTCTCACGAGACTCCTTTGGCGGACGTTCGCGGTAGAGCGGGATCAATATGCGGCGCGTCACAGTGCCGCCCAGAAGCAGCGGGAAGCCCGCAAGGAAGAAGCCGATATTGTAAATTCCGAGCGTGCTGATCGACAGGTATTTACCGAGGATGATCTTATCCCCCTGGCTGATAAAGAACCCTGCGGCCGTGCTCAAGAAGACCCATTTTCCGAAATTAATCAGCTCCTTAGAGGATTCCCTCTCCCAGCGGAACTTGTTGTGCTCCCCCGGCAGAAAAAACGTCAGCAAGATGAGATGAACAAAAGAACCCACTATACCGCTGATCACAAACGCCCAAACGCTTTCAAGAATGATTGCTGCAACAATCGCGACGATCAGAGCAATGATCTGTGCGATCAGCTCAATGACGGTGATGCGGCCAAAATTCAGGTGTCGGTTGGCTGTATCAAGCCGAGTAGGATTGAAGCCTGAAATAAACAGGGTCACGCCAATGACCGGCAAAATCTGCTCAAGCAGCGAAGCATTGAAGAACTGCGCAGCGGGCGCTGCGATGATGAATGTCACCATCCAGAGCGTGAAGCCTCTGATGATCTGCATTGTCCAAGCTGTGTTCAGAAAATCCGGATCATCTCCGCGCTTGCTTCGCATAATTGCCGGGGTGATCCCGACATCCGAAAAGTTATTCAGCCCCTGCATGAACACGTAGACAAGCGCCATGACGCCAAAGGCTTCAGGAAACAGGATACGGGTGAGGATTAAGTTTGAGGCAAAGCGCAGCGCCTGGCTGCCGCCAAACCCCAGAATGGTCAACGCGCCCCCGCGCATGGCTTTCGCCGCCAGCCCCTGCCCGTGCAAAAGCGTTTTCACACGTCCAACTGACTGCGGCTCTGCGCCTTTATCCGTCATCGTCCTCGGCTCCATTGGCCTTCAGACTTGTCCCTGCTGAGCTTTACGATCAATGCGACCGACGCATAGACAAAGAACCCAAACGGATAGTTCAAAGCCAAGGTTGCAATCGGACCTTTGCCAAAGTTGCCTTTATCCTCATTTTTCAGCAAATGCGGAAATCGGTCGGCGATTTGATCCACGCCCTGGTTCTGGCGACGGCGCACTTTGATCAAATTGCGCCAGCCTTCCGCGATAGGCCAGATGTAGGTGCCTGGAACCCCTAAACGCTCACGCGGTTTGAATTGCAGGCGCACATACATGTCGTCCGAAATAATATCCGGGAACTCTCCCCAACGCGCGCGCCCAGCGCTATTGACGGCGAATAGGCCAGATCCCGGAACTGACTTTGCCATGAACGGCACCTTGGACCAAAAACGACCGTAGAGCCGACTGACCCGCCCTGCCGCTGCCATTTGCATTTTACCGCTGGCCCAAGCAGGCTCCTCACGATCCAAAGCACGCTCAATCTGGTGCAATACCCGCTCAGAGACCTGAACATCCGCATCTAAGTAGACACGCACATCACCGGTAGCCTGATGATCACCCACATTCAGCGCATGCAATTTGTTGCCGATTTTCAACTCGACCACCAAAAGCTCCCAACCTTTGGCCTTTGCCAGTGGCTCGTACTTGCGCGCGATATCGGCGGTCCTGTCGGTGCATCCATTCGCAACAACGATCACTTGCGCCGCCTCAAGCTTCTGAGAGGCAAACACAGCCTCCAGACAGGCGCTCATCCAATGCGCCTCGTTATTGGCTGGAATGATGATGCTCGTTTTCATGCTCGGTCCCGCCGGTTTTTTGCTGTCTTTATGCTCGGCTTACCCCGTCAAATATGCTAATTCGATAGCACGCGTCCATCGCGAAAGCATAACAAACAAAATTTCGAGCAGGCACCGTGTCGACTTCGCCCAAAATTGGCTATTTGATACCTGAATTTCCGGGTCAGACCCATATTTTCTTTTGGCGCGAGATTGAGGCGCTGGAACGCATGGGGATTTCTGTTTCCCTGTTTAGCACAAGACGCCCTCCTGCTGGGCTGATTTCACATAAGTGGTCAGAAGATGCCATTGCCCGCACAGAATACCTTGGCGTGATTGATGCCAAAGCCGCGGCTAAAACCGCGTTGAGCGTTTCACCAACCATCTATGCCAAAGACATTCTGAGTGAAGGCAAACAGCTTGCCAAAGACCTCGCCGTGACCACGGGCGCAGCACAGCTCTTGAAACAAAGCTGCACGCGGCAGGGAATTTCCCATGTACATGTCCATTCTTGCGGTCGCGCGGCTTTGGTGGCCGTCATGGCATATTTGATGGGTGGGCCAAGCTACAGCGTGACCCTACATGGCGATATTGACGGCTATGGAGCGGGCCAGCGACTGAAATGGCGACACGCGAAGTTTGCAACAGTTGTGTCGGAACAGCTCAATGGACAGCTCGACCAGGTGCTTGGACCTGACCGACCCAGCCGCGTATTTGTCCAGCCTATGGGTGTTGATCTGAATGCGTTGCGCCGGGATAGGCCATATCAGCCATATCCCCCCGGTGAAGCGCTGCGTCTTTTCTCATGTGGACGTTTGAACATTGCCAAAGGCCATCAAGACCTCATCGACTCAGTCAAGTTGCTGCGTGACAAGGGCATCGATGCCCGCTTGACCATCGCAGGTGAAGATGATCAGGGTGGCGGGGGCTTCCGAAAGGTTTTGGAAGAAAAGATCACTGAGCTGGAACTGGACAATGCGGTCACACTCCTAGGTGCAGTCAGCGCAGAAGACGTGCGCCAGCAGCTCAACGACGCCCATCTTTTTGTTTTGGCGACCCATCAGGAAGCCATTGGAGTGGCTTATATGGAAGCCATGGCCTGCGAAGTGCCCACTACAGGCACGAGGGTTGGTGGCGTGCCGGAATTAATCCATCACGGAGTTGACGGGGTTCTTGTGGAGCCTCACGCCCCCAATGACCTAGCAGCCGCCATTCAGCTGGTCGCCAATTCCCCGCAGGACGCCATGCGGTATGGCAAATCAGCACGGTCAAGAATTGAAGAGCGGTTTGATTGCCGCAAAGGGGCCGAGCTGATCGCACGGGAATCCCTAGACCTCACAATCTCAAAAGAGATCTGACGCTGACAGTATTAAATCGGGTGTTTCTGAAAAGGACAGGGTTTCTACTGCAAAGAGCCTTGTGGTGCCGTGTTTGGATTTGGCGACCAACTTCTCACCGTCCTGACCAAAGCGATATTCCTCTAGGAACCCCTGCAAGACCACGTGGTCATTGCCCTCGCCCCCATGTACATAATTGTTTCCCTTGCCTGCACTGAACTCATCATCTCCGGCTTGTCCAATTAACACGTCTGAGAATTCCGTTCCTGCCAGAACATCAGTGCCTGCGCCGCCCGTAATGACCACACCCGCAGCAAAGTCCTCTGCACTGCGAGCAATGTCCCAACTGGCACCTGCGAGATTGTAATCGCTAAGAGCCTGCAGCCGCGGGTTACCATCATTCAAATGACGCCGCGCGCCCCAACTTCCCCATTTGCTGGGCTTTGAGACGTCAACAAAAGCGTTAAACACAGTGCCGCCATTCGCCTCCCAAGCGGACAATAGGGCGTGATAAATCTCAGCCATTTCTGGCGAATAGTTTAGGGCGTGGAAAAACGCGGTCAGTTCTTCGTTCTCCGTCCAATCCAAGTGCCCAACAACATGCGTGCCGCCTTCGTACATGATGAGATCCAGCCCATGCTTCTTGGCGACATTCGCATGATGAGGCCAGAGTTCCTCGGTCAGTTGCTTTAATCCATTGCTTTGCAAATCACGTGCAACGTTTTCAATCGCCGTTTGGTAGCCCAAACCTGCCGCCTGACTCTCGGCAATCCATTTAACGACGACTGGCGCCTTTTCATCCGAACCGTACTCCAGGCCGAAGTATCCGGTGACTGCATAGGCATCAAAGTATTCAACAGGTTTGGGTGCCCCTTGCTGAACTGCAAGTGGGGCATTCAACGCCCCCTGCTCTAATCCAGGCCAGCCCGTGTGTGTCGCAAAAACGCGCGTTAAGCGATCCATGTCTTGCGCGAAGATCTCAGACCAGATCTGAGCCATTTGTGCGCTTCGGTGGCCGTAAAACTGCATCCAAGCATCCCCACCGGTATCCGCCCCCCAGAGCTTTTCAGCCTCAGCCGCGGCCCAGTGCGTCTGAGGAAACAGGAAATTCCAAACCTCGTTTGAGTATTCAACATGCGCTTTTAATCCCACACGAAGATGACTCTGAACGTAGGCCGCAAACCGACGCATGAAATCATCGTCAGCCTTGTGGGGCATCGTGAACCAAGGGTCCGCTCCAATTTGGTTGACCAGCTCCACCATTAGCTCCACCGGGACTCCGCGACGTGTACAGCTGTAGTCGCTGATTACGGGGCGGTCAGCCCAGCGCTCCAGATCAGAGCCATTGGTGAACATCCAATCCATGAAACGGACAAGACGGACATCTTCCACCACACGAAGCCATTCAGGATTGAATACGACTCCGGCTTCAAAAAGCGGGATCTGGTCTTCTCTCACAATTGAGATATTTCGAATATTATCTCCGGTCCCGTTGGGGTCGGTGTTGTAAATGACAATCCCAAGCGGTCCCCCGCCGACAGAAAAGCGAAACCAGATTTCATGGTCGCCGTAACGTGTCGCGCGCGAGCTACCTGATAGATCGATTTTACCTTCGCCCTCCCAAGACAAGCGATAGAGACCGTTGTGCTGGCGCGCGTCCTCAGGGAAATCCGTCAACATGAAGGTTTCGATTTTGGTAAGCTGCTCAGGGATTTTCACAGGCCAGCCCTCAGCATCCAGATAACCTCCATCCTCAAGCTCTGCCTGTCCCCAGCCGCCCCATTCCGCATCTTTGAGATGGCCGACCCACTGACGCGAGGATTTCATCAAGTCCACAAAAGGCACCTGCGTGGACCAGTCTGCAATGCCGTCCAATCCATACCCCAAGGCAGGGGCATCCGAGGCGGCCCTATCGACCTGAGGCACCTCATTGCTAGTTTCCGAAACGCCACTTGATGGAGCGTCAACAGACACCTCTGCCTTTTGGATCGGCATCTCTTCGGCAATGATTTTTAGGTAATCAGGGAAATGCGCTTTGATCAGCGGATGTACTTCGGCGGGTACATCATCTACATCGGGAAGGCTTCCAAAAAGCCGCGCGTAGACTGGGATCGATGCGAGGAAGTAAAGATTTGACGCCCCATGTGGCGCAGTATCCAAGTATATGTCTGTGGCCTTTAGTCCCTTCAGCCCCGTCTCGGTAAATGCGCGCGAAAGGATGCGCGCGATGGGGATCAATGTGACATTTCTCTCAGGCAAGGCAGCTTGCAGCTTATTTGCGAAGTCCACGTACCAGTCATGATAATCCCCCTGATTATAGGCATGGTATTTGCGCAATGGGCGATTGCGCGGGGGAAACCGCGTTGAAAAGGCCTCTAGATCCGCCCAGCCTTCATAAAGAATGATCTCTCGGCTCGGCGCAATATTCTGAAAGAGTTGCGCAGCTGCCGAAAGAGGAGAGAACCCCTCCGGGTTATCTCCGTGATAGGCCTCATCGGCGGCTTGGTACTGAATGAAATTCGCTGGATTAAAAATGTAGTGGCTATAACCGACATCATCGAATTGTCGGTAGCTGCGTCCCCATGCCGGGGTGACGTTTTCAAAACTCCATTGTGCCTGGGGCGGCAATTCGCTGGCGAAGTTCCGCAAGAACCCAAATTTACCATCCAGCTCCAGCTCTTCACCGTTGCGATCCGCCAAATGGGCCAGCCAGTGCGGCACTGTGGTCTTTTCGGTCTCACTGACATGATTGATCAGACTATTGCCAAAAACGAAGACCTTGGTTGCTTCGGCTCGCACCGAACCGGCAACAAACGCTAAGGCCAAAACGCACAGCAGCTGCGCAATAGAACCATCGCGAAGCAAACTGCCGTATCTACGGGTGAAATTCGTCATTCATCCTACTCCAGACAGAAAAGCCGCAATCGAAATACGACCAACTCAAATCGTCGGCGAAAAGGTTAGCGAAATATTAGGGCAATCCTATGATATTCTTGATCAAATATGCGCATTAAAGTACCCTTAAAACAAGTTAACGGGAAAACCCGACGTCTAATCCAGAGGCAAGAGCATGCCTGACTATACATTTGAAGTGTTCCGCTGGAGCGGAACCTACTACAACGCGACTTATAACGAGTCCTACACCGCAACGTTTGAAGACAATGACGGTGAGGTTGGTGGCCGGTTCGATTCAGACGAACGCGTCAGTATCGATGGGGGCGACTTCAATGGGACCAATAGCAACCCTTATTCGATTCAAGTCAGCTTTACGGATGTCGACGGCAACGATCACGTTGAAACCTTCAACTTCTTCCATACCACTGACGGCGGCTGGTACTTTGCTCCTTTGCCCGGATCGGAATTCACTGTCGGGGCCACACTTGGCCGCTATCAAAGTCACACCGTAGGTTGGTCTTATTCTGATGTTGTTTGTTTTGCTTCAGGTACTTTCATAGCAACCGATACCGGGGATCGGCCCGTTGAAGAGCTGATCGCAGGTGACCTTCTGGTCACAAAGGCCGACGGGTTGCAGCCGCTCGTGTTGAATATGAGTCGCCAGCTGAATGCTCAGGATTTGAACGATAACCCAAAGCTCCGTCCGGTCCGCATATCTGCAGGGGCATTGGGGAAAGGTCTCCCCACACGCGATCTTCTGGTTTCTCGCCAGCATCGCATGTTGATCAGCTCCAAAATTGCCATGCGCATGTTTGGTAAACCGGATGTCTTGGTCTCTGCCATCAAGCTGACGGAGCTTCCAGGTATCTTTATCGACACCAGCGTGACTTCGGTCACCTACCACCACCTGTTGATGGAAAATCACCAAGTGATTTTTGCGGAGAATGCACCCGCGGAGAGCCTTCTGACCGGGGAGGAAGCTCTGCAGACTTTGGCCCCCGAAGCATTGGAAGAATTGCAAGCGCTGTTCCCAGAACTGAAAGAGATGAAAAGCGACAATCCTGCGTCTCTTATCCCCTCTGCCAAAAATCAGAAGCGCTTGGTTGCTCGACACGGGCAAAATCGGCAACCTTTGCACAGCAGAAGATAGGTTCGCGCAACAAAATTTCTTATTTAAAACTGGCCTTGCAGCCCCTTCGTTCTCCTCGTTAAGCATAAATTTAGGGAGTGTTTTTGGAGGCTATAATGGCACTGAGCGACGATGTTCGAACCTATTTCGATGGCACATGGCAGGACGGAAACGTAGCGGTTATTCGCGCTGCGGATCATGTGGCATGGCTAGGTTCGCAGGTCTTTGATGGGGCACGCAAGTTTCAAGGCGTGATGCCGGATCTTGAGGGGCATTGCCACCGTTTGATCCGTTCCGCTGAAGCTATGGGGATGATCCCTAATGTCTCAGGCGAAGAGATCATAGACATCGTAAAGGAAGGCGTGGCCACCTACGCAGACGACGCGCAGCTGTATATTCGCCCGATGATGTGGGCCACGGAAAGCACACCAGGGATCATTGATTTGGTGCCTGAATCGACAGTTTTCTCTGTCTGTATTGAAACGCTTCCTATGCCTGAGATCGGCGCATTTTCATTGACAGTCGCACCCTTCTGCCGCCCGCGTCAGGACATGGCGCTGACAGAAGCGAAAGCTGGATCTCTTTATGCCAACAACGGTCGTATCATGGCATGGGCGCGAGCGCGTGGTTTCTCGAATGCTTTGTCGCTCGATATTGATGGCAATGTAGCTGAGACAGCCTCAACGAATGTCTTTGCAGTCAAAGACGGTGTTGTGTCCACTCCGGTGCCAAACGGCTGCTTCTTGAATGGCCTGACCCGTCAGCGTGTCATTAGGCTGCTGCGCGCCGATGGTGTCGAGGTGAATGAAGTCAAAATGACAGTTGCGGACTTTGAAACTGCGGATGAGATATTCTGCACTGGGAATATCGCGAAAGTCATGCCTGTCGAAAAATTCCAAGACCGCGTGCTGGGTACAGGTCCGATCACCCAGCGGGCACGTGATCTCTATTGGGATTTCGCGCTGTGCGCCTGAACAGGTAATTTGACTATCGGTTGGCCCGGGCCAGAAGCGACACAGCGCAGAGTCCGACCAACACGATCAGCAAAGCTCCCGGGCTTGCATCGCCAAGATTTTCAAGACTGGCCTGGTCATGCACACGCGTGGCCAGGGTTTCATAGTTAAAAGGCCGCAGCAGCATCGTTGCCGGCAGTTCCTTCACGCAATCCACAAAGACCAACAGCAGCGCAGAGCCGATTGAGCCCCTGATCAGCGGGAAGTAAATTTCCTTGAGCGTTTGCGCCCGTGTGCGTCCCAGTGACCGTGCTGCCATCTCAAGGCTCGGCGACACACGCCCCATCGCCGCATCTGCCGCCCCCTGCCCGATGGCAAAGAAACGCACACAATAAGCCAAGACCAGCGCAAAGGCAGAGCCCGTCAGGATAAGCCCTGCCCGCTCGCCAGTGATGCTTTCAATAAAATCCGCGAGACGATGGTCAAGGAAGGCCAATGGGATCAGTATCCCCACCCCCAAAACGGCACCCGGCGCGGCATAACCAATGGTCGTGATGGGCAGCAACAAGCGTGGCAGTTTGCGCCCGGACAATCTTACGCCGTAGACCAAGAAGACCCCAGCCAGAACAGTCACAACTGCCGCGATACCCCCAACAGTAAGCGTATTGGTCAGCGCACGCAGAAGCCCCTCGTCTGTCCAGCTTTCTGGATTGTCCAAGGCATGGCTCAGGATCACGGAGACCGGCAGCAGGAAGCCAACCGCAAAAGGTATAAGGCAGGCCAGAGTCGCTCCGGCAGCGGATACGCCACTCAAGCGCACACGATCAACAGGGCGGTGCCGATTTGAGAGGCTGAAGAATTTGATTTTCCGGCGGCTGATCTTTTCCAAAGTGACGAGGAAAATCACCAATATCAAAATCACTGACGCAATCTGCGCCGCGCCGCCCACGTTGTGGCTTTCCAGCCAAACATTGAAGATGCCGGTCGTTAGCGTTTGCACTGCGAAGTAATCAACGGTGCCAAAGTCATTCACGGTTTCCATCATGACAATCGCAGCGCCCGCCGCAATCGCAGGCCGTGCCAACGGTAAACCGACGCGCATAAAGCGCCCGATCGCGCCTGCCCCCAAGGATCGTGCCACTTCTTCAGCGGCACCAGATTGTTCGCGAAAGGCTGCACGCGCCAGAATGTAGACGTATGGAAAGAGCGAGGCCGCCAAAACGATGATGGCAGCGCCAAGCGAGCGGATCTCAGGGAACCAATAATCGCGAGATGTTTCCCAGCCAAATATGGATCTCAGGCCTGTTTGCACGGGACCTGCGTATTCGAGGAAATCCACTAGAGCATAGGCGCCTACATAGGCTGGGATCGCCAGTGGTAAAAGCAAAAGCCACTCAAGCCAACGCGACAGCGGGAATGTATAGCGTGAGATCAACCAAGCTGCCCCAGTTCCCACACTGGCCGCCAGAAAACCAACCGAGAGCATCAGGATCAAAGTGGTCTGGAAATAGCGCGGCAAAGTTGTCGCCAGAAGATGCGGCCAGATGTTCTCCGTCGGGAACAACGCCAGGATCGCAACCGCAACAATCGGGATCAATACGATAGAAGCGATGAACACAGCCCCAAGGGACCATGGATCAAGGCTCAAACGCCGTCTGACAGTAGAATTTGGCTGTGCCGGTATGTCACTCATGTGGACGTGTTGCCCGAAACTGGTTTCGCTGTCCAGAAACGAAGCTATATTGTGGCGCAAAGTAGCAGAAAGACCCAATTGATATGCAGGTAGCCTTACACTTCGGAGCGCCCTACACCGATGAGAACCGGCTGCAGCTGTGTCTCGGCAAAAACCGAGAAAAGCTGGCGGAGGTTGGAACGTTTATTCCACGCCCATCGAGCTACCGCAAAAACCTGCGTCCCGTCCTCCATAAGTTCCGTGGCGGCTTGGGGGATGATGCGCTACGCGAAGAATTCATCACCTCTGTTGCAGGCGATACCCAGCCCGACCGTGTGGTGTTCTCAACCGACAATTTTCTCGGTGTTCCGCGCATGAGTGTGCGCGAGGATCAGTTTTATCCGGGATATCCAAATCGACTGGACAGCTTTCTGCAGCTTTTTGATGGCGCGGATGTCGAACTCTATTTCGCCACCTGCAACCCTGCCACCTATCTACAAAGCATGATCAAAGCCCATCCGGGGGAAGACCCTCAGAGTCTGATCGAATACAGCGATCCGATGCAGTTACGCTGGTCGCAATTCATAGCGCGTATCAGAGATATCTATCCTCAATTGCCCATGACCGTTTGGTGTAATGAGGACTCGCCATTGATCTGGCAGGAAATCATCCGCGAAATCGCAGGGGTTGATCCGACCTTTGAACTCGCAGGTGCTTTTGATTTCTTAGAAGAAATCATGATCCCAGAGGGCTTTAAGCGTTTCAAAGACTATATCGCTCAGCGCCCAAACATCACCGTTGTTCAGCAAAAGCGTGTGATTGCCGCCTTCCTAGAAAAATTTGCGCGCGATGACATTCTGGAGGAAGACATCGATTTCCCGGGGTGGACAGAGATGCATGTCGATGCGCTCACTGAGCTTTATGACGAAGACATCTATGAGATCGAAAAAATACCGGATGTGAAATTTCTCACACCTTAAGAAGAAAACCCCGGCCGAAACCGGGGTTTTTCTTTAGCTCATACCAAGCGCTTCTTTATACATTTCCAGAACCGCCTCTTCTTCGGCGATGTCGTTCTGGTCGCGTTTGCGCAACGCAATGATCTTGCGCATGACTTTAACGTCATAGCCACGGCCTTTGGCTTCGGCCATCACCTCTTTCTGGTGATCCATGATGTCTTTCTTTTCCTGCTCCAAACGCTCAAAACGTTCAATGAACTGGCGCAGCTCGTCAGCAGTTACGCGGTAGCTTGCCTCAACAGTATTCTCGGACATGTTCACTCCTGTCTTCTTCAATCGCGCACCCTAATGCGCAGCTTTGAGGGCCGCAACTGGCAATCTATTCAGTCTTGCGAATAAAGGCGCAATCCATTACGCGGGGCCGCAATCTGATCGAAAGGATAGACGCATGGAATGGCTGGTTTGGATAGGTACTGCGATTTCGCTGGTCGGTCTTGCGGGCTTGATCATGTCAATCGTGCGCGTTGCGGGTCTTAAAAAGCAAAACCTACCGGACGAGGAGCTGCGCGCAGCGGTTCAGAAAGTTATGCCTCTGAACCTTGGGTCGCTGTTTCTATCCGTGATAGGCCTAATGACCGTAATGGTTGGTATTTCCTTCAGCTGAACCGTTGAACTTCTGCGTTTAGCGCGCTGAAGCTTAACCCGTTTTTGATCATATCAAGCAAAGCCTCACTGGGCGTTTCTTTGCCATCTTCACCTGTCAAAAGGTATCGAAGATGCAGCAAACCTTCTTGGTCAGCGGCATGCAATGGGCCGCCAAGATCTACTGAAAGTCCGAGTTCTTCGGTCAATATCACGTCTAGCTCACCTGCACATCGGATGTCCTCTTCAGCAAGCATCGTGGCAGCTTTGTTTGCCAGCACCGCCAAACAATACTGTTGGATTTCCAAGGCCTCTGCTTTTGCGCCTCGGTCTTCTCTCAACGATTGAATGACACGTGTGGCAATCGGATTAGGTAATCCTTGGCGCCCATCTTCGGAGAGATAAAATCCAACTTCCGCGCTGTCTTCTGAGCGCTCCTGATCCGCGAGTGCGCGCGTGATTTTCAAATCTCCTTTGAAACCAGAAACATCAGACGCAAGCTGCGTAATGACTTCAAGTCCAAGCTCTTCAGCCATTCGGAAGGGTCCATCTCCGAAACCTTTCTCCGATAGGGCCGCATCAATGGCGGAAACAGGCGTTCCGCTCAGGCAAAGTGTTTCAGCAGCCTGCAGAAGGGTGAGCCACATGGAAATTGACACGAAACCCGCTTCTTGTTTGGTCTCGATACCATTCAACCCGAAGGTATTCAGCAAAGTCAGCACCAATGCACGGGTGCCAGAATGATTTTCACCCGATAAGGAATAGACAGCGCTTTCTTGATAAAGATCCGGTTCCAGCCACACTTTGCTAAACTGCGCTGGTCGCCCAAATGCCAACTCGACCGGCTCAATTCCCAGCTCCTGAGACGCCACTGTAAACACAACGTGCCCGGGTAAAATATCCCCTAGCTGCAGCGCACGCGCCAAGAGACCAGCACGTTCCTCTTCACTGGCATCCAGAACCAAATCAGCTGTCGCGCAATCCGCAAGCTCAGAGCTGATTGTAAGTTGATCGGACAAACCAGCCTCATGAAAGATATCGCTTTCCTGCGTGCTTGCCACCTGCCGCGCAACATCAAGAACCTCAAATCGAAAATCATCAGTTGCGAGAGTGTCCCCCAGCACAGCAGTCACCGAACGGCCTGATAAAAGCAATCGTGAGACACAGTTTTGCGCAAGCTCACCATCCCCAACTACAGCGATACGGCCAAGCTGAGTTATCGGAGTGATTTGGGCGCGGATATCTTCCTTTAAACGCCAGCGTTGAAAACTCAGGTGACGTTTTGCACGAGCCTTCGGACGCGCCTCTGCGATTTTGAAAAGCTCTCGTTCGACATCGATGCCGGACGAAAACTGAAGCAATAAAGCCGTTTCGACTGCATTTATGATGGATTCAGAGATTGGATCATTTGCTCTTTCAGCGCGTGCGTCCACCAAGGCACTTTGAAAAGCGACCGGGTCCGCGAGGCCTTCATCGCGTGACGCGATCGACAACGGGCCAATATTTTCTTCTGCCAATGATACCGCAAATCTCTTCGCGCCGGATTTGAAGTCGCCTTTAATCTCGGCGTCAACTACAGGGCCTAGTTCAGAGGATTTGACCGGTAGCCCGTCCAAAAGCAAATCCAAGCTTGCCCCTGCCCCCAAAATGCGAGGCAATGTCTGTGTTGCACCTGCGCCGGGCATCAAACCGTGCGAGATATCAGGGAAACCAAATGAAACGCCGGATGCGGCCAGTCGGAAGGAGCATAAAAGCGCGACTTCAAATCCCGCTCCAAAGGCATCGCCCTGAATACCTGCAATCACGGGTTTAGGCGCATCTGTCAGCAAATCTATTAGATGGAAAAGTGCGATTTGATCCGCATCACTTGAAAGACTGGACAGGTCATATCCTGCTGAAAAATATGATCCTGCTCCTGTTAACAGAACGATCTTGACCGTCTTGTCTTCAAATGCGGTTTGTAACGATTTGGACAGTTCAAAACACATCAGGCGCGATAACCGATTATCGCGCCCGTCATTCATTTCAATATGGCAGACCGATCCCTGCGTTTCACTTCGTAATAAAGCCACCAACGAGCCTACCCTACCGTTTAATCAATGACTTAACTCTACAACGAAGCAGGGGGCATCTGGCAAGGCTTGCTGGGTTTTAGACAGGCACGTTGTCAAAAGCAGCTTCAACTGCTTCATCCACCAGATCCAAATCCAGACGATGTAATGTGCTGGGAACTTTACCCCCACGGAGTTTAATCAACTCTAGGGTGCGATGTAACTGGTCGTGCAATGCGAACCTTTCATCACCAGAGGTATCTGAAATCTTTGTTGCAATTTCCTGAGCACGCTCAACAAGTTCTTTGATATCCATCTTCTCTCCCTTAAGCATTATTCAACCAAAGCATGAAGTTTCCGCCCCCTTTAAAGCGCAAATATTTCAGTTTCAAGAAACCGATCCTTCGGCCCATCGATGACCGCTGCTTTGCATTTGGTTGATACCGAAAACTACAGCGCGAATCCGGATGGCAGACAAGTGCGCCCAAATATTTCGGAGCGTTTTCTCCTTCAAATGCTTAATATCGAGAAGGGAATGATCATTCTTTGACCTGTATCAAAACACAATCCTTGAACATATTCCATTTATGAAATATGTAATCTCGAAAGGAGCAAGCCCATGAAACCAGACGTCACAGGATTTTTTGACACTGATACAAACACGGTGTCTTACGTGGTTGTTGATCCAGACGGATCCTCCTGCGCCATCGTTGACAGCGTGCTGGATTTCGATTTCGCGTCCGGCCATACGAACACAAAATCAGCAGACGATGTGATCGAATTCGTGCGCTCTCGCGAATTGAAAGTGGAGTGGCTGCTAGAAACCCATGTGCATGCCGATCATCTCTCTGCTGCCCCCTACATCCAGCAAAAAGTCGGGGGGAAAATAGGCATTGGGGATCGGATCACCGTCGTCCAAGACACCTTCGGTAAAATCTTCAATGAAGGTACAGAATTCCAACGAGACGGCAGCCAGTTTGATCAGCTTTTTCAGGAAGGCGATGTCTTCATGATCGGACAGATGCGCTGTGATGTGATGCATACACCGGGCCACACACCGGCCTGCTTGACCTATGTAATAGGAGATGCCGCCTTTGTCGGCGACACGCTCTTCATGCCTGATTTTGGAACTGCGCGATGCGACTTCCCTGGGGGCTCTTCAGAAGAGCTTTATAACTCCATCCAGAAAATTCTGACCCTGCCGGATGAAACGCGCATCTTTGTGGGGCACGACTACAAAGCGCCAGGACGAGACAAATTTGCCTGGGAAACCACGGTCGCAGAAGAGAAAGCATCAAACGTGCACATCGGTCAGGGTGCTTCCAAAGACAGTTTTGTCGAAATGCGCGACAGCCGCGATGCGACGCTTTCTAAACCCAAACTCATTATTCCCTCGCTGCAAGTGAACATGCGGGCAGGCAATATGCCGGAACCAGACGAAGACGGTGATGTCTTCCTCAAGGTTCCCGTCAACAAACTCTGAAGGATATAAGATGCAAATGGACTGGATCATGGGCCTCGTCGGTGGCGCGATCATCGGCCTGGGCGCAGCTGCCTATCTGCTGATCAACGGAAAGATTATGGGCGCCTCCGGTATCTTAGGGGGTCTCGTGGATGGTTCGGGACGCGACAGTTTTCGAGAGCGCCTCTTTTTCCTTGCAGGCGTATTCATTGCCCCTGCCCTCATTGTAATGTTCCGCGGAGGTATAGAAACCCAAGCAACCACAAACGTGCTCGTCTTGGTTGTTGCAGGTCTGTTAGTGGGTGTCGGCACACGCATCGCCAATGGCTGCACCTCGGGCCACGGGGTTTGCGGAATCTCGCGATTAAACTTACGCGGGATTGTTGCGACGGTCTTTTACATTCTCGCTGGTGGCATCACCGTTGTTCTGTTTCGTCATATTCTGGGGGTCATCTGATATGAAACGCGAATTATATGCGCTTTTTGCAGGCGGCCTCTTTGGTGTCGGCCTCTTCATTTCCGGAATGACGGAAACCGACAAAGTTCAAGGCTGGCTAGATGTGTTCGGCCAATGGGACCCCACGCTCGCCTTCGTCATGGGCGGCGCGATAATTCCAATGTTTTTCGCATGGCGTTACACCAACAACAGACAGCCGGTTCTGGGCGGGGATTTCCCTGCAAAGCCTGATCCTAAAGTAGGACGTAACCTGATCATCGGATCAACACTTTTCGGCATGGGTTGGGGACTTGCCGGACTGTGCCCCGGTCCCTCTATTGCCTCGTTGAGCTACGGGGGCTGGCCACACTGGCTGTTCTTTGCTGCGATGATATCAGGGATGATCTTTGCACCTCGGTTTCGGGAGCGTCTGGACAGTATGGTTCCGGCAGAGTAAGCAGTCGCCATGGATATTCGCGAAATCACGCCACGCTACTCGGTGTCCCCGCAGATTGCTGCCGAAGACATCCCGGAAATCGTCGCCGCAGGCTATACCTGTGTGATTTGCAACCGCCCGGATGTAGAAATCCCGCCATCGCACCATGCGACAGTGATCGAAGCTGCCGCAAAGGCAGCGGGATTGGATTTCATTGTCAATCCGCTGACGCATGAAACAATGACGGCGGATCGACTGCAGCTGCAAAGACAGACATTGGAAGGCGCGGAAGGCAAAGTGTTGGCCTATTGTGCCTCTGGCACGCGCTCGACTGTTGCTTGGATGTTTGGTCACGCGGATACTCTGGACGCTGACACCCTGCTGAATGCGGCGGCGGCAGGTGGCTACCATCTGGAAGCCCTACGCCCTCAGCTAGAGTATCTTTCACAGTCCTGATCCCTGACCGGACTACTGTGCCGCCTGACGTAGCCTTTGCGGAATGGTGACGCGGAACGCCGCGCCACCCTGCCCTGGCAGATAACTGATCTCACCACCGAGGCGCTGCATGATCTCTCGACAAATCGCGAGACCAAGCCCGGCGCCTCCTGCTTTTTGCTGATTCACTCGCGCGAATTTTTCAAAGATCAGTTCCTGTGATGCTTCTTCGATGCCGGTGCCATTGTCAGCAAAATCAATTAACACGCGCTCGTCTTCTTCGGTGACCGTGATGGTCAGGATCGGCTCTTTCGCATCGCAGTATTTCTGCGCATTTCGGATCACATTGATGAACACCTGACTAAGACGATCCACATCGGTTTCAAGTTCCACATGAGCAGCATTGGCCTTCTCAACCCGCAGCACGGTTTCGGCCCCGCTAACCGCTGTTTTAATGGCGTGATCAAGCAAGGTATCCAGGCGCGCGCGCTGGGTATTGAGCGAGACGCCACCGTTTTCCAGAACATTTAGATCAAGCAGATCATCTAAGAGCCGTGTGAGACGCACCGCCTCGTCGTGAATGATCCCACCATATTTTCGCTTTTCACTCGCACTCAGACGCTCGCTATCTCTCAGGATTTCCGAAAACGCCCGGACTGAGGTCATTGGCGTACGCAGCTCATGGCTGACCTGGCTTAGGAATTCATCTTTCTGTTCTGAGACCAGCAGCAACTTGTCATTTGCCCGTCGTAGCTGTCGGGCAGTGCGTTCTAGCTCTTCCGACTTCACTTCAAGCTGATTGGAATACTCCATGATCTGTGCGGTTTCATTTGCCACAGCCATCAGGTCTTGCACCGAAACAGATGCGCCGCCGACAATTTGCCCAATCATCGCATGGGCCGTCGCCGCCCCGACAGAGCCCGATAATTCACGCTCCAAGACCTGAAGGAAATCAGAGTTTGGCTCAGGCAACACCCCGGTCAAACCCTGCTGTGTCGCTTCCCGCTCAAAGAGGGTTTGGGCTTCGCGTGCCCCCATAATACGCTGCGCCATGATCATCAGGTCTTCAGACTTCGCAACGCCACCTGTCCAGCTGGGCGCGCGCGAGGAATGCTCGAAGATATTTACAAACTGAGCACCTTGAAGGCGTTCCAATGGTGATGGAACCCCCAGCATAGACACCAGGAAAAACGACAGCGCATTCAAAGAAATTGACCAGAAAATCGCATGAATAAGCGGATCTAACCCGCTGATTCCAAAGAGCGCCTGCGGTTTCAACCACCCAATGCCTAACGGACCGGATTCCATCACAGACAGCGGGAGGAGAACACTGTCACCAAAGCTCGGCAGCAACAAGCAATAGGCCCAGAGCACAAAGCCAACCGTCAACCCGACAAGCGCACCAACGCGAGTTGCCCCTCGCCAGAACACACCGCCAACAAGTACCGGAAGGAACTGCGCAACCCCGGCGAATGAGATCAAACCGATGGAGGCGAGCGCAGTACCACCACCGGAGAACCGGTAGTAAATATAGCCAAGCAGCAGGATCACCGCGATTGATACGCGACGCGACAAAAGCACGACTCCACGCACGTCACCGGAAATGCTCGCGCGCACGCCACCGGACAGCGAGAGCCAGATTGGCATCACAATGTGGTTTGAAACCATGGTCGAGAGTGCAATTGCAGCCACGATGACCATTGATGTTGCAGAGCTAAAGCCCCCCAAGAAGGACAGCATAGCAAGTCCTTCGTTGCCGGTGGCCAAAGGCAACGTCAGAACAAACATATCCGGGTTTGATCCTGCAGGCATCAAGTCGAGGCCAACGACCGCAATTGGCACAACAAACAGACTCATCACCATCAAATAGGCCGGGAAAGCCCAGCTGGCCGTGCGCAGGTGATCCTCGTTTTCGTTTTCTACGACCATCACCTGAAACATGCGTGGAAGGCATAGAACAGCCGCCGCAGATAGGAATATCAGCCCCGCCCAGCGTCCACCTTGGATTTCCCATTTGGCAATCTTGGATGCTTCGATGCGCGCTAGAATATCGGAAGGACCATCCGCGATTCCCCAGACCACGAAGACACCCACAGCCAATAGTGCAAAGAGTTTGACGACAGCTTCCACAGCAATCGCCATCACAACACCATAGTGGCGTTCATTGGCATCCAAGTTGCGCGTTCCGAAAATAATCGTGAAAACTGCTAGGCCTCCAGCGACCCATAACGCAGTAGCTGACAGGTCACTTGCCCCACCGGGAGCACCTGAGAAGACAGCGAAACTTGTGGTTACAGACTGTAGCTGCAATGCGATGTAGGGTGTGGTGCCGATGACGGCAAGGATTGTGACGCCTACAGCCAGCATATTAGACTTGCCGTAACGCGAGGAAATCATATCCGCGATAGAGGTAATCCTCTGGCTGCGCCCAATCCGAACCAGCTTGCGCAGGAACCACCACCAACCAAACAAGACAAGGGACGGGCCGATATAGATGGTCAGATATTCCAATCCAGATCGCGCCGCATAACCAACGGCACCGTAAAACGTCCAAGCGGTACAATAGACCGAAAGCGACAGCGTATAGACCAGTGGCAATTGCAGCCACGCCCCCTTCCCGCGCAGTGTCGCCCGCTCCGCGGCAAAGGCGACACCAAACAGAAAAGCCACGTAGATCAGACAAACGGCGACCAATGCGTTCAGACTACCCATTGTCGCTTCTCGCCTTATTGTCCTCGCCGTCGACATCTTTCAAAGCGCGCGCTGAAAGTGCCTTGGCCAAAACCAAAATAAACCAGATCACAAAGATATAGATGATCGCATCCGCACTTGAGACCTGATCTGCTCCCTCTGTCGTCCACAGAAGCGGGACCAGCCATAAGACCAGCCCGATCAGAGGTAGCATTTTGATCCAGTCAATCAGACGCCGGCGGCGGTAAGTCTGCCGTTCTAAGAATACAGATGAACGCGGCCCGCGCATTACGCGGCGAGTTCCTTCACTGCATTTAAGACATCCGCATTCGAGAAGGGCTTAGTCATGAACATGTTCGCCCCGGCCTTTTCAGCCATTTCTCGGTCTTTAGATTGCCCGCGCGCAGTCAGCATCAATACAGGCAATACCCTCAATGCGTCATCCCCACGGATGTCGTTCAATATTTCATATCCGCTTCGCCCCGGAAGCATGACATCTAATATGATCACGTCCGGCTCACGCTGCTTGATCGCCTCCACAGCCGTGTGGCCATTGGAATGCGTGGCAACGTCCCACCCATCTCTTGATAGGATGAAGCTGATCGCTTCAATAATATTCGGTTCATCCTCGATCAGAAGAACTCGCTTGCCCATGCCTCTCTCCCCATTGCAAAAGCTCGCGTTCAGATATTCTTATCCACCACGCCTCAAAAACCAAGTGTTTTCAAACACCCAAATGGTCGCACATTGAGACTAAACTCTTATTTCACCTGCCCTTCACTGCCTTGGTAATAGGCTGATGGCACGATCAGCATGTAAGCGACATAGATTGGCATCTCGTCAAAACTCATCGCGTTGATAGGTTCCGCCACCGCAAAACACTCAAACTTCTGAAACTCGTAGTCAGGCACTTCTACAGTCCTGCGAATGGGTTGCATAGGTCGACTTAGCGCTTCAAACAGCGGCCATTGCGCACGTGTCGCCATAAAACGACGAGCGCCAAAGCCTTCCAGCTTACGGTGAAACTGCAGACTCCCCGGCGCGTCACAGACCACAAGCCCCACATCAACGTTCAGCACATCAGCCGGCATCATCGCCAGCCGACGGAGTGCCGTTCCAGGTGACACTTCGAAAAGCGTTGCCAGTTTTGAAGGGTCTAACCCATTGGCCTGAATGGCTGATCTCATAGTTGTCATAGGCATTTTCGCGGCGTCTCGACTATACTGCTCCAAGAGCTCCAGGGCCTGCTTGCGTGCCGCGACGGTCTGGAGTTCATCCGCATCGGCTATCAGCGCCTCTGGGTCGCCGGTCGCAGTTTCAAGCCCCGGGAAATTGTAACCGTGTCCACTTAGGAATTGCTCAATCTCTTGCTGAGGTGTCGCTGCTGCGGCTGGATTTTCGCTGCCCGCATCCAAGAAATGAACGAGAGCCTGAGCGCTTTCGGCCAGGCGAGCGCTATCTTCATTGATATTGCGCAGGAATCGCGCCTGCCATTCAGGTCCGATTTCTTTGTTCTCTGCCAGGATTGACGCGGTTGAGCGAATGGCTGTTACCGTTGACAGGACTTCATGCATCGAAGTCGAAAGCAGCGGATCGTAGGCCATTCGGTCTGACAATGCCTCTACCACGCGCTCAAGTTTCATGACCTGTTCGTGCCCCAATGTCACCAGCTGAGCCCATCCTGGAAACCGTCCGGCAAACTCGTCAATCCTATCGACTTCAGGTTCCACTTCCGGCCAATCATCTGCTGCATGACGCAGACTGGCAGCAAGGTTTGCCTCAGCACCCTGACTTAACAACGCAACGTCAACATCCAATTCCTGGGCAATATCGATCAGGAGTTTGCCACCGATTTTTCGCTTATTATGCTCGATCAGGTTGAGATAGCTCGGTGAGATTCCCACCGCTTTGGCCAATTCCGCCTGCCTTTTTCCTGCCAAAGCACGGCGTTCGCGTATCCGACTTCCGATCAGTCTGTTTTCCGGCATCGCATTTCCTCGTCATTTCAACGGCTTTCTGCACGGCAGAATAATAACTTTACAAACCAACCCTAACTCCAGAAAGAAATTTTACAATTTTTTTCTTTTGTTACGGGCTCTTATTGATAAGTTTTCTGATTTCCCACGAAAATGCAATGGCATGTAAATGCGCGTACTGAACGGAAGAGGAGCCGGTCAGTGCAACATTCCAAAGGGAGGAAAATAATGTCTAAAACGACTGTTTCTCGTCGCGGCGTCCTGAAAACAGGTGCGGTGGCTGGTGCGGGTCTTGCCGTTCCAACAATCTTTACTGCGAGCTCTGCCTCTGCCTTCACTAACGAACCAACCGGTTCCACCGTGACGCTTGGCTTTAACGTTCCACAAACCGGTCCTTATGCGGATGAGGGTGCAGACGAATTGCGCGCTTATGAGCTGGCGGTTGAGCACCTTAACGGTGGTGGCGACGGCGGCATGATGAACACCTTCAGCTCCAAAGCGCTGAATGGCTCAGGCATTCTGGGCAAAAAGGTTGAATTCGTCACCGGTGATACGCAAACCAAACCAGATGCAGCGCGCGCTTCTGCTCGCTCCATGATCGAAAAAGATGGCGCAGTGATGATCACCGGTGGTTCTTCTTCTGGTGTTGCGGTTGCTGTACAAGCGCTTTGCCAAGAAGCTGGCATCATCTTCATGGCAGGTCTGACCCACTCCAATGACACCACTGGTAAAGACAAGAAAGCCAATGGTTTCCGTCACTTCTTTAACTCCTACATGTCTGGTGCGGCGCTTGCGCCAATCTTGGCCAAGAACTACGGCAAGGATCGTAAAGCCTATCACCTGACCGCGGACTACAAC
This sequence comes from Cognatishimia activa, assembly GCF_026016445.1. Lineage (NCBI taxonomy): Bacteria > Pseudomonadati > Pseudomonadota > Alphaproteobacteria > Rhodobacterales > Paracoccaceae > Cognatishimia > Cognatishimia activa. The sequence continues at coordinate 689,201 of NZ_CP096147.1, read as the reverse complement.
TGGGGTTACACCACAGAAGAAGCGGTACGCACATCTACAGAAGCTATGGGCTGGGAAACTGTTGCAGCGGTGAAAACACCACTCGCACAAACAGACTTCTCGTCCTATGTGGCACCAGTTCTGAACTCCGGCGCGGACGTTCTGGTTCTGAACCACTATGGCGGCAACATGGTGAACTCGCTGACCTCTGCGGTTCAGTTTGGTCTGCGTGCAGCAGAGGCGAATGGTAAGAACTTTGAAATCATCGTACCGCTTTATTCCCGTCTGATGGCACGTGGTGCTGGTAAAAACGTTGCTGGTATCTTCGGATCCACCAACTGGCACTGGTCCTTGGAAAATGTGGCGGGCTCTCGCTACGCAGGCACCAACGCCTTCGTTCAGTCCTTCGGCCAGAAATACGGCTTCCCACCATCTCAGGCGGCGCACACCGTTTACTGTCAGACGCTCCTATATGCAGATGCAGTCCAGCGTGCGGGCTCCTTCAACCCATGTGCGGTTGCAGAAGCTCTCGAAGGCTACGAGTTCGACGGTCTGGGCAACGGCCCAACCCTCTATCGTGCCGAAGATCACCAGTGCTTCAAAGACGTGCTGGTCGTGAAAGGTAAAGAGAACCCAGACAACGAGTTCGACTTGCTCGAAATCGTTGACGTTACCCCGGCGGCGCAAGTGTCTTATGACGCGTCGATCTTCGGTGGCGAGCTGGGTTCCTGCAACCCGGGCGCATAACCTCCCTCGGCGCTGGGTTCCCGACAGACCCAGCGCTGTTTCACACACACGGTTAAGCGACGGAGAGGGCATCTCCTTTCTCCCTGGGGAGGAGATGCCCAACACACCAAATCCACGGTGGGGATCATGGACGCAATTATTCTTCAAATCCTAAACGGGCTCGATAAGGGCTCGGCCTATGCGCTGATCGCGCTGGGGCTTACTCTTATTTTCGGCACCCTAGGTGTTGTGAACTTCGCCCACGGGGCGCTGTTCATGCTTGGGGCCTTCTGCACGGTCACCCTAAGCCGGCTGCTTACGCTCAGCCACGAGGTCGTGGACCCGACTAGAAAAGACTTTTTGGGTAATCCGCTGAAAGTCGATGTGCCTTACATCTACGACATCTTTGGGGAAACGACGGGGGCCACGATCATAGACTGGGCGGTCCCACTCTCCATTCTGTTTGCGATCCCTGTCATGATTGGCATCGGCGTTCTGATGGAACGCGGACTGATCAAACACTTCTACAAGCGTCCTCATGCGGATCAGATCCTTGTGACCTTTGGTCTGGCTATCGTTCTGCAGGAAATCATCAAGTATTACTTCGGTGCAAACCAGATCCCGGCCCCTGCCCCACAGGCTTTTGTCGGTTCTTTGGATTTCGGTGCGCTTGTGGGCTTTGAGCCCGGTGCAATCATCTATCCATACTGGCGGATCGTTTACTTCTGCTTCGCGATGATCCTGATTGGTGCCGTCTTTGCCTTCCTGCAATTCACCACCTTTGGAATGGTAGTACGTGCTGGCATGGCAGATCGGGAAACGGTTGGCTTGCTGGGCATCAACATCGATCGCCGCTTTACCATCATGTTTGGTATCGCCGCCGCTGTCGCTGGTCTGGCAGGCGTGATGTACACGCCGATTAACTCACCCAACTACCACATGGGCATGGATTTCCTCGTGATCTCCTTTGTTGTGGTTGTTGTCGGAGGCATGGGTTCTCTGCCCGGTGCGGTTCTGGCGGGTTTTGTTCTGGGTGTGCTGGAGAGCTTTGCTTCCATGCGCCAAGTCATCGAGCTGCTGCCCGGTGTGAATCAGGTTGTCATCTACCTCGCAGCCATCGTCATTCTGCTAACGCGTCCACGGGGCCTTTTGGGTCGCCGCGGTGTGATGGAGGACTAATTCATGTTTGGTCTCAATAAAAAAGACACATCCCTTCTCCTGATCGTCGCAGCGCTCGTGCTGCTTGCACCGATCATCTTGAACCCCTTCCCTGAAGGCTCTGGATTGGCGCAGTTCAATGCAGGCTACCCAGATCTGATGCAGCGCTTCGTGATCTTCGGAATCTTCGCGATTGGCTTTAACATCCTCTTTGGCCTCACTGGCTACCTGTCCTTCGGCCACGCTGCCTTCCTGGGTGCAGGCTCCTATGCTGGCATGTGGATGATGAAGCTGCTGTCGATCAACGTGATCCCTGCGATCATCTTTTCTACCATCATCGCCGGTGTCATCTCGTTGGCCATTGGTTGGATTTCATTGCGACGCTCAGGCATCTACTTTTCGATCCTGACCCTGGCATTCGCTCAGATGGCCTTTGCGCTCGCGGCTTCTGTTCTGACACCGATCACTGGCGGTGAAACTGGCCTTCAGACAAACCTCAACGATCCGCGCATTCTGCCGCAATTCCTGGGAGGTGGCTCATCTGTGGATGGCAACATCCCGAAACCATCCCTCTTTGGCATGGAAGTCAGTTCTAGCTTTGAACTGCCCGTGGCTGGCTGGCTCTGGACCTTCAACTGGGGCTACTACATCTGTGGCTTCATGATGCTGGTGGCCTTCTATCTGGCAATCCGCATCTTCCGCAGCCCCTTTGGTCTGATGTTGAAAGCGGTGAAGTCGAACCAGCAGCGTATGAACTATACGGGCCTGAACACCGGCCCCTATATGCTGGCCTGCTTCGTGATCTCAGGCATGTACGCCGGTCTTGCAGGCGGACTGATGGCTGCGATGGACCCTCAGGTGGGTGCAGAGCGCATGCAGTGGACAGCCTCTGGTGAGGTGGTTCTGATGACCATCCTTGGCGGTGTTGGCACTTTGATCGGCCCAGTTCTGGGTGCAGGTCTGATCAAATACTTCGAGAACATCTTCTCTAAGATCAATGACAACCTGCTGCATCAATGGTTTGCCTTCCTGCCCGATGGGCTTGAAGACTTCATGGTGACCATCATCCACCCCTTCATCGGCAAAGGCTGGCACCTGACTCTGGGTCTGATGTTCATGGCTATTGTGATCTTCCTACCAGGCGGTCTGGTCGAAGGCGGGCAGCGCATTCGCAAGATGTTCAATCGCCGGTCTGAAGAACCTGCCACCAAAACCACCCCTGCGGAATAAGGAGAGCGACTGATGGGTATTCTAGAAGTCAAAGACGTGGGGAAACGCTTCGGTGGCCTTCAAGCGCTGGGAGATGTGAACCTTGATGTGGCAGAAAACACAGTCCACGCCATCATTGGGCCAAACGGTGCAGGCAAATCCACTCTGCTGAACTGTCTCGTGGGCAAGCTGATCCCGGACACTGGCTCGGTCATGTTTGATGGCCAATCTGTTCTGGGGCGCACGCCATATCAGATCAATCAGATGGGTATTTCTCGCGTGTTTCAGACCCCAGAGATCTTCGGAGATCTCAGCGTTCTGGAAAACATGATGATCCCGATCTTTGCCAAACGTGATGGCGCCTTTCGCCTGCATGGCATCGAAAACATGATGTCCGAAAAGGAGATCGTGGAAGCGGCAGAGAAGATGCTGGTCGATATGAACATGGCAGACAAACGCGAAATGCACGCGGCCGCTATGTCTCGCGGTGATAAACGTCGTCTGGAAATTGGTATGTGTCTTGCGCAGGAGCCCCGGCTCTTATTGCTGGACGAGCCCACCGCTGGCATGGCGCGGGCGGATACCAACAACACAATCGATCTGCTGAAGCAGATCAAAGAAGAGCGCGACATTACTATCGCCATCATTGAACACGACATGCATGTGGTCTTCTCGCTGGCAGAACGTATCACTGTTCTGGCGCAGGGCACTCCGCTTGTTGAAGACACCCCAGACAATATCAAGGGCCACCCCAAAGTGCGCGAAGCGTACCTTGGCGAAGCGGCGTAAGGGAGGACATTAAAATGAATGCACCCGCAGATTTTTCCAAAGGAAAAAGCCACGCGCAAACCGCCCCGGCCTTTCTGTCTGTCTGGAACATGGAAAGCTACTACGGCGAAAGCTACATCGTACAAAACATCAGCTTCAACGTGCACGAAGGTGAAATTCTAGCCCTCTTGGGCCGGAACGGCGCCGGCAAAACTTCGACCCTGCGCTCGATCGCGCGCATGGATGAGCCACAGGTCACTCATGGCGAAATCTGGCTCGATCACCAGCCGCTGCACAAAATGCAAAGCTATCAGGCTTCAGCTGCAGGCATCGGACTAGTCCCAGAAGATCGCTCAATCATTCCAGGGCTGACCGTTGAAGAAAACCTGCAACTTGCGCAAATCGCCCCTCCTATTGGGTGGTCAATCGAACGCCTTTACGACCTCTTCCCACGGCTTGGGGAGCGCCGGAAACAGGAAGGGGTCACCCTCTCGGGCGGTGAGCAGCAAATGCTAGCCATCGCCCGAGCCTTAGCGCGTGACATCAAAGTGCTCTTGCTGGACGAACCTTATGAGGGTCTTGCCCCTGTGATCGTGGATGAAATCGAAAAAACGCTTCGCATCATCAAAGAGCAAGGCATCACCACAATCATCGTTGAACAGAACGCTATCCGGGCCCTTGAACTGGCTGATCGCGCTGTGATCCTGGATACCGGCGGCATTGTCTTTGACGGTACCGCGCAGGAAGTGCTTGAAAACGATGAACTCCGCGCCGAATATCTGGCTATCTGACGCGGAGGAGCAATCCTGCGCCCGGCCCTCCTCCGGACGCAGGACATGCAGAATAATAATAGGATCAAAGATGACCTCACAAACATTTGCCCCTGCTGCCGACCTGGCGGCCAATGCTCATGTGGATGAAGCCAAGTACAATGAAATGTACGCGGCTTCCATTGCAGACCCGGAAGCGTTTTGGCGCGAACAGGGCAAAAGGGTGGACTGGATCAAACCTTTCACCAAGGTCAAAGACGTTAGCTATGAATATGGCAACGTAAATATCAATTGGTACGCTGATGGCACGTTGAATGTGTCTACCAACTGCATTGATCGCCATCTTGAGACGCGTCGCCATCAGACCGCGATTATCTGGGAACCTGATAATCTGGGCGAAGAGACGCTGCACATCAGTTACGACGAGCTCTACCGTCGCACCAACCGAATGGCCAATGTTCTAAAAGACCTCGGTGTCGGTAAAGGCGACCGCGTCGTGCTTTATATGCCAATGATCCCGGAAGCCGCCTACGCCATGCTGGCCTGCACCCGGATTGGCGCTATTCACTCCATCGTTTTTGCCGGTTTCTCGCCAGACGCTCTGTCTGCTCGAGTTAATGGTTCGGAAGCTAAAGTGGTTATTACGGCCGATGAAGCCCCGCGTGGGGGGCGCAATACGCCTCTGAAAGCAAATGCAGACATCGCACTTGAGAGCTGTGATGACAGCGTGAAGTGTCTGGTGGTACGCCGCACTGGTGGAGATGTTGCTTGGAACGATGCGAGGGACGTCGACTACAACGCAAAGGCTACGGAAGCCTCAACCGAATGCGCACCAGAAGAAATGAACGCGGAAGACCCGCTCTTCATCCTTTACACATCGGGTTCCACCGGCATGCCGAAAGGCGTGGTGCATACCACTGGTGGCTATCTGGTTTACGCCAGCCTGACGCATGAGACCACATTTGATTACCACGATGGTGACGTCTACTGGTGCACTGCCGATGTCGGCTGGGTCACGGGCCACAGCTATATCGTCTATGGACCTCTGGCGAATGGCGCGACCACGCTGATGTTTGAAGGTACGCCAACTTATCCGGATGCCTCCCGCTTCTGGCAGGTCTGCGAAAAGCACAAGGTCAATCAATTCTACACCGCACCAACCGCGATCCGCGCTCTTATGGGCCAAGGCAATGAGTTCGTTGAGAAATGCGACCTGTCCAGCCTGAAAGTCCTGGGGACTGTGGGTGAACCGATCAACCCAGAAGCCTGGAACTGGTACAACGAAGTTGTAGGTGGCGGTCGCTGCCCAATCGTAGACACTTGGTGGCAAACCGAAACCGGTGGTCACTTGATGACCCCCCTGCCCGGCGCACATGCGACCAAACCGGGATCAGCCATGAAGCCTTTCTTCGGTATTGAACCCGTTGTTCTTGAACCAGCTTCTGGCGATGAGATCGAAGGTAATGGCGTTGAAGGTGTCCTCTGCATCAAAGACAGCTGGCCTGGTCAGATGCGCACGGTTTGGGGCGACCACGAGCGCTTTATGCAGACCTATTTCGCCGACTATAAGGGTTATTATTTCACGGGTGATGGCTGCCGTCGCGACGAAGACGGCGATTATTGGATCACTGGCCGTGTGGATGACGTGATCAACGTGTCCGGCCACCGTATGGGCACAGCCGAAGTTGAGAGCGCACTTGTTGCGCATCCGAAGGTCGCTGAATCTGCCGTGGTTGGCTACCCGCACGATATCAAAGGGCAAGGCATCTACTGCTATGTCACTCTGATGGCTGGCGAAGAACCAACTGAGGAGCTGCGCAAAGAGCTACGCACTTGGGTCCGCTCCGAAATTGGGCCGATTGCCAGCCCAGACCTTATTCAATGGGCCCCTAGCCTGCCCAAAACACGGTCCGGCAAAATCATGCGCCGCATCCTGCGTAAGATTGCTGAAAATGACTATGGCGCTTTGGGTGACACCTCGACACTGGCTGAACCCGCCGTGGTCGATGACCTCATTGAAAACCGAATGAACCGCTAAGCGGTCTCCGTCCCCGACGCGCGTATGCGTTTCCAGTCGCGCGCGTCACAGACTAGGGCCGGTCCTTTGATCGGCCCGACTTTTACTCGCTAGAAGCCTTTAGCCGGGACGTAGGCGTTCAATTTATTGCCCTCGAGATCACGAAAATACCCACCATAGAACCCATTGTCCCCACGCGGACCAGGAGCACCTTCGTCAACACCGCCCAACTCCAGCGCTTTAGCGTGCATCGCGTTGACTTGCTCCTCGGATTCCACTCGTAGGGCGATCATTGTGCCATTGCCGGCTGTCGCCTCACCATCATTGAATGGGCGTGTGATGCAAAAAGCAGGGTCACTCCGGTTGCGCCCCCAGGCAATGAACCCATTGTGGCTCCACATCTGGCTAACGCCGATGGTTTCAAAGAGCGCGTTGTAAAAATGCTCTGCTCGTTCAAGATCATTTGTCCCGAGCGTTGTGTATCCAATCAATAGTCCACCTCCGAAAATCGGCATCAGACTTATGGAATTGACGTAATTTCACAAGCCCCGCCGATATCAGAAATCACATCGCTTGCTTTCAAGTCGCCTCACACCTAGCGTCGCGGCATGAAACATGACCGCCCTCTTCTTGGCATCTTGCTGATGCTTGGTTTCAGTCTGCTCGCCCCTATTGGCGACGCGGTGGTAAAACTCTTGGGCGATCTGGTGCCGGTGGCCTTTTTCATTGTCTGGCGCTTTGCCATTCAGGCTCTGCTTCTGACACCGATTGTGGTGATGTCCAAATCGCTGCGGGCGATGACAGGAAAACAATATGGTCTGATCCTGATCAGAACCCTGTGCCACATCCTTGGGGTGGGCTCGATTTTTATCGCGTTCCGCTATCTGCCGCTTGCCGATGCGATCGCCATCGCCTTTGTAATGCCGTTCCTATCACTCTTGCTTGGGAAAGTTGTTCTGGGTGAAGAAGTTGGGATACGACGCCTAGGGGCCTGCTGCGTTGGCTTTGTGGGCACGCTTTTGGTGATCCAACCAAGTTTCATTGAAGTTGGTGGAGCCGCCCTCTGGCCGCTTCTCACAGCCTTGGCCTTTGCTGTCTTCATGCTGGTTGGCCGTCAGATTGCTCAGCAAGCTGATCCAATCGCGATTCAAATGGTCAGCGGCTATATGGCCGTGGTGGTCATGATCCCACTGATGTTTGTCGGCAGCCACCTCAATTGGCCAGAAGTTGGATTTCTGTTGCCAACGGGCCGAACGCTTTGGCTCCTGTTGCTCGCAGGCGTGATTGGCACCGCTGCACATCTTTTGATGACATGGTCGCTCAGGTTTGCACCTTCAACAACGCTCGCCCCGCTGACATATGTAGAAATTCCGATCACCACATTGGTTGGCTTCATTGTCTTTGGAGATCTCCCAAATGCACTTGCCGCAACAGGCATCTGCATTTCAGTAATGGCGGGACTCTATGTGATCTTCAGAGAGCAGGCCAATCTGCGGGAGAGCGCAAAAGCGACTGCGCAACAGACTCCAGCTCAGACTTAGGTAGGATGACCAACAGCTTTGGACCTGTGATGGTGATCTCAATATCCCCGGTCGCTTCATTGGAGGTACCAATGCGGCCATCTGGCGTAAATGTGAGCCCATTGATAGGCCATTTCAAACCATGAGACGTGCCTTCAACGAGCCCCATTGGGAATAGCGACACGCGGGTTTCAGGCGCCAGTGGCAGTCGCAATACGGGCGGGCACAGGAAGGCAATGTCTGTATCGCTCAAAATGATGCACTGCTTTTCTGGCCGACGCACGAGCACATTATAAACAGCCAATTGGTGATCAAGCCGCGCACCCGTAAAGCCAACACCCAGAACCAGCGGTGCATCAATATTGCGTAAAGCTTTGTCAAAATCTGTGCTGTCTTGTTCTGAGATGGCATGTACGCGCTCAGAGGGAATTCCATCCAGGGGCGTCTTCTCCAGGCTGTCCATATCGCCAATCACGGCATCAGGAACCAACCCAGCACGCAAACAATGTGCTGCTCCGCCATCTGCCGCAACCACCTTAGAGGATAGTTCAACGCAGCGATTTATCTCTTCATCCGTGGCCAATCCAGCCCCAACCAGCGTCACTGCTTCAGCATTGTGTACAATCACAATCGTCTCTCCCAAGCTGCCATTCAGCATCCATTCTAGTTAGTTTGCCCCATTTTGGCCCCAAAATGATACGCTCAGAGGCACAGAATCGGTCACGTTTGGTCACCCTCCCCGTGGTAAACAGGCTCCCGAGTAGTGCAAAGGACCCGAATCCAATGGTTACCAATAACAAAGTTTTGACGGTGTCGTACGGGACATTCTCGTGCACCCTGGAGGGATTCGACGATTCCTTCGACACCATGAAAGCGATTGCCGAGTACTTCCGGGATCTGGCCGCAGACGACCGCTATTTTGGTGCAGAACCGCCCACCCCAGATGCAGAGATGCTGACTCGGATCGCAGAACGCGAAATCGAACGTCGCGTACAGGCTCGCCACGAAGCTGGCGCTATCGTATTGAGCGCCAAGCCACCAGTGGCTGAGGAAACTGCTGAAGCAACGCAGACCCCTTCTGAAGAACCTGCCAGCGAAGCCAAGTCCGAAGACGCCCCAGTTGAGGCTCTAGAGGAAGAGGTTGTTGCTGAAGAGCCTGTGGCTGAAGTCGAAGCGGATGAGGAAACAGCGGACGCTGTAGATGAGGCGCTGAATCTGGATGTTCAAGACCTCGTTGCTGAAGCCCCTGAAGAGGATGTTTCCGAAGAAGCGATTGAGGAAGCTGTAGAAGACGAGGCGACTGAGGTTGCCACGATCGAAGACGCAGAGGTTGAAGAGGCTGCAGAAGAGTTCTTCGCGGCAGCCGAAGAAACCGCTGATGAATTCGAACAGTTCGAGCAGGACGAAGAAGAAGACACTGTTAATCTCTTCGAAGATGCCTTTGCCGACGCTGAACCTAAAGAAGAGCCAGCGGAAGAAGATAGCATCGCTGCAAAGCTGCGTCGTATCCGTGCCGTTGTATCTCGCGCCGAGACCTCTGAAGATGAGGAAGACGATTACATCGAAGATCAGCATGCTGATGTCTCCGACCCAATCGATCTCGATCTGAGCGACGATGCCGCTGAAGCTGATGAAGTTTCCGATGAGGTTGAGGCGGACGCCGAAGAAGAGGTCGAAGCAATCCAAGACGCGCCAAAGCCACGTGCTCGCGTGATCCGCATGAAACGCGCTGAATTTGAAGACGCAGTTTCTGAAGGTGTTCTGGAAGAGGCTGACGAAGCAGAGGAAGCGGAAGTAAGCGCTGTTGAAGAAGCCCCGGCAACGTCTTTGTCTGATGAAGACGAAGCTGACCTGATGGCTGAGCTGGCCATGGTGGATGCCGAACTGGCAGAAACCACAGACGTGGTTATCGAAGACGAGACCATCGAAGATGAGATCGAAGAAATCATCGAGGAGTCTGTTGAAGCGCCGGTTGAAGAAACACCCGTTGATGCTGTGGTTGCAGATGACAGCGCCTCCAAGCGCGAAAAGCGCCGTGAGCGCCGCGCTAAGCTGGACAAAGTTGAGCCAGGTGAAGAAGCAGTTGATCGTCTGATCGAAGAGGCCAATACCAAGCTTGATGAGCCTGAAGGCAACCGTCGTCGCAGCGCCATCGCACATCTTCGTGCAGCTGTTGCGGCCACTAAGGCAGAGAAGGAAGCGGGCAAGTCTTTCGAGAAGGAAGACAACTCCGAAGCTTATCGCGAAGATCTGGCGGAAGCCGTACGTCCTCGCAAGGCGAAGTCCGCACCTCCTTTGAAGCTGGTTGCTGAGCAGCGCATCGATACGCCAGTAGAAGAGAAGCCTGCAGGCATCCGCCCGCGTCGCGTTTCCGTAGATGAATTGGCGGCGGCTGAAGCAAATGAAGCCTCCAGCAACTTTGTTGAGTTTGCCGAAAACATGGGCGCAACTCAGCTGCCAGAAGTTCTGGAAGCGGCAGCCTCTTACCTGACCTTCGTGGAAGGTCGTAAGAAGTTCTCTCGCCCAATGCTGATGCGTCTGGCTTATCAGGTTGGCGATGAGCGCTTTGAGCGTGAAGCGGGCCTGCGCAGCTTTGGCCAACTTCTGCGTGACAAGAAGATTGAAAAGATTGCTGGCGGACGGTTCACCGTCTCTGAGGCGATCAATTTCAAACCGGATGATCGTGCCGCGGGGTAACCTGCTCCGATAACCGAATGAGAGGGCCGCCCAATTTGGGCGGCCTTATTCGTTTAGAAGCCGAGTTTTCTTAGTCGTTTCGCAAGCTGCGCCCCAGCATTGCCTTCTTCAATATTGATGGCGTGGTTCCCCCAGAACCAATGCAAATAGCTGGCAACATCGGGATTGTGGCTTTCAACCTGCTCAAACGCTGCTTCCGCCCCCTTATCACCAACGCGCAGGCAGATGTGGTGGAAATCGATGTCGGCGAAAAGCACCACAGGCTTTTGAAAAAACATCGCATGAAAACCTGCGCTAGAGTTTTCAGTCACAACGTAACTGCAGCGCTCCAAGGCCTCTGCCATCGGAAGTTCAACCAATGAAAACCTCGAATTGAGCGCGCTGATCTCTTTCAGCAGATCAAGCTCGGCCTTTGAATAGGTTTCATTGGGGTGAAGAGTTGCCCGAATGGGCAGTTTAGTACGCGCCAAAGTCGCTTGTATCATTTCTGCTGGCGAATGTGTTTGGAACCCCCGATGCGATAAAAGTTTACCCTGTAGTGGCATATAGATGAAGCCATCATCACGAATGGTTTTGCTCGATACATTGTGTAACCGATTGGCCCAATGGGTAAAAAACGCCTGCGCTTCTTCCGTTGATTTCGCGTCGAAGGTGGCTCGCGCCACAGGCCAGCGCCAGCGCGCGGAGGTTTTTGCAATTTGCCAGAAAGGAGCAGCATAAGATTTGCGGAAACACAGACTGTTTTGGTCCAAAGGCTCAGACATATGAAACATAGTGTAGGCGTTTGCGCGACTGGCGAGGCGGCGCGCACCCGCACTATCCTCTCGGATCGTGAGATCAAACCCCCGGCGTCGTGCTGCTTTGCGCAGAACCGGCACAAATTCATGTTCCCGCTTCCGCTCAGCCTCAACAGAGCGCTTGGTTAGAAGCACCCTCAGTACTTTGCCAGGATCCTGCGCCTGAACTAAGCTTTTGGCTATGGGTCTGATCTGCGCCAGACATGTCTGCTTCGCCTCGCTACGCTTCAGCTTGTCATCAGGGATAAGCATCCAAGTTTCGATCAGCTGGGTAAGGGCAAAGAGACGAACTGTTGGATCGCTTGGCTCCACCAGTTTATAGCCGCTGAAGAAGGCCTCTTTCACGTCATCGGGGTGAAGTTGTCCAGGAGCGAGCTCTTCGACAGAACAGAAACGCCGCACGTGATCAATTAGAAACTTGTTTATGTCGTGTCCGACAGGGGTCGCACCGCCAGACCCTAGATCTATGCCTGTTAAGGTCTCGCCATCCCAAATCAAATTGCCCGCATGGAAATCGCCATGCGGCAGTGCCGAAATGGTTTCTTGGCCACGTAGCTCTGGCGCAAGTCGCTCAATGACATCGATGCAATCGGTAAAAAGCTTCGTTTCTGGCACCTTCAATCGGCCAGCTTCTGCGCTATTCCGAAGGTCCAGATAACGGTTCTTGGTCCAATTCGGATGAAACTTCCGGCGTTCTTCTATGCTGCTGCGATGGAAATGATCGAGCCACTTCCCCACCCTTTCCAGCATTTCGAGCTGCAACTCGCGCGTCGGACAAAAATACGTCAGGTGATCACGCAGATTATGACCATCCACATAACGAAAGATGGAACACTGCCGCATTGCATCAACCCGAATGGGCTCCGACATCGCAAGACCGGAGATTCTCGGAAATCTTTGAAACGCGTCTTGCTGATGCTGGAAAACTTTCGCGTACCTTTGGCGGTTTACCGGAGATTTTTCGTGCTTGAAACTATATGCGACGCCCGGACCGACAAGTTTTAGCACGCAACGCGCGACCTGCGCGTCCTCTCGCGCATGGAGCTTGCTCACCTTCCAAGACGCCCCCTCTTCGAAAGCTTCTGGAAAATGGGCCTCCGCATGTTTGCGGCTGATGGCCTCAAGAGATTTTGTCAAAGGACTGCCAGTGTCGGTGTTTCAATTTATTGCAAAAGAAATACCGGCAATTGGCTTACAAGGAAAGCGCTGCGCTTCAAATGGCGTCTAGCTTTCCTCATCGTCAGGACCTGCCTGACCAACACCCATGAAAAGGTTTTTCAATGGAAAGACCCAAATCACCCCGAGAGCAATGTAAATAACAAGTTCCAGCAAGAGTGATGGACGGCCAAGCCACCCCAGAAAGGTTGTGGCAAGAACCGATGCTAGGATCATATAGACCGGCAGGCCGATCACCAGAATGATGATCGCCCAGCGTTTTTTGGCTTTATGGGACATCGCCACCGGATCAGTCCGCGAACGGGTCTGTAACGAGGATCGTGTCGTCACGCTCCGGTGATGTGGACAGCAGCGCGACAGGGCACTCGATCAGTTCTTCAACACGTTTCACGTATTTGATGGCATTCGCAGGCAGGTCGTTCCAGCTCCGCGCGCCCTCAGTGGTTTCGGACCAGCCGGGCATCTCTTCATAAATCGGTGTGCAGCGCGCTTGTTGATCGGCCGCTGTTGGAAGATAGTCCAGACGTTCGCCATCCAGCTCATAGCCAACACAGATCTTCAGAGTTTCAAAGCCGTCCAGAACATCAAGTTTTGTCAGAGAGATACCGTTGATACCTGAAGTTGCGCAGGTCTGTCGCACGAGACAGGCATCAAACCAACCACAACGGCGTTTGCGGCCTGTAGTGGTGCCAAACTCATGGCCGCGGGTGCCAAGACGGTTACCGTCTTCATCTTCAAGCTCTGTTGGGAATGGACCCTCGCCAACACGTGTTGTGTAGGCTTTCACAATGCCCAGCACATAGTCGATAGAACCCGGACCGATCCCAACACCTGTCGCGGCTTGGCCCGCGATTACGTTGGAGGAGGTCACAAACGGATATGTGCCGAAGTCGATGTCCAGAAGTGCGCCTTGTGCGCCTTCAAACAGGATACGCTTGCCCGCTTTGCGCTTTTCGTTGAGCACTTTCCAGACGGGTGCCGCGTAGGGCAGGATTTTCTGCGCGATCTCTTTCAACTGAGCGACCAGCGCGTCACGATCGACTGGCTCAATGCCCAGACCTTTGCGAAGTGGATCATGGTGCTGCAACGCGCGGTCAACGCGGGCTTCCAGAGTGGCTTCGTCGGCTAGATCAGCAACGCGGACCGCACGACGACCAACTTTATCTTCGTAAGCCGGGCCAATGCCGCGACCGGTGGTACCAATCTTGGTGCCCTTTGAGGCCGCTTCTTCACGGGCGCGATCCAACTCACCGTGAATTGGCAGGATCAGCGGAGTGTTTTCGGCAACCATCAGCGTTTCAGGGGAGATATCCACACCCTGCGCTGTTACGGTTTCAATTTCTTTGATCAGGTGCCACGGATCCAGAACGACACCGTTACCAATGACCGAAAGCTTACCACCGCGCACAACGCCGGACGGCAGAGCGTGCAGTTTGTAGACCTTTTCACCAACGACGAGTGTGTGGCCGGCGTTATGTCCGCCTTGGAATCGCGCGACGACATCAGCGCGTTCGCTGAGCCAGTCCACGATTTTGCCTTTACCTTCATCGCCCCACTGAGCGCCTACGACAACAACGTTGGCCATATCCGGTCCTTGCTTTCAAGAGTCAAACCCGCGCCCTTTTAGCGACAGTGACACATATGTGAAACCATTAATCGCACCTGCGGCATTTGATACATCACATAACCTATGGCTGGGATGACAGCGTTCTGCTAACTGGCCCTATGAAGATGGGCAACCTCTCGTAATCTGGACCGATAGTAAGGAGCCTTTCATGCCGAATGCTTACTGGGTGGTGCTTTTTGAAGACGAACCTGAAATGAATGATCACCGGCGGAAACATCGGGACGCGCATATGGGATTTCTGCGTGCCAACGAGAACCGCATCAAAATCGCGGGTGGCATGCGCCCCATGCCGGGCGCTCCTTACTGTGGCGACATGTGGATTGTGCGCGGGTGTGATTTTGAGGATGTGGTCGATATCGTGCAGAAAGACCCCTACTATAACCCTCAATACAGGCGATTTCGTATATTCTCTTGGGGTAAGTCGCTCGACAAACCTGTCACGCTTTAGATCAAAATCTTACATAAAACCGTCTAACCTCTAGACATCGCCCATCATTTTAAGCACATGCTAGGAAAAAATTGGGGGACCGGATGGGCTATTTCCTGCGTTGGATATTCGCCTTTCTGCTATTGGCGCTGACATTCAATCCAACGGACTACAACTATGTTCGTTGGAGCATGATGAATTATGCCTCCGAAACGCCAATCACCGTCCTCATGGGGCTCCTGCTGGTTATCGGCTATATTATCTACCTGCGTGCTACCCTGCGCAGCATCGGTGGCTTTGGCATGTTCCTTATCCTGGCCGTCGTCGCAGCTCTTCTCTGGGTGCTTTATGACTGGGGCATTCTGACATTAGAGAATCGTGCGCTAAACACTTGGCTCGGCGTATTGGCGCTGTCACTCGTCCTAGGGATAGGCCTCAGCTGGAGCCTTGTGCGTCGCCAGCTGACAGGTCAGGCAGATATCGATGACGTCGACGAATAATTTCGACGGAAATTCCAAATAGCCGCGTATCATCCCAAACAAAAGGGAGAGCCATGCGTCGCTTACTATTATCTGTTTCAGTCCTGTCTGGCCTGCCAACCGTTGGCCTTTCTCAGCCAAATATCCTCATGATCTTGGCCGACGACATGGGTGCCGACGTCAGCCCCTGCATTCCAGAAGCAACCAAATCTGTGCGCATGCCCACATTGAAGGCCTTGTGCGCCGATGGAATGGTCTTTGACAATGCACATGCATATCCAACCTGCTCTCCTTCACGCGCTTCGATGATCACTGGGTTTTACGCCAGCCGTACAGGTGTCGGAGCGCCTGTGTCGCGTGAAAATGGCAGTTTGTCAGGCTCTTACGAGACCGTATTCGATCATCTGAGCGATGTCGGCTACGCCTCTGCAGTGATTGGCAAATGGCATCTCACCTCTGATCGACGAGATGGCGATCACCCCGGAGCACTTGGAATTCCCTATTACTATGGTCCATTCGGTGGAGGAGTACGCGACTACGAAAACTGGTCTGGATTTGAAAACGGCACACCTGTGCGCGTGACCAAATACACAACAACAGCGTTTGTCGACAAAGCAGAAAGTTGGATCAAAGATCAAACTCAACCGTGGTTTCTTTGGCTCGCACTCAATGCCCCACACGCTCCGTTCCATTCACCTCCGGATGACCTGCACAGTTTTGGCAATCTGTCCCCCTCACCGGAACGTCGATCAGACGTGCGGAATCACTATTTTGCCGCCTTGGAAGCGGTCGACACTGAAGTTGATCGCCTATTGTCATCCCTGCCTGACGAAACGCGTGAGAATACGGTCGTTGTCTTTGCAGGAGACAATGGCACACCTTCTCAGGTCTCACGCAGATTGGGGCTGACGAGGGATGCCAAAGGGTCGATCTATCAGGGTGGAACGCATGTGCCATTGGTATTTTCAGGACCGGGTGTCGCGAATGGACGAAACTCTGATCCCGTGCAGATCACCGATTTATTTGAAACATTTCTTGGACTTGCAGGATCATCCGCAACCACCACCGACAGCGATAGCCTGACGGCAGCCCTGACCGGCAGAAGCGTAAATCGACCGGCAACCTATATCGAGCATTTCTCCAAGTCCGAAGCACGCGGCAATCCTATTTATGGATGGACCATTCAGACAGACGATTACGCGCTGATTGCGCCAGAAGGCCAAGCGCCAGAGCTTTATGACGCCAAGAAAGACCGCAAACAAAGGCGCAATCTGGCGGCGCGCAATCCTGAGGTTGTCGAGCAGTTAACCGCGCTTCGGCGCGAGTTGCTTCAGCAGTAATCTGTTTGAGGTTTGAGCGGCCGGATCAAAGGGTGCAAGCTTTGCAACAAAGCGCCTTGCCCTAGCCGGTAAAACTGCATAGATAGCGCGCTGTAGTATTCGAACGCTCAAGAAGACAGGTTCTAATGGAAAACGTCGTCCTCATCATCCATCTCCTTTTGGCGCTGGCCCTGATTGGCATCGTCTTGATGCAACGCTCTGAAGGCGGCGGCCTTGGCATGGGTGGCGGTGGCGGAGGCGCGGTTTCTGGCCGCGCAGCGGCGACAGCCCTTGGCAAACTGACCTGGATCCTGGCAGCAGCGTTCATCTGTACCTCAATCACACTGACCATTATCGCCGCGAAAAACGCTGCAGGTAATTCGGTCATCGACAGCTTGGGTACAGACCTGACGGCCCCAGCATCTGCGACACCCGTTGCACCGGCGACAGACAGCCTGTTGCCGCCAGCAGAAGGTGACGACGCACCACTGGTGCCAAAAGCGAACTAAACAGCACATTTGGTGGCCGCTGGAGCAATCCAAGGGGCCAACCACCATAGCTTGAGTTTCTCGGCGAGACCGCAACAGCATCTTGCGGTCCCATTGCCAAGTTCAAGCGAATCCTTTATACGTTGAGTCCCGTGATGCTACGGCAATTTTTGTGCCGTGGGTGCTCGCATTTTTGGAATTTCACGCTGCCTCAAATACGCAGCGTGTGGCAATCACGGGGGATGCCAAACCTATGGCAAGGTTCATTTTCATTACGGGTGGTGTTGTCTCTTCGCTGGGCAAAGGCCTTGCGTCAGCGGCATTGGGCTCACTGCTGCAAGCACGCGGATATACGGTTCGCCTGCGGAAACTGGACCCATATCTGAACGTCGATCCGGGCACGATGAGCCCGTTTGAACACGGCGAAGTCTTTGTGACTGACGATGGTGCCGAAACCGATCTCGATCTTGGCCATTACGAACGGTTCACCGGCGTCCCTGCCCGCATGACCGACTCTGTGTCCTCTGGCCGGATCTATTCCAATGTGTTGGAAAAAGAGCGTCGGGGCGACTATCTGGGCAAAACCATTCAGGTTGTCCCGCATGTGACCAATGAGATCAAAGACTTCATTTCAATTGGTGAAGACGAAGTGGATTTCATGCTTTGCGAAATCGGCGGTACTGTTGGTGACATCGAAGGCCTGCCATTCTTCGAAGCCATCCGCCAGTTCACCCACGACAAGCCTCGCGGCCAGTGTATCTTCATGCACCTGACGCTGCTGCCGTATCTGGCGGCTTCTGGCGAACTGAAAACAAAACCGACGCAGCACTCTGTTAAAGAGCTGCAATCTATCGGAATTGCGCCCGATATTCTGGTCTGCCGCTCTGAGCAGCCGATTCCCGAGAAGGAGCGTGAGAAGATTGCTCTCTTCTGTAATGTACGCAAAGAGGCCGTTGTGGCGGCCTATGATCTGAAATCGATCTATGAAGCACCTCTGGCCTATCACCACGAAGGTTTGGACCAAGCAGTTCTTGATGCCTTTGACATTGCCCCTGCCCCAAAACCAAATCTAGAACGTTGGCACGATGTTCAGGACCGTATTCACAACACCGACGGTGAAGTCTCTGTCGCGATTGTTGGCAAATATACGCAGCTTGAAGACGCCTATAAGTCCATCAAAGAAGCACTGGTGCATGGCGGCATGCACAACCGGGTGAAGGTTAACGTGAACTGGGTGGATGCCGAGGTCTTTGACAAAGGCGACGCGGCACCTCATCTGGAAGGGTATGACGCGATCCTAGTGCCAGGTGGCTTTGGCGAGCGTGGTACCGAAGGCAAAATCAAAGCCGCGCAATTTGCGCGCGAACACAAAGTCCCATACCTCGGCATCTGTCTCGGCATGCAGATGGCCGTGATTGAAGCGGCACGTAACGTGGCTGGCGTTTCAGATGCGGGATCCGAAGAGTTTGACCACGAAGCCGGTAAAAAGCGCTTCGAGCCAGTGGTCTATCACCTGAAGGAATGGGTTCAGGGCAACGCGAAAGTCAAACGCAAAGCGGACGACGACAAAGGCGGCACCATGCGTCTGGGCGCCTACAACGCCACTCTGACCGAGGGTTCAAACGTCGCAAATGTCTACGGGACCACCGCGATCGATGAGCGTCACCGCCACCGCTATGAGGTGGATATCAAATACCGTGAACAGCTTGAAAAAGCGGGGCTTCAGTTCACCGGGATGAGCCCAGATGGCCGTCTGCCTGAAATCGTGGAATGGAAAGACCACCCTTGGTTCATCGGCGTTCAGTTCCACCCAGAACTGAAATCCAAACCCTTTGATCCACATCCACTGTTCAAAGATTTTGTCAGGGCTGCGAAAGAGAACTCTCGCCTGGTTTGATCTTAACCACAGTAAAAAGAAGAAACGCCGCAAATCGCGGCGTTTTTTTGTTAACTCTCAGCTATCGGGCTTAAGGGCGTTTGCGCGTTCTTGAGAAGCCGTTTCACGAAATTGGTCTGCGCCTTGCCCTTCGGAATGGCCCGCGCGGTTTCAATGTCATGGTCGGACACCGCGAAATCAGGAAACAACTGCATTAGTTCCTCGCGGGCATCCTCTGAAAGGCTGTCGATGGCCTGTGCGCCTAAGAAAAAACTCTCGCTCGGCGCACCTTCGGCGTAGATGATCTCGTGCTGATCAAAGACGAGATGCACATAGGTGACGTGCTCTACGTCCATATCGACATAGACACCGGGCAGCTCCGTCAGTTTTCGGGCAGACACAAGAGCTTCGTCTTCGCCGAACACGCGCAAACAAGTTGGGCCGCTGACCAGCATTCGGTGCTGCGGCGATACCAAAAGATCGCGATGCGGTAACCCCTGCCCCATGGCCCCCGCCGTAATTCGAACGGGGCGCAAGTTTGTATTTTCCAGATCAGCGGCAGAAAGTTCTCGCTTCAAAACCAAACGTACAGTCTGGTTAGCACCATCAATTGTCTCAACCAGCTGGCCGGGCCGCAGATTTTCTATATTCACATCCCCAGCCTGAGTGCGCACTTGGTTGCCTGCCACAAAGCAAGCGACAAAGTTATCATAGTTGTTCGCCTTTTGGTGTGACGTGCGTTCGTAGTTAAACGTGTAAGACTTTCCAGCCTCTAGAGGTTCGTTTGAAATTAGGCCATGTACGGCACCTTGTTCATATCCCGTGCCTCCGAAATGGATACTGGTGACCTGATGCCCTGTTGAGGTGTTGATCAGGTCATAGGCGGAATGAATGGTGGTACCAGCTTCGTATTTCGTGCCATCGAGGTTCACACCATCAGCAATTGTCTGGCCGTAGTCGACCTCATCAAAGACTGAATCGTCATCGTCGATTTCAATCAAGGTCGGAGAGGCATCCGGAGAAAGTGTCAGTTCAAACTTTCCTGACCCAGCGGCGGCGGCGCCCTGTTCATCAGGAAGCCCCCCAATGAAATCACTTGGGCTATACACATAAACGAATGGCACTTAAAAACCTCTTTTTTACCATTCTTAAACATCCTTGGTTAAAGCAGCGCAAAACCTAAGTTGTTATTTCCATTTTTAAGTCCCTCTTAGGAAATTTCCCCCTAGCCCGGTTCTTAGTTTTGATTGCCAAAATCGAACGACTTAAGCAGAGTGAAGAAAAAACAGGGAACAGATTATGTGGGATGGACTGCTTGCGCGCCTGACGGGAAAAACATCGGAGCCAAAGCCACTACCGGAACCAGATGAGCAGCTGGCACTTGGAGCACTTTTGGTGCGCGTTGCGAAGTCAGATCGTGAATATCACGTCGCGGAAATTGCTGAAATCGACAGCATTCTATCAAAATCGTTCGATATCAATGCCGTAGAAGCCGCAAAAATGCGTGCGACATGCGAAAAACTAGAAGCGCAGGCCCCTGGCACACCGGATTTTGCCCTGATCATTCGCGAACATGTGGACTATGCGCATCGACTAGAAGTCGTGAACGCACTTTGGGACGTCATTTTGGCGGATGGCCGTGACACACCAGAAGAGGATGCTGCTCTGCATGAGATTGAAGACCATTTGGGTATCGACCCAAAGGATAGCCCAGCTCCCTGAAGGTTGACGTCCTTAGAAAGAACACCGATCTAACAGATATGTTTGCCGATTTGCTAAAGCGCCTCACTGCGCCTGAACCCGCCCCGCTTCAAGACACCGATGCGCGTCTTGCACTCACTGCACTTCTGGTGCGCATTGCGCGCGCCGACGGCGATTATGCGGCCGAAGAAGTCGAGAGGATCGACCGGATTACAGCCGCGCGCTACGCGCTTTCCCCGTTTGAGGCCTCTGCCCTACGCAAGGAAGCTGAAACCTTAGAAACAGAAGCCCCTGATACAGTGCGCTTTACGCGCGCCATCAAAGACGCGGTGTCACATGAAGATCGGATCGGTGTGATCGAAGCGCTCTGGCAAGTTGTGCTGGCCGATGGCGCCCGTGATGCAGAAGAAGATGCTTTGGTGCGATTAGCCGCAAACTTACTTGGCGTAAATGACCGCGACAGCGCGTTGGCACGTCAACGCGTGAGCTGACATCAGGCACCCCAAAGAATTCCCATAGTGCGTGATTTGACGACAAGACGACGCCTAAGACCGTCATTTTGTTATCATTTGGTCAGATTTCGTCGATTTGCGAGTTGCAATTGCCATTTTTTTCGTTGCAATTGAGTGCACAAAAAAAGTTAACGGGGATTATCTGACTTGTCTGACACTGCGCCAGTGATCGAAATCCGTGGCCTGCACAAGGCTTACGGCAGCCTAGAAGTTATAAAAGGCGTCGACATTTCGGCACATAAAGGCGACGTCGTCAGTCTGATTGGCAGTTCTGGATCCGGTAAATCCACCATTCTTCGATGCGCGAACTTGCTGGAAGACAGTCAGCGAGGCGATATCCTGTTCAACGGCGAGGCCGTGAAATGGAAGGGCTCAGGCGCTGGTCGCGTACCTGCCGACGCCAAACAGGTGCTTCGCATCCGCACTAATCTGTCCATGGTATTCCAACAGTTCAACTTGTGGTCCCACATGACCATCTTGCAGAACGTTATGGAAGCGCCTGTGACGGTTCTGGGACGCGATCGCAATGAGGTGGAAGAGAAAGCCCGCGGGTACCTGACCCGCGTCGGCATCGGCGACAAATGTGATGTCTACCCTGCTCAGCTGTCAGGTGGTCAGCAACAGCGTGCAGCAATTGCACGTGGGCTTTGCATGGAGCCACAGGCACTGTTGTTTGATGAACCGACCTCAGCTTTGGACCCTGAGCTTGAGCAAGAGGTGATCAAGGTTATCAAATCGCTCGCCGATGAAGGACGCACAATGCTGATCGTGACACACGACATGAAAATGGCCGCTGATATCAGCAGCCACGTTGTGTTCCTACATCAGGGTCTGATTGAAGAACAGGGCGCGCCAGAGCAACTCTTTGGCGCTCCAAAATCCGAGCGGTTGAAACAGTTCCTGTCTTCAACCGCTTATGCATAAAAACAAACTATAACAGGAGTGACACTATGAAAAAACTGATCCTAGGCACCGCCGCTCTGGCCCTTACTGCGGGCATGGCGTTCGCGGGCAGCCACTCAGTCGTGCGTCTCGGCACCGAAGGTGCCTATGAACCTTGGAATTTTGTGAACGATGCCGGCGAAATCGACGGCTTTGAGCGCGATCTTGGCGATGAGTTGTGTAAACGCGCAGAACTTAACTGCGAATGGGTTAAGAACGATTGGGATTCAATCATCCCTAACCTCGTCTCTGGTAACTACGACGCGATCATCGCGGGCATGTCCATTACCGATGAGCGCGAAGAAGTCATCGACTTCACTCAGGGATACACCCCGCCAGACCCATCTGCCTACGTTGCTCTAAGTGCTGACGTTGATCTGGCAGGCGGCATCATCGCAGCGCAGGCGTCTACACTTCAAGCAGCATTCATCGCTGAACAGGGCTGGACCCTGATCGAATTCGCGACGCCAGAAGAAACAGTAGCAGCGGTTCGCAACGGCGAAGCGGATGCGGTTCTGGCCGACCAATCCTTCCTCGACACAGTTGCCGGTTCTGACGGTCTGGTAATGCTGGAGCGCAAAGAAGCAATCGGTGGCGGCGTAGGCATGGGCTTCCGTGAATCTGACGCTGAACTGCGCGGCAAATTCGATGCTGCGATCACTTCGATGAAAGAAGATGGTTCTTTGAACGTTCTGATCGAAAAGTGGCAGGTTTCCTCTACTTGGTAACCTAATCCCAAATCTTGGCCCGCAATCTAGGTTGCGGGCCAAATGAATTTAAGGCCGCGATGTTTTCCTACTGCACCGATCCCTCCACTCTTGAAGGTCTAAGCTGGCTCAGCTGCTACTTAACCACCGGCAAACACATGAGCCTTTATGTGTCCGTCTTCGTGGTTCTGGTGCTGTTGGCAATCACCGCCCCCACTGCCCTACTTTTTGGCTTTGGCGCCGCTACAGCCACACGTTCACGCATTCCACCTTTGCGGTGGTTTGGCTGGGGCTACACAAACATTGTGCGCGGTGTCCCTGACATCGCATTCTTCCTCTTTTTCGTTATTGCGTTGGACCAGGCCTTTGAATGGCTAAGGCATAAGGTCAAATGCCCGGAATGGGATGAACCAGTGCGACAGGGCGTGGACTTTGTAGTCTGTGAAGCCGCAAAGCTGCCCTTGGGAAGCGCACCTCAATGGGTTCATGAAACCTATGGGTTTTTCTTAGCGGTTCTGACCTTCGCCATTGTTTTTGGTGCCTTTGCCGCGAACGTGCTCTTTGGCGCGATGCGCGCGGTGCCCCACGCCCAGATGGAAACCGCAGAAGCCTACGGTATGTCACGCCGCCAGGCCTTCTGGCGGGTTTTGGTGCCACAAATGTGGGTCTACGCACTACCGGGCCTGTCCAACCTTTGGATGGTCTTGATCAAAGCAACACCGCTCCTGTTCTTGCTGGGCGTAGAGGACATCGTGTACTGGGCGCGTGAGTTGGGCGGCACCAAGTCACCTCGTTTCACCGACTACCCGCACGGTGATTGGCGGATGTGGTATTTCCTTGCATTACTTGTGTTCTATCTCGGTTTCACTCGGGTTTCAGAGATTGTGCTTGATAAACTGATGAAACGGCTCACCAAAGGTCAGGCGACAGCCGCTGGTGAAGCACAAAGAAAGGCCGCAGCATGAGTTGTTGGGACACCATCCAGGCCTATGCATTCCGGTCTTTGGGCTATGGCGAGCGTCTTTTACCGCGCGGCGAATACAGCCTATGTGAGCACTTCACGCTCATTGGCTCTGGGATGATGTGGAATATCTATTTTGGCATCTTGGCGTTGATCAGTGGCTTTGTCCTTGCCGTGGCCCTTGCGGTCGCCAAATCAAGCCCAAATGCCAGACTACGTAAGCCTGCCGAATGGTTCATTTTTATCTTCCGAGGCAGCCCACTCTTTATTCAGTTCTTCTTTGGATACTTCCTGTTCCTGAGCCTGAAAGGCGTATCAAGTTTCTTTGATCCCTTCACCTCAGCCTGGCTGGGGGCACTGGTTGTGCTGTTCTGCAATACCGCGGCCTACTCAGGAGAAATCTTCTACGGCGCCCTTATGTCCATACCTAAGGGCGACATTGAAGCTGCGGATGCCTATGGCATGACGGGCTGGATGCGCTTCAAACGTATCACCTTTCCAACCATGCTGAGACTGGCTTGGCCTGCCTATACCAACGAAGCGATCTTCCTGTTTCACGCCACGACGCTGGTCTTCTTCTCCGGCTTCCCGGCTCTTCGCCAACAGGGGGATGCGCTCTACTACGCAAACTACTTTGCGGATAAGACCTTCAATCCGTTCATCCCCTACCCAATCTTGGCAGGCTATTTCATATTGCTGACCTTGGTGGTGATCGGCTGTTTTGGTTTGATGAACAAACGCTTGAACCGGCACGTTCCGCGCGCGGCGCGCAGCAAGTTGAAACTGCGGCTCAAC
The DNA here is from genome assembly GCF_026016445.1 of Cognatishimia activa. NCBI lineage: Bacteria > Pseudomonadati > Pseudomonadota > Alphaproteobacteria > Rhodobacterales > Paracoccaceae > Cognatishimia > Cognatishimia activa. The sequence continues at coordinate 664,550 of NZ_CP096147.1, read as the reverse complement.
CTAATCCGCTAACACACAGGCGATTGTGAACCGCGGCTCTGGCATGACGTCTCGTGTCGTGGCAAGACCTTGCTTTGACCTTCACGGATTCGGATGAGATCAGCGATGAAAATCGGAATTTTGATGTGCGGTGCTTTCCCGCAAAACCTGCAAGAACTGACCGGCGACTACGATGCGATGTTTATGACGTTGCTTGGCGGGCAAGAGTTCACGTTCGAAGCCGATAGTGTCTTTGAAAACGAGTTCCCAAAGTCCGTCAAAGAGGCGGATGGCTGGCTGATCAGTGGTTCTAAACATGGCGTCTATGAAGATCACGACTGGATCGCGCCTTTAGAGGATTTTGTCCGCGAAGCAGTGACTGTGGCGCGCCCTGTCGTGGGCATCTGCTTTGGGCATCAATTGATCGCGCAGGCCTTGGGGGGCAAGGTCGAAAAATTCGACAAAGGCTGGGCCGTTGGCCGTAAGCTTTATGACTTTGGCGGTGTTGAACTGCCCTTGAATGCCTGGCATCAAGACCAAGTGATCGAAGCCCCAGAAGGTGCTATCACTTTGGCTTCTAATGATTTCTGCGCCCATGCTGCCCTACTTTATGGCAATCGTGCTTTGACATTTCAGGCCCATCCAGAGTTCGGCTCCGAAATGATCGAAGGCCTCGCCCTGACACGTGGCGATACTGTGGAAGACCCACAGCAGGTCTCAGAAGCACTACTCGCACTAGATGAACCGCTGGCGAATGAGGTGATCGGAGATCAAATCGCCGACTTTTTCCGCCAGGGCCACAACGCGTGACATCCCTGCAATAAGTTATCTTTTCCCTCCTAAACGTGAGGTTAGGACTAGTCTTTGCCTGTGCTCAGATTTAGAATTCTGGAAGAGAGTGTTAAGAAAAGCCAAATCTATGTCCCTACCAGACGTTTATTCCGCCGAACCGATCCCAGCCTCTGCCCGCGAAGAAGTGGAGCGTCTGCTGCAGACGGGTGATCTTTTCCGCTACACGGCACCAGAAGATGCCCCTGTCGCGCTTTTGGAGGCAGAATTTGCGGAGCTTCTGGGCAGTAAATACGCCTTGGCGGTCAGCTCCTGTTCCGCGGCGCTGTTCCTGTCGTTGAAATCCCTGGACCTGCCGCGCGATTCCAAAGTCCTGATCCCAGGCTTCACTTTCGCTGCGGTGCCATCATCGATCGCCCATGCGGACCTGAGTCCCGTGCTCTGTGAGGTCGGTGAAAACTACCGCATCGACATGAATGATTTCGCCAAGAAGATCGATGACGTTCAGGCCGTGATCATCAGCCACATGCGAGGCCATACCTCAGATATGGATGCGATCATGGCGATCTGTGATGAGAAAGGCATTCCCGTTATCGAAGACGCAGCGCACAGCCTTGGCACCACCTGGCATGGGCGCAACATCGGCACCATCGGCAAGATCGGCTGTTTCTCGTTTCAATCTTACAAACTGATCAACGCAGGCGAAGGCGGCATTCTGGTCAGTGATGATGCGGACCTCGTGGCGCGCATGGTGATCATGTCCGGTGCTTATGAGCACAATTGGCAGAAACACAAATCTCGCGCGGGTGATAACACTGAAGACCTGCAAAACGCTTTTGCCAAATGGCAAAACCAGCTGCCGCTGTACAATCTGCGTCTCTCCAATCTTTCCGCTGCCATCATTCGTCCACAGCTTCCTGAGCTGGCGCGCCGCGTCCGTGATGGCCGTGCTAACCACGACTATGTGGCGGATCAATTGAATACCAGTGCTTGGATGTCTGTGCCACCAAAGCTCGATCCAGAAGAACGCGCGCCGGATAGCATCCAGTTTAATCTGGTGGATATGGACGATGCTCAGGTCGCAGCCTTCCAATCTGCTGCGCAATCGCGCGGCTTGAAAGTTCAGGTCTTTGGGGTGTCACAAGATAACGCTCGTGCTTTCTGGAACTGGCAATTTATCAAAGACTTACCAGAACTTCCTCAGACGCGTGCCATGTTGATGAAGGCCTGTGACGTGCGCTTGCCTGCGCGCTTGAAAAAGCCTGAACTTGATGCCGTTGCAGGTACTCTCTTGGCAGCTATTCAAGACGTGATGTCTCCTGCTCCAGCGGAATAAGCAGAAACAAAAAAGGCCCCTGCGGGGGCCCTTTTCTTAGGAAAGCTTGGAGAGTTTATCCTGAAGATCTGCAAGCTGCTTCTTTATATCATCCAGCGCCTCTTCTTCGCCTTCAGGTTCAGCAGCGGCTTTATCCGAATTCGGCTCAGGGGAACTCGGCCAGTTGGCCATACCACCGGTCATGGCTTTCATGAAAGCTTCTTGTTGAGCTTGCATCGCTGCCATTGGATTCATGGTCGACATGTTCTCAACCATCTTCTCTTGACCCTCACGAAACATCTCAAAGCTTTGCGCCAGGAACTGCGGAACGACGCTTTGCGCCTGTGTTGTGTATGAGCGCACCAGGTCGGTCAGAACGTTAATCGGCAGCATATTCTCACCGCGGCTTTCATGCTCTGCAATGATCTGAAGCAGATACTGGCGGGTCAGATCGTCGCCAGTTTTCAGATCAACAATCTGAACCTCTCGCCCATCTCGAATGAATGCTGCAATGTCGTCTAGAGTGACATAGTCGCTGGTTTCAGTGTTATACAGTCGACGGCTCGCGTAGCGCTTAATCAACAGCGGCGAATTGGTCTCAGCCACAGGCAGCCTCCCTTTTATGCAGCGTTGCAGAAAACCTTATGCGAGTGCAGAACAAAAAGAAAGGGCGTGCAGAAAGCACGCCCTTCTCAATTTGGGTATTCACCCGAAAATCACATCGAAATTACTTCGCTGCTTTTTTCGCTGCCGCTGTCGCGTCTGCAGTTGCTTTTTTAACAGCTGCGGTTGCTTCTTCGGTTGCTTCTTTGGAAGCAGTAACCATCAGCTCAACAGTTTCGGATTGAACTTTTTTCGCAACTTCTGCGAATGCCGCCATGTTTTCTGCAGCAACTTCAGCCTGTGCAGAAGCGAAGTCTGTCAGCGCTTTTGCGTAGTCAGCTGGCTCTGCTTTTGCTTTGGACATATCTGCCAGTTTCGCCAGAGTGTCTTTTGTCCACTTGGAAGAGATCTCGGAAGATTTCTCTGCCGCGTCCAGAGCGACACCTGCCAGTTTTTCGTTCAGTGCTGCGCCGTTTTTGAACGCGTCGTCCAGAGCGGAAGTGTCTACTGGAAATGCGCCCATCATGTCTTTCAGAACGGCGGTCATGTCTTGTGTTTTAGCCATAGTCTTGGTCCTAAATAAATGTGCGGGCCGATCCCGCGGTTTCTTAGTCTGAAGACAATATGCTTTCTGCAACGCAGCATTTCAAGATATTTTTTGCTGCATCGCAGAATAATTTAACTAATCAAATGAAATCAACGCGTTGCAAGGACTTTCACGTAGCTTCCCGGCGCGTCTTCAAGCGGAGGATGCTCCGAATCCCCTGGTTCGCGTGCAGGAACCATCTTTCCAGAACTAGATGACAACCATGTGTCCCAGCGCGGCCACCATGTTCCCTCGGTGAATTCCGCCTTCTCAAGCCACTCTTCTGAATCCAATTTCAGATCCTTGTTTGTGTAATGGCCATACTTCTTTTTGCTGGGCGGGTTTACAATGCCTGCGATGTGACCGGACTGCGAGACAATGAACGTCCGATTGCGGCTTTTGGTTTGCTGGAAGCCGCGGTAGCAGTCCTTCCAACGCGCGATATGGTCGGTTTCACAGGTCACGGCGCAGATCGGCACGGTGACATCGCTGATATGAAGTGTCTCGCCACAAAGCTCGATACCATCATTCACAAATTGATTGTCCTGACAGAGGCGGCGCAGATAGTCGACGACCATCTTACCCGGCAGCCCGGAACCATCGCCGTTCCAATAGAGCAGATCAAAGGCCGGTGGGGTTTCGCCCAACATATAGCTGCGAATGGCCGGGCCATAGATAAGGTCATTGGACCGAAGGAAGCTCATGGTGCGCTGCATAATAAACGACCGCAGAAGACCGTGTTCTGCAGCCTCGGCTTCGATGCCATCAACGAAATCATTTTGCAGGAAGGGTGTGAACTCACCCTGATCGGAGAAATCTGTCAGCGTAGTAAAGAATGTCGCGGATTTCACCGACTTATCACCGCGCTTTTTCATCAATGCCAAAGTTAAATTCAGCGTTGTGCCGGCAATGCAATAGCCTACGGCATTCACTTGCTTTTGCTTTGTGAGCTTTTTGACCTCGGAAATCGCCGTCAAATAGCCGTCTTCGATGTAGTCCTCGATGCCAACATCGGCAAAGGAGCGATCTGGGTTCACCCAACTGACGACAAAAACAGTGTAACCCTGATCAACCAGCCATTTAATCAGACTGTTCTTTTCTTTTAAGTCCAGAATGTAAAACTTATTAATCCAAGGCGGGAAGATCACCAGAGGGATCTCATGAACTTCTTCTGTGGACGGAGAATACTGGAGTAGTTCCATCATTCGGTTACGGAAAACCACTTTACCTGGTGTCGTTGCAACGTTTTTGCCAAGCTCAAACGCGCTTTCGTCAGCAAGCTTCACAATCAATTCGCCATTGTTGGCTTCAAGGTCGCGGATCAGGTTCTCGAGCCCTGCAATCAGAGATCGCCCTTCGGTCTCCATGGCCTTTTCCAGGGCGTCTGGATTGGTACCCAGGAAATTGGTCGGCGCCATCATATCAACGATCTGATTGGAAAAATACTTAAGCCGAGCCCGTTCTTTCTGTGGTAAATCTTCTATAGTTTCCACAGACTTACGGATTGCTTCAGCGTTCATCATGTATTGTTGTTTGATGAAATTGAAGTATGGGTTGGTCTGCCAAAGTGGATTGGAAAAGCGACGGTCTGTTGGTGTGTTGTCTTCTGGTGCTTCCAGTTTGCCTTGCGCAAGCATCTGCTGCGCATCGACGAAATGCTTAACGGACTTTCCCCAAAATTCCATTTGTTGCTCAAAAACCTTGGTCGGGTTTTCAATCATTTCTGACCAATAGGCTGTGGCGGCATTTGTGAAAACATCATGATTCGGTGCCGTAAGCTCGCGCCTGACGGGATTATGATTGCTCATAACCTCAACCAGACGTTGTGAAAGCTCTTCTACTTTCTCCAAATTCTTGTTGAGTTCGTCGTATTTCGCAACTGCGGCATTGTCTTCAGTTGTCATATGTATCACCAGACCTTATCGTCGCTGCTACGCAGCAATTGTGTAGGGCCGAGGGGAGTCGGCCATAATACCTCGTAGAATAGCGGGGAAAATGAGGAGACGCCAATGCGTTACATGGCCACGTACGATATGATGGAATCCTTTCGGAACACTAATCAATGGCTTGGCGCGTCTGCACAAGCCATGGCGGCCTACCCCCTATTTTCCTTGGTTCCCAACCCTGCCCTTCAATGGTTCGGTGCTTGGGGAGAGGTAACCGAACGCACCTTTGCCCGCATGGTGACTAAACCAGACTGGGGAATTCATTCCTTCACCTGCGAAGATGGCAAAGATCATGTTGTTCAAGTCAAAACTGTCATTGAACGCGACTTTGGTGATCTGATTCATTTTTCCGTTCTGGGCCGTGAACGTCGCCGCAAACAGGTTCTGCTGGTTGCACCGATGTCTGGTCACTATGCAACGCTTCTGCGTTCTACGGTGATCTCACTACTGCCTGATTGTGAAGTCTTTGTTACAGATTGGCACAACGCGCGCGATATTCCAGTTTCAGCTGGTAAATTTGATGTAGAAGATTACACACTTTACCTGGTGGATTTCATGCGAGAGCTGGGCGCAGATACTCATGTGATTGCTGTTTGTCAGCCTGCCCCACTGACCTTAGCGGCAACGGCTTATCTGGCAGAGCAAGATCCGAAAGCGCAGCCACAAACGCTGACCCTAATTGGCGGTCCAATTGATCCAAACGCAACCCCTACCGATGTGACCGATTTTGGTGATCGGGTTTCCATGGATCAATTAAAAGAAACAATGATCCAGCGGGTCGGCTTTAAATATGCTGGCGTTGGCCGCAAGGTCTATCCAGGCCTGTTGCAGCTGGCATCATTCATGTCGATGAATGCAGAGCGTCACTCTCAGGCTTTCACCAATCAGATCACCCGCGTGATGAAAGGTGAAGCCTCCGATCACGACGCGCACAACCGTTTCTATGATGAATATCTGGCTGTCATGGATATGCCTGCGGAATTCTATCTGTCCACCGTCGAACGTATCTTTAAAAACGGCGAGATTGCTAAAAACGAATTCACCGTAAACGGCCACAAAGTCGACATCGGTAAGATCACGACCGTTGCGGTGAAAACCGTTGAGGGCGCGAAAGACGATATTTCGGCACCTGGCCAATGTGTGGCGGCGCTTGATCTACTGACAGGTTTGCCTGACGACAAAAAGGCAAGCCACCTAGAACCTGAAGCGGGCCACTACGGTATTTTCGCTGGCAAGAGCTGGCGTAACAATATCCGCCCATTGGTTCTGGACTTCATCAACGCCAATCGCCCGGCGTCCGTGAAGAATGCAAAGAAAGCGGCAAATAAGAACGCTGCTGCTTAAGGTTAATGCCTGAGCTGTAATGGCCGAGATACCCAGTGACGCAGAACCTGCGTTACGGCTTCTGGGTTTTGCAGCGTTGGCACATGACCGGCTTGGGGAATGATGGAGAGTTCTCCATCAGTGAGAAAATCCGTCATCACTTGATGGCGTTTCACCGGAATCAATGCGTCGTCTTCTCCACAAATCACCTGAACCGGGCATGTGGCCTTACGCAGAACCGATTGCATATCTCGGTGCCGTTGCAACGCGCGCACTTGATTGACGAAAGCACTCAATCCAACGTTTGTTGCCATATCCTGCAGAAGTGGGAGAAGCTGTCCCTCTGCTTCCTCTTCAGAAACACCGAAAAGCTCTGACACGACTTCGGCCAACCGACCTGAGCGCGCGGTAACGAGCATTGGTTCATAAGCCATTGCTCCAAAAGGGCTTTCTTGCAGCGGTGAGGCGGATATCAAAGCGAGCCGAGATAGACGATCTGGCGCACGGGCCAGAATTTCCATTGCGACCACACCACCAAGCCCTGCACCAATCAAACCAAACTGGCCTGGGGCTCGCGCAAGAACCATGTCGGCTAAATCCGACATTCTACCAGACGTCCCCAGCGGAACAGTCATAAGAGTGTAATCAGCGGAAAGCTCTGCAAGTTGAGGTCCGAAGTAACGAGCATCACACAGAAGATCCGGCAGAAGAACCAAGGGCTCGGTCATCTAGCGCACCTCGTCTGGTGTTACATCTTGCACCGCCGTCTCAATAAGCGCCAAGCAAGCTTCATCAGAGAACCGGTGATCTGCATCTTTCACAAGCGTCAGACGTATATCCTCCCCCTCCGCATGTTCAAGCAGTCGCAACGCGGTTTCGGTTGAAACAGCTGTATCCGCAGTGCCCTGTAGGAACCGCACCGGGCAACCGAGTTTAAGTGGCGACCGCAGAACCAGCTGCTTGCGACCATCTTCGATCATGCGTTTGGTGATGATATATGGCTCCATATAGTAACTTGGCAGCTCGACACGCCCCACGCTTTCCAGAGCAGCCTTTTGAGCATCATCAAAACCCGCCCAATAGCTATCTTCTGTAAAATCAGGCGCTGCTGCGATTGTGACCAACCCAGCCAAACGCTCAGGTTGCGCGCGAGCCAGCAAAAGTGACTGCCAGCCGCCCATCGAAGACCCAACCAAAATATATGGCCCATCCACAAGCGCGTTCACGGCCTCTAGAGAGTCCTCATGCCAATCCCCGATGCAGCCTTCTTCAAAGGTGCCAGAGCTTTCCCCGTGGCCAGAATAGTCAAACCGCAGAAAGGCACGACCTTGGCTCTGACACCAGGCTTCCAGATGGATCGCCTTGGTTCCTTCCATGTCGGACTTCAGTCCGCCCATAAACACGACGCACGGCCCACGGCCTTCGGTCTTGTGATAGGCCAGCGTCCGGCCCTGTTTGGTTTCAAGGAATTTTGCCTGCGTCATTTTTGTGCCCCTCTGTCCTCGGTCTTACCCGCCGATATAGACTTCATTCTTAGGCCGATAAAAGACCTTCTGATTATGCATTCGCCCCAGAAGGTCTTGAATTTGGTGCAAAGTCTGATCGCGGTCCTGAATGGCGTCTTCACCGAGGGTCTCATCCAGATCCGGTCGCGCCATCAGCGCTTTGGTCTTGCGCAATGCCATTTCGATCAACTCCACATCTTCGACGTTTAATTCAAAGCTAGTGTTAAAATCAGCCATTTTTTGCGCCTCCAATTTGGGATGTTCCCCTTTATGTTAGGCGCAATCGAAGCGCAGAAAAAACGATTTCTAACATCAGCACTTTCCACGACTTGACTTAGCGCATCGGGCAAAGCATCTAGGGGGCGAACCACATACCCGCAACCGGGCGTTCTGTAGGCGCCAAACTGACGAGGAGCTTCTGGCAATGACCCAGATTTCCCTGACTTTCCCCGATGGCAATGCACGATCTTACAACGCAGGTGTAACACCTGGCGAAGTCGCCGCATCCATCGCGACCTCCCTTGCAAAAAAAGCGATCTCTGCGACTGTTGATGGTCAACATTGGGACCTTGCGTGGCCAATCGAGGCAGATGCCTCCATCGCAATCAACACATTGAAAGACAATGACGCCGAAGCGCTGGAACTCATTCGCCACGACTGCGCCCATATCATGGCCCGCGCTGTGCAAGAGATTTGGCCAGACGTCAAAGTCACGATCGGCCCAGTGATCGAACACGGCTGGTACTATGACTTTGACCGTGCAGAGCCCTTCACACCAGAAGATCTCGGCCTCATCGAAAAGAAGATGAAAGAGATCATCAATCTGCGCGATCCCGTCCGCACTGAGGTCTGGGAGCGCGAAGTTGCAGTGAAATACTACGAAGATCGTGGTGAGCCATATAAAGTAGAGCTGATTGAAGCCATTCCTGGCGACGAGCCTCTACGCATGTATTGGCACGGTGAGTGGCAGGATCTTTGCCGCGGCCCTCACCTGCAGCACACAGGTCAGGTGCCAGCGGATGCTTTCAAACTGATGTCCGTGGCTGGCGCGTATTGGCGCGGCGATAGCAGCCGCGCGATGCTGCAGCGTATCTATGGTGTGGCTTTCAAAAACAAAGAAGACCTGAAAAAGCACCTCACCTTCCTAGAGGAAGCTGAAAAGCGCGATCACCGTCGCCTGGGCCGTGAAATGGACCTCTACCACATGCAGGAAGAGGCACCGGGCCAGGTCTTCTGGCACCCGAATGGTTGGACTGTTTATACCGAGCTGCAGGACTACATGCGCCGCGCGCAGCGCAAAGGCGACTATGTAGAGGTGAACACTCCACAGGTGGTGGACCGCAAGCTTTGGGAAAAATCCGGCCACTGGGACAAGTACCAGGAAAACATGTTTATCGTTGAAGTGGATGAGGATCACGCGCGCGAAAAGGCCGTGAATGCTCTGAAACCGATGAACTGCCCGTGTCACGTGCAGATTTTCAATCAGGGTCTGAAATCTTATCGCGATCTGCCGTTGCGTATGGCCGAGTTCGGCTCCTGTGCGCGGTATGAGCCCTCAGGTGCGCTTCATGGGATCATGCGGGTACGCGGCTTCACTCAGGACGATGGCCACATCTTCTGTACCGATGATCAGATCACGTCCGAGACAAAAATCTTCATCGACTTTCTGTCGAAGATCTACAGCGACCTAGGCTTTAATGATTGGACCATCAAGCTCTCTACCCGTCCGGAACAGCGGATCGGCTCTGATGAGACTTGGGACGAGATGGAGAAAGCCCTTGGCGATGCTTGTAAAGCGGCGGGCCACGAGTTTGAAATCCTCGAAGGCGAAGGCGCTTTCTATGGCCCGAAGCTTGAATTCACTTTGACCGACGCGATTGGTCGAAACTGGCAATGCGGCACTCTTCAGGTTGATGCAAACCTGCCAGAACGTTTGGACGCAACATATATTGGCGCGGATGGTGAAAAACACCGCCCTGTCATGTTGCACCGCGCGACACTCGGGTCGTTTGAGCGTTTCATCGGTATTCTAATCGAGGAACACGCAGGCAAGCTGCCATATTGGCTGGCCCCGCGTCAGGTTGTGGTTGCTGCGATTGTTTCGGACGCCAATGACTACTGCCTTGAAGTTGTCGAAGCATTAAAAGCGGTAGGCGTGCGTGCTGAGGCTGATCTGCGTAACGAGAAGATCAACTATAAAGTCCGCGAGCACTCTGTCGCCAAAGTGCCGGTGATCTTAGCCTGCGGGAAAAAAGAGGTTGAAGATCGCTCTGTGACGGTGCGCCGCCTGGGTGAGAAGCAAACCAAGGTCCAGACGCTCGACGAAATTGTTACAAGCCTGAAAGCAGAGGCTACTCCGCCAGACCTACGCTAAGCGTTTGTAACATTTCTCACGACAGTTATGTAAAAAGCCGGGTCAGATGATCCGGCTTTTCCTTTATTTTAAGCCATTTTCCCCTAAGATTGATCACACCAGATAACACGACCGTGACCCACGAATGCGTTATTGGAGAAGTGAGACAGTGAACGGCTAGAGTCCAGTCATGCCGACAAGAGCGGCAAAAATGAACAACCTGATTTAGGGAACATGATTATGTCTAAGACCGTAAAAACACTGGCAGCAGCAGCTTCCGTCGCAGCAGCAATGACTGCAGTTACTTCCACCACTGCACACGCAATGGACAAAGAAAAATGCTACGGCGTTTCTCTGGCAGGTAAAAACGACTGCGCAGCTGGCCCAGGCACAACATGCGCCGGCACATCCACTGTAGACTACCAAGGCAACGCGTGGACACTGGTTGACGCGGGCACATGCGACAAGATCGAACTGCCTGCAATGGCAGACGGCAAAGCCCGCATGGGCTCCCTGGAAGCACTGGATCGTGACCTGCCAGCATAAGGCTCTCACGTAAGCTTCACTGGCTCCGCTCCCCTCGGGCGGAGCCTTTCTGCCCTCTAGGGCACCCAAGAAAGACCTGAACATGCTTGATACTGCTCAGAAATTTCCCTCTCTTCCCCATAAGCCGGGTGTTGGCTATAAAGCTCAGCACTTTGCCGATATTCTGGATAATCCGGGATCTGTGGGTTGGTTGGAAATTCACGCAGAAAACTACATGGGCATGGGAGGCCGACCACTTGCGCAGTTGCGTCATCTGGCCGAAGAATTTCCAATTTCTGTGCATGGTGTAGGCCTGTCGATCGGTGGTGAAAGCCCACTTGATCCAGAACACCTTGCACGCTTGAAACACTTGGTTGAATGGCTGAACCCGACGGTGTTCTCCGAACACCTCGCTTGGTCCACCCATGACGGTAGCTATTTCAACGACCTGCTGCCATTGCCTTACACCAAAGAGACGCTCACCCGTGTCGCCGATCATATCGATCAGCTTCAAAACACGATTGGCCGTCAGATGATGCTTGAGAATCCCTCAAGCTACCTGAAATTCGCCGAAAGCACCTGGTCTGAACCAGACTTCCTGCGTGAAGTCGCAGAACGTTCAGGCTGTGGCCTGCTTTTGGACGTGAATAATGTATTCGTGTCGGCCACGAACCTCGAATATGATCCACGCGACTACATCAACGAATACCCGCTTGATAAGGTTGGAGAAATCCACCTTGGCGGCCATGATGAAGACGAAGATGATCACGGCAAACCTCTGTTGATCGACAGTCACGGTGCTGAAGTCGTTGACCCGGTTTGGGCCCTGCTTGATCACACTCTGGCCCTATCTGGGCCCCGCCCGATCCTGATTGAATGGGATACCGATGTTCCAGAGTGGCCCGTGCTTTCTGCCGAGGCAGATCGGGCCGCAACAGCGCTTGCGAACATCACGGTGCCAGCATGAGTGTGACGCAAACCGAATTCCGGGCCGCCATGCTGGATGCATCTCATGAGGTGCCCAGCGGACTGCTTGATGGCCATGATCAACCAGCGGGCCGCCGTTTCAGCGTCTATCGCAATAACGTCGCGGTTTCGCTCACAGAGGCGCTCGAAACAGGTTTTCCTGTCATCGCAAAACTTCTAGGCGAAGCGAACTTCAAACCCATCGCTGGGTTGTTTCTGCGCCAATCTCCGCCTTCCGCACCCGTTATGATGCACTATGGAGCCGCGTTCCCTCAGTTTCTGAGAGAGTTTCAGCCATTGCAGCATCTGGGTTATCTGGGTGATGTGGCTGAAATCGAGCTGGCGTTACGCCGTAGCTATCATGCAGCAGACAGCACAGGTGTGGCAGGTGATGCGCTCGCTCAAATTGCACCTGAAATACTGCCCAATGTTCGCATGACTCTTGCGCCTTCGCTTGAGGTCTTACGCTCACATTGGCCGATCTATGATATCTGGGCCTTCAACACCTATGAAGGTCATCCCCAACCCCAGGCTCAGGCGCAGAACGTTGTGATCATGCGACCTGAGTTTGATCCCACCCCGCATCCGCTCCCCGCGGGTGGCGCAACTTTTATCTCTGCCATTCAAAAGGGAGAAACCCTGGGCAAAGCCACAGAAACCGCGGCGGAGCTGGCAGAGGACTTCGATCTTGGAGCTGTTCTGGGTCTTTTACTGACCCATGGCGCCATCATCGAAATTAAGAACGAGGACTGACTATGAACATGCTGATTTCATTGCACAACGCCATCTTTGATCGGCTGGACAGACAGGATTGGCTGCTGCCTACCCTGGCCCGCCTGATTTTTGCCGCTGTGCTACTGTTCTACTATTGGAACTCAGGCCTTACCAAACTGGGTGATGGTTTCTTTGGCTTCCTTTTCCCGTCAGTTGGCGCCTATGCGCAGATCTTCCCGAAGGCTTTGGAAGCCGTAAGTTACAACACCAGTGCCCTCAGCATCTTCCACTGGGCTGTGGTATTTGCGGGCACAGTGACGGAATTTATTCTGCCTGCCCTGATTGTGATTGGCCTTCTGACCCGCATCGCATCTCTGGGCATGATCGGCTTCGTGATCATGCAATCTTTGACCGACATCTACGGCCACGGCGCTGACGCGGACACCATCGGCAGTTGGTTTGACCGCATCTCTGATGCGCACATCATGGACCAACGTGCATTCTGGGTCTTCGTACTTTTGCTGCTAGTGATCAAGGGCGCAGGCCCTCTGTCACTAGACCGCATCCTTGCGGGACGCAAATCAGAAACAGCGGCAGCTTGATCTCTTAGAAATGCGCCTTTTCCTCGTCGGGTTTGCCTGCGGCCACCGCAAGAACCCCGGCGAGGCCCGCAAAAGCAATCGGGAACATCGTAAAGACGTTGAAGCCAAATCCCACATACATCCATACTGCCGACGCCAGCAAAAGCAGCCCGCCCCAGAGCGCACGAGCCCGCGCCATTGCGCCACCTGCGATGGCGAGCATGGGAGCCATCAAAGACGTGCTCCGGATTAATTCGACATTGTCGACCTGCTCTGCAATCCCTTCAAGCTCGCCCCAGCTTTCAATGGCAGCAGTATAGCCCCAGCCGAAAAAGCCCACGATCATACCCGTGATTCCGGCAATAATCCCCAGCACCAAAGCTGCGTTTCTCATCCCATTCTCCTATCTCTGTAGCTCGACATAGGCAGAGGAAGGCGTTACGCCAAGGCGGCCTGCACCTCTTTGCTCCAACTTAGAAATAATTCCCCGTCACGATCAATCAGCGGGCGTTTCATTAGCGTTGGGTGTTCAGACAACAGCGTCAATTCAGGTTTTGCGCGCTCTTCTGCAGAAAGCTGACGCCATGTGGTTGACCGCGTATTCAGCAAAGCGCTGCCAAATTCGGCATGTGCTCTTTCAAGGATCTCTGCAGGTACACCTTCCGCACGCACGTCCACCAGCACCGCAGTCGGTAAAGATTTCAGTGCCTTACGGCAGGTATCGCAGTTTTTCAGACCATAAAGTTGCATTTCAGATACCCCTTATTGAAGTTGACCTTAGGTAAGCCTTAGGAATTAGGCTTTGTTTTGCTTGCTTTTTACATTGTCCGTGCAATCATTCGCCCGTGGCATTTTGTTTCGCTTGCTCGATTTCGCCAATTCAGACATTCGGGCCATTGGAAAGGTGCTGCACCCCAGAAGATCGGGGCGACTGTTTGAAGTAGAAGGAGAGACGGTATGCCAAGTGGCACCGTAAAATGGTTTAACACAACCAAAGGCTACGGCTTTATTGCACCGGATGAAGGCGGCAAAGACGTTTTTGTTCACATTTCTGCGGTTGAGCGTTCTGGTCTGACTGGCCTTGCCGACAACCAAAAAGTTGAGTTCGAGCTGTCGGAAGGTCGTGACGGCCGCCAGATGGCGACTGATCTCAAAGTATCATAAGCACGCGCGGGGCGTATTTCACGCCCCACTCACTTCCCCATAAATCAAATGAACGCCACCGGCTTTAGTGGGTGGTGTAACATCCTTTTTCGCCAACCGGGCATACGATGCGCTTCTTGTGAACTTTCTTCACACGCTTCGGCTCGTGGCAAATTTCGCCCGCAACAGGCACACCGCAGCTGACCATTCCACCGGCTTGAACAGGCTGCAGACCTGCTGGGCAAAGGTTCTGGCTGGAAGACGCTGTACGGTACACGCAACCTGATGGGGTTTGCGGTGGCGGAACAGGAATGAATTCAACAATTGGATCTTCCTTAATTTTGCACGGGAAGATCACGCAGGTTGCATGCGCAGGCGCGGCTACCGCGACCAAGGCTGCAATCAACAGCGATTTCTTTAACATCTGGTCACCTTTTCTCTATTCGAACTGCTCAATGTTATTCAGGTGTTTTAGCGCAGCTTCACACTACAAGATTTTGAGATTCAGTCAATTTTTGCGACTCCGCTCAGCTCTTAGAGTGACGCTTTCAGCGAAAGCGTGACATTTTTGAATCGTCTCAGATGCCCTAACGCTTGCGGAAGTATTCGGTAAGTTCGCATTTCGGATCAGCCTCACGCAAAGGGCGGCTATGGGCCAGCACCCATTCATTATCCGAAAAACTTGGGAAGAACGTGTCGGGCGCATCCACTTCAACATCGACCTCGGTGATCAGCAGCCGATCTGCCAGAGGCAACATAGCTTTGTAAATTCCGGCACCACCCATGCTGTAAATGCGCTGATAACCAGCAGCATGCGCAGCATCAATCGCCGCTTCGACGGAAGGAACCGTGATATCTCCCAGCCCCTCTTGAGAACTGACCACAATATTCAGACGATTTTTCAGAGGCTTGAACGGCAGGCTATCCCAGGTATTGCGCCCCATGACCACGGCGCCGCCAAGGGTCTCGCCTTTGAAAAAACTTAAATCTTCCGGCGCGTACCATGGAATATCATTGTCTTTCCCAATGGCACCGTTTTTATCGCGCCCGACAATCAGAGTAATCATTAGACAGCAACCGGCGCTTTGATGATGGCGTCAGGATTATAATTCACGATCTCAAAATCCTCGTATTTGAAATCAAAGATCGAAGACACATCCCGCTTCAGGCGAAGTTCTGGCAGCGCTTTTGGTGTGCGTGACAGCTGGGTTTTCACCTGTTCCATGTGATTGGAGTAAATATGCGCATCCCCTATCGTGTGCACAAAATCTCCGGGCTCATAACCCGTTACATGGGCCAGCATCACCTGAAGCAGTGCATAGCTCGCGATGTTGAATGGAACACCGAGGAACATGTCAGCTGAGCGCTGATAAAGCTGAAGGTGCAGCTTCCCACCAAGGATTTTCACCTGCCACAGCGTATGACATGGGGGCAGCGCCATGTCAGGCACATCCGCAGGGTTCCAGGCAGAAACGATCAGGCGGCGACTGTTGGGAGAGGTCTTAATCATCTCCACAAGATCAGCAATCTGATCCACGGTGCGCTTGCGATAAAGTTGCTCTTCGCCCTCCGGGGCATCCACGGCCTCAAGTGCCGGGAACCGTCGCCATTGGTGGCCATAGACCGGCCCCAGATCGCCGTTTTCGTCCGCCCACTCATCCCAGATGGTCACGCCGTTTTCTTGCAGATAGCGAATGTTGGTATCACCACTTAGGAACCAAAGTAGCTCATGTATGATAGAGCGCAGGTGTAGCTTCTTTGTGGTGACCAGAGGAAAACCCTCCGACAAAGGATAGCGGCATTGCATGCCAAAATAGGATGTCGTTCCGGTTCCGGTGCGATCCGTTGTGGTTTCGCCGCGGTCTAAGATGGCTTGCAAAGCGTCGTGATACTGCTGCACCCGAGCCCTCCTTTGGGATTCAGCAAAGTCAGAGACTCATTTGATAACTGTTTTGCCAGAGCAACGCTATATCTCGTGGCCACAAAAGCGAAAGATACCAAATAAACATTCGAGCTGGCGTCGATACCAAATAAATGTAATCGATTACAATCAGCGCTCGACATTGGTGATCGACGGGTTAGACTGGCCACGAAAAGGAGATTCCCAATGAAACTGCGCTACTTGCACACAATGGTCCGAGTGAAAGACCTAGAGAAATCCATGGCATTCTTTGCCCTGCTTGGCTTGAAAGAAACTCGTCGTATCGACCACGAAGGCGGCCGGTTTTCTTTGATCTTTATGGCCCCGGAAGGTCAAGAAGAATGCCCTGTCGAGCTGACCTATAACTGGGATGGTGACGACGGCCTGCCAAGTGATGGCCGCCACTTTGGTCACCTCGCCTATGAAGTCGAGAACATTTACGAGATGTGTCAGCACCTTCAGGACAATGGCGTCCTGATCAATCGCCCGCCACATGATGGCCGCATGGCCTTTGTGCGCTCACCAGACAATATCTCAGTAGAGCTGCTGCAAATGGGTGATGCCCTACCGCCAGCGGAGCCTTGGACCAGCATGGGCAACACCGGCCATTGGTAAGCCTTAATAGATGTAGCGGATTTGGTCGCTCCAATACCGTTCTACCCGCCGGAGGGAGGAGGTTATTTCTTCCAGTCCCTCTGGCCCCAAAACCCCTTTGCTCTGCAGGCCCTCAGCGTGGCGGGCAAAAAGTGCCGAGACAACGTCATGAATGCCCCGCCCCTTATCCGTTAAGCGCACGCGCACGGACCTGCGATCAATCTCGCAGCGCTGATGATGCATATAGCCCGCATCGACCAGTTTTTTCAGATTATAGCTGACGTTACTGCCTTGGTAGTAACCGCGCGACTTCAATTCACCGGCGGTAACTTCGTTATCACCAATGTTAAAAAGAAGCAGGGCTTGGACCGCGTTGATTTCCAGAACACCCACGCGTTCAAATTCGTCTTTGATCACATCCAGCAACAGCCGGTGCAGGCGTTCGACCAGCGCCAGTGTGTCTAGATAGCCCGCGATGAAACCAATTTCATCGGCCTGGCCAAGCGATGGATGTATGCTCATTCCAGTCTCCGTCTCAAGTTCAGAGAGAAACTGAAGCAAAATAGCCAAAAATCTGTTAAGTCGGCTTAATTCGCTAAAATGCGAACTACTTTC
This sequence comes from Cognatishimia activa, assembly GCF_026016445.1. Classification (NCBI taxonomy): domain Bacteria; kingdom Pseudomonadati; phylum Pseudomonadota; class Alphaproteobacteria; order Rhodobacterales; family Paracoccaceae; genus Cognatishimia; species Cognatishimia activa. The sequence goes on along the minus strand of NZ_CP096147.1, from coordinate 647,092 downwards.
GCACCATTTCGGACGCGATATCTGCGATCAGATCTTTGAATTCAGCTGGCGCGTCTGCCTGCCCGCTGACCCATTGATAGAGATCTTGATCGTTTTCATTCAAAAGCGCGTCGTAGTGATCCAGCGCGGCCTCATCCATGGCATCAAGCCTGGTGTCGGCAAAATGGCTTAGGATGATATCCATCTCTTTGATGCCGCGCCGCATTGAGCGCATCTTCATGCGTTTCAGACGGTGTTCACGCAGTTCTGACATGGTCTTAATCCCCTTGCAGCTCCGCTTGCACCTACCCCCCCGCATCATAAATCGCAATAGCGCTTGAACCTTCAAATCCTGCCCCCTAAGACTTGGGGGATCAAACATATCAGAGGCCACCATGTCGTTTTTGTCCACAACCCTCTCGCGTGTGAAACCCTCTCCAACCATCGCCATGACCGCCAAAGCGGCGGAGCTTAAGGCTCAGGGCCGCGATGTCATTGGCCTGTCTGCCGGTGAGCCGGACTTTGATACGCCAGAGAATATTCGCAACGCAGCCAAAGCGGCGATTGATGCGGGCAAAACACGCTACACAGCACCTGATGGCATTGTGGAGCTGAAGCAAGCGATCTGCGATAAGCTGAAACGCGACAATGGTTTGGAATACACAACCAAGCAGGTTTCCGTTGGCACGGGCGGCAAGCAAACGCTTTACAACGCCCTGATGGCCACCTTGAACGAAGGTGATGAGGTAATCATCCCTGCACCTTACTGGGTTTCTTACCCGGATATGGTTCTGCTTGCAGGCGGGACGCCCGTGGTGGCGGAAACAACGCTTGAAAACAGCTTCAAGCTGACTGCAGAGCAATTAGAAGCGGCGATCACACCAAAGACCAAATGGTTCATCTTCAACAGCCCGTCCAACCCGACCGGTGCCGGATACAGCCGTGATGAGCTGAAAGCCCTGACCGATGTGCTGGTCAAACACCCGCATGTCTGGATCATGACAGACGATATGTACGAACTGCTGGCCTATGATGATTTCGAATTCTGCACCCCTGCAGAAGTTGAGCCAAGCCTTTACGACCGGACGCTCACCTGCAACGGCGTATCCAAAGCCTATGCCATGACCGGCTGGCGGATTGGCTACGCCGCTGGGCCAGAGCACCTTATTGCCGCGATGCGCAAAGTCCAGAGCCAGTCGACCTCAAACCCTTGTACTGTAAGCCAATGGGCTGCGGTTGAAGCCTTGAACGGCACTCAAGATTTCGTTGCCCCAAACAATGAGAAGTTTGTGCGTCGCCGGGATATGGCTGTAGAAATGCTGAATGCCATTGATGGGATCACCTGCCCAACTCCTGAGGGTGCATTTTATGTCTATCCGTCCATTGCAGGACTGATTGGCAAAACCACCCCACAAGGCACCAAGATCACAGATGACGAGGCGTTCGCAATCGCTCTTCTGGAAGAAAAAGACGTCGCGATTGTCTTTGGTGCGGCCTTCGGTCTGTCGCCAAACTTCCGCGTCAGCTATGCGACCTCTGATGAGGCCTTGAAAGAAGCGTTGACCCGTATCACCGATTTCTGTGCAAGCCTGACCTAACCTTCGGAGAGCCCTATGGTTGCTGATCTGCCCGAGTATTTCTTCCGCACCCGTGAAGGTGGCGCGAGCGTGTTTCGGGTAGACAGCAACAACCGGCATCGGCGTATTGAGATGGAGCAAATCGCGACTATCAATATGCGCACGGGAGAAGTACGTCCCAATGGGGACCGAGAGCTGTTTGCAGAAGACCTGCAAGCCATCAACACGTGGATCGCAGATCGCAAAGAGACGCTCGACTGGCGCGAGATGGATGACATTCTGCGCACGGTCGATCAGATCAATGGCACCGCCCATTGGGCGCAATCAAAGGCGAGCGACGAACAGCTTGAAGCTGTTACAGACACGCTTCTGATGGCCATGCACGATCTGCGCAGCGTTTTAGTGCGTAAGCGCGCGAATGCATTGGCTGACAAAGAAGACGCCGAAAAACAGGGCTAAATTGCGCTGGGTTTCAGCCTTTGCGCAGCCTGTTGGCGCAGGTTCGCAACCATATGCGCCCAGAACCGCCACATCAGCAGGATCGCGGCCACACCGAGACCAAGCCCAAGGCCGATCCAGATGCCGATCCCTTCCCAGCCCAGAGTGAACCCGAGCACATAGCTCGCGGGCACACCGACAATCCAATAACTGATCGCCGCCATGATCAACGGCACCTGGGTATCGAGAACCCCACGCAATACGCCCAGCGCCATCGCCTGCAAACCATCTACAAATTGGAAGAATGCCGCGGCCAAAAGGAAAACCGCCCCAATCTGAATGATCTGATCGTAGTTTGGCTCATCAGCGCTGAGGAAGAGAGAAATCAGGAACTCCGCCTGAGTGACAAAGACCACGATCGAGAACACGGCGAAGGCGAGGCTCATGAAAATCGCTGTCCGAGCCCCACGTGCAAGGTGTTCAACGTCTCCCCTGCCAAGCGCATTCCCAGCCCGTACTGTCGCCGCATTGCCCAATCCAAGGTGCACCATAAACATGAGACCAGCGAGGTTGATGGCAATTCCGTGGGCCGCCAGCGGGATGGTTCCAAGCCACCCCATCATCAAGGCACCCGCAGCAAAGAGCCCAACCTCAGCCAGCGTTGTGAAACCAATTGGCACACCAATTCGGAACACGCGCCCCATGGCTTCCCAATCAGGTCTCCAGAGGTGCGAGAAAAGATCATATTGCGGCAGACGGCCTGCAGCATAGACGACGGCACCTGCAATCATAACGCCCTGCACAGCGAGTGACGCAATCGCGGCACCGGTGATGCCAAGCTCAGGTGCCCCCCAATTTCCGAAGATGAGCGCATAATTCACAAATGCATTCACCACGGCCGCCAAGACTGTGATCCAGAACACCACGCGTGTGTGTTCCAGGGCTGCAAGATAGCTTTTCAGCACCATAACCAGAAGCGCCGGGATCAACCCGATGCCCATAATCCGCAAATAGCTCTGTGCCGCCTCACTGAGCATTGGATCCTGGCCCGCAGCCACAAGAATGGGTTTCGCCCACCAAAAGACCGGGAGCAGCGCCACCGCGTAGATCACCGAGAGCCACATGCCCATTCGCGTGGTACGGCGGATCGTGGTGTCATCTTCCTGCGCCAAAGCTTCGGCCACCATGGGCATCACGGCAAAAGCAAAGCCTGACCCCAAAATAAAGGCCAGAAAGAAGACCTGAGAACCCAAGACAACGGCGGCCAACGCATCCACGGAATACCAACCAAGCATGACCGTATCGGTCAGCCCTACAGAAAACTGCGCCACATGCCCACCGATCAACGGCAGGCCAAGCTGCATGAGCGCACGCACATGGCCGCGATATTTCATCTCATTTTGATCCATAAAACAGCCATACGACTCGCCCAATTTTTAGGCAAGATGATTCCTTCGATCTCGCCCTGCGCTAATGCACAGGTCACTCACGCAAAACGAGAAAACACTAGACGTATCACTTTGATCTCGCAAAACTGGTCGAAGTCTTGTGGAGATTAATGGTGGATACGTTTCAATCGCTTATTCCTGATACGCGCGCTTTTTTAGGAGAATTGGCCGCGAATAATAACCGTGATTGGTTTTTGGCAAACAAAGATCGCTACGACAGCACATTGAAGCGCCCAGCGGAATTGCTGCTTGAACAAGCTGGTGCCAATCTGAACAAAGCACTTGGCGCTGATGTGAAAACCAAACTCTTTCGCGCAAACCGCGATGTGCGGTTTTCGAAGGACAAAACACCCTATCATCAGCATCTGCACATGCTTTGGACGGCTGATCTTGGCGGGCGGCAACCCTTGGGATTCTTCTTCGGAATCGGGCTTGAATATATTTCCATTGGTGCCGGACTGATGGGGTTTGAGAAAGACACTTTGATCAGCTGGCGCGCAGCCATCGATGGACCACTGGGTGCAGACTACCAAAGCCAGGTCGAAAAGCTCGGTCAGCAAGGCTTTCGTATCGCTGAGCCGGAACTAAAACGTGTCCCCGCACCCTATGACAAAGAGCATCCACGCGGCGAGCTTTTGAAGCGCAAAAGCCTGTCGGCTTGGAAAGACTTTGAGGCAGGCGATATCCCTGCACCAACCAAGGCCCTTGAAACAGTGTTCAAGGACCTTGTTCCCTTGGCTCAGATGTTAGGTGGATTGCGTTAGGCCGAGCTACGACGAGTCTCTGGGTGCAGTGCCTTGCCCAGAATGTGGTCTGAGCGGTGAATCACGTGACTTGCAGAAGCGACGATCAGGGGATCAGGCGCTGTGACAACGTCATGGTCCTTGCCTGGGTACTCCACTGAATTCAGGAAGTGTCGCATGCAGTTCAACCGCGCGCGCTTTTTGTCATTGGACTTGATCACCGTCCAAGGCGCATCCGCGGTATCCGTGTAGAAGAACATCGCCTCTTTTGCTTCGGTGTAGTCATCCCATTTGCCGAGACTTGCCTTATCAATCGGGCTGAGCTTCCATTGCTTCAACGGATCGGTTTCACGGCTGGCAAAGCGTGATTTCTGCTCTTCGCGGGTGACTGAAAACCAATATTTATAGAGATGGATGCCGGACCGCACGAGCATGCGTTCTAAGTCCGGTGTTTGCCGCATAAATTCGAGATACTCATTGGGCTCACAGAAACCCATGACGCGCTCTACCCCGGCCCGGTTATACCAGCTGCGGTCATAGAGGACGATTTCACCTGACGTTGGCAGGTGATCGATATAGCGCTGGAAATACCACTGCCCGCGCTCTTCATCCGTTGGTTTGTTCAACGCGACAACGCGTGCGGTCCGAGGATTGAGATGCTCTGTGAAACGTTTGATCGTGCCGCCCTTGCCGGCCGCATCGCGCCCTTCAAACAGCATGACAAACTTCTGTCCTGTCTCCTGCGCCCAGAGCTGAACCTTTAACAGTTCCGCCTGAAGCTGCGCCTTCTGGGTCTCATACTCTTTGCGTGTCATACGCTTTTCATAGGGGTATTCCCCCTGCTCAAAGGCCAGCACTTTGGAGGTTTCGTCCTGCCCATTCACTGTGGCAAGAGGTTTGGCATTTTCTGAGGTTTTCTCGGAAGTTTTCACTGTCGCAGGCATTGTCGCTCCTTCATCTGGTTATGCGTATTCGCTACCAGATGAAGGCCTTAAGCGCCTTGACTCACGTCAAGCTATTTTGACGCCAAATCCGCCACAGCTTGCACCGCTTCGCAGATGTGCGCCTCGGTCGTGCGATGATTTACGATCGCGGCGCGCAGCATTTCAACTTCGCCAACTTTGGTGGTTGAAAAGACCGCCTCACCGCTCTCCTGTAATTCAACAGCAATGCGCACATTCAGTTCGGATTGATCTTCCAATGAAAGCGAAGCATCTGCTGTGAAGACACAGACGTTAGATACCGGATCCTGCGCCAGTGCCATTTCAGGATGTTTGCGAACCTCTTCTGCCATCCGGCTTGCCAAACGACAGTTTCGGGTAATGGCCTGCGTAAAAGCGTCTTCGCCAAGTGTTTCCAAAGCCATCCATACCTTGATGGCGCGGTTGCCGCGTGAGAGATCGATGCCGTAGTCGCAGAACCAAGGTTCGCCGCTCGCAACGCCGCGCTCTTTTCCGTCCAGATAAACCGGCCGCGCTGTGAAAGCCGCGCGCAATTCTGCGCCATCACGGACAAGGCACAACCCGCTGTCGTAGCCAACGTACATCCACTTGTGGAAATCCAATGCGATGGAATCCGCGCGCTCTATACCATCAGACAGGCTGCGGTATGGTTCCTCAGCCAAACGTGTCCATGCGCCAAAAGCACCATCGATATGCAGCCACATGCTTTCAGCAGCAGCCACATCCGCCAGATGATGGAAGTTGTCATAGAGCCCAAGATCCACCGATCCGGCAGTGCCAACCAGCAAAAATGGTTGCGCTCCTCCAGCACGGTCCTCAGCGATCATGCTCTGAAGAGCATCGATGTTCATTTTGCCTTCACTCAGAGGCACCAATCGAAGGTTTGCTGACCCGACTCCCAAAAGCTCCAGCGCCTTTTTCGTCGCATTGTGAACGCCTGCTGCGGCATAGGCCGTCAGGCGGACCTCGCCCTGACCACCTGCACGCACGTCACTGCCCAAAGCGCGCACACGCGCCGCGGCAAAAGCCTGAACTGTGGCTTGAGACGTTCCGGTGACAAAGACGCCGAAAGCGGTTTCCGGCAAGCCCATCTTGCGACAGGTCCAGTCGATCACCGCTCGTTCCATATAGTTGGCGCCGTGGTTCCGTCCGCCACAATTGGAGTTCATGACCGCAGCGACCATGCTGGCAGTCACATCTGTCGCCATCCCGGTGCCCTGCACCCAGCCCCAGTATTTCGGATGAGTGTTGCCCGCATGATAAGGCAAGACCTCGTCGCGCAAGCGCGTCATGAGGTCGGCTTGTTTGGCTTCGGTCTGGCCGATGGCGTATTGCGCCTGAAGATCCTCCGGCACGTGCTGCCAGGGGCGTTCATCTGCGCGCTGCATGAGTTCGATACAATGATCCAAAAGATCATGCGCCTCGGAGCGAAACCGTTCCCAATCTTTTGGGTCCAGAGATTGTTCAGTCACGCGCAGTCCCCCTCAGGTCATAACTTGATGAGCCACTTACATGACCAGAAAGCTGCGCGCACTCCAAAACCGCAACATTGCAGGAACACAACGTCGCGGTTTCAAAAAAATGAAAAATCGTACGTTAAATCGACATGCGTGTCGGGATGCTCATCAAGGGAACGATGCGACCAAAACCCTGCGTCGGATGAAAGCGTTCAACATGTTGAAAGGCGCGAAGTGCTGCGATCGGTTCAGCATTGGGCATATCCAAAGACATCACTTGATCGCGTTTCAGATTGCCTGAAATCACCGGCCATTCTTCATCATATTCGCTGTCTACCACGCGGCAAGGCGCAATCGCTGTGACCACCACATTGCCGACTGGGACAAGCCTGAAGATGTCTGACGCCACTTTCAAAACCGCGCTGGAGGCATAGGCCTGATAAAGCTTCATCGATTTTTCTCTGGGCATCTTAACTTCCGTCAACTTGCCGCTTGGCATGTATTTGAAATGGAAGTCCGGCACGATGGTTTGTTTGTGCAACGCCAGGATCGCATGTAACAGACCATTTTCGACCGAGAAGCCCAGCCCACGGGCAAGCTTGTGTATGCGTGTCAAAGTCTGCTGACTTTTGACCACCTTCATCAAGGTGCCATCATCCCCGGCACGCAGTTTTGCGTAAACCTGCTTTGCCTCAGGCCGCGTCTGAGCAGCCCATTGGATTTCATCTATCACCTCATGGTGCAGACCTGTGATCTGGCGAATGTAACTCTCCAGCTCATTCAGGTCCTGAGCGTTGGATTTCTCCATCGCCCGCTTCTGCCTGTCCTTTTCTTTCTGCTCGTATTCCCGAACAGCGGGTCTTATTGTTCGACCCAAGGACCCCATAGCGTCATTATAAACCATGACATTATTCTCCTCTGGGGTGTGGTTTGCCTCACACCTCAACCGTGGGAGCAAAAGTCTCAATCTGCAACATAAAAAATTAACGCAATCAAAGATCTAAAGAAATTGCTGCTTTTTCATGGTATTTATTAACCTTTTCGTAACCTTCTGCAGCTCTATGCGTGGCTGTACTGCAATAGGCTTGCGCTCTTGCCCATCGCGCATCCGGGTGGAATAATACCAGCAACCATAATTAAAAGAGCAGCGCATGACCGATCTTCTCGCGGCAACCGAAACCGAACATACCTATGACGCCTCCTCGATCGATGTCTTGGATGGCCTTGAGGCCGTGCGCAAACGCCCGGGCATGTATATCGGTGGCACGGATGAGCGCGCGCTGCATCATATGGCAGCGGAAATCATCGATAACTCAATGGATGAAGCCGTTGCGGGTTTTGCCACACGGATCGAAGTCACTCTGCTGGCAGACTACTCCCTCAAGGTCACAGACAACGGGCGCGGCATCCCGATTGATCCGCACCCTAAATTTCCAGACAAATCTGCGCTTGAGGTGATTTTCACCGAGCTACACGCGGGTGGTAAATTCTCCGGCAAGGCGTATGAAACTTCCGGTGGTCTCCACGGGGTAGGCTCCACCGTCGTAAACGCGCTTTCTGACAGTTTGATTGTTGAGGTCGCCAAGAATAAAGAAGTGTTCCAACAAAGTTTCATGCGGGGCGTGCCGCAAGGCAAATTGGAAAAGATTGGCGCAGCCCCGAACCGGCGCGGCACCACTGTGACATTCCACGCGGATGATCAGATCTTCGGCAAACACCGTTTCAAACCAAAACGCCTCTTCACGCTGGTACGCTCCAAAGCCTACCTCTTTTCTGGCGTGGAAATCCGCTGGAAATCAGAGATCGATGACGGCGAGACACCGGTTGAAGCCACCTTCCACTTCCCTGGCGGCCTGTCGGACTATCTGACCGAAACCTTGGGAGGATCGACCGTCTACGCTGATGTGCCATTCGCAGGCAAAGTTGAATTCAAAGAGAAGTTCAACGAAGCAGGTTATGTGGAATGGGCAATCAACTGGACACCATCGCGTGACGGTTTCATTCAGTCATACTGTAACACCGTCCCAACGCCTGAGGGCGGCACCCATGTCACTGGCTTCTGGGCCGCGATCCTGAAAGGCATCAAGGCCTACGGAGAACTCGTCGGCAATAAAAAGGCCGCGCAGATCACTCGCGACGACCTTCTGGCGGGCGGCTGCGCCTTGGTCAGCTGTTTTATTGCTGACCCGGCCTTCGTGGGTCAGACCAAGGACCGGCTTTCCACAGAGTCTGCCAACAAGATGGTTGAGAACTCCGTCCGCGACCACTTTGACAACTGGCTGGCCTCCAACAACAAATCCGCCGGTGCGATCCTCGACTTCCTTGTGCTGCGCGCCGAAGAACGCCTGCGCCGCCGTCAGGAAAAAGAAACCCAGCGCAAGTCCGCCACCAAGAAACTCCGCCTCCCCGGCAAGCTGACCGACTGTTCGGCCACCAACCGCGAGGGCACAGAGCTTTTCATCGTGGAGGGAGACTCTGCGGGCGGTTCTGCCAAAATGGCGCGCAACCGCAAAACGCAGGCGCTGCTGCCCCTGCGCGGTAAAATCCTGAACGTTCTGGGCGCGGCCAGCAGCAAGATCGGCACAAACGCTGAAATCAGCGATCTGACCCAGGCGCTTGGCGTCGGGCTTGGCACGAAATTCAACGTCGATGATCTGCGCTATGACAAGATCATCATCATGACCGATGCGGATGTTGACGGCGCCCATATCGCGGCGCTCTTGATGACCTTCTTCTACACCCAGATGCGCCCGATGATTGACAAGGGCCACCTCTATCTGGCCTGCCCGCCCCTCTTCCGCCTGACCCAAGGCGCAAAACGCATCTACTGCGTCGACGAGGCCGAACGCGACGCATGGCTGGAAAAAGGCCTTGGCGGCAAAGGCAAGATAGACGTCTCCCGCTTCAAAGGTCTGGGCGAGATGGACGCGAAGGATTTGAAAGAAACCACCATGGACCCTGCGTCACGCACATTGATCCGCGTGACCATTGACGAGGATGAACCCGGAGAGACCTCCGACCTTGTTGAACGCCTGATGGGTAAGAAACCTGAGAAACGGTTTGAATACATCCAGGAGAACGCACGGTTTGTGGAGGAGTTGGATGTTTGATTTATTAAGGAAATCGCAATTTGAAGTATTTTACAGGAATTTCAGAACAATCAATTTTCGAAGCACTTTCCTTTTCGGCTAAACTTAAAGCTCAAGGCCTCGAACTTCACAAGCACACTAAAGGTGCGGGAGCGCCGAAAGACCACTTTATTCGACACAAGGATGAACTCCATCCGCTAAAGGCCGTGATTAAACAGGCAATGTTGCGAGAAGGGATTGACCCTACTCAACCAGGCCGCAAGGAGTTCACCTCTCATAATGGGCGCGACTGGCTCAAGCGAACATTTGGCATTGAATGGGTCCAGATACCAGAAAATGGCCTAGAATCTAGCCAAGAAGTTGAACGTCAAATCAAGTTTCAACAGGTAATTTCCCGGCCACAGCAAGCACAGTTTAGAATTAATGTTCTCGAGGCATGGAAAGGGAAATGCGCAATTAGCAGCTGCGATGCGCTTGCAGCATTAGAGGCAGCGCACTTAGTACCTGTCGCAGTCGGCGGATCAGACGAAATCGAAAATGGCATTCTGCTACGTTCTGATTTGCACAAGCTATTCGACGCAAATCTGGTCGCTCTCAACCCAACGTCAAATAAAGTTCACTTTCATTCATCTATCGAAAATAACTATTCCAATCTTATTGATCGCAGTATCAACTTTCCGAAGCGATCTCCTGCAATAGCCAGCGCATTGAAAGGTCGCTGGCAGGCGTATCAAAATTTGCCAAGCCACTAAACCAGTCAAAGGCATCGCCTGACCGCGGGCGGTAGCGAAGCGCCCGCCCATGGGGGCGGTCGGGCGCTGCCCGGCGGTGCTGGGCATGTTTGGCGAGACGTTTCCGCGCAATTGCGGATTTGCCTTCGGCAAATTGGGGGCGGTCACCTTTCATCGATTGCAAGCAATCGACTACCGGTCAACGGGGCGCTGGCCGTGCCGCAAGCGTCACCGGCGAGATGGAACACCCCAAGGCGCTTTGTTGCTTAACAGCTTTTCAACATCAGATCGCAGCTCGCTAGGTTTCGTACCTTTCTTAACCTCCAAGAATGGCACACCAGCACGTCGTAAAACCTCGCGTTTGACCGCATCGCGCATAAAGGCCTTTTCTTGATAATGGCCTGCGCCTTGATACTCGATGGCAAGCGCCAGCAACCCATTTTCATCAATCACTGCAAAGTCTAGACGCTTGGAATTGATAGATGCGAAGGCCTCTTTGCGCTCTTTCCAATCGCCCGAACTCATTCTTGGTTTCAACAACTCCCCAAGACTGGTTTGCGCCATCAATCGGTACTTACCGGCATAGCTATCAACGACTTTCTCTAATTCCACGAAAACCCGATACTCGGATTTGTTTAGTATCTGAACCTTTTCAAAATTGACCTTTGAAATCGCATTCAACTGGTTAGCCGGATCGGCCATGCCCTTGTTGTTCCGATCACCCCAATGACGGCGAGCTGAATTAATTGGCCTAACGTTTGTGTGTTTTCTACGCCGAGGTTTTCGACCTTCTCGCCAGAAAAGGACACCCAAAAATACGACTAAGAAAACCAGAAACAGTTCCATGCTGAGCCCAAAATTAACAATAAGTTAATTTTATGTATCAATCAGAGACTATTGCAAGGATCACGTTTTCGCGTTTGCGTAGGGTGAAGGTGTAACCCGACGGGTTGCCTCGCGCGGCGGTGCCGTTAAATTCAACCCAAACATTATTCACGGAGCCGACATGACCCGCATTCTTATGATCACCGCCCTCTTTGCATTGACCGCATGTGAAACCATCGAAGGCGCGGGCCGCGATATTTCGGCGGCTGGCACGGCGATTGAAAACGCGGCCAAAAAGTAACGCGGCGCATCACGACCCGTTCTTGAACCAAGCGACAATCTTCTGCCGCTCGTCGTCTTCCATCCAAGACACATTGGCGGGCGGCATGGCGTCACTCACACCTGACTGCACATAGATCGCCTGCGCCAGCGCCGCGATCTCGCCATCGGTTTCCAGCAGCACGCCTTTCGGGGCGCGGTGGATACCCTCATAAACCGGCTCCCGCGCGTGACACATGGAGCAGCGGCCCAGCACAATATCGCGTGCCTCTTCAAAGCCGTCAGCCTCGGCAAATTGCACCGCATGGGCGGGCATCTCAGCCTCGGCTTCTTCCAGCGGTTTCATCACCGGCCCCGCTTGCGACAGCCACATGATCGCGATGAACAAAAGCACCGTCACCAACCACGTCCACCAATGCATGCCTTTGCGGGCGTGCATAGAGTTGAAGAAATGCCGGATCGTGACGCCCATCAGGAAAACCAGCGCGGCGATCAGCCAGTTGTATTGCGTCGCGAAGGCCAGCGGGTAGTGGTTTGACAACATGAGGAAAATCACGGGCAGCGTGAGGTAGTTGTTATGGGTACTGCGCAGCTTGGCGATCTTGCCGTATTTACTGTCAGGCACCCGGCCCGCCTTCAAATCCGCCACCACAATCCGTTGGTTCGGCATGATGATAAAGAAGACATTCGCCGTCATGATCGTGGCCGTGAAAGCCCCCAGATGCAGCATCATGGCGCGGCCGGTAAAGACTTGGTTCAGGCCGTAGCCCATGACCACAAGAAGCAAGAACAAAAGCACCATCAGGACGGTCGGATGTTCGGCCAATGGCGATTTACACAGCGCGTCATAAATCACCCAGCCCACACCCAGAGTGGCTGCAGACAGCAAAATTCCCTGCCAAATCGCCATGTCGGATTTATTGGCATCGACCAGATAAAGCTCTGCCCCGGTCCAATAGACGATCATCAAGAGGACAAAGCCCGACAGCCATGTCGAATAGCTCTCCCACTTAAACCACGTCAGGTGATCGGGCATGGCCGCCGGTGCGACGAGGTATTTACGGATGTGGTAAAACCCACCACCGTGCACCTGCCATTCTTCGCCGTCCGCGCCACCGAAATCACCGTCGCGGCGTAGGCCCAAGTCCAAGGCGATGAAGTAGAAAGACGAGCCGATCCAGGCGATTGCCGTAATAACGTGCACCCAGCGGGCGGCGAAGCCCAGCCATTCCCAGATGATCGGCCATTCTTGCATGATATACCTCCGCCTTCTTGACTATCGGCTCGTTAGATTATCTTCTATCCTCTAACAAACCCGAAGAGTTTCAAGAAAAACCTGACAATGTCCTATTTCGACAATATCCGAACCTTCATCCGTGTCTATGAATTGGGCAATATGTCTGCGGCTGCGCGCGACCAGCGGATTTCGGCGGCGGTGGCGAGCTCACGGATTGCGCAATTGGAAGAACACCTGAAGGTGCGGTTGTTTCAGCGCACAACGCGGCAGTTGCATCCCACGGAACAGGGCCAGATTTTCTATGGTGGGGCTTGCAAAATTGTGGAGGCAGTTGAGCAAGCAGAGGCAGATGTGGAAAGCGTCACCCTAACACCACGTGGGTCATTGTTGGTGGCCGCGCCTCTAGGAATTGGCCGACGCCTGATTGCGCCACTCATTCCCAAGTTCAAAGAAGAATACCCACTGATTGACATTCGCCTGCGCCTGTCAGATCGCGAGCTGGACATCACCGGCGAAGGCTTGGACATTGCGTTTTTTCTAGGCCTGCCAAAAGACAGCACCCTGAAGGTGCGCAAAATCGCGGATTGCCCGCGCGTGCTCTGCGCCGCTCCGAATTACGTGGCACAGAAAGGCTGGCCCAAAGCCACAAAGGAATTGGTAGATGGCACACACGACTGCCTGAACCTGCGGTACCCCGGCGCGCCAGAGTTTCAATGGCCGCTACAAACCCCTGATGGCACTCAGAAATTTGCAGTGAAGGGCCCTTTTGAATCCGATGATGGTGACGTTCTTACCAACTGGGCCCTAGAAGGACATGGCATTGTCCTGAAACCCTTTTTCGAAGTGCGAGAACACTTAAAAAGCGGCGCGCTTGTGCCTGTCTTGGAAGACAATGCACCGGTTTCAGTGCAGCTTGGCTGTCTCTACAGCCATCGCCGCCATCAAGACCCTAAAACGCGCCTCTTCATTGATTTTCTCGCCAAACCTATGGCGCGCGCCGTACAGTCTTAGCTGCCGCGATAGGTCGAATAACCAAAGGGTGAGAGCAAAAGTGGCACATGATAGTGATCCTGCTCACTCATGCCAAAGCGAATAGGAATTTGATCGAGAAACATGACGTCGCCCTGCGTATCGCCATGTTTGCGAAGGTAGTCTCCGCAGAAGAAGATCAACTCATAGGTGCCTAGTTCAAACTGATCTGTAGGCAAGATCGGTGCATCCGTGCGGCCATCAGCGTTGGTCACGGCCGTGGCAATTTTGCGATGAGAATTGCCAGACACACGATACAGTGCGATTTCAATCCCCTCGGCGGGACAGCCCCGCGCCGTGTCCAAGACATGAGTTGTCAGATATCCGCTCATTGCGCTCTCCTTTTAGGCACATCTTTCATAGACGCACCGCATTCCGTCTGCACACTGTACAGATGCCGTCAGGTCTTTCAAAATACTTGATAAAGTCAGGCTGATCTTTTCATCCTATGGTGCAACCAAAGGAGTAATACATGAACAGATACCCTCGCGATTTGCGCGGTTATGGGGCGACGCCCCCCAATGCCAATTGGCCGGGCAATGCGCGGATTGCGGTGCAGTTTGTGTTGAACTTCGAAGAAGGCGGTGAGAACTGCCTCTTACATGGCGATGCCGCTTCAGAGGCATTCCTCTCTGATATTCCGGGCGCACAGCCTTGGGCTGGGCAACGTCATTGGAATATGGAGTCGATCTACGATTATGGTGCCCGCTCTGGGTTCTGGCGCCTGCATCGCCTGTTCACAGGGCGGCAAATCCCGCTGACCATTTACGGGGTGGCTTCAGCCTTGGCGCGCGCACCAGAACAAGTCGCCGCGATGAAAGACGCCGGATGGGAGATCGCAAGCCACGGGTTGAAGTGGGTTGAACATAAAGACTTGGTTGAGGAAGACGAGCGCGCCTCTATTGCCGAAGCTATTCGTCTTCATACGGAAGTTGTCGGCGAACGCCCGCGTGGCTGGTATACCGGGCGCTGTTCTGAAAACACCGTGCGTCTGGTCGCTGAGGAAGGTGGCTTTGATTACATCTCTGACACCTATGATGACGACCTGCCCTATTGGGTAGAGATTGGGGATCGCGATCAGCTGATCATCCCATATACGCTTGAAGCCAATGACATGCGTTTTGCGACCGCACCCGGCTGGGTCACAGGTCAGGATTTCTACACCTACCTGAAAGACGCCTTTGATGTGCTTTATCAGGAAGGCCGCGAGGGCGCGCCTAAGATGATGAGCATCGGACTGCATTGCCGCTTGATCGGCCGCCCTGGCAAGATCGCGGGACTCATACAGTTCCTCGACTATATCGCTGGGTTTGAAGGCGTCTGGACCCCACGGCGCATCGAGATCGCGCAGCATTGGCAGCAGGAACATCCGCACACACGATGGGGCCGGCCAAGTCAGATGGGTGAAAAGACCTTTGTGTCGACCTATGGCAGCATATTTGAGCATTCTGACTGGATTGCCAAACGCGCTTATGACGCGGAGCTCGGCCCTGCGCATGACACAGCGATTGGCTTGCATAGTGCGTTGGCGCGCATTTTTAGGTCTGCTTCCAAGGACGAGCGACTGGGTGTTTTGAATGCCCATCCCGACCTTGCAGGGAAACTTGCAGCGGCTGGGCGGCTTACGGCAGAGTCAACCTCAGAACAGGCCAGCGCTGGATTGGATATGTTGACGGATGAGGAGCGAACGGCGTTTCAGTCCCATAACGCAGATTACGTTGCCAAACATGGCTTCCCCTTCATCATCGCGGTGAAGGACCATGACAAAGCCGGTATTTTGCGCGCTTTTGAACGGCGCATTGCCAATGACACCGAGACGGAGTTTTCGGAGGCCTGCCGACAAGTGGAACGTATTGCCGCCATTCGGCTAGAGGCCATCCTGCCATGAAAAGGATCGTGCCTGCTCCCCTCTCTTCTGACGCCTTCGCAGCTTTCGGAGATGTCATCGAACTTGGGGATCAGGCCTTTGAGATCAACGCGGGCCTTTGCGACCGGCATCACGACCTCGCCAATGTAGACATCATAGATGGCCGTGCTGGGATCAGCCTTTTTGAGGCAGAGCCTCGGGCTCTTCCTTACACGTTCGACTTGGTTGAAAGGCACCCGAAAGGCAGTCAGGCCTTTATTCCGATGTCCATGACATCTTTTCTGGTGATCGTGGCACCCGACGAAAACGGAACTCCGAGCACTCCACTGGCGTTTTTGACCCGGCCCGGACAGGGTGTCAACTTCTACCGAAACACATGGCATGGCGTTCTGACACCGCTGCAATCACCAGGCTTGTTTGCTGTGATTGACCGCATCGGGGACGACACCAATTTAGAAGAACATATCTTTGAGACACAATATGTGGTAGATTCACCAGGCTAATTGCGCAGATATCGCGCAATTGCCGGAATACTGTGCAACTTAATCAACTGTAGAGGGACAGAAGATGACTGCAACAGACTACCGGGATCCAAATGTGACCCCACCCCTTGGGCAAGCGGTACCGCTTGGCTTTCAACACGTTTTGGCAATGTTTGCGTCAAACGTAACTCCATCCATCATCGTCGCCGGGGCCGCGGGCCTGGCCTTTGGAAGCGCCGAACAGGTCTATCTGATTCAGATGGCCATGCTGTTTGCTGGCATCGCGACGCTTTTCCAAACCGTGGGCTTTGGCCCTGTCGGTGCTCGGCTGCCAATCATGCAGGGCACCAGCTTTGCCTTCGTCGGTGTGCTTGCAGGGGTCGCTGCAACACAGGGCCTGGGCGTCGCGCTAACGGCTTGTATCATTGGCGGCGTGATCCACTTCTTACTTGGCTCTGTGATTGGCAAGATCCGTTGGCTCTTTCCTCCGCTGGTGACCGGCCTGGTGATCTTGGCCATCGGTCTTTATTTGATCCCGGTCGCAATCAAATACGCTGCGGGTGGTGCGGCCCAGTTCCAGATGGAAGCGGAAAGCTTCGGGTCATTGAAACACTGGAGTGTCGCCCTGACCGTCGTGGTGGTCTCATTGATCCTGAAGTTCTTCACCAAGGGCATCACATCAAACGCCGCGATCCTAATCGGACTTTTGGCGGGTTACGTCTTAGCCTTCATGGTCGGCATGGTAAACTTCGGAGCCGTTGGCAAAGCCTCTTGGATCACAGGGATTACCCCCCTGCCCTATGGCTTTGAGTTTAGCCTTGGCGCGGTCATCGCGGTGACCTTGGTATCCATCGTTTCGGCCATTGAAACCGTAGGCGATGCCTCGGCGACGGCAAAGGCCGGTGCAGGACGAGATGCAACAGATGAGGAGATCGCAGGCGCGACCTATGCGGACGGTCTTGGGACCGCAGTCGCCGGGGTCTTCGGGGGTCTGCCAAACACGTCGTTCAGCCAGAACGTCGGCATCGTGGGCATGACCGGCGTCATGAGCCGCCATGTTGTCACCATTGGTGGCCTCGTCTTGGTGGCCTGTGGCTTGATCCCGAAGATTGGCGCGGTGATCGCCTCCATGCCATTGCCCGTCCTGGGTGGCGGCGTGATCGTCATGTTCGGCATGGTCGCAGCTGCTGGATTGAACGTATTGTCCGAGGTCAAACTCAACCGTCGTAACATGGTGATCATTGCGATCTCGCTTGCAATCGGGTTGGGACTCAACTTGGTTCCAACTGCCGTGCAATACTTACCGGGTGTTGTGAAAATTCTGATGACATCAGCAGTCGCGCCAACCGCGCTGTGTGCAATCATTCTGAACTTGGTCCTGCCAGAAGAAGCTGAAACGGCCTAAGTTTCAATGAAATTGGGCGCCGTGTGGTGCCCATATTAAACTATAGAAGGTCGCCCACTGTGGCGGCCTTTCTCTTACGAAATAGCTCATTGGCAAACCTCAACTGCTTGGGCGAATCTCGCCAAGAGGCTTTGCAATTTTAGTTTAGGGTTAAACAAAATTACGCTTTTGGCAAATTTTAGCCCAAACTTTAGCGCTAACTACCCAAAAATACTTGTATCCCGCTCAGTGCAATCCTGCTATGCCACAAGCGCACTACCTAAATGGTTTAATGTTAAACTATAAGAGATCAGCCCAATTTGGAGGAGGACGCCCAACATGGCAAATTTCGAAGACATTGATCCAATTGAATCCCGTGAATGGCAGGAAGCCATTGAAGATGTCATTGCGAAGGATGGTGCAGACCGCGCGCATTTCCTATTGGATCGTGCAGTCCAGCAGGCGCGCGCTGCTGGGGCGAACCTGCCATTCTCGGCAACCACCCCTTATCAAAACACCATCCCAGCCGATGATCAGGAAGCCTTCCCAGGTGATCTGGACATGGAATGGCGCATTCGCACTATCAACCGCTGGAACGCAATGGCAACCGTTGTGCGCCGCAACAAAGTTTCCAGCGAATATGGCGGTCACATCGCGTCCTTTGCTTCCTCTGCCGTCATGTATGACATCGGCCTGAACCACTTCTGGCGCTCCAAATCCGCGATCCACGGAGGCGACCTGGTATTCTTCCAAGGCCATGTGATCCCTGGCATCTATGCTCGCTCCTTCATGGAAGGTCGCTTGAGCGAAGAGCAGCTGGAAAACTTCCGCTCCGAAGTGGCCGGCAACGGGTTGTCCTCCTACCCTCACCCATGGCTGATGCCGGATTACTGGCAGTTCCCAACAGTTTCTATGGGTCTTGGTCCGCTAATGGCGATCTACCAAGCCCGGTTCATGAAATACATGCATAACCGTGGTCACATTGACATGGGAGACCGCAAAGTCTGGGTCTTCCTCGGCGATGGCGAGATGGATGAACCAGAATCCCGTGGTGCAATTGACCTTGCAGCACGTGAGGGGCTCGACAATCTGATCTTTGTTGTAAACTGCAACCTACAGCGTCTGGACGGCCCGGTCCGCGGCAACCACAAGATCGTACAGGAGCTCGAAGGCGACTTCCGAGGTGCAGGCTGGAACGTCATCAAACTGCTTTGGGGCAAAGGCTGGGACGAGCTGCTTGAGAAAGACACCACCGGCAAACTGCGTCAGCTGATGGATGAAACCGTCGACGGTGACTATCAGACATTCAAATCCAAAGACGGTGCCTACATCCGCAAGCACTTCTTCGGCAAATACCCTGAGACTGCAAAGCTGGTGGAAGATTGGACTGACGAGCAAATCTGGTCCCTGCGTCGTGGCGGGCACGACCCTCAAAAGGTTTACACCGCATTCAAACGCGCGACAGACACCAAAGGTCAACCAACCTGCCTGCTGGTAAAAACCGTAAAAGGTCATGGCATGGGCTCTGCCGGTGAAGGTCAGAATACGACTCACCAACAGAAGAAAATGAATGAAGACCAACTTCGCGCATTCCGGGATCGTTTTGACATCCCAGTGAGCGATGAAGACGTGGGCAAAGCCCCATTCGTGAAGCTAAACAACGCGCAGAAAGCCTATCTGGCGGATCGCCGTAAGGCTCTGGGTGGTGAGTTCCCTAAACGCGAGACCGTTTCTCCGAAGCTGGAAATTCCTGCTCTGGACAAGTTCTCAGCACAGCTGAAATCCACCGGTGATCGTGAGATCTCTACCACTATGGCCTTTGTCCGTATTCTGACCACGCTTCTGCGCGACAAGAAGATGGGCAAAAATGTTGTGCCAATTGTGCCGGACGAAAGCCGCACCTTTGGTATGGAAGGCCTGTTCCGTTCTGTGGGTATCTACAACCCGCTGGGGCAGAACTACACGCCACAAGATGCGGATCAGATGCAGTACTACAAAGAAACTGTAGATGGTCAGGTTCTTCAGGAGGGCATCAACGAAGCGGGTGCGATGGCTGATTGGATTGCAGCGGCAACGTCTTATTCCAACCACGGCGTACCGATGATCCCATTCTTCATCTACTACTCCATGTTTGGCTTCCAGCGCATCGGCGATTTGGCATGGGCGGCAGGCGACAGCCGTGCACGTGGCTTTATGCTCGGCGGCACAGCAGGTCGGACAACGCTAAATGGCGAAGGTCTGCAACACGAAGACGGTCACAGCCACATCCTTGCGGGCACAATCCCGAACTGCATCAGCTATGACCCAACTTTCCAGTATGAAGTGGCGGTTATCCTGCAGCACGGCATGAAGGAAATGTACGAAGAACAGAAAGATGTCTTCTACTACCTGACACTGATGAACGAAAACTACGCGCATCCGGATATGCCGATGGGTGTGGAAGGCGACATCATCAAAGGTCTCTACCGCTTCAAGGAAGTGAAGAAGCCGGGCAAGAAACACGTCAACCTGATGGGTTCTGGCACGATCTTGGTCCAGGCCATCAAGGCGGCAGAGATGCTGGAAGAGGACTTTGGTGTCACGTCCGATATCTGGTCCGCGACAAGCTTCAACGAACTGGCACGTGATTGTCAGGACGCTGAACGCCACAACCGCCTGAACCCGCTTGCGGATCCGAAGGTTCCGTTTGTGGCAGAGCAATTGGCAAAGACCAAAGGCCCAATCATCGCGGCCACCGACTACATGAAGAACTACGCAGAACAGATCCGCGCCTGTGTGCCGGGTCGCTACACGGTACTCGGCACAGACGGCTACGGCCGTTCCGACAGCCGCGTGAACCTGCGCCGCTTCTTCGAAGTTGATGCCAACCATATCGCAGCAGCGGCCATGGTCGATCTTTATCGTGAAGGTGGCATCACCAAAGCCGTGCTCGAGAAGGCACTTAAGAAATACGACATTGACGGCACCAAGCCGAACCCCCGTCTAGTGTGATCGGAACAGAGGAGACAAGATCATGACAATTGAAGTCAAAGTACCCGATATCGGGGATTTCGACGCGGTTCCCGTTGTATCCGTTCTGGTTGAAGTCGGTGATGTGATCGACGAAGAAGATCCGATCATCGAGCTGGAATCCGACAAGGCAACGATGGAAGTACCGTCCTCCGCAGCAGGTAAGGTTTTGGAAATCAAAGTCGCTGAAGGCGACGAGATTGGCGAAGGCGCTGTTGTGTTGGTTCTGGATTCCGAAGTGGGTGCAGATGCGCTAGCAGTCGCTCCTGCGGAAACGCCAACCGCTGCCCCTGCGGCGGCACCAGCTGCTCCGGCAACGGCCCCCGCTCCAGCGGCACCAGTGGCTGTCACCGACAGCGGTTTTGGTAAAGCACACGCCTCCCCATCTGTGCGCGCATTCGCACGCCAGCTCGACATTGATATCGCAAAGATCAACGGCAGTGGTCGCAAAGGCCGCATCCTACGAGAAGACGTCACTGCCTTCCTGAAATCCACTTCCGCACCCGCAACAGCAGCGCCTGCGGCAAGCGGCGGCATGGGTATTCCGCCGATCCCAGCGGTTGATTTCAGCAAATTCGGTAAGGTCGAAGATGTCGAGATGCCACGCATCAAAAAGATCTCTGGCCCGGCCCTGCACCGCTCTTGGCTGAACATCCCGCACGTCACACACAACGACGAAGCGGACATCACGGATCTGGACAAATACCGCAAGGAAATGGACACGATGGCCAAGGAAAATGGCTACCGCGTCACCCTGCTGAGCTTTGTCATCAAAGCGTCCGTTTCTGCCCTGAAAGAGCACTGGGAAGTCAACAGCTCCATCCACCCAGATGGCGACAAGCTGATCAAGAAAGACTACTACAACATCGGCTTTGCGGCAGACACGCCAAACGGCCTGATGGTTCCGGTGATCAAAGACGCGGACCGCAAGGGCATCGTTGAGATTTCCAAGGACCTGATGGAGCTTTCAGGCAAAGCGCGCGAAGGTAAATTGAAGGGTGACGACATGCAGGGCGCGACCTTCACCATCTCGTCTCTCGGCGGCATCGGCGGCACTTCCTTCACCCCTATCGTGAACGCACCTGAAGTGGCGATCCTTGGCCTGACACGTTCGAAAATGGCACCGGTCTGGAATGGTGAGGAATTCGTGCCGCGCCTGATGCAACCGCTGTCCCTGTCTTACGACCACCGCGCCATCGACGGGGCACTGGCAGCACGGTTCACCGTGACGCTGAAGACCCTGCTCGGCGATATGCGCAAGTTGATGTGGTAAGGAGAGAGATCGATGGAAGTTAAAGTCCCTGATATTGGTGATTTCGACAGCGTCCCAGTGGTGTCTATCCTGGTTGAAGTCGGTGACGCCGTTGGTGTTGAAGACCCGCTGATCGAGCTAGAATCTGACAAAGCGACCATGGAAGTACCGTCCCCTGCGGCGGGCACGGTCAAAGAAATCAAAGTGGCCGAAGGCGACAATGTTTCTGAAGGCTCGCTGATCCTGGTTCTGGACGGCGCGGAAGCTGAAACTGCAGCAGAAGCGCCTGCTGAGGCAGAAACACCCGCTGCGCCAACAGCCGTTGCGCCAACCGGCACTGCCACAGGCGCTGGTGATGTGCATGCGGAAGTCGTGGTTCTGGGCTCTGGCCCGGGCGGCTACACCGCGGCCTTCCGCGCGGCGGACCTTGGCAAAAAGGTGGTGCTGATCGAGAAAGACAGCTCCCTTGGTGGTGTCTGCCTGAACGTCGGCTGTATTCCGTCCAAAGCATTGCTGCACGGCGCAAAGGTCATCACCGAGGCCGAAGAAATGGAGCACTTCGGTGTGAAGTTTGCCAAGCCTGAGGTCGATATCGACGCGCTGCGCGGCTGGAAAGAGAGTGTGGTCAACCAGTTGACTGGCGGTCTGAAAGGTCTTGCGAAGGCGCGTAAGGTTCAGGTTGTGAACGGCTACGGCACGTTCACCGGCCCGAACATGATCGAAGTCGACAATGATGGTGCAAAATCCACCGTCAGCTTTGATCAATGCATCATCGCTGCTGGGTCTGAGCCTGTCACTCTGCCGTTCATTCCACATGACGATCCTCGCGTGATCGACTCCACTGGCGCGCTGGAACTGGAAGACATTCCAGAGCGTCTTCTGGTTCTCGGCGGTGGCATTATCGGCTTGGAAATGGGCACAGTCTATGACGCGCTGGGATCGAAAGTGACCGTCGTTGAATTCATGGACCAGATCATTCCGGGCGCTGACAAAGACATCGTTAAGCCTTTGCAGAAACGCATCGAAAGCCGCTATGAAGCCATCCTGACCAAGACCAAAGTCACCGCTGTAGAAGCAACCGACGCTGGTTTGAAAGTCACCATGGAAGGCCCAGACGGCGAGACCGTTGATACCTTCGACAAAGTACTGGTCGCAGTTGGCCGTCGCCCGAATGGCGCGAAGATCAACGCGGCAGCGGCAGGTGTTGCAGTCGACGAGCGCGGCTTTATCGCGGTCGACAACCAGCAGCGCACGGGACAGTCCCACATCTTCGCAATCGGCGATGTCGTCGGGCAGCCAATGCTCGCACACAAAGCCGTGCATGAAGGCAAAGTGGCCGCTGAAGTGGCCGCAGGTCACAAGCGTTTCTTTGATGCACGCGTCATCCCGTCTGTGGCTTACACTGATCCAGAAGTGGCTTGGGTCGGCATGACCGAAACGCAGGCGAAAGCCGAAGGCGTGAAGGTTGGCAAAGGTGTCTTCCCATGGGCTGCCTCTGGTCGTTCCCTTTCACTTGGTCGCTCCGAAGGTATCACCAAGCTGGTGTTTGACGAGCACGAACGTGTGATTGGCGCAGGAATCGTTGGCCCGAACGCTGGCGACCTGATTGCCGAAGTCGCGCTTGCCATCGAAATGGGTGCTGACGCAGTGGACTTGGGTCACACCATTCACCCGCACCCGACCCTGTCGGAAACCGTGAACTTCGCGGCTGAAATGTTTGAAGGCACCATCACCGATCTGATGCCTCCGAAGAAGCGCAAGTAAGGCGCTGAAATAGAACAAAAAGCCCCGCCGTGTGCGGGGCTTTTTTATGCCTGAAGCAGCGTGTTTGTTTTCACAACTTCGGCGAATTCACCGTGCAAATGCGCCAATGCGGTCCGGTGGATTTCCTCTGCCGTCAGCGCAGGTCCATCGTCAAAACTCGTGTCTGCATTGGATGTGAAAGCCGCACAAGCATCCTCTGCGAGATTGACTTTGAACCCCAGATTGGCGGCCATGCGCGTAGTGGTCGAAACACAATGCGGCGTGGTCAGACCGCAGATTGTCAGTTCACACGCACCGATGTTCTCCAGATGTGCCTGCAGCCCGGTGCCAATAAAACCAGAGTTCACGGATTTCTCGAAAATCACCTCTTCTGGCATCGGCGTAACTTCAGGTTTGAATTCGGTCCCTGCCCCGGACAGCGGAGATCCCGGCTCTACGCTAACGTGCCGCACATGCACAACCTGCCGCCCATTTGCACGCCAATGCGCTAATAAATCACCTGCACGCTTTTCTGCATCGGGATTGTTCCGCTCTCCCCAGATGGGATCATTAAAACCGACCTGAATATCGATCAGGATCAATGCATGCTCTGACATCCTTAGTCTTCTCCTGCCATGCGCTTTGCCACATCTAGCAGGCGGCAGGAAAAGCCCCATTCATTGTCATACCAGCCAAAGACTCGCAGCAGCCCGCCAACTGACACAGACGTTTCCCGCTCACAGATCACAAGGGATTCGGGGCGCATGCGTAGGTCCGTTGAAACCAAAGGCTTCTTGGTCCAGCCCAGTATGCCCGCTTCCGTTGCCCTCAGAAGATGCGCATTCACATCTTCTTTGCTGACATTCTTCTCAGTTTGAATTGTAAGGTCGATCGCACTGACCGAAGCCGTCGGCACCCGGATCGCGCGAGCTTCGACGCGCCCTTCGAGATGCGGCAGGACACGATCAATCATCTTCTGTGCGCTTGTTGTGGTTGGCACCATCGAGAGCGCAGCGGCGCGGCTGCGCTCCAAGTTACCGCGCGGTTTGTCCACGGTCGGCTGCGAGCCAGTATAGCAGTGCACTGTCGTCATATGACCACTGATCAAGCCGTAAGCCTCATCGAGCGTCTTCATCAGAGGTGCCAGAGCATTTGTCGTGCATGAGGCGTTGGAAACAATCCTTTGATCTTGCAGAGTTTCCTCATTTGCACCCATGACAATTGTCAGATCAGCCTGATCACTTGGCCCTGAGATCAGCACCTTGCCGGCGCCTGCTTTAAGACCACGTTCGACAACAGCCCGATTGCCAGTCATCCCGGTGCATTCCAGCACGATATCAACGCCAGCAAGATCGAGCGTCGCGATATCTTCTACTCCATGAAATGCATAGCTCTGCCCATCCACAATCAGCGCGTCAGAGGTGGTCTCAACTGAACCGCCATAGGTGCCAAAGACAGAGTCATACTCAAAAAGGTAGGCACAGGTTTCCAGGGATTCGATGTCGTTGATGCCGACAATCTCAAAGCCCGGATGGGTCTCTGTCTGCGTCAGGATTCGCAAAACCGTCCTGCCAATGCGGCCGAACCCATTGATGAATATGCGAATTTTACGCTCAGACATATCAATGCTCCTGCAATCAGTGCGCTTATGGGCACTTCAACGGCTTTCGCCAGAAATGACCAGCCCCAGATTGTATGGGTTACAAAGCCAGACTCAGCGCAGGCGTGGATGGCGATTGACGTCTTTATAAAGCAAATAGCGGAAACGCCCTGTCCCTTTGGCGGTACAGGCCTGAGGGCAGAAAGCCCGCAGCCACATGAAATCGCCCGCTTCAACGTGCAGCCAGTCTTGATTAAGCAGATAGTCCGCCTGCCCCTCCAGCACATAGAGCCCGTGCTCCATGATGTGGGTTTCCGGGAACGGGATCAGGCCCCCCGGCTCAAAGGTCACAATGTTTACATGCATGTCGTGACGCAGGTCATCTGGGTCAACAAAACGCGTTGTCGCCCAGCGCCCATCCGTGTCGGGCATTTGAGTGGGCGCAATGTCTGCCTCATTGGCAACGACAAAAGCTTCAGGCGCATCAATACCTTCAACACGTTCGTAGGACTTTCGCACCCAGTGAAAGGTTGCGGTTGTGTTTCCATCATTTGAAAGCGCCCAGTCGCAGCTGGGCGGTAGATAGGCATATCCGCCTGCCATCAACTCAAAGAGCCGCCCTTCGATGGTCAGGGAAACCGTCCCTGACACTACAAAAAGAACGCCTTGGCCATCGGGGTCTGGCTCTGGGCGTGTGCTTCCGCCACCCGGAGCCACTTCCATGATGTACTGCGCAAAGGTCTCCGCAAATCCGCTCAAAGGCCGCGCGATGATCCACGCCCTTGTGTCTGACCAATACGGCAGGTTTGAGGTGACAATATCCGTCATCACACGCCGCGGGAAAAACACATAGGCTTCGTTAAAAACCGCCCGACTTGCGTCAAACGGCTTTTGCGGAGGCAATCCTCCCGGAGGTGTGGCGTAGGAGTTGGTCATAAAGGCCTCTTGTTAAGCCCCTTTACTAAATCGAGTTGGCAAAGCCTCGCCAAGTCAAATTGCGCTTATGCACCTCCTGATGCACCTAACGGCTTCATTTGATAATCAGGATGTCAGCGATGGGCTTTCCGAGCGATTTCTATCCGCGCTTCCATCATCGACATCTCTTTCAGAATGTCCTGCCGACGCGTGCGGTCCCCAGTTTCGCGCAACTCTTCGCGCAGTTTCTGAAGTTCACGGCTGAGCGATACAAACTCTGGAACGCCACCACTTTCCTTTATCAAGCGGTTGATCAGAGCGTTTTCCGGATCATCCACTTTGGGTAGAGGCTTTCCTTGCCCCGTCAGATTTTCAAATTCGCCGTCGGCTTCAGCCTCGGCGATTTTCTGGTTGATGAGATCGATCAGCGGGTGGTCCATAAGGATTTCTAATGCAAAAATCGCCGTAGTTCACCCTTCTAAATTGCACGGACCACCCTGCGATGTGCGATCATGCGCAAATATCGTGCAGATTCAGAGGATGGCCTTTTGAGTCACAGCTCCTACTTTTGTTGCAACAAAGATATCAACATCAAGGAGCTGAACATGAGTTGGAACCCTCTACACCCGACCTACGCCGCTTCGGTGGACGATATTGAAACAATGATTGTTCCACGCAGTCGCGACCTTGGCGGCTTTGAAGTACGCCGTGCCCTACCGGCCCCGCAACGCCAGATGGTTGGACCTTTCATATTCTTTGATCAAATGGGACCAGCTGAATTTATCAACGAAAACGGCATTGATGTTCG
Organism: Cognatishimia activa; assembly: GCF_026016445.1. NCBI lineage: Bacteria > Pseudomonadati > Pseudomonadota > Alphaproteobacteria > Rhodobacterales > Paracoccaceae > Cognatishimia > Cognatishimia activa. The sequence continues at coordinate 620,238 of NZ_CP096147.1, read as the reverse complement.
CCCACATCCGCACATTGGCCTTGGCACGGTGACTTATCTTTATGAAGGAGAGTTCGAACACCGCGACAGCCTCGGCACACGGCAGATGATCTATCCGGGCGAAGTCAATTGGATGCTGGCAGGTAAAGGCGTCACCCACTCTGAGCGCACTTCAGAAGAGACGCGCAAAACAGCGCATTCCATGTTTGGTATTCAGACCTGGGTTGCTTTGCCTGAAGACAAAGAAGACACCAATCCTGATTTTGAGCACCACAGCAAAGAAGCACTTCCATTCCTCCAGGACAATGGTGCCTCTGCGCGCCTGATACTGGGGACCGGATATGGCGAAACATCCCCTGTAACGATGCAATCAGACATATTTTACGTTGATGTAACGCTTCAACCCGGCGCTTGGTTTCCCTTGCCGGATGACCATGAAGATCGTGGAATCTACGTGACAACTGGCAGCATCGAAGTGGCCGGGCAAATTTATCAAGCGGGACAAATGATGATTTTCAAGCCAGGTGATAAAATGGCTGTGAAAGCCGGGCCGACGGGCGCGCGCCTGCTTGCGCTTGGGGGCGCCACATTAAATGGACCGCGGTACATGTGGTGGAACTTTGTGTCTTCATCGCCGGAGAAGATTGATCTCGCAAAAGAAAGTTGGAAATCTCAGGATTGGTCACAGGGGCCGTTTTCATTGCCTATTGGTGATGACAAAGAATTCATCCCGATCACGCCGGAGATGGAACGTATGCGCCCCAAAACTTGGGATCGCTGAACAAAAAAGGGCGCGGTAACCCGCGCCCTCATGTGCTATTTTAAGGCCTACTTTTGAGTAATACGACCGTCTGTGTAAGCAGTGTATGGCGCGTTTTTAGCAATGTATTCTGCGGTCACATCTGCCAGGTCAGGGCCAAAGTCATAAGCGTTTTCAGCATCGCGGAACATTTTGTAACCGTCACCACCATTACGCACGTAGTTGTTGGACACCAGACCATAGGTTGCCGCTGGATCAATCGGAACCCAAGCGCCGTCTTTCATGACCATCACCTCTTGGATGCGGCCTTCGTTCGGCGCGACAGACCCATCAAAGGTGAACTTCAGGCCAGCCACCTGAGGGAAGCGGCCCTTCACTTCTTCGATTTGGCTCACACCATTTTCAAGCGCATCGATCACGGTCTGACCAGACACCTGGAAAGTCGACAGAGTGTTCTGGAATGGCAGAACCGTCAGAACCTCACCCATGGTGACTTCGCCCGCATCAATAGAGGCACGCAGACCACCAGAGTTCTGGATCGCGATTGTGATGCCCTGATCCGCGACACGGTCAAGCATAGCGTCCGCTACAAGGTTGCCCATGCCGCATTCCTGCAGACGGCAGACATTGCGATCGCCATTGATCACGTCAGCTGCATCCGCTACGACACGTTTTTTCATCTCTTCGATGGGAGCGCCCATCTCAGAAACACGTGCCGACATGGCCGCATTCGGTTCGACAGATGCATCGAGTAGGATTGGTTCACCCATCGCAGATGTTACGTTACCCGCATCATCAAAGGTCAGAGTGATCTCACCAACATATTTTGAATAGGCATAAGCCTGAACCACAGGCACGTCGCCAACCATAGTCGGGTATGGCCCCGCCGCGCGGTCAGATGTGTTGGACAGCAAAGTGTGAGAGTGCCCACCGACCACCAGATCAAGACCTGGAACGTTGGCTGCAATGTCGAGGTCTTTTGCCAGACCGACGTGGTTTAACGCGATGATCTTGCTCACACCTTCTGCTTCCAGCGCAGCGACATCTGCTTTCAGACTGTCGATCTCATCTTGGAAAACAACGTTGTCACCCGGAGAAGATGTGTCGACCGTATCCACCGCCAACGCTGAGATGATGCCGATCTTTTCACCGCCAACTTCCAGCACGACGTGATTCTTCACTTTGCCTTTCAGCATTGGTTCTGAGGTCAGATCCAGGTTGCCAGAGATCACCGGGAAGGAAACCGTATCTACAAACTTTTCAAGGCCTGCTGGACCATCGTCAAATTCATGGTTGCCAACGGCCATGACGTCATAGCCGATCTGCTCCATGAACTCGGCTTCCGCTTCACCCTTGTAGGTGGTGTAGAACAAAGACCCTTGGAATGGATCGCCCGCGTCCAGAACCAAGAAGTTCTGACCGGCCAGCTCTTGGCGCTTGGCATCGATCAGCGTTTTGATACGCGCAACGCCACCAAAGCATTTGCCCTCTGCTTCGCCTTCGGCGTTACAGGTAGAATCATATTTGTTGATCGACTCAATCCGGCTGTGGATGTCGTTTGTATGTAGGATGGTCAGCTTATATTCGGCAGACGCCATGCCAGCTGTGACAGCAAGCGCGGCCGCACTGGTTAGAAAACGCATGAACATCGGAACTCCCCTTAATTGTTATCGGAGTGATTTGGACACAATTTTGACCCATGAGTCAAAACTCTTGTCGCGGAACCTACGGTTGTGGCGGTAACAGGATCATGACAGCGCGCAAATGCTTGACCATTGCACATTCGACGGGCATTTGAGCCTCATGCTGATTTTCAAGATATTTCGGGCCGATGAATGGGCCCAGTTGCAGGCAGAAGGCACCACAATGGGCGCCCCAATTGATCTGGCCGATGGCTTCGTGCATTTTTCCACGGCTACGCAGGCTGCAGAGACAGCCGCCAAGCACTTTGCGGGTCTCGATGGGCTTTGGCTGCTGGCATTGGAGGCCAATGATCTAGGCGAGGCGCTGAAGTGGGAAGTCTCACGCGGTGGCGATAAATTCCCGCATCTATATCGCGAAATGCGCCTTGATGAAGTGCTGTGGGCGAAACCGCTGCCGCTGGTGGATGGTGTCCACGAATTCCCGAAGGAGGCTGGCGTATGAACTTCCTTGAAAAAATCGGCATGCCGATCTTACACAAGATTGATCCAGAGAATTCTCATGGTTTGGCGATCAAAGCGCTGCAACTTGGTGCTGCAGCCAATCCGGGACTTTTAACCTCCCCTCGCCTGCGCACGACTTTTGCAGGGATCGAGCTGCCCAACCCGGTGGGGCTCGCAGCAGGTTTCGACAAAAACGCGACAGCGCTTTTGGGTCTTTCGCGCGCAGGCTTTGGGTTCTTCGAGGTTGGTGCAGCGACACCGCGGCCACAGCCCGGCAACCCGAAACCACGCCTTTTCCGTTTGACTGAGGACCGCGCGGCCATCAACCGCTTTGGGTTTAACAACGAAGGCATGGAAGCCATTGCCTCCCGTCTTGCACAGCGTCCACGAGATGCTGTGATCGGTCTGAACCTTGGAGCCAACAAAGACTCTGAGGATCGCGCCGCCGACTTTGCCAAGGTGCTAGCGCATTGCGGCGCGCATTTGGATTTCGCAACAGTGAATGTCAGCTCACCGAACACCGAAAAACTGCGTGACTTGCAAGGCAAAGCGGCTCTCTCCGCCTTGCTCGCTGGTGTGATGGAAGCTCGCGCGGGTCTGGACCGTAAAATCCCTGTGTTCCTGAAGATCGCCCCGGATCTGACCGAAGCGGAACTGGCCGAGATCGCCGAGGTGGCCGTGGAAAGCGGTTTGGATGCCATCATCGCCACCAACACCACGTTGGACCGCGACGGGTTGCTGTCAGAGCACCGAGATGAAAAAGGCGGCCTCTCAGGCGCGCCGTTGTTTGAGAAATCGACACGCGTGTTGGCGCAGCTTTCCAGACTGACCGAAGGCAAGCTGCCGCTGGTAGGCGTTGGTGGCATCTCGAATGCAGAACAGGCCTATACGAAAATCTGCGCAGGCGCTTCTGTGGTGCAGCTTTACACCGCATTGGTTTATGGCGGCCTTTCGATGGTCGAGGACATTGTGCGCGGCTTGGATGAATTGCTTGCCCGCGATGGCTTTAGCAGTGTTTCAGAGGCCATTGGCACCAAACGAGAGGACTGGCTATGACTGAGATCTGGCACAACCCACGCTGTTCGAAATCCCGCCAAACCCTTGCTTTGGTTGAAGAAAAAGGCCCGGTGACAATCCGCAAATACCTTGAGGATGCGCCGACTGAGGCCGAAATCCGCGAGGTTCTCAAACTTCTCAGCATTCCGGCAATAGATCTGATGCGTAAAAGCGAAGCGGAGTTTAAAGAGCGTGGTCTGAGCAAGGACAGCGATGAAGATATGTTGATCGCAGCCATGGTCGAAGTGCCAAAACTGATTGAACGCCCTGTGGTAATTGCCAATGGCAAAGCGCGTCTGGGACGCCCACCAGAAAGCGTATTGGATATCCTTTAAGCGTTCACGGAACGCTCCAAAGCTGGGTAGCGCGAGCCAAGTGTAGCTCCGCGCACCGCGAAGGAAATCAGCAAAGCAGCCCAGAGGCCATGATTGTCAAAGACTGGGATCAAAACCAGCACCGCGATCACATAGATGATGGCGCTGACGATCATCATATTGCGCATATCACTCCCGCGAGTTGCGCCAATAAAAATACCGTCTAACATCCACGCTGCGCAGCCAACGATTGGCGCTGCAACCATCCAGATCAAATAGATACGCGCATCGGCCTGCACGTCTGCCGACTTGGCCATCACGTCAATCAGCCAGGGCCCACCGAAGGCGAAGAATAGCGCCATGCTGGTGCAGGTGACAGCGCCCCAGAAGGAACACATCAGGGCGGATTTTCGCAATCGTCTCACATTGCCCTGCCCGATTGCACGCGCAATCAGCGCTTCGGCTGCAAAGGCGAAGCCGTCCATGGCATAGGCCACAATGTAGGTGAACTGGATCAGGACTTCGTTTGCCGCCAATGTTACATCGCCAAAGCCTGCACCAAGAAAAACAAAGCTTGAGAATATCGCCATAAGGAGAGCTGAACGGATGAGAATATCCACATTCAGCAGCCCCATGCGAATAAGCTTGGCACGATCAAAGACACGCGCCCAATTGCGCCACTCCACATGATCAAAGGCATCTCGACAAAGCCACAGACCCAGGGCGGCGCCAGTCAATTCTGCAATGACCGTCGCTATGGCTACGCCCTCGACACCCCAGCCGAGGCCCAAAACAAACCATAGATCCAACAGGATATTGATCCCGTTCATCACGAACTGGACCCAAAACACACCCGTTGTGCGCTCCATCGCGACGAGCCATCCTGTGGCGGCATAAACCGCAATCGCAGCAGGTGCTGTCCAAATACGGATCTGCAGGTAATCCCGCGCAAGGCTCTCGACCTCAGGTGAGGCAGGCGACAACATAAAGGCCGCTGCGAATATTGGTATCTGCAGCAGGATCAGCAGCAAGCCCCCTGCCCCTGCGATCATCATTGCGCGAGTGAGAATAGCCGAGACTTCGGCACTATCCTCGGCACCCGCCGCTTGGCCAACCAGACCGGCTGTTCCCATGCGCAGGAAACCAAAAATCCAGTAGATCGAAGACAGAATAATCGCACCCATCGCCACTGCACCAATTGGCGCAGCTTCACCTAGCTGACCGACAACGCCGACATCGACGGCACCCAAAATCGGGACGGTCGCGTTGGACAGGACCACTGGCAATGCGATCTTAAGAATACGGCGGTGTGTGACCTCTGGCTGCCGAGCGGCTTGTGTTGTCATCTGGTCAATCGCCCACGGGAGCCGGCATCAGGAAATGACCAGTCGCCTGCGCAAAAAGCTTCTCGCGGCGATCCTGCCAAGCTTCGACATGCACAGACGCATAGCGACGCCCCGACCGATTGACCCGCGCACGTGCATAGGCATCTCGTGGCAATCCTGAACGCAGGTAGTCCACGGTGAAATCGATGGTTTTGGGCAAACGTGGAAGGCTGCCCTTTTCGAGCTCATCCAGCGAGAGCACCCCGCTTTCCATATCCTCCCAAAGCGTTGCCCAGCGCAATCCAATCACCGAAGTGATTTCAAGAAACGCCGCCGTCGCCCCCCCATGCAATGCTGGCAGCAGCGGGTTCCCGATATTGGTTTCCTGAAACTTCATGATCCCGGTCAGCTCATCTCCGCGCCGCTCAAAGTGAACCCCTAGGAACTCACAGTAAGGGATACTTGCGACCAGAGCATTTAATGCAGCATCTCGGCGTTGCTTTACGACTTGGACGGGTTCTGGACGCGGTCTGCTCATGCCTTTTTCTCCGCTGTGAAAGCACCTGTCGCGGTGGCAACAGGATTTTCACGATCATTGTCGTAAGACTTGGCGCGCACAAAAGCGACTGTCCGGGTGAGATGATAAACTTCTGCTCGCGCAATGATGCGCTGACCCGGATTAGCGGCCCGCATGTAGTCGATGCGCAAGTCGATGGTCGCTGTTGCCCCGGTGACGTCTGGGTGGCTGAGAACAGCAGCCCCGGAACAGGTATCCATCAATGCTGAGACTGCACCTCCGGAGATAACCCCAGTGTCAGGATCGCCAATGAACCGCTTGTCATAGTCCATTTCAAGCTGCGCAATGCCTTCACCAACCTCAGTCACTTCCATTCCAAGCGCTTTGGCGTGAGGAATGGCCTCGATAAACTGCTGAGCAATCTTGCTTTGATCGACGCTCATCGCCTGATCCTTTCACGTTATCTTCGATCAATCACAAGGACGTAGCGACGTCATCGCGCCTGACCGGTTGCTCTCTTTGAACACTGCGCATAAGTTTGCCGCAAGGGAGAACTTGTTATGACCACGCAGCGTCTGACATTTAAAGAAATGTGCGCGAAATTCGAGGTGACGCCAAGGACTTTGCGTTACTACGAATATATCGAACTGCTTGCCCCAGAGCGCGAAGGCCGATCTCGCTTTTACGGTCCAAGAGAAGTCGCCCGAATGACTCTGATCATGCGTGGTCGCCGGTTTGGGCTGAAACTCGAACAGCTGCGTCAGTGGCTTTTGATCTATGAAAAAGAAGGCAGCGAGGCGCAAATGGCTGCATTTGTAGAGATGGCGGACGAGCAACTCAAAAGCCTATATGAGCAGCGCGACCAGCTCGCAGAAGCAATCGAAGAACTTGAAGATCTGCGCGCTGAGACAGCCAATTCTTTGAAATAGCCAGCCATTCAGCGGTTAAACTTCGAAAATCCGTAACGTCACGAAATCGTGTAGCCCCGCTGCGCGATTTTTTTAATACATTGTTTTAAAACAATAAAATATCCGAAACAGCCCATAACGCGGCGGAAATTCACCAATTCACCACACTTTACGTGAAGGAAGTTTACGTAAAGCTAGAATTGACGTAATAGTATTCTTACGTAAACGTAAAGGAACAAGCTCCCAATGGGGTTTGGGATGCCTGGCCGATTTGAGGAGATCACCACCGGGCTGATGTGAGGGGAAACCGATGACTGAAGACTTTATGACGATCCGCGAGATGTGTGACGCTTTTGGTGTCACCCCACGAACCTTGCGGTTTTATGAGGCCAAAGAACTTTTGTTCCCGGTACGTGAAGGTCAAAAACGCCTGTTTACGCGCCGCGACCGCGCCCGGCTAAAACTCATCCTTCGCGGCAAGCGTTTTGGCTTCTCACTGGAAGAGATCCGCCAGCTTTTGAATCTTTATGACATGGGCGATCAGCAGCTCACGCAGCTCAGCCGCACCTATGACATCGCAAGGGAACGGCTGGCCGATATGGAACGTCAGCGCGAAGAGCTTGATGAAGCCATTGCCGATCTCAAAGAACAAATGAAGTGGGGGGAAAAAATGATCGCCTCTCTGAACCAGCCCAAAAAAGCGGCCGAATAACAGGCCCCGGAGACAAATATGCCAACCTACACCGCGCCAACCAAAGACATGCAGTTTCTGTTGCACGATGTTCTGAAAGTCAGCGAAAGCGATACGCCTGGCTATGCTGATCTGGATCGTGACTTCACCAATGCCATACTGGAAGAAGCCGGACGACTGAACAGCGAAGTCGTGGCCCCTTTGAACGTGGTTGGTGATCAGGAAGGCTGTCGTTTGGAAAACGGTGTGGTCTATACACCATCGGGTTTCAAAGAAGCCTTTGAGCAGGTCAAAGAAGGCGGTTGGACGGGGCTTGATATGCCCGAGGAGTTCGGCGGCCAAAACATGCCCGTGGTGCTTGGTACAGCTGTCGGCGAGATGTTCTCTGCCGCAAACCAGGCCTTCACCATGTATCAGGGCCTGACCCACGGCGCGGCATCCGCGATTTTGGCACATGGCACGGATGAGCAGAAGGCGACCTATCTGCCAAATATGGTCAGCTGCGAATGGACCGGCACCATGAACCTGACAGAGCCGCACTGCGGCACCGATCTGGGCCTCATGCGCACCAAAGCGGAACCGCAGGATGATGGCAGCTACAAAATTTCCGGCCAGAAGATCTTCATCTCAGCTGGCGAGCACGACATGGCGGATAACATCATCCACCTCGTGCTGGCGAAAATCCCAGGTGGGCCCGAAGGCATCAAAGGCGTGTCGCTCTTTATTGTGCCAAAGTTCATAGTCAATGAAGATGGCTCACTCGGCGCACGCAATGGTGTCTCTGTTGGCAATATCGAAAAGAAGATGGGCATCCACGGCAACTCAACCTGTGTGATGAACTACGACGAAGCAACGGGCTACCTTTTAGGTGAGGAACATAAAGGCATGCGCGCCATGTTCACCATGATGAACGAAGCGCGACTTGGCGTGGGGATGCAGGGTCTCTCACAAGCCGAAGGTGCCTACCAGAACGCAGTGGCCTATGCAAAAGATCGCCTGCAGGGCCGCGATGTGACGGGTGCCAAAAATCCGGATGGCCCAGCTGATCCATTGATTGTGCACCCGGACATTCGCCGCGCGCTTATGGATCAAAAGAGCTTCATCGAAGGTGGCCGAGCCTTCCTGCTTTGGGGTGCTCAACTGATTGATGAAGCCCACCGCTCAGGTGACAAAGACGCCGATGGCCTTGTATCCCTGCTCACCCCTGTCATCAAAGGTTTCCTGACCGATCAGGGCTACGACATGACGGTACAGGCTCAGCAGGTCTATGGCGGTCACGGCTACATCGAAGAACATGGTATGAGCCAGTTCACCCGCGATGCACGCATCACCATGATCTATGAAGGCGCAAACGGCGTGCAGGCGTTGGATCTGGTGGGGCGTAAACTGGCGCAAGATGGCGGTAAGCACGTCATGGCCTTCTTTGACCTGGTGAAAAGCTTCTGCAAAGAACATGGCGAAGACGAAGCCATGGCAGACTTCATTGAGCCATTAAAAACCGCAAGCAAACATCTTCAAGCCGCCGGTATGTATTTCATGCAAAACGGCATGAAGAATCCGAACCATGCCTTGGCCGGATCTTATGATTTCATGCACCTCTTTGGTCATGTCTGTCTGGGCCTGATGTGGGGCCGTATGGCGCGCGCATCTTTGGATGCAATCGCTGCCGACACCGCCGACGTGGCGTTCCACGAGACCAAGTTGGCGACAGCGCGTTACTATATGGCACGCCGCCTGCCAGCCACGGCCATGCACCTCGCTCGCATTGAAAGCGGTGCAGACACCGTTATGGCGCTGGATGCCGAAGCTTTCTAAGGAAAAACCATGCCAAAACGCTTTCGCCTAACCCGCCGCATGCCAATTGCACTGACCGAAGATGCCTATCGGCGCCTGAAACGGTTTTCACAAGAGGCCGGTTTGGACGAAGGTGAAGCGCTGTCATTTCTCTTCGAAAACTTCGACGCCGTTACAGACCAAGAAGGACTGGCGCATCGCCTGCGCCGGTTCAATCTGGAACTCGAAGCGCGAAAGCGCTGATTTAGAACTGGAGGAAGAACCTCCGGCACGCAATTGGATTTTGGGAGCACCTAATGACCTTAAAACTCTACTGCTTCGGTGAAAGCGGCAACGCTTACAAAGCCGCACTCGCGCTGGAACTTTCCGGCCTACCTTGGGAAGCTGTCTATGTTGACTTCTTCAAAGGCGAAGCCCGCAGTGAAGAGTATTTGAGCAATGTGAATGAGATGGGAGAAGTCCCGGTTCTGGTGGATGGCGATATAAAGCTTTCACAGTCCGGCGTGATCCAGCAGTACATCTCGGACAAGTCTGGGAAATTTGGCGGCAAAGACGCCGCAGAGCGCTATGAAATCCTGCGCTGGGTTCTATGGGACAACCATAAGCTTTCTTCCCAGAACGGCGCGACCCGTTTCCTCATGAACTTCCTGCCAGAGGACAAACGTCCCAAAGAGGCCATTGCCTTCCTGCAGGGCCGCTTGAAAGCCGCCTACAAGGTGCTGGATGGTCATCTGGAGGGTCGCGATTGGATGGTTGGCGATGGTCTTACCAACGCTGACATCTCCTGCTGCGGCTACCTCTTTTACCCAGAACCTTTCGGTTTTGACCGCAAAGACTGGCCAAACATTGACCGCTGGCTTTCAAACATTGAAGCCACTCCCGGTTGGAAACACCCATACGATCTGATGCCCGGTCACCCAAGCGACCGCGGCCTTTAAGGAGACCAACATGACAGACGCCTATATCTATGACGCCGTGCGGTCCGTGCGCGGTAAAGGCCGAAAAGATGGCTCTTTGCATGAAGTCAGCGCTCCAAAGCTCAGTGCCGCGGTGCTGAATGCGTTGAAATCTCGTAACAATCTGGAGGGCCATGCGGTCGAGGATGTGATTTGGGGCAATGTCACTCAGGTTGGCGAACAAGGGGCCTGCTTGGCACGAACCGCCGTGTTGGCATCCGACTTGGATGAAAGCATCCCAGGCGTATCCATCAACCGTTTTTGCGCCTCTGGGCTCGAAGCTGTGAACATGGCGGCAAACCAAGTGCGTGGTGGCGGCGGCGACGCCTATATCGCAGGTGGCGTAGAATGCATGAGCCGCGTGCCGATGGGCATGGACGGCGGTGCCATTGCCGTCGATCCTTCCATCGCGATTGATAACTACTTTGTGCCGCAAGGCATTTCCGCCGACATCATCGCGACTGAATACGGCTTCACACGTGATCAGGCAGATGCATTGGCCGTCGAAAGCCAGCGTCGGGCTAAGGCTGCCTGGGATGCCGGGCATTTTGAAAAATCCATCATTCCTATCGAAGACATCAACGGCCTGCCGATCCTCGCACATGATGAATATATGCGGCCTGAAACCGACATGCAGTCTCTTGGCGCATTGAAACCGTCTTTCAAAGACATGGGTGAATTCATGCCCGGTTTCGACAAGATCGCGCTGATGAAATACCCGCATCTGGAAAAGATCGAGCACATTCACCATGCGGGGAACTCTTCAGGCATCGTGGACGGCTCTGCGGCGGTTCTGATCGGCAATAAGGAATACGGCGAACGCATGGGCCTGACGCCCCGCGCGCGCATCAAATCCACAGCCAAAATCGGCACGGATCCGACGATCATGCTGACCGGTCCGGTTCCAGTTACGCAGAAAATCCTGCGCGAAAGCGGGATGGAGATCGGTGACATTGACCTCTTTGAAGTCAACGAAGCGTTTGCCTCCGTCGTGATGCGCTTCATGCAGGCCTTTGAAGCTGATCCCGACAAGGTCAACGTGAATGGTGGCTCTATCGCAATGGGCCACCCTCTTGGCGCGACGGGCGCGATGATCCTTGGCACGCTGCTGGACGAACTTGAGCGTTCTGACAAGGAAACCGGCCTAGCCACGCTTTGCATCGGCTCTGGCATGGGCGCCGCAACCATTATCGAGCGTGTCTGATGCCGAAGATTGATCTTGATAATATCAAGCCACGATCCGGCACCATCTACCCTGAGATTCATCATAAAGAGATGGAGGGGCGATCCAGCCTGCGGTTCAGCGATGCGGCTGGCTTGACCCAATTCGGAGCCAATATCACCATTTTGGAACCCGGCGCGAAATCTAGCCTGCGGCACTGGCATGAAAACCAAGACGAGTTCGTCATGGTGATTTCCGGCACGGCAACTCTACTGGATGACCATGGCGAAACAGAGCTGTCAGCTGGCGAATGCGCCGCCTTCCCTGCGGGTGATGCCAACGGCCATACCATCGTAAACAAATCGAGCGGCGAAGTGCGCTTTCTCGCTGTCGGTGCGCGCACGCCGACAGAGGTCGGGTGGTACAGCGATCTCGACATGAAAGTGACCATTGATGAAGGCGGTTATGCCTTCACCCGTAAAGACGGCAGCCCCTATCCGGGAGACGACACATGACTGATTTTACAATGAATATTGATGCCGAAGGCATCGCGACGCTGGTCTGGGACACTCAAGGCAAGAGCATGAACGTGCTGAACCTTGAAGCATTGGAACTGCTCGACAAATTCACCGACGAGGCGCTGGTGGATGAAAATGTCAAAGGCATTATCATCACCTCTGGCAAGGAGGGCAGTTTCGCGGGCGGAATGGACCTCAATATCATCGCAAAGATGAAGGAGATGGCCGGCGACAACCCTGCCAAGGGTCTGTTTGATGGGATCATGGAGATGCATCGTATTCTGCGCAAAATTGAACGCGCTGGCATGGACCCGAAGACCAATAAAGGCGGCAAACCAGTGGCCTGTGTGATGCCAGGCACTGGTCTCGGCATCGGCATGGAAATCCCATTGGCAACACACCGGATTTTTGCAGCGGATAACCCAAAGGCCAAGATTGGCTTGCCGGAAATCATGGTCGGTATCTTTCCGGGTGCGGGTGGAACCACGCGTCTGGTGCGCAAGATGGGTGCCATGGCGGCCGCTCCCTTCTTGCTGGAGGGCAAGCTGAGTGATCCCAAGAAAGCCAAAGCGGCTGGTCTCATTGATGAGGTCAGCGATGACCCGATGGCGGCGGCACGCGAATGGATTTTGTCGGAACCTAAGTTCGTCAAACCTTGGGATGAAAAGGGCTACAAAATGCCCGGTGGCACACCCTACCACCCGGCTGGTTTCATGACCTATGTCGGTGCCTCGGCTATGGTGCATGGCAAGACCTGGGGTGCTTTCCCAGCGGCCAAAGCTTTGCTGAGTGCTGTTTATGAGGGCGCATTGGTGCCATTTGACACGGCCCTGAAAGTCGAAGCGCGCTGGTTCACCAATGTCTTGATGAACCCAAGCTCTGGCGCCATGATCCGCAGCCTCTTCATCAATAAAGAAGCTTTGGAAAAGGGCGCAAACCGCCCAGCCGTTGACGATCAGAAGGTCAAAAAAGTTGGTGTTCTGGGCGCGGGCATGATGGGTGCGGGTATTGCTTTGGTTTCTGCCAAAGCAGGAATCGATGTGGTTCTGATCGACCAGAACCAAGATGCGGCGAATCGTGGTAAGGCTTACACCGAAGCCTTTGCCGACAAAGGCATTGCGCGAAAAAAGGCGACACCTGAGCATAAGGAAGCAATGCTCTCGCGTATCAATGCAACCACAGACCTAGACGCGCTCAAAGATGTCGATCTGATCATCGAAGCGGTGTTTGAAGATCCGAAGGTGAAGGCGGAAATGACCCAAAAGGTCGAGGCCGTGATCCCGAAGGATGCGATCTTTGCCTCCAACACCTCGACCTTGCCTATCACCGAACTTGCCAAAGCCTCAAGCCGCGCGGATCAGTTCATTGGCATCCACTTCTTCTCACCGGTTGAGAAAATGCTGCTGGTTGAGATCATCAAAGGCAAGGAAACTGGCGACAAAGCCGTTGCGAAAGCGCTTGATTACGTTCGTCAGATCAAGAAGACGCCGATTGTAGTCAATGACGCGCGCTTCTTCTACGCCAACCGCTGCATCATCCCTTACATCAACGAAGGCCTGCGCATGATTGGCGAAGGCGTGGCCGCTGCCCTGATCGATAACTCCGCTCAGCTGCTGGGCTTCCCGGTGGGTCCGATCCAATTGGTCGATGAAACCTCTGTTGATCTGGGGGCAAAAATCGCCCGTGCCACAAAGGCCGCCATGGGTGAGGACTACCCGGATAGTGCGGTTGATGACGTGATCTTCTTTATGGAAGCTGAAGGGCGTCTTGGGCGCAAAGTCAAAGCAGGCTTCTATGACTATGACGAGAAAGGCAAACGTCAGGGATATTGGTCTGGCATCGGCGCGCAGTACGACCGTCTTGAGGATCAACCTGACGTCAGCGAAGTACAAAACCGTCTGATGTTCGCGCAGGTACTGGAAGCGGTCCGCGCACTGGAAGAAGGTGTGTTGGAAGACATTCGCGAAGGCGACGTTGGCGCGATCCTAGGCTGGGGCTTTGCCCCGTGGTCCGGTGGCCCGTTTGCTTGGCTGGATATCGTTGGTGCGGCATGGGCTGCCGAGCAATGTGATGCGCTTGAAGAGAAATTTGGCGCACGCTTTGCCTGCCCGAAACTTCTTCGCGACATGGCCGAGAACACCGAAACTTTCTATGAACGTTTCGCCCCAGCTAAAGCGGCCTGATCGAACTAGTCGTACTAGTCGAAACGATAGCCAAACCGGTCAATATCGACCCGGCAGATGTCGCCCAATAGGGCGGCATCTTCTTCGTCATAGTAGCTGCGATAGTCGTTGTCCCGATCTGATTGATTGACCTGCGGCAGGTCCAACTCAAATCCCAAATGCTCAAACAGCGGCTGCGCGTCAGTCGCAAAGTGTTCCAGCCGGATATAGAGCTTTCCCTGCTCCACCCCACGCATATCCGTCATGTAACGCACATAGGGTGATCCTTCGAGGGAGGTCTGCGTGTGCGGATGGGACAGAAACTCCTTGAATGTCAGCGCCTTAGATAAACGAACGGCGGTGTGCTCAAATCCCTGATCCCGCAGCCAGTGATAATAACTCACAAAACGATCCCAGGGATTGCGCACGAGTGTAAAGCTAAAAAACGTCTCGATTTCTTCGCGGGTTGCCAGGCCTTCGATGTCGGACAGCCCAGAGTGTTTCCAAAGCCGTCCATTGGCCAAAACACCTTTGACGCGCCGCCGCCGTTTCGCAGCCTTTGGCGTGTCGCCGAGCATAATGTCGTCCTTCATGGCACGGTCCTCTAGGGCCAATGCCAAGGATGTGCCTCCGGTTTTGGGGATGTGCACAAAGATATAACGACGTCCGCGCGACAAAATCATGCGCTCACCCTACGCCAGCACGTTACGTAAATCTACGGACGGGTTCCTACGGGTTTCCCAAAAGACATTGCCTCGCTAGGGTTTAGTAACATCTGACATGTGGGGAGGACATGGCTATGGGCTGGATGAAAGATGAAACCGGGCTTGATAAGAACGCCGCAAACTATGTGCCACTTACGCCGTTATCGCACTTAAAACGTGCAGCAGAAGTCTATCCCGATCGTCTGGCGGTTTCCTACGGCAAACACCGAGAGACCTACGAAGGCTATGCAGACCGTATCACGCGCCTTGCCTCTGCGCTGGTGAAATTGGGTGTTGGCCCAGGAGACGTGGTCGCCACGCTGCTTCCCAATGTCCCGGCACAGGTCGAAGCGCATTTCGGGGTTCCAGCCTGTGCAGCTGTGATCAACACCATCAATATACGTCTTGATGTGTCGACAGTTGCTTACATTTTTGATCACGGCGAAGCCAAAGTCGTACTGGTAGACAGCGCCCTGATCCCGCTTGCGGAAGCCGCAATTGACGTGATGGAAGGAGAAGCGCCCCAGATTGTTGAAGTCGCAGACCCGAATGCTGGCATCGCTGCGTCTGGGAAATATCCAGAATACGAGGACCTGCTAAAGTCTGCTGATCCAGAGTTCCAATGGATCTGGCCCGAAGACGAGTGGGAAAGCCTTGCCTTGAACTACACCTCTGGCACCACTGGGCGCCTTAAAGGTGTGGTCTATCACCATCGCGGCGCATATCTGATGACCATGGGCACACTGGTCAGCTGGCACATGGGCCAAACACCGGTTTATCTGACGATTGTCCCGCTCTTCCACTGCAACGGCTGGAACCACTCCTGGATGCTACCGATTGTCGGCGGAACTTTGGTTTGCTGTCGAGACGTGACTGCAAGCAATGTCTTTGATGCCATTGCGGACGAAGGGGTGACACATTTTGGTGGAGCCCCTATCGTTCTGAATACATTGGTTAATTCCTCGATGGAGGAGCGTCGTGATTTTGACCACGAAGTTCAGGTATTCACAGCCGGAGCGCCCCCGGCCCCGGCTACATTGGCCAAAGTGGCAGACCTCGGATTTAATGTCACCCATGTCTATGGGCTGACAGAAACTTATGGCCATGTGACGGGCTGCCTCTGGCAGGCTGATCGTTGGTCTGACTGCAGCGAAGATGAGGCAGCCGCCATCAAGGCCCGCCAGGGGGTGGCGATGCCGATGATGGAACCTGTTGTTGTCCGAGACAGCACACACACCAAAATCGCGCGGGACGGAACAGCCCAGGGCGAGATCGCTCTTCGCGGCAATACAGTCATGAAAGGATATCTCAAGAACCCGGAAGCCACTGCAGAGGCCTTTAAAGGTGGCTACTTTAATTCTGGAGATATCGCGATCCAGCATCCTGACAGCTACATACAAATCGCTGACCGAGCGAAAGACATCATTATTTCTGGTGGTGAGAATATCAGTTCGGTGGAGGTTGAGAACACGCTCATGGCGCACCCGGACGTGTCGCTGGCTTCCGTTGTTGCGATGCCACATGAGAAATGGGGCGAAGTTCCCTGTGCCTTTGTGGAATTGAAAGATGGCGCTGCAGAGGATGCTGAAGCGCTGGTGGCGTTTGCAAGAGAACGGCTTGCTGGTTTTAAAACCCCGAAGCGTGTGGTGTTTGAGGCTTTGCCCAAGACCGCGACCGGCAAAGTGCAGAAATTTGAGCTCCGTAAACGGGCAGCAACGCTTTAGGCCCGATTGCGGCAGGCGGGCATTGCGCGTAAACTGCCCGGCAAAAGCAGGAAGAGCAGTTTCCGAAAATGACCGCGCTGAACAAATATCAGCGCCTAGAGGCCTCTGGCCTTTGGCGCGCTGCACCGGAAGATCAACGCCGAGAGGTGATTGCGTCTATTGGTGATGCGACTTTGGTCATCTCGGATATGCAGGACCGCCCGCTAACGCATTGGTCCATTCCTGCGATCAAACGCGCCAATCCGGGTAAGTTGCCTGCGGTTTACCATCCTGCTGGGGATTCAACGGAAACCCTTGAACTCGCGGAAAACGAAACCGAAATGGTCGCTGCGATTGAGAAGATCCAGAAGGCCATTGATCGCAAAGAAGCCCACCCCGGTAGACTGCGAGGGTTTGCCTTTGCTGCATCCTTGGCTGCCGTTGTGGCAGGCGCGATCTTCTGGTTCCCAAATGCGCTGCGCAATCATGTGACCTCGGTTGTGCCGCAAATCAATCGCGTCGTGATCGGCCAAGATATTCTGGCTCAGATGGCACCTGTCACTGGGCAGGCCTGCCATGAAGAGATCGCGAACGGAGCGCTTGGGAAACTCGCGCTGCGCTTGGATATCAGCGAAATCGTCGTGGTGCCTGGCGGCATTCGAACAACAGCGAGCCTGCCGGGTGGTGTCGTTCTGCTTTCTCGCGCGATATTGGAAGATCACGAAGACCCAGCCGTGGCTGCCGGTTATGTGATTGCAGAGATGCAACGGACAAAACTTGTCGATCCGCTTGCGCAACTCTTGGAAAATGGTGGGCTTTGGGCGAGCTTCAGGTTGCTGACAACCGGTCAGCTGACCGCTGAGACGCTAAAGGATCACGCCGAATGGTTGGTCAGTGCAAAGCCGAATGAAATCGATCCCGGTCTGCTCTCGGACAGTTTTGCATCCCTGAAAATCCCAGCCAGCCCATACGCTTACGCCGTTGATATCTCAGGTGAAACAACAATCGATCTGATCGAAGCAGATGCGCTTTTGTCCGATCCACAATCCATCATGAGTGATGGAGAATGGGTCGCGCTGCAAGAAATCTGCAATAGTTAAATCCGAAGGCTTCCAGCCTATTTGGTGACAGTTTCGCGTGCAGGCACTTTGATCAACCGGCGAGGTACAGTCTGCGTCCAGATCGCATCCATTTTTGCTTTACCCGCGAAGGTTTGATCCGCACGCAACGGGTTCAGACGATCATCTTTCCAAACGGTTTTGTAACCCTTTGGCGGTTTCACAATCGTATTGCCTCGGTTTTCATAGACGTGGCGCGGGATGACACGCACGTTATCGGCAACCTGCCCCTCTACCACCACGTCACCGCGACGCGGCTTGCGGTTCACCACACGCTGCGGCAAAGGCTTGGTCCGCGTCGATGTCACAACCTTTGGCGCAACATCCGCCTTAGGCTGGTACGGCTTCACAGCAATTGTACGGGGTTGAGCAACCACAGGCGTCGCGTAGCGTTTTGGTGCCGCAGTCTGGCGCACCTGCACAGCGCGCTTCGGCGCAGGTTGCGCAGCCACAATCACCGGTTTTGCCATTGGCGTCGGTTCTGCGACGGGCGCTGCTTCTGGGGTGATTTTCACCACACGCTCAGGCTGAGAGGCTGATTTACGCTGCTCTGCATTCAATGTGGGTTGAAAACCGCAGACCAACTTCCGGTCCCGCGTGACGCGCGGCACCCAATTGGTGCCGCCATTCACACCGGCGCGCACAAAGACGCAACCACGGCTATCCACATATTGATTGCCCTGAAAGCTCGCAGGTGGAAGCTCGGCAGGATCACCATCCTTGCGCAAAGACTTCGCGTCGACTGCCTGAATGCCGACAATTGAAGCGATCAACGCGATCGCAATAGCCCTAGTAAACTGCATCATGCCCCCACAAGATATGGGGGCAGTCTAGCCGCATTACGCTATATGAGTAAAGCGTGCATATAGTTTATTTTGTACCGAACATACGGTCACCTGCATCGCCGAGACCCGGAACGATATAGCCCTTTTCATTAAGCTTTTCGTCCAATGCAGCCGTCACAATCGGAACATCCGGGTGCGCTTCTTTCATGCGCGCCACCCCTTCTGGGGCTGCCAGAAGGCAGAGGAAATGAATATTGGTTGCACCCGCTTCTTTAAGCAAATCGATCGCCGCAGCCGAGGAATTCCCGGTTGCCAGCATTGGATCAACTGCAATCACCAAACGCTTATCGAGCTGCGTAGGCACTTTAAAATAGTACTGAACGGGCTCTAGCGTCTCTTCATCACGATAAAGCCCCACAAATCCAACACGCGCAGATGGGATCAATTCGAGCATACCATCCAATAACCCGTTACCCGCCCGAAGGATCGAGACCAGCGCCAATTTGGAGCCAGCCAAGGCTGGCGCTTCCATCTCTTGCATTGGTGTCTGAATCGTCCGTGTGGTCATCGGCAGATCGCGGGTGACCTCATAGGCCAAAAGCTGACTGATCTCACGAAGAAGCTGGCGGAATTCCGCGGTTGATGTCTCTTTCTTCCGCATAAGGGTCAGTTTGTGCTGCACCAGCGGGTGGTTCACGACGGTCAGATGATTGGTCATGTGAGCTCCAGTTTTTTCATCACGCGATCCCGCGTGGCATCATCACAAAAGGCGGCTTTGGCCGCAGTGATATTCAAATCCGTAAAGTCTTCGACATCCCAGCCGAAAGCCTGCTGCAACATCTCATATTCACGTCTCATGGTTGTCGCAAAGAACGGGGGATCATCAGTTGAGATAGTCACATTCACACCGGCATCGCGCAAACGCTTGATCGGATGCGCCTCAAAGGATGGGTATACCCCCAAAACAACATTGGATCCTGGGCAAACTTCGAGCGTGATCTGGCGTGCAACCAGTTCTTCGATCAGCGCCGCGTCTTCGATCGAACGCACACCATGACCCACCCGTTCCACATTCAGATCACGAATGGCTTCGCGGACGCTTTCAGGTCCGCCGAACTCTCCGGCATGTGTTGTGAGACGCAGCCTGGCTTCTCGCGCCATATCGAAAGCGTAGGAGAAATCCCCCTGATGGCCCTGCCCCTCATCACCCCCCATGCCAAAGCCGACGATCCAATCGCCAGCGGTCTCAGCGGCGCATCGGGCAGATGCTTTGGCTTTTTCAGGCCCAAAGTGGCGCACGCAGGTCACGACACCACGCAGGATAATCCCAAGATCACGCTCAGCCTCATGAGCGGCCTCCTGCATCGCGGAAAGATACTCTTTCCATGCTGCAACGTCACCGCCCCCGCAGAAATCCGGAGAGATAAAGCTCTCCGTATAAACCACTCCGTTTGCGGCACTTTCTTCAAGTACGGCGCGTGTAAGCCGCGCATAGTCTTCAGGCGTTTTCAAAACTGATGTTGCCGCCTCATAGACCGATAAGAAATGCACAAAGTCCTTGAATGCATAACCACCTTCACTGTTGAAGACCTTGGAAATATCGACCTTTTTTTCTGCCGCCAGTTGGCGCACAAAATCAGGAGGCGCAGCCCCCTCGTGATGCAGATGCAGCTCCACCTTTGGAAGGTCAGCGACGTTCATAGAAAACTCCTTCCGGGACCCAGCCCGGTCACACCAAGATGTTGTGCAACACTAGCTGCAACATCTGAAAAATTCACAATTCCTGCTTGGCCGGCGCCCAGGCCGTGGCACAGGACTGGCACACGTTCGCGTGTGTGATCAGTTCCAATCCAGCTTGGGTCATTGCCATGGTCAGCAGTGATCAACAAGAGATCATCCGGCTTGAGTTTGCCAATGAGCTGCCCGATTTCACGATCAAACCATTCAAGGGCACGCGCATACCCACTGATATCGCGGCGGTGGCCGTATTCGCTGTCAAATTCCACAAAATTGGCGAATGTCAGGCTGCCGTTCTCGGCAGTTTCAACCAAATTGTGCAGTTGGTTCATCAGCTCTGCATCAGTTCCTTTGCGCAGCTCATCTATGCCTTGCATAGAGAAAATATCCCCAATCTTTCCAAGCCCATAGACCTTCTGACCCGCATCTTGGACCCAATTGGTCAAAATGGGTTCTGGCGGCGTGATGGCAAAGTCTTTGCGATTGGTGGTCCGTGAGAACCCGGCAACCTCATCCCCGACAAAAGGGCGTGCGATCACACGGCCAACTTTTCGAGCGTGCAGGATTGGCGCTATGGCTTCACAAAACTCCAGCAGTCGAGCCAGGCCAAAGCTGTGCTCATGAGCCGCCACCTGAAAAACACTGTCTGCTGAGGTGTAGCATATTGGAAATCCGGTCTGGACGTGCAGCGCTCCAAGCTCGTCAATGATATCGGTACCCGATGCGTGACAATTGCCCAGAATACCCTGCACGTTCCCTGCCGTTGTGATGTCTTTCACCAGATCTTCTGGAAAGGATGGACGTGTATCCGGAAAAAAGCTCCAGTCCCAAGGAACTGGCAGTCCAGCGAGTTCCCAATGACCAGATGGCGTATCTTTGCCTTTGGAATGCTCCTGTGCCGCGGCCCAAAACCCTGTCGGCTCTGCATGCAAACCCGGTGTAGCTTCGCCTGACGCCAGACGCGTTGCAGCACCCAGACCAAGCGCATCCAATGTTGGTAGTTTTAATGGACCTGAACGCCCGTCTTCAGCTCGCCCTTCGGCACAGGCTTGCGCAATATGTGCAACTGTGTTCGCCCCAGTATCGGGGATATCTCCATTGAAGAATTGATCAGCATCGGTGGCACCACCAATGCCCACGGAATCTATTATGACAAGAAATGCGCGGCTCATGCGTCGATCCGTTCATGAATGAGTGGAGATGTCTCTGGTTTTTGCTCTGATAGCGTGATCGCTGCACGAACCTCAGCTGCTGCTTGTTCAGCTTTGTCCTCGCGAGAGGCGTGTATCTGAAGCAAGGGTTGGCCCTTCTTTACTTTGGTGCCCAGTCGGAGGACATCAGACAGGCCAACGGCTGGATCGACCACATCAGTTTCCACCTGTCGACCGCCTCCTAGCCCCACGACAGTCAATCCCAGTGCCTGTCCATCTATGTGAGACACGTAACCGCTTTTGGGTGCAGTGACTTCACGAATAACCGGCGCTTCAGGTAAGAAACGTCGCCAGTTTTCGGAAAATGCCACCGGTCCCCCCTGGGCAAAAACCATCTTTCCAAATGCCTCTGCTGCGCGCCCATCCTGTACCGACGCCGCGATCATTTGAGTACCTTCTTCGACATCTTTCGCAAGACCAGCATTGTTCAACAGCACACCACCAAGCGCACAGCTCAGCTCAAGCAATGCTCCATCTTTGCCGTCACACAGCACCGACATCACTTCAGCGATCTCTAAGGCGTTACCCAATGAAGATGCCAGAGGTTCGTTCATATCCGAGATCACAGCAGAGGTTGGGCAACCTGCAAGATTTGCGGTGCGAACAAGCGATTGCGCCAAAGCGCGCGCATCTTCTGGCGTTTTCATAAACGCGCCTGATCCGGTTTTGACGTCCAGAACAAGATGCTCCAATCCGGCCGCGAGCTTCTTGGACAGGATAGAGGCCGTGATCAGATCGAGGCTTTCGACAGTCGCTGTCACATCGCGCACTGCGTAAAGACGCTTATCTGCAGGAGCGATATTTGCACTCGCGCTGACTATGGCTGCTCCAGTTTCAGCAACAACACTGCGAAACCGATCTTCGTCCAGATCAACTCTTAACCCCGGAATACTTTCCATTTTATCGAGTGTGCCACCCGTGTGCCCAAGCCCGCGTCCTGAAATCATGGGAACAAAGCCGCCGCAAGCAGCCAAAGCCGGGGCCAGGACTAAGGAAACACAATCTCCAACACCGCCTGTGGAGTGCTTGTCAACCACTGGCCCATCGAATTCCCATGAAAGACAGTCACCGCTATCTCTCATGGCCAATGTCAGATCTGCGCGCGTCCCTTCGCTAAGGCCATTCAGACAGACAGCCATCGCAAAGGCCCCAGCTTGCGCATCGCTGACCGACTGGTCCGCCAGTCCTCTGGCAAACCACCGCAACTCTTCTAGGCTAGGTGTCTGACCGTATCTGACCCCGGCAATAATCGCGCGGGCATCCATTCAGGTGTTCTCCAGGTGCTCTTCAGTAAAGGCACCCGGCATCAGCTCAGACAGCGTCATCTTTTGTTCGACGCCATCTACAGTCGCCATGGTCACAACCACATCTCCTGCCCCGAACTCGATGAGTTTTTGACGACATCCTCCACAAGGAGACACTGGTAAAGGCGCGTCCGCAACAACGTAGACTTCAGTCAGACGCGACTCTCCACTCGCAATCATCGCCGCGATCGCCCCGGCCTCTGCACATGTACCTTCAGGATAAGCTACGTTTTCCACGTTGCAGCCTACATAGGTTTCACCGGCTTCAGTGGTCAGAGCTGCACCCACTTTGAAGTTGCTATAAGGCGCATAGGCATTCTCACGAACAGCGAGGGCTTTGTCTCTTAAACTCATATGCGTCTTCCTTCTTTCAATCGCTTCCTTAGAATGGGCCGAAATACCGAGCTGAAACTAGGTCCGGAACCATGATTTTTAACTGGTCAGTCAAAATTTCACAATGCTGTCTTGATCAATGATTTTGGTTTCAAAAACTTTGCGGTTGATCTGGTGAATATGCAAGCAATGCCTGAGACAAGTCGTCTCTTTACCCGAGTACGAATAATTAGTTTAAGGCTAAACAAAATGGGTGGACACATAAATGAGCGACAATAACAAGGACACGCTCCGTAAGGACGCGTTGTATTATCACGAGAATCCAAAACCAGGGAAATTGGAAGTTCGCGCGACAAAGCCATTGGCCAATGGCCGTGATCTTTCGCTTGCCTATTCTCCGGGGGTTGCAGAGGCCTGCCTGGAAATCAAAAGCGATGCTGCCAATGCTAGCAAATACACATCGCGTGGTAACTTGGTCGCTGTTGTGTCCAATGGCACTGCGGTGCTGGGGCTTGGAAACATTGGCGCGTTGGCCTCTAAGCCCGTGATGGAAGGCAAGGCAGTTCTATTTAAGAAGTTCGCCAACATCGATTGCTTTGACATTGAATTGGATGAAAAAGACCCTGAAAAGTTGGCTGATATCGTCTGCGCCTTGGGCCCGACATTTGGTGCGATCAACCTGGAAGACATCAAAGCGCCTGATTGCTTCATTGTTGAAGAACGGTGCCGCGAGCGCATGAATATCCCGGTATTTCATGATGACCAACACGGCACTGCGATCGTTGTGGGCGCGGCCGCAACCAATGCCCTACGCGTTGCTGGAAAGAACTTTGAAGACATTAAGATTGTGTCGACAGGCGGTGGTGCGGCTGGGATTGCCTGCCTGAACATGCTGCTGAAACTCGGAGTGAAACGCGAAAACGTTTGGCTCTGCGATATTCATGGCCTCGTTTATGAGGGACGCAAAGAGGATATGAATCCGCAGAAGGCTGCCTTTGCTCAGAAATCCGATCTGCGGACTCTGGATGATGTCATCGATGGGGCAGACCTCTTTCTTGGGCTCTCCGGCCCTAATGTTTTGAAGCCAGAAATGGTCGCGAAGATGACGGAACAACCGATTATCTTTGCCCTGGCGAACCCAACGCCAGAGATCATGCCGGACCTCGCACGCGAAATAGCTCCGAATGCGATCATCGCAACAGGCCGCAGCGACTTCCCGAACCAGGTGAACAACGTCCTGTGTTTCCCATTCATCTTCCGCGGTGCATTGGATGTGGGCGCGACTGAAATCAACGATGAGATGAAGATCGCTTGCGTTGAAGGCATTGCGGAACTGGCACGTACAACAACCTCGGCTGAAGCGGCTGCCGCCTACCAAGGTGAGCAACTGACCTTCGGTGCCGACTACCTGATCCCGAAACCATTTGACCCACGTTTGGTTGGTGTTGTCTCAGCCGCCGTTGCGAAGGCAGCGATTGAGAGCGGTGTTGCGACGCGTCCCATCGATGACATCGAGGAATATGTTGAAGAACTGAATCAATCGGTTTTCAAATCCGCCCTCCTCATGCGCCCTGTTTTCGAAGCAGCGGCAACCGCGTCCCGGAAAATTGTCTTCTCTGAAGGTGAAGACGAGCGCGTGCTACGTGCGGCACAGGCGATCCTTGAAGAGACCACAGAGAAACCAATCCTGATTGGCCGTCCAGAGGTTGTTGAAAGGCGCTGTCAACGACTTGGTTTGACGATCCGTCCGGAAAAGGACTTTGAGATCGTGAACCCAGAAAACGACCACCGGTATCGGGATTACTGGCAGACTTATCACAGGATCAATGCGCGCGACGGGGTCACACCTGATATCGCGCGGGCTGTGATGCGGACCAACACTACTGCGATCGCGGCTGTGATGGTGCATCGTGGCGAAGCAGACAGTATGATCTGCGGGGCCTTCGGCGAATATCGCTGGCATTTGAACTATGTGAACCAAGTTCTGGGCGATGAAACTCATTCACCTCACGGCGCACTGTCTCTCATGATCATGGAAGATGGGCCATTGTTTGTAGCCGACACCCACGTTTGGTCCCTGCCCTCTCCTGAGAACTTGGCATTGGTTGCAGAGGGAGCCGCTCGCCACGCGCGTCGCTTTGGTGTCGAGCCGAAAGTGGCCTTTTGCTCGCAATCTCAATTTGGCAATCAAAAGGAAGGCTCTGGCAAACGACTGCGGGATGCTATTGCACTACTCGACGCCAAAGACACGGATTTTGTTTACGAAGGCGAGATGAACATCGACGCGGCGCTTGATCCAAATCTATGTTTCAAGCTGCTACCTGATAACCGCCTGAACGGCCCTGCCAATGTTTTGCTCTTTGGGCATGCGGATGCGGCCTCTGCTGTGCGCAACATCCTGAAAGCGAAATCCGAAGCGATTGCGGTGGGGCCGATTTTGATGGGCATGGGTAACCGCGCTCATATCGTGACCCCATCCATCACAGTGCGCGGACTTTTGAACATGGCTGCCATAGCTGGAACACCGGTAACGCACTACAGCTAATTCGGAAGAATTGACTCAGTTTACAAGGTGCACATCGCGCCTTGTAAAACTCCAGAAAACTTTGCAAACCTTGAAATTTCCCTGAAATTTAATAGCACTTTGCAAGAGTTTGCAGCGCGACAAACTACAATTTTGCAAAATATTCAACAGAATTTCACCTAGTGAAACCTGCCGATCTTTACAGATTTGAACGGGAATAAGTAGTCTTGCCGCAAGGGAGAACTACGATGACTTATTCAGCCACCTATGACGCTTGGAAATCCAATCCAGAAGCCTTTTGGATGGAGGCCGCTGCTGCAATTGATTGGGATCACGCCCCTTCAATGGCGCTGAGTGATAAAGGCGACGGGTTGTTTGAATGGTTTGCCGATGCCAAGGTCAACACCTGCTGGAACGCGGTGGACCGTCATGTCGAAGCCGGTCGAGGCGATCAGACTGCGATCATCTATGACAGCCCAGTCACCGGTGTGAAAGAGCACATTTCTTACTCTGCTCTTCAAACACGTGTCGCAAATCTTGCGGGCGCACTAAGCGCACAGGGTGTGACGAAAGGCGATCGTGTCATCATCTATATGCCGATGGTTCCACAAGCACTGGAAGCGATGCTGGCCTGTGGTCGCATTGGCGCGATCCACTCTGTTGTCTTTGGGGGCTTTGCCGCCAATGAACTCGCGGTGCGGATTGACGATGCTACCCCCAAGGCGGTGATTGCGGCCTCTTGCGGCATCGAACCAGGGCGCATCGTCGAATACAAACCGCTTTTGGATGCGGCCATAGAGGCCGCAAATCACAAGCCTGATTTCTGCGTTGTCCTTCAGCGTGAGCAGCATGAAGCGTCCATGATCGAAGGTCGGGATTTCGACTATCACGGCTTCCAAGAAGGTATTGCACCAGCAGACTGCCTGCCTGTGGAAGGCAACCATCCCTCCTATATTCTTTATACCTCGGGCACGACCGGGCAGCCTAAAGGTGTAATCCGTCACACAGCTGGCCAGCTTGTGGCGCTGAATTGGACCATGCAGACCATCTACAATGTCAAACCTGGTGATGTGTTCTGGGCAGCGTCAGATGTGGGTTGGGTCGTTGGCCACTCCTACATCTGTTACGCTCCGCTGATCCATGGCAATACCACCATCGTCTTTGAAGGAAAGCCTGTCGGCACGCCGGATGCCGGCACCTTCTGGCGCGTGATCTCCGAACATAATGTGACGTCCTTCTTCACAGCTCCTACTGCACTGCGTGCAGTGAAACGAGAAGACCCCAATGGGGCACTTGTTCAAGACTACGATCTCTCCTGTCTTGGTCAGGTCTATCTTGCGGGCGAACGCGCTGATCCAGACACGCTTGAATGGGCGCAGGACCATCTGAAAGTACCTGTTATTGACCACTGGTGGCAGACGGAAACCGGCTGGGCGATTGCGGCCAATCCGCTGGGTATTGAAGAATTGCTTATTAAACTGGGCTCCCCAGCGAAGCCAATGCCGGGTTACGACGTTGAGATCCTCGGCGACGCCGGACACCCCGTTGCCGATGGAGAACTTGGCGCGATTGCAATTAGGTTGCCGCTCCCTCCTGGCACCCTGCCAACACTTTGGAACGCCGAAGCGCGGTACAAGTCGTCATATTTGGAAGCTTTCCCCGGCTATTATGAAACCGGTGACGCAGGAATGAAGGATGAAGACGGCTACCTCTATATCATGGCCCGCACGGATGATGTGATTAACGTCGCCGGGCACCGCCTCTCCACAGGTGCGATGGAAGAAGTGCTCGCTGCACATAGCGATGTCGCTGAATGCGCGGTGATTGGCGTGTCAGATTCACTGAAAGGGCAAATGCCGGTTGGCTTCCTTTGCCTCAACGCAGGCTGCGAACGCAACAGCGAGGAAGTCATCAAAGAAGTGGTCGCAGATGTCCGCAACACCATCGGCCCGGTCGCTGCATTTAAGAAGGCTGTTGTTGTCGATCGCCTTCCCAAAACCCGGTCCGGCAAAATCCTGCGCGGTACAATGGTCTCTATCGCGGATGGCAAAGAATGGAAAATGCCAGCAACCATTGATGATCCCGCCATTTTGGACGAGATCACAGATGCCCTTAAAACCATCGGCTATGCAACAACTTAGCCCTTTGACTTATCACAGTGCCCGTGTCATCAATCACGGGCACGACGTGCCTACTTCGTTTACCTGATACTGCCCCGACTTCACTCTTGGCGACCATGCATTCGATTTCTGCACAGACGCCTACCAAACCGCCGCATGTCGCGCGCGGTGATTTTTAAGGAGATACGGGAATGCCTACAGGTACCGTAAAATGGTTTAACACCGACAAAGGCTACGGCTTCATCGCACCAGAAGAAGGCGGCAAGGACGTGTTTGTTCACATCCGCGCGGTTCAAGATTCTGGCCTGCAAGGTCTGGCAGACAACCAAAAAGTGTCTTACGAGCTGCAATCCGGCCGTGACGGCCGCGAAAGCGCTGGCAGCCTCGAACTGCTGTAAGCTTAGCTTTTATTGAGTTTCGAAACGGGCGCCCAGCGCCCGTTTTTTTAGACGAATTGTTCGCGGATCAGACGCTCTTCAAGTCCGTGCCCCGGATCAAACAAAATTCGATGCCCAATCGCAGGCTCAGATCGAATTTCTACCGACACAACATCCCGCACGGACCGGCTGTCGGCATCTGCCATTACAGGACGTTTCTGAGGATTCATGACCTCTAAGCGCACGACAGAGCTTTTACGCACCAAGGCGCCGCGCCAGCGACGCGGTCTGAATGGCGCAATCGCCGTCAAAGCCAGCACATCAGACCCGATCGGCAAGATCGGACCATGGGCAGAGTAGTTATAGGCAGTTGATCCCGCTGGCGTCGCCAACAGCGCCCCATCACAAACCAACTCATCCATGCGCAGGCGCTCATCGATCCAAATCCGAAGTTTCGCGGCCTGAGGCCCCTGCCGAAGCATTGAAACCTCGTTGATGGCCAGTGCCTCGTGCACTTTGCCATCGCTTGTGGTGGCGCGCATTGAAAGCGGGTTGATCACCTCTTCCTCCGCGATCATCAACCGGTTCAGCAAATCGGTTTCGGCATATTCATTCATCAAGAAACCAACCGTGCCACGGTTCATCCCATAAACAGGGGCATCAATGTCCTGAGTCGCATGAAGCGTTTGCAGCATGAAACCGTCGCCCCCTAAGGCGACAATCACATCAGCCTCTTCCGGTTCACAGGAATCATAGCGGCCAATCAATGCCGCACGAGCCGTTTGCGCAATGGGCGCATCTGAAGCGAGAAAGGCGATTCTCTTTGCCATGATCTAAGACCGTTTCCTGTTTCCAAAGGCCGACATGTGGTTCCGAAAGAAACACAAGTTTACGCGACACACCAGAGTTCCTTCGCCGATTTACGCATCTATGCCGTTTCTCGGGTTTTCATTTCAAAATGTTTCCTTTAGGAAACTTCCAAATTTCTCAAGTCGGAGTTCCGCACATGACCGCCCAAACCCGTGACGCCGGTTTTTTCACCGAGTCCCTTGCTTCTCGTGATCCTGAGCTCTTTGGCTCCATCACCGATGAACTCGGCCGCCAGCGCGACGAAATCGAGCTGATCGCTTCTGAAAACATCGTTTCTGCTGCTGTGATGGAAGCGCAGGGCTCCGTGATGACCAACAAATACGCGGAAGGCTACCCTGGTCGCCGCTATTATGGTGGTTGTCAGTATGTTGACGTCGCAGAAAACCTGGCAATCGACCGCGCCAAGCAGCTGTTTGGCTGTGAATTCGTGAACGTTCAGCCAAATTCCGGTTCTCAGGCAAACCAAGGTGCCTTCAATGCACTGATCAAGCCAGGCGACACCATCCTCGGTATGAACCTGGCATCCGGCGGTCACCTGACCCACGGTGCTGCGCCAAACCAATCCGGCAAATGGTTCAACGCGGTTCAGTACGGCGTGCGTAAGCAAGACCAGATGATCGATTATGACGAAGTTCAGGCGCTCGCGACTGAGCATCAGCCGAAGCTGATCATTGCCGGTGGTTCCGCGATCCCGCGCCAGATCGACTTTGCGAAGTTCCGCGAAATCGCTGATTCCGTTGGCGCCTTCCTGATGGT
Source organism: Cognatishimia activa (assembly GCF_026016445.1). Classification (NCBI taxonomy): domain Bacteria; kingdom Pseudomonadati; phylum Pseudomonadota; class Alphaproteobacteria; order Rhodobacterales; family Paracoccaceae; genus Cognatishimia; species Cognatishimia activa. The sequence continues at coordinate 590,410 of NZ_CP096147.1, read as the reverse complement.
CGACATGGCCCACTTCGCAGGTCTGGTAGCCGCGGGCGAGCACCCTTCCCCATTCCCATATGCAGACGTTGCGACCACAACCACACACAAGACCCTGCGAGGTCCTCGTGGCGGTATGATCCTCACAAACAATGCTGACATCGCGAAGAAAGTGAACTCTGCGATCTTCCCAGGCATCCAGGGCGGCCCGCTGATGCACGTGATCGCGGCTAAAGCGGTTGCCTTCGGTGAAGCACTGCGTCCTGAGTTCAAGACGTACCAACAGCAAGTTCGCAAGAACGCCGTTGCGCTGTCTGATCAGCTGATGAAAGGCGGTCTGGACATCGTCACTGGCGGCACTGACACCCACGTCATGCTGGTCGACCTGCGTCCTAAAGGCGTGAAGGGCAACGCAACTGAGAAAGCTCTCGGCCGCGCGCACATCACAGCCAACAAAAACGGCATCCCGTTTGATCCAGAAAAGCCAATGGTGACCTCTGGTCTGCGTCTAGGCACCCCTGCGGGCACGACCCGCGGCTTCGGCGAAGCGGAATTCCGTCAGATTGCGGATTGGATTGTCGAAGTTGTCGAAGGGCTCGCGGCAAATGGCGAAGAGGGCAATGGCGAAGTTGAAGCGAAAGTGAAAGCCGAAGTCGCAGAGCTTTGCGCGCGCTTCCCACTTTACGACAACCTGTAAGAGCTCGTCTTTAGAATGTTGACCGTGTCCAAAGATTGGGCACGGTTTTTTTGTGCCCAATTCATGAATGACAAATTTCACGATGCCATCTCAGCCAGAAAACCTGAACCGAACCCGACAGTTGGAAAGACGTCTCGGCGACTGGATGCGCACACGCTTGCCGTTTGTCGTAGCCGAATTGGTGATGTTCATTCTGAAACAAGGCTGGGCCGCGATCTTCGGCGCGGCGCTCTTGATCGGCATTCTTATCAGCAGCCGCATCTGGCAAGACAGCTGGCCCGTTGCGCGCTATGATGCTCTGCTGGCTTACGCTCTGTTTTTGCAGGTGCTTTTTCTACTCACCGGCATGGAAAGCTGGCGCGAGGTGCGAGTCATCTTGCTGTTCCACCTGACCGGAACCATAATGGAAATCTTCAAGGTGTCAGCCGGTAGCTGGGCCTATCCCGGCGAGGCGATTTTCAAACTCTGGGATGTGCCGCTTTTTTCGGGCTTTATGTATGCCGCCGTCGGATCTTATATGGCACGGGTCATCCGCCTCTTTGATATGAAGTTCGCACCTTACCCTCCGTTTTGGGTGACACTTCTGCTCGCCGCTGCGATCTACGTGAATTTCTTTGCACATCACTTCATCTGGGATTCACGCTTGGTCCTATTTGCCGCCACGGTGTTGCTGTTCGCCAGAACGCGGATCTGGTTTGCAATCGGAGCACAACACTACTGGATGCCGCTTCCCGTTGCGGCGTTCCTTTCAAGCTTCTTTCTTTGGGTGGCAGAGAACATCGGCACCGTGACCAAGACATGGCTCTATTCTGGTCAGACCAGCGATCAAATGGTGAGCTTTGCAAAAATGGGGTCTTGGTATCTATTGCTCTATGTGAGTTTCGTGACGGTCACTCTGGTGTTTCGTGACGCGTTGCAAAGTGAACCGCTGCAGATCACACAAACCCACGCCACTTCAGCACAGCTACAAGAATGATCAGCAAAACAATCAAATTAAACGCCAGTCCACCCAACGTCCCTAAGATCGCCCCGACCCGCGCGTCCTTTCGGTCATAGGCTTCAATCGCCCTTAGCAAAGCGCGGTAGGGCGCTTTAAGAGGGCGCTCATCCATCTGAATGGCTATCTTTGGGTTCCGAGCTTGCGTCTGAGCTTCCACCAGGATGGCTGCGTTTTTATGTGCAGACTTTGGCAAACGACGGCCGATCTTCTTCATCGCACTCGCCAAGTCATCTGCTTGAATGCCAAACTGGCGATCAATCAGCTTCAGCAGTTGCTGAATATCCGCATCCAGTGTCTTGGCATCAATCACGTCGCATCCCTCCGCCATCAATCTATCACGCTGATGGGTTGCCCAACAGAGGTGCTGTGATAAAGCAAGGGCATGCTGAATATGATCTCTCATGGTGAACCAACCGACCTAAACCCTTTGCTGATCGTGCACGGGCTTTACGGCTCTGCCCGCAACTGGGGTGTCGTGGCCAAGAAGCTCTCTGCGGAGCGGCAGGTCTTTGCAGTCGATATGCGCAACCACGGTGTCTCAGACTGGCAGGACAGCCATAACTATCCGGATCTCGCAGGTGATCTTGCTGAGGTGCTGCAAGAGATCGGGCCAGCAGATGTGCTGGGGCACTCCATGGGCGGCAAGGCGTCTATGGTCACCGCACTTCAGCACACTGAGCTGGTGAAGCGTCTGATCGTGGCCGACATTGCGCCGGTGGCCTATGGGCACACGCAGCTGCCCTTCATTCACGCAATGAAGAAGGTGGACCTGAGCCTCGTTGAAAAACGCTCTGATGCCCTCGCGCAATTGGAAGCCGCAGGGGTGGATGACCCCACCCTTCGCTCTTTCTTCACGCAATCGCTGGATCTGAAGGAGAACAAATGGCGGCTCAATCTCGACGTACTCGAAGTTGAGATGCCAAAGATCATGGGTTTCCCAGAGGATATTTCTGGCGAATACCAGAACCCGACTTTGTTCCTGTCAGGCGCGAATTCAGACTATGTCCTGCCAGAACACCGCCCCGTGATCCGCCAGCTTTTCCCGAAGGCGAAATTCGTGAAAATGTCTGGCGCAGGCCATTGGCTGCATGCGGAAAAGCCCAACGAATTCATCGCAACGGTACGCGCTTGGCTCAATCGCTAAGCCAGCGCTGGCACCAAAGCTTTACCGCATGGCATAGAGTTTCTTACTGATCACCCAAGCGATCGGAAAGGAAATCAAATAGCCCAAGGCGGCCGTAATTAAGATTGGTTGCAGCGTATCCTGACCACTGACCAAGGCGGCAATGACGCCAACCCCCGCGAGGGTCGCACCGATGACAAAGTGCAAAGTGAAGGCGAGTCGAAACATATCTGACCTCTCATTAAAATCTTTGCGGCCACATTAGTTCACCCAGAAAATCCGTCTTTGATCTGGGTCAGGACGTTTCATTTTGTAGACAGGCAAAGAAAACCTCGCGGGCAATGTAAATTCACATACTATATGTAGTTGATTTTCATCCACGCAGCCTATATCCCTGCCTTACAGGTGCATAAAGACGCGGTATGCAGAACTGACGCACGGGGCTCGTTGATTTATCAACGAGCCACGTCTCAGTTTCTGGTGCTGCTAAAGCATAAAAAAACCGAGCCATGCTCGATGCGTTTCTGGAAACCTAAATTCCAAAATAGAAGAAGACGTCAGGTGCTCAGACGCGGTCCTCGCAGCATGGCCGAAGCCATAATCCCTGACGCCTTCCTAGAATGATCAGATAGCGGAGCTCCACACGGGAAAACCAATATCCTCTACATTCAAAATGCAAACGCTCTGTCGAGCCTTCGCACGCGGGATACGATCCAATGGGGCAGACCCCGAAGGGCAAACCATGGGAACGCTCCCCCCAAGTCGGTGTTCACACCATCGCCGAGCGAACCCGCCGACAGCCGTCTGATACAAGCGCATGGCATTTAGTCCGAAGACGTCAACCATGTGACCGGCATCAGAACCGACCCACACAAAGGTTTATGCGCTGCCTTCCCGCGAGGTGATCTCTGAAAGAGAACCCGTTGTTTCGGCCAGCGTCTTGGTTCGGTTGGTTTGCTGCGATTTGCACCGCCGCAATCCGTGCGAAGATGGGTCGTTGCCGTCCCTTCCCCGCGCCAGCCCCAAGAGGCCTTTGCGTCCCGCTTGAGAGTGTCTGATCTGATCTTGCGATCTCGTCGTTTGCTCTCTTGCGTTGGATTAACGTTGGCATTTGATCCTGCGACCTGACAAGAAAAATATTGAATGTTATGTCAATTTCTTGAGGGTAAGTTATTGGAAAGGCTTGTGGATTTCCTGTGGATAAGTCGAAATTTCGGAGTTTTGCGGCAGGCTTGCACGGTTGGGAAAGAAATTTCGAGAAAAGGGCAGATGCTGCATTGCGGCGTTTGCGAATGTATGGGGTGAAGTTGAGAATCGGGGTGTCGAGTGGGGTTTCACCCCACCATTTTGAACGCGAATGTTAGGGAATCGGTGGGGTGAAACCCCACCCTACGACCTCACAGTCGGCACCGCGCCCGCGCCTAGCCGCAATCCCACTCTCTCAATTGACCCCAGCGCCCAGCCCGGGGTGGGCGAGAAGCGCCCGCCGTTTTGCCGGAGGCAAACCTTCGGTTTGACGTGGGCGGCTCGGGCGCTGCCCATGCAAAGCATAAGCTAGTATCGGTAACTCAAGCGACATTTGAGCTTAGAAAAAAGATGTGATTAAACACAATTTTTAAAGAGATTAAGAAAAATGAACTGCCACGGTTATTGTTATACCTTTCCTTTTCCATTGATTTGCAAACAGCCGATGGGCCACTGGAAACCATTTTCGCGCAAGATCAACGGAATCAAAGTGAGTATATTTCCTCCATTCCTAAGCGGAACGACTGGGCGCCTTACGGCTGATTTTGATATCAACGCGTCTCCCGCATTCAAAATCAGGAACGTCAAAATTCCACAAGAAAACCTTGCTGTTCCGAGCTTTCGCACACTCCCACTGTGCTTTGAAAACCCGGCGACGAAGCAGCCAGATCAAAGCGAGACAAACTCTTTTCAAATTGAAATTGAGACCAACAGCGAAAACAAAGCGGATCGCATCAGAGATTGGTTGATACCCACTGCTATTCGCAATCTACGCCGCACTACCGGACAGTTTTGGATTGGACATCCTGCAATTTACTTTGAAGGCAGTTTACGTGCTCATTATGAGGTTTTGAACAAAAAGCTGAACCCCAATATCCACGCCTGCTCATCGATTCACTCCGGAAACCTTAGAATGCAGGTACTACTCTACGAAAACTGGCTGTCAGCTTGGATGCAAGCCAAAAAGGAATATGATACCGACGCATTCGATAATTTGCTGTATGCCGAACACCAACAAGCCAGCGGTGCAATATTTGACGCAATTTCGAACTGTGGACTCGCAATTGAAAAAACAAAATACGCGCTTTGGGAACAATTAAACAGAAAAAATCTGGTCACGAACTCCGAGGCAAAAGCAGCAAGAAATGATACTCAATTGCCGCATCGGTATTTTTCAGACTACTTACCTGAGACAGAAAACAGTATCGAATTCAGTCAAGCAGAACTAGACACAATAAAGACCGTCTGGATCGCTAGGGGACTGGTCGCCCACGGTAAAGAAACGAGTCTTGCTAAAGCCCTTGGGAAGAAGCCTGATCAAGAACGGGTAAACAATTGGATCAATACGCTTTTTGATATCGCCTATAGAGTGTATCAATTTTGAAAACTTGTCCTACTTAGGATGTTAAATGGATGATCCGATCTATAATCATCCATCTAAACGCAAGACCTACGGCCAACAAAACCAGATTGGGCACGCGATTGGCTGCGCCATTCGCTTTCGCCCACCCGCGCAAAAATGGACTAGTCGTCCATTTCTAGCGCGCTAATAAACGCTTCCTGCGGGATATCCACCTTACCAAACTGGCGCATCTTCTTTTTACCCGCCTTCTGCTTCTCCAGCAGTTTCTTCTTCCGAGTCGCGTCGCCGCCGTAACATTTCGCGGTCACGTCTTTGCGCAGCGCTGACAGCGTCTCGCGGGCAATTACCTTGCCGCCAATCGCCGCCTGGATCGGGATTTTGAACATGTGACGCGGGATCAGATCCTTGAGCTTTTCACACATCGCGCGACCGCGCATCTCTGCCCGGTCACGGTGCACCATGGTGGAAAGCGCATCCACCGGCTCGTCATTCACCAGGATCGCCATCTTCACGAGGTTATCCTCGCGATAGCCCGTCATCTGATAGTCAAAGGACGCATAGCCCTTGGTCACGGATTTCAAGCGATCGTAGAAGTCAAAGACCACCTCGTTCAGTGGCAAGTCATAGACCACCATCGCGCGGGTGCCGGCGTAGGTCAGGTCTTCCTGAATGCCGCGGCGGTCTTGGCAGAGTTTCAGCACGTCGCCGAGGTACTCATCCGGCACCAGAATGGTCGCCTTGATGCGCGGCTCTTCCAGGTGGTCGATTTTGGATGGGTCAGGCATGTCTGCCGGGTTGTGGAGCTCGATCATCTCCATTTCCTCGTCCTGCTTGGCCTTCATATAGATGTGGTAGATCACCGACGGCGCGGTGGTGATCAGCTCGATGTTATATTCGCGTTCGATCCGGTCGCGGATCACTTCGAGGTGCAGAAGGCCCAGGAAGCCGCAGCGGAAGCCGAAGCCAAGTGCTGCTGAGGTTTCCATTTCGAAAGAGAATGACGCGTCGTTCAGTGCGAGCTTTTCGATGGCATCGCGCAGGTCTTCAAATTCCGCGCTATCCACCGGGAAGAGGCCGCAGAAGACCACCGGCTGGGCGGGCTTAAAGCCCTGCAGAGCAACTTCGGTGCCATTGCGGTCGTTGGTGATCGTGTCACCCACACGCGTGTCGCGGACCTGTTTGATGGAGGCGGTCAGGAAGCCAATCTCGCCCGGGCCGAGTTCATCGACCATCTGCATTTCCGGGCGGAAGACGCCGACGCGATCTACAGAATGCAGCGTGTTGTTGGACATAAACTTAACGCGCTGACCCTTTTTCAGGGTGCCGTCCATGATGCGGACCAGAACGATCACGCCCAGATAGGCGTCATACCAAGAATCCACCAGCATCGCCTTCAGCGGCGCATCGCGGGTGCCTTCGGGGGCTGGGAGTTCATCGACGATGGCCTGCAGGGTTTCGCGGATGCCCTGCCCTGTTTTGGCAGAGACCTGCAACGCTCCGGTCGCGTCGATGCCAATGACGTCTTCGATCTGTTCCGCAACGCGGTCACAGTCCGACGCTGGCAGGTCAATCTTATTGAGAACCGGCACGATCTCATGATCTGCTTCGATGGCCTGATAGACGTTCGCCAAGGTCTGCGCTTCCACACCCTGGGTGCTGTCAACAACCAGCAGCGAGCCTTCGACGGCTTTCATCGAGCGGGAGACCTCATAGGCAAAGTCCACGTGGCCCGGGGTGTCGATGAGGTTCAAGACATAGGTCTCACCATCATCGGCTTTGAACTCGATCCGCACGGTGTTGGCTTTGATCGTAATCCCGCGCTCGCGTTCGATATCCATGCTGTCGAGCAGCTGTTCCTTCATGTCACGATCTTCCACCGTGCCCGTCTCTTGGATGAGGCGGTCAGCGAGGGTGGATTTCCCGTGGTCGATATGGGCGACGATGGAGAAATTGCGGATTTTCGAAAGCTCTGTCATGAAGGGGGATATGTATAGATTTTGGAATTTGGTCAATGGAAGATAAGGACATCGCGCACATTAAGTTGGCACGTGATCGACTGACTTGGGAGCACATTGCATTTGCATTTGCGCTTTCTGGACCTTATGGCGCTGCGCCAAAACCTGAGGCGTCTCAATTAAACGCAAAATCGACACTCAGCATACTGCGTTCATTGCTCACCACATGGGTTCTAACAGCAGACCCCGGATCGCTAAAAATCTTGGTTCGAACCAATCAAAGTTGCGTAGATCACCTATTAACAACTGTTGGTGATGACCCAGCTGTAAAAGGCGCATGGAGGACACTGCCTTCGACCGAAACGAACATAGACGGTTTGAACGTCAAAACGTCGAGCCGAATTGCTAGCGAAATGTTCTTCGGTATTGAAGGTGGCCTGAGCCATTTGCTCTCGTCAAGAACGCCGCTTCACATCAATCAAGGAACCAGCGAAATTTATGCATCTTCAGCACACAAAGTGAGCCGGTCGATGCTGGCTGGCCATCCCAAGCAACGCGACTTTAAATCTTGGCTTCAGGAATCAACCGACACGACTAGGAGCGCCAGCAGTTTTAATAGCAGTATCAGTTTTGGAATTTTAGATTTTCTGAAGAACGGTAGCGAATGGGCATTTTGGTTCGATTGGTATTCGCACATTCTAAAAGGCAATCCATTCTCACTGGAACTTCAGCTCCGCATTGCAAAAATCAGCGATGCTGACTGGCAACTAGGCCCTAACCATATTGCAAGCCGAATTGAAGAAATTCGCGCTCGATTTGAGTTGGAACAGCAGGTTACAAAACTAAAAGAGCAAATAGAGGACAGCGCACTCAGCGCAGCGCAATCTGTCAGACTTCACAACCAGCCCCCAGAGCCGGTTGAAGATGCAGTAGAATTCAAAAGAGAGATCATTCTCCTAAAAGCGCGTTTAGATGAACTTGAACAAGAAACAGTCAAAGAGGAACCGTCGAGTTCGAGGCTGACTGAACTTGCCAATTGGTTTTCAGATCAACTAACACGTCTTTGCGAATTTGGGTTGGACATCAGCAGCACATTCTTAAAGGAAGGCGCAAAGAAAGCTGGTGCCATGGGCGGCACAGCTTTGGTGGCGCATCTCTCTTCGCCCGAAGGACTTCCAGCATTGATTCAATCCATTCTAAAATACGCCAGCACCTTGCCGCCCGGTTAATTGGTGAGCTGAAAGCCCACCCTAAATCCCCAAAACACAAAGGATGGCGCCTGACCCTGGGTGGGTGCGAAGCGCCCTCCCCTTTGCCGGACGCAAACCTTCGGTTTGACGGGAGGGTCGGGCGCTGTCCGGCCTTCGGCCAGACGGGCGATTGCAATGGTGCGCCTGTAGGCTGGTCTTCAGCCCGGCATCAATGCCAGCGTAGTCACAGCCGGGCTGAAGCCCGGCCTACGCTTTTGTTAACAATCTCGCGGAGAGCCAGCTCAATCCCGCCATCAACGCAGCCGTTGCAAGGCAGAGCGGCAAACCTCCGACTTGATAGCTGACACCTGACAAGAGCGTTCCTAGCAAGCGCCCCGCGGCGTTGGACATGTAGTAAAAGCCAACGTCCATGGTGACACGCTCGTCGCTCGTGAAGGCGAGGATCAGGTAGCTGTGCACGGAACTGTTCACAGCGAAGATGAAGCCGAAGAGCAGGAGACCCGCAACGACAATGGGTGTCAGGAATGGGATTTGCGCGTAGACAGCAGCCGCGAGCGCTGCGGGAACCAAAGTTAACAGGCCGACCCAAAGAATGGCTGAGTTCACGATTTGCGAGGTGTCGTGCTCGGCGGCTTTCAGCAGTTTGGGAGCGAGGCCTTGCACGAGGCCATAAAGGATGATCCAAATCGCCATAAAGGTACCGATTGTAAAGAAAGCTGCACGGTTGCCCGCTTCACTGCCGTCGCTCAGGACGGCATAGAAATAGATCGGAATGCCCACCACGAACCAGACATCTCGCGCTCCGAAGAGGAACATGCGGGCAAGGCTGAGGCGGTTGATATTGCGGTCTTTGGACCAGACTTGGGAGAACTTGGCAGACTTTTTACCCTGCGGCAGGCCTGCGGGCATGAATATCACCGTGCCAATCAGGATAACGGTCAAAACAGCAGCCATGGCCCAAATGGCTGTGAGGAAACCGAAAACAGCCAGCAAACCCGCTCCGAGCAGAAACCCAAAGCCTTTCACGGCATTCTTTGACCCTGTCAAGATCGCCACCCAACGGAAGAGACCGCCCTGCCCTTTTGGCGCAAGCAGTTTCACTGCAGATTTGGCGGACATTTTAGAAAGGTCTTTAGCGACCCCCGAAAGTCCCTGCACGCACATGACAAAGATCACTGAGGCCGTGAGCCCCCAAGCCGGATCAAGCTGTGCTAATGCCAGCAAAGCAAGCACTTGCAAACTCAGGCCCGCATAAAGCGTCGAAGTCAGACCAAAACGCGCCGCAATCCAGCCTGCAGAGAGGTTGGTGACAACGCCCATCACTTCATAAAGGATGAAAAGATAGGCCAGTTGAACCGGCGAAAACCCCAGCGTGTGAAAGTGCAACAGCACCAGCATACGCAGAGCGCCATCCGTCAGCATGAAAGCCCAATAGGCCGCCGTGACCGTGATATAAGCCGCGAGGCCGTTTGATTTGTCCTGCGTGATCTCTGGCATAGTCCGATCCAACTTCGAAGTGAGCCCCGGCTGTTTAGCCGGGCCAGGATTCATAGGCTTTCCGCAACCATTTTGGTGATGTCCGCCAGGCGACAGCAGTACCCCCACTCGTTGTCATACCAAGCATAGATTTTCACCTGACGCTTGTTCACCACCATGGTTGATGGCGCATCGACGATGGTGGAACGGTCATCATTGGTGAAATCACAGCTCACCAGAGGACGCTCTTCATAGCCAAGGATGCCCGCCATTGCGCCTTGAGCCGCATCACTCATGGCTGCGTTCACTTCTTCAGCGGTCACATCTCGGCCGACGTCAAAAACAATGTCCGTCAGCGAGGCATTCAGCAGCGGCACACGCACTGCATGGCCATTGATCTTGCCTTCCAGTTCCGGGAAAATCTGTATGACAGCTTTCGCGGAGCCGGTGGTTGTCGGGATCAAAGAGTTCAGCGCAGAGCGCGCACGGCGCGGGTCCTTGTGGGCTTTGTCGACAATGGTTTGCGTGTTGGTTACGTCGTGGATGGTTGTGAAAGACGCTTGCTCGATCCCGAAGGTCTCTAGCATCACCTTTACCACCGGCGCGATGCAGTTTGTGGTGCAGCTGGCGGCGGTCACGATACGGTGGTCGTCATAGATGTCGTGGTTCACGCCATAGACTATGTTTGCTGCCCCCTCAATTTTCACCGGGGCGGAGACCACAACTTTCTTCACGCCTGCATCAAAGTAAGGCTGCAGGGTGTCTGAGGTTTTGAACTTGCCCGAACATTCGATCACCAGATCGATGCCCTCCAGTGCCAAGTCCTCCGGTTTCATCTCCTGTGTGAAACGCATGGATTGGCCGTTCAATGTTATGCTGTTTTCATCATGTGAGACGTCGCCATTCCAACGGCCATGCACGGTATCGAATTCAACCAGCAGCGCATGCGTGTTGATATCTCCAAAGGGATCGTTCAGCAGGACGATCTGATCTCCTAGCCCCATGTCAAACAGGCGACGCAAAACCAGTTTGCCCATACGTCCAAGGCCATTGATTGCGATTTTAGTCATGATTTCATTTCCTTGAGAGGGAAGATTAAGATGGGAACCAGCCACGCGTGCGATTGGCAAAAGCGACAAGAGACAGCATCACGGGGACTTCGACCAAAACGCCGACAACCGTTGCCAGAGCCGCGCCTGAACCAAGCCCAAAGAGACTGATGGCCACGGCAACGGCAAGTTCGAAGAAGTTCGATGTACCTATCAGGGCGCAAGGCGCAGCCACGTTAAATGGCACTTTCCACAGGCGCGCTGCCCCATAGGCCAGGAAGAAAATCCCATAGCTTTGAATAAGCAATGGAATCGCGATCAGCACGATGACCAATGGGCGGTCCAGAATGACCTGTGCCTGAAAACCAAAAAGCAGAACAACAGTCATCAAAAGGCCTATGATCGATGCTGGCTTCACCATACTTTGGAAAGCTTCAACCGCCTGTTCGCCCCCTTTGCGCACCAATAAATGGCGTGTGATCATGCCAGCCACGAGCGGCAGAGCCACATAGAGAACCACTGAAATCAATAGCGTGTCCCAAGGCACAGTGATGTCACTGACGCCAAGCAGTAATGCCACGATCGGTGCGAAAGCAAAGACCATCACCACGTCATTCACCGAGACTTGCACCAAGGTGTAGGTCGCATCGCCACGCGTCAGATTGGACCACACAAAGACCATCGCTGTACAGGGCGCCGCTCCGAGAAGAATGACCCCAGCGATATATGCCTGCGCGTCATCAGGCGGGATCAATCCGGCAAAGACATATTCAAAGAAAAAAACGCCCAAAGCCGCCATGGAGAACGGTTTGATCAACCAGTTAACCACCAAAGTGATGGCGATGCCTTTCGGGCGATCACCAATTTGTTTCAGTGCCGAGAAATCCACTCCTACCATCATCGGGTAGACCATGGCCCAAATCAGCAAAGCGACTGGTAAATTCACCGATGCAACTTCGATTGCGGCCAGGGCTGCAAAAAGCTGCGGCACAAGGCTTCCGAGGATCAATCCCGCAGTGATCGCCAGTGCGACCCAAACCGATAAGAGGCGTTCGAACGGGCCTAACCCACTATCCTCCGGGGAATAAGCGTGTTGCTCGGTGGTCATGAGGGGTCTCCGCAATTGTCAGTCTGGCATGTGATTTCTTCAATCAACGGACGGCATAGGTCCGGCTGGCCACCGCAGCAGTCCTGCAGGAGAAACCCCAAAAGGCCCTGCAACCCATTCATATCCGCGAAGTATCTGATGGCCCTGCCCTCCCGTTCATTGCGCAAGAGGCCTGCGTTCAAAAGCACCGCCAGGTTGGTCGACATGGTATTTTGCCTTGCCTCCAAAGCATCTGAGATCTCTCCAGCAAGGAGGCCTCGCTCGCCTGCTTGCACAAGTAATCGAAAAGCATCCAGTCGAGACGTTTGGCTTAGCGCGGCAAAGGCGCTGAGGGCAGCTGACTTATCCATATATCTGGAATTATTGATATATCGAACATAGATCAACCGTGTTTAGAGCGATAATCCGTGAAACTTTTGTGACAGACGCTCAAGGAGAGCCATTCAGCCCCAAATTAGCCGCCAAAGACATCCAGCGGCCGGTCATCCAGCATGGTTTCCATACTGAAGAGCCCCGTAACAACATCCAAATCGAAACCGGTTGTGATCTTACGATAAACAGTGTCGTACCCGGACATGCCGCGAGTAACGACTTTCAGCATATAGTCCCATTCCCCACCGATACGGTGCATTTCGGATACTTCCGGAATACGCGCCACGTGCTTACGAAACTCTTCTGCCCAATCTACGGAGTGGTTGCGGGTCCGGATCATGACGAAAACCGTCAGATCCAGACCCAGCTGCGCCGCATCTAAACGCGTACGCGCGCCCTGTATGAAACCCAATTCTTCCAGACGTTTTAATCGACGCCACAAAGCGTTCTGAGACAACCCGACTCGCTCCGCAATGTCTCGCTGAGACAGTGCGGCATCTCGCTGGATCACATCCAACACTCTGCGATCAATCTCGTCTGTTTTGTTCATTTTCTCTATCATATGACACATACAAAGGCATAACAACAGGTATTTTGATTAATTATTTCTAAATTTTCGGTGTCACAATTAGGATAAACCTAAGGACATTCCATGCTGCGCCTCACCTCTGCCCTTTCGAAATTTGAGATCAACCTCCACGATCTTGCCGACCCAATCGCAACCTTCCGCCAAAGCGTGATTGGCTCGGATGTGATGTTGGAAACAGAGGACGGCGCGAAGAAGATGATCTACGCCGACTACGTGGCTTCCGGCCGCGCTTTAAGGCAGGTGGAAGAGTTCGTTATGAATGAAGTTCTGCCCTTCTACGCAAACTCTCATACCGAACAGAGCTTCTGCGGTGCTCGCATGACACGCATGCGAGAGGAGGCTCGCGCGATTGTCGCTCGCCATTGCAATGCAAATGTAGACGAGCATGCCGTTATTTTCGGCGGCTCGGGTGCAACAACTGGGATTAATCAAGCCATTCATCTGTTTGGCGTTCATAACGCAGTTCGGGCAGGTGAACCGGTTACGGTATTTGTCGGCCCATATGAACATCACTCCAACCTACTCCCCTGGCGGGAATCCGGTGCGAAGCTCATTGAGATCCGCGAAGCAAAAGAAGGCGGCGCTGATCTGGAAGACCTGCAGCAGAAATTGGCGCAACATGCATCAACAGGCATAGTGATCGGTGCGTTTTCTGCGGCTTCCAATGTGACTGGGGTTTGCACCGACCCCGCCCCGGTCTCCCAGCTCATCAAATCTCACGGCGGCAGAATTCTTTGGGATTACGCAGGCGGCGCCCCTTATCTTGCTATGTCAATGAAGCCGAACGGTGTCGACATCGATGCAATCGTGTTTAGCCCCCACAAGTTTGTCGGTGGCCCCGCTGCATCTGGCGTCTTGGTCATTCGCCAAGATGCCGTGGTGACAACAATACCCAGCCGCCCTGGCGGAGGCACTGTGGTTTTTGTGAACGAAAACCAGCACGATTATGTTTCTCGCCTTGAACAGAGGGAGGAAGGTGGCACACCCGATGTCATCGGGGATATTCGCGCCGCTTTGGCCATACTGATTAAGGAGACGATTGGTCAGAAAAAGATTGACCAGATCAACTCAAAGATGAGCTCGATTGGCATGTCGCATTTCCAGAATTTGCCCCAAGCCAAACTTCTAGCAGAGGCCCGTGCAACTCGCCTTCCCATATTCTCATTTGTTCCACACGATCTAAGTGGAAATGCAATCGATTATAAAGAATTCACCATAGCGCTTTCTCAAAAGCAGGGGATTCAAGCGCGCGGGGGATGTAGTTGTGCTGGTCCTTATGTACATCAGCTCCTGGATATTGATGATCAGACATCCGCAATACTTCGCGCGGATTTGCTTCAAGGCGACGATCGCAAAAAGCCCGGCTTCGTGCGCTTCAACCTTAGTTATTTGATGGATGACGACACAATCGACGCAATTTTTGACGGTATAGCCAAGTGTCTGGAAGACAATTCACAACACTGCTGTGAATAAATCTGTTGATAAACTGTTAAATACTTACCTCATGACTATGAGCAGCTCCTTCCAATTCTTTGCTAATAAATGAGAAATCCAGTTTAACCTTTGTGGATGGCTCTGAGACCAGATTATCCACGAAAATCCTCTCCAACGGAGCTTACCGGTCAAGGGCGTGATTGCGACGAATAAAATTACGGTCTGAAACACGGCTTTTCGTCCTTATTCGCCCGTAAATCCCACTTCACTTAAGCCGCCCAAACACATGATATATAACAATAATACCATCCATGTTTTATTGAAATGCGTAGAAGCCTTCTAAGGTCCACCATTTTTTTCAAACCGGTTCAATTTAATCTTCAAACCGTCATCACGGACACCAATTAATAGAATGTTCTATATAGGCAACTCAACACACCCATAATGAATGTGAGGCCAAAGAATTGTGTCATTTAAACAATTCCAAATCCATATAGGCTTCGTACCTAAACGCTCTCACGTCGTTGAAAAGCACCAGATCCTGTAGCGATCAGCCGCCCTTGCCGGTCAGTTATGCGCCCATGAGCAAAAAAGGTTCGCTTCCCGCCGCCACTGACTTCTGCTTCCACAACAAGCAGATCGCCTTGAGCTGGGGCAATGAAATTTACATTCAGCGATAAGGTCAGAGCATAGCCTTTTCGTTCTGGATCTCCGGTATACACACCGGAGAACCCCATTGCGGTGTCCAGGATCGTGCAATAGTTCCCACCATGCGGAATCCCCATACGATTTAAGAGAAATGGCGCAATCAGCTGTTCTAAACGCGCATATCCCTCCTCCCAATGGGTGAGGCGATACCCCATATGCGTTTGGAACGCCGAATTTTCCTCAGAAAGCGCTGGATCAATTTCCTTTCGATTGACCATCAATTACTCCCCTCATAGTTGCGATCAACAACAGATGCACAATACTCGTTCGCCGCTGCACAGCGCCCTACCTTGGCGCTAAGCAATCTACACCCTAGTTTCAATCGGGAAAGGAGAGTGCCATGTCACTTAGACCTACTCTTGAAACGCGCCTTGCCAAACCAACAATTGAAGGGGCTGGCGTTCATCTACACCGCGCCTTTGGGTTTCAGGACCCAAGCGAGCTTGACCCGTTTTTGCTGTTTGATGATTTTCGCAATGATCGTCCTGAAGATTACGGTCAGGGATTTCCCTGGCACCCTCATCGCGGCATTGAGACAATCACCTATGTTCTGGCTGGCTCGGTTGAACACAGCGATAGCCTTGGGAACACAGGCAATTTGGAAGCGGGTGACATCCAATGGATGACTGCAGGGTCTGGCATTTTGCACCAAGAAATGCCGCAAGGAAATGCGAAGGGGCAGATGCATGGCTTCCAACTTTGGGCAAACCTGCCAGCGTCCTTGAAAATGACAACGCCCCGCTATCAGGATGTGAAAGGCTCCGACATCCCCGAGATCATCGATGATGATGGCACCAGAGTGAAAGTCATTATCGGCAGTTTCTGGGGGAAATCCGGTCCAGTGGATGGGATTGCAGCAGACCCGCAATATCTCGATATCTATGTCCCTCCCGGCGTAAAAAAGACCTTCCCGATCGACACCTATCGCCGCGCATTCGCCTATGTATTTGACGGCGCAGGCGCTTTCGCCGATGCGAGCGCGCCGTCTGGTGTGTTGCTTGAAAAAGAAGTGGCTGGGCAAGAGGTCAATATCCGTGACCTGAGCGGGAACCGCACCTTGATCCGTTTTGGGACCGGAGATGAAGTCACCGTGCAAGCCGGCCCCGAAGGCATTCGGTTTCTTCTGGTCTCCGGTGCCCCGATCCAAGAACCAGTGGCTTGGCACGGGCCAATTGTGATGAACACACAGGCCGAACTGCAGCAAGCCTTCAAGGAATTGCGTAATGGAACATTCATCCAGCCCGCGCACTAGAATAGGCGTCTAAGTCGTGACAGCCTTACGCGTCATGTCCCAATAGATCGCCTCAACCTCTTCGAGAGACAGTCTTCCTGTCTCTCGGAACCAGGTGTTCACACCGGTCAGCATCGCGATCAAAGCCATGGCCGCGATCTTTGTATCAGGCACTTGGAATTCACCAGCGGCGACACCATCCGCCAGAATTTTTTGCAGCTCATTTTCGTAAGCACGCCGCAGTTCTTCGATTACTACAAAGTTCTCTGGGCTTAGATTTCGCAATTCCATATAGGCGATGAAAACTTCATCACGCCGCACATGGTGATAGCGAATGTGAAACCGCGCAAATTGCTCCAACCGTTCAAGCGGAGATCCCGGCTTTTCCTCGGTCGCCCAGGCAGACACCAGGTTCTCCATGTGATCACGCATGAGCCCGAATAACAGGCTCTGCTTGTCCGGCGTGTAGTTATAGAGTGCGCCGACCTGCACACCGACCTCTTTTGCAATTTTCCGCATAGAAACAGCGGCATAGCCGTGCCGGGAAAACATTCGCAAAGCCGCATCCAAAATGCGGGGGCCGGTAATTTCAGAATGAGATCCAGATGTACGCGCCATCGCTCTGCCCTCGCCTAGGTATTATGACTTAATTTCATCGCTTTATATGAACAATCGTTCTTTTCCTATCGCATGTTTGCTGCCTGGTCAAAACATTGCGTTCATGCAGCCTTACAGCAATCGCGTGATTGCAGCCTTCGAATGAAAGCGCTACACGGCATGCCAACAATCGAGTCAAAGGAGATTGTGATGACAACCCCTCTGCGTCTGGGCATTGCTGGACTTGGCACCGTTGGTGTCGGCGTTGTGAAAATCATTCGCCAAAAAGCCAACCTTTTGGCTGCGCGCACCGGACGTCCTGTGGTTATCACCGCTGTATCGGCTCGTTCACGTGACAAAGATCGCGGCGTGAACCTCTCTGACTATGCTTGGGAAGACGATCCGGTTGCACTTGCGACACGCGATGATATCGACGTGTTTGTAGAGCTGATGGGCGGGCACGAGGGCTCTGCGAAAGATGCGACTGAAGCGGCCCTGGCTGCCGGCAAAGATGTGGTCACCGCCAACAAGGCGCTCTTGGCGATCCATGGTCAAGCACTCGCGGAAAAGGCGGAGGCCAATGGCTGTGTTATCCGCTTTGAAGCGGCCGTGGCAGGTGGCATCCCGGTTATCAAATCTCTGACCGAAGGTCTCGCGGCAAACCAAATTACACGCGTCATGGGCGTCATGAACGGTACTTGTAACTACATCCTGACACGCATGCAGGATGCAGGTCTGCCATATGAAGAGGTCTTCGCAGAAGCAGACGCTCTTGGGTATCTTGAGGCCGATCCTAACCTGGATGTGGGTGGCATCGATGCTGGCCACAAACTGTCCCTGCTCTCTTCCATCGCGTTTGGTACCAAAGTTGCCTTTGATGGGGTTGAGCTTGATGGCATCCAGCGGATTTCAATCGAAGACATCAAACAGGCCGAAGATCTGGGCTACCGGATCAAATTGCTCGGCGTGGCTCAGCTGACGGGACGCGGCCTAGAGCAACGCATGTCTCCATGTCTTGTTCCGGCAGACAGCCCATTGGGCCAGCTCAAAGGCGGCACCAATATGGTCGTGCTGGAAGGGGATGCGGTAGAACAAGTTGTTCTGCGAGGCCCCGGTGCGGGTGAAGGCCCAACGGCGAGTGCGGTCATGGGCGATATCTGCGATGTTGCGCGCGGTCTGCGTATTCCAACCTTTGGCGTACCGGCCAACGAGTTGACATTGGCCCAGCCTGCGACCTCCAATTCTCCTGCGCCTTATTATGTTCGCATGGCACTTTTGGATCGTCCGGGTGCTTTGGCGAAGCTCGCAACCGCCCTTGGGGATGCAGGTGTCAGCGTTGATCGCATGCGTCAGGGCCACCACGATGGATCGGAAGCGCCGATTTTGATCGTCACCCATAAGACCCAGCGCAGCGCACTGGAAACAGCCCTTTCGGCAATTAAACAATCCGGTGTCTTGGCAGGCGAACCTGTCGCCCTGCGTATTGAAACTGTCTGATTAGCGCGAATTCAGCACAGCGGCTTGTTCCAGGCAGCTGTGCCCGCTACACCTTGTTCCAGAAGTCATTAAAAGGACCAGACACATGAGCACCCAGCCCGAATTTCACGACCGCTTGTTGTCACTGGGCTTGGCCCGTGTTGCTGAACAGGCCGCTTTGGCCTCTGCCAACCTTGTTGGCCGCGGCGATGAAAAAGCCGCCGATCAGGCCGCCGTTAACGCAATGCGCGAGCAGCTGAACCTTCTTGATATTGCAGGTGTCGTTGTCATCGGTGAAGGTGAGCGCGACGAAGCACCGATGCTCTACATCGGCGAGGAAGTAGGTACAGGTAATGGTCCTGGCGTAGACATTGCGCTTGATCCGCTGGAAGGCACCACTCTGACCGCCAAAGATATGCCAAATGCCCTGACCGTGATCGCGATGGGTCCGCGTGGTTCCATGCTGCATGCACCGGACGTCTATATGGACAAGCTGGCAATTGGACCAGGCTTTCAGCAAGGCATCGTGACATTGGATATGCCGCCGGCGACGCGCGTTTCTGCTTTGGCAACGGCGAAAGGCTGCATGCCAAAAGACATCACTGTCTGTATTCTGGAACGTCCCCGCCATGAAGATATGATCGAAGAGGTGCGCAGCACCGGTGCGTCCATTCGATTGATCACAGACGGCGACGTTGCTGGCGTAATGCATTGTGCCGACAGCGCAACAACGGGCATCGACATGTACATGGGATCTGGCGGAGCGCCAGA
Organism: Cognatishimia activa; assembly: GCF_026016445.1. NCBI lineage: Bacteria > Pseudomonadati > Pseudomonadota > Alphaproteobacteria > Rhodobacterales > Paracoccaceae > Cognatishimia > Cognatishimia activa. Next base: position 571,026 of record NZ_CP096147.1, on the reverse strand, counting down.
GGGTGTCCTTGCTGCTGCTGCGCTAAAGTGCATGGGTGGCCAAATCTCAGGACGCTTGCTCTTCCGCAATGAAGATGAAAAAGCACGCGCACGCAAAGCGGGCATCGAAGATCTTGATCGCATCTACACGCGCGACGACATGGTCACAGCTGATGTGATCTTTGCGGCAACAGGCGTCACCGGTGGTTCTCTGCTACCACGCATCAAACGCGAACCCGGTTGGCTAGAGACAACCACACTCTTGATGCGCTCAAAATCTGGGTCGGTACGCCGCATGACATATCGCACCCCTGTGGATTCCATCAAAGCCGCCGAATGAGCGATTTTCTAAATGTTTCCAGCTCTTTGACGGGTCGCCGATGGGTGGGCCCGTCGATTGAGATCGATAGAAGCGCGGAAGCATTAGAGCAAAACACCACCCTGCCTCGCGCTCTTTGTCAGGTTCTGGCGCGGCGCGGGATTCCGGCCCATGAGGCGGAGAATTTTCTAGCCCCTGCCCTTCGTGATCTTCTGCCCGATCCAAGAAGTCTGAAGGATATGGAACGGGCCGCAACGCGTTTCCTTGAGGCCGTAAAGCACAAACAGAAAATCGCAGTATTTGCCGACTACGATGTTGATGGCGGTAGTTCTGCAGCGCTTTTGCTTGTCTGGCTTCGGGCTATGAACCTGTCAGCGACGCTTTATGTGCCCGACCGTATCGACGAAGGATACGGCCCCAATGAAACAGCGATGTCAGACCTTGCTGCGGCGCATGATCTGATCATTTGCGTGGACTGTGGCACGCTCTCACATGCCCCCATTGCGGCGGCAAGCGCAGCAGATGTGATCGTTCTGGATCACCACCTCGGCGGTGAAACCCTGCCTGACTGCCACGCTGTGGTGAACCCGAACCGCCAGGATGAAGACGGTGCTTTGGCCCATCTTTGCGCCGCGGCGGTGGTCTTCCTGATGCTGGTCGAAGCCAATCGCCAGATGCGCGGTGAAGGCGCGCAAGGGCCCGACTTGATGGCAATGCTTGATTTGGTGGCATTGGCGACTGTGGCTGACGTGGCTCCGCTTGTCGGTGTGAACCGAGCATTGGTGCGCCAGGGCCTCAAAGTTATGGCACGGCGTGAACGTCCGGGGCTTGTTGCCCTGGCAGATGTGTCACGCATGGATACAGCACCATCGAGCTATCACCTTGGCTTCTTGCTGGGACCGCGCGTAAATGCGGGTGGACGCATTGGACAAGCGGACCTCGGCGCGCGCTTGCTCGCGACTGCCGACCCACATGAAGCTTCCGCCTTGGCCGAGCGGCTAGATCATTTGAACACCGAACGGCGGGACATTGAATCAGCCGTGCGTGCGGCGGCTATGGAACAAGCTGAAGAACGCGGCCTTGATGCGCCAATCGTCTGGGCAGCGGCAGATGGCTGGCACCCCGGTGTTGTGGGCATTGTTGCGAGCCGCCTTAAGGAGGCAACCAACCGTCCGGCCATAGTGATCGGCTTTGACGGGGATGAAGGCAAAGGTTCTGGACGTTCGGTTTCTGGGATCGATCTTGGGGCATCTATCCAAAAACTCGCAGCCGAAGGGCTCTTGGTGAAAGGTGGTGGGCATAAGATGGCCGCGGGTCTCACGGTTATGCGTGATCAACTTGAACCTGCTATGGCACGGCTTGCCGAGCTGCTTAATAAACAAGGTGCCGGAGATATGGGCCCCGCAGACCTGAAACTGGATGGCATGCTGATGCCCGGTGCGGCCTCTTTGGATCTTATCAATCAACTGGAAGCCGCTGGTCCTTTTGGAGCGGGTGCCGCTGCGCCGCGCTTTGCCTTCCCAGAGGTCGAAATTCGCTTTGCCAAACGTATTGGGGATAGCCACCTAAAAGTGACGTTCAGCGATGGTTTAGCGGCCCGGCTCGAAGCGATCTGCTTTGGCGCCTATGACACCGCAATTGGCCCCGCTCTGGAAAATCATGGCGGGAAACGTTTCCACCTCGCTGGGCGGCTCGACATCAACACCTGGGGTGGTCGCCAGTCTGTTCAATTGCGACTGGAAGATGCGGCCCCGGCTTAAGAATACCTGTTGTCAGGGCTCAAATTCTCACCCACAGCAGCCATCTCACAAAAATTTAGACTTGCTGCAAATTTCCGCTTGCGCCGCCCAAGCGCTTTGCATAAATACCGCCTCACGCTTCGGCACGGCCCGTTCGTCTATCGGTTAGGACGCCAGGTTTTCAACCTGGAAAGAGGGGTTCGATTCCCCTACGGGCTGCCACCGAAGCAGGAAATTCCCAGAAAAAATGGGATATTCCAATCGCATATTGCGAACAAAAAATTACGTGGCCCGTTCGTCTATCGGTTAGGACGCCAGGTTTTCAACCTGGAAAGAGGGGTTCGATTCCCCTACGGGCTGCCACTTTTCTCAATAAAATCTTCAAAAAATGCGAATTGGCTTCGCCCGTTTTCTTTGCTTTTGTAGAGCGCCTTATCCGCCTGCTGCATGATCAAATCCGCAGAGGTCACTTGCCCAATTTTTACAGAGGAAATCCCGATGCTCGTTGAGACACGGCAAGGATTGCCCTCAAAATGAATCGGTTGCTTCAACCGTCGAATGATCCTTTGCGATAGATCAGCCAAACGTGCGCGAGGCGTGTCCCCTTGGACCACAATAACAAACTCATCGCCCCCAATGCGCGCCACCTCATCCTGATCGCGCGCTTCTTCGCTTAAGACACGTGCGACCTTTTGCAAAACGTAGTCGCCCGCTGCATGCCCGTAGGTGTCGTTCACTGCTTTAAAGAAGTCCAAGTCGAGTTGCAGAAAACTAAAAGCCGCCCGCTCAGAGATATTCTGATCAAGGATTTGCTCAATGGCTCTCCGGTTGCGAAGCCCTGTCAGATCATCAGTAAAGGCTTGTTTCTCTGCTGCGATTTTGGCGTTCTGTAGCCGTTTGTTCAGCTTCTGTGAGGCATCCATGGCCGCTGATTTGGCTTCAACTAAGAAAAGCATCTCAATCGCCATATCGGTTGCAGCGAAATCAGCATTGGTCAAAGCGTAGTCTTGAACCGCATCTAGGACGCTGATGCCAAAACTAAGGTTCATAAGAACGCCATTGCCAAATGGATCAGACACAACAACACCTTGCAACGTTGTGGTCGGCACATCTTTGAAACCGATGTGAACCTTGTCCCCGACGGAATGCAAAACATCTTCAACAGTCTTTAGCCTTCTGGGACGTAGCAGATCGAATACCTCCAGAAAGCAGCCCCCCGCAATGCCAAGCTTAGGACGCAATTTCTTGATCGTCGGTCCCGCGTGAACAATCCGACCGTTGTTTCCAATGTGGACATGCATCGGGCACAGAATATCCATCGTGTTTGCAAACCGCAGAGTAGGAGTTTGAATGTTCACGCCGTTTTCGCCCCTAAATTAAACTGCCGACCGGCGCTGTAGGCCTGCTCAACCAGTTGAATGTGAATGATTTCTCGATCAGGACGGGACTCTGCATGTTCCAGTAAAACCAATGCGCCATAGTCATCTGCCATGGTGCGCAGAACCCCCATGACGACATAGCTAAAGCCACCCATTTCATGCAGGCACTGCAGAGAAAATTGGTTTTCACCGTGATCGTGTAACTCCAGTTTTGGCATATCGAGATCAGCAAGTGCCAACCGCGCACGAGCTTGCAAGTCATCAAGGGAATGCAAGAATTCTAAAAAAGTCGCACCGCTAAATCTGAGCAGACGCCTTACAGCCTCGACATTTTCATGACTTGCTAGATAGGTGCCAATGTCCTCAAGAACCACACGCTTGGGCAAGGACATTTCCGCAGATATTGCGGTGACGAGATCCTCGGTAACCTTGTCCTCATAGTGCAGCATCGCTTCAAACTCTGTAAAGTCCAGCTGCGCGCGCCGTGTCACAGCAATCCACCGATTGGCGCCATATGTATCACGAACGAAACACTGAATAGCCCTGTTGATCAGACCATGCATATCGACCCCTCAATCTCCAATGAGAGGCAGTATTCCGAAAGGGTTTTAATATTTCTCCAATATTTTCAATTGTCAGCAGTTAGCTCAACATCACCCAGCCATAGTGACTGACGGCTCGCCGGACCGATGCGATATCCTCCCGTCAGCAAACGACGATAGGCTTCCTCGCTAATACCGACCTCACCGGGAGTGACCCTCAAGTCAGTGAAGTACTTTGGAGGTTCATCCCCGGACGAGGCTGCAAAGGCGAGCGCGCCACCTTCGGACTTGGGTACAAAAAACAATGATTTGTCAGCACCTTGAGCTGCAAAAGGGCCAAAAACCAACACACAGCGCCGCGTAGCATCTGCAAGACAATCAATGGCCCATGTTTCCAAACGAAAAAGGCCAGCTTTGTCAAAGTACCCATCCAAAAGCACGTGGTCCTCTGGCCATATTTGCACATGTTTTTCAAACTCGGCAGCCAGGGCCTGTGCCGTTGGAATCTCATCACTTTGGTTAAATTCCCATCGACTTAATTCCTCTGCGCGATCTAGGCGCGCGTGAATTTCTGGGTGACCTTCCTTGGCCAATCCACGAAGCTGAACCGCCACTGACCGCCCTGCTATCCCCCAAACATTGATCGCTTCCCACGCCGGGAAATCTTTCGCGGCCAACTCTCCTCGCAAGTAACTCGCAAGCTGAGCCTCGGACGAATACCGCTGGGCATCCATCAGCGGCGTCATCCACAGTGCGGATAGGCTCATCACAGTCAGCGCCATCGCAATATTGGTCTGACGGATCATTCTGCGCCATTGGTCTTTAAACAGCACCGCAAGTGCATAGAGCACAGCATAGGCAAATACCAAAAGCGCAGAGAGGCCAGCAGCAATCCTCTGAGGTGTCCAGCCATAGTCAGAAACTCTCAGCCAAATCGCCCACATGGCAAGCCCAGACAGCATCGGCAATAGCAAGGCCAGCGCCTTGGTGGCATCCCGCATAAGAGCGGATTGAACCCCATCTTCATCCACTCGATCCAACGCGGATGTAATTAATGTTATAGATGCGATCGCCACGCTCAGAAGAATGCCTGCAGCTGAGAAGTCGCCGAAGAGATCAGAGAGACCTCGCAGTGGCAAAGCGATGATGAAGATTGCGACGACCACGAGCAACATCGGAAGAAGCAGTCGTAGGAGCCGGAGGGGAAGATAAGGCGAGACACAGGCTTTCAGCTCCTGGCTGATCGAAAGTGCCAATCCCAAGGCTCCGCCGGTCAAGAAGAAAGGCACCGGATCAATATCTAGGAAATCATCGATGATGGAAACGCCAACAATTCCAAGCAGTTCATCGGATAGATATAGCACTGCCCAAAAGAGGCCGACAAAGGCCCAGGCCGCAATGTAGCGCACCACAATGTTCCAGGCCGTATCAAACAGGAAGGTATAATCTCTTGCCTTTCCATTCAGAGCTGCTGCGGCAAATGGCGCACCGATGAAGAGGATCACGGCCCAAGCGACCGGGGCAAAACTTTCTTCGAATAGATTGTCAAACTCAACGAACCGCCCACTAGCCCAGAATAGTAGGGCAGCGTCGAAAAGGGCCAAAACGGTTGCGCCAGCCATGGCTTCTTTCCAGCGCAAACTGCCCAGCAATGCGAAGGCCAAAATGAAAAAACCAACTATCGCGCTGGCGAGCCAAAGCAAAAGTCTTTGGTTCTCAATGGCATCTGGCAGGACATCAAAGAGCACCCAAATCGATAGCCCAGCGATGGCGCCTAATAGGCACATCCATAAATGCTGTTGATTGAGTTCACCCTGCGGCGCTGTTTCGCTCATGAGGACTGCCCTTTCTTTTCAGGCAGCCTAGAGGTGGAAAGGTTGAGATTGCAAGCGATCAGGCCGAGGTCAGCCAATCAGGAATATGGCTGATATCTGGAAGGATTACATCTGCAAACTCGGCCAATACAGTCTCAGTTGCCAGTCCCGTCAGCACGCCAATCGTCACCATGCCCGCGCGCCGCCCTGCAATCAAATCATGGGTGCTGTCCCCAATCATTGCCACCTTATCCGGCGTGGACTTGATCTGCTGTGCGAAGGCCAGGAGTGGGTCGGGATCAGGTTTTTCGCCAAATCCGCTGTCATACCCAGCAACGAAATCAAACACATCAAGCGCTTCGGCGGACCGAAGATGATCTCGCGCAGCCTGCTCGGAGTCATTTGTGACAACACCCAAAGCGAAACCATTTTCTTTGAGGTCACTTAAATATGGCTTCAGCGGAAGCACCGGTGCCAGGGGCACGTGCTTTGCACTTTCGGACAAATAGATCTCGACCTCGTCAGCGTCTTTGCCATCGATGGCTGACGCCAGTAATTCCGCAGCTTCTCGATTGGTGCCTGCGATGATCGGACTTGTTGGCAAGAACGCGCAGCCCACGAGATCAAACTCGATGGTCTCAGCGATCCATTGCATTCGCTCGGCACTGCCCGCAGCAAAGTGCTCAATCACCCCCAAAGTGTAATTGTTCCAGGTTTTACTGAAATCAAAGAGCGTGCCGTCTTTGTCGAACAAAAGGGCTTGGATGGTCACCGAAGGTTCCAATCTAAATATGAATGCCTCTTGCTGCATTGCTTAGACCGTTCCCTGCCCTCTGACAAAGAGCATTTTAGGTCCAGTTGACCTGCTCACCGCCTGGCAACGCCTGACGCGCCATCATAGGTGCAGTATATTCGAGCTGCTGACTGTCACAGAATGCCACAACCCATTGATCATCCATCGTAATGAAATCGAGTACTGAAGCCAGAAAAGCGGGATCACCGGCTCTTCCTTTTAAATCGTCAATCGAGGCACCCGTCGCTCCCATGAACACGGGCATCAGCTCTTCGTTGCCTGCCAGCCAGCCAAGGGCGTTTAGGGCGAGGGTTTCGGCAGATTCTGAAGAAAAAGACAATTTCATTAACCTTTGAAACAGTTTGTTAACCAATACGCTTACTAATAGTTTGCATAACTTGGCAAGGACAGGACAAATGCCCGGCAAACTACTGATTGTGGATAGTATTGCGACAAACCGTATTGTCCTGAAAGTCAGGTTAACAAATGCGGTTTATGAGGTGTTGCAGGCGGAAAATGCAGCTGATGCGCAGCGGGTTTTGGCCAAGGCGACTCCCGACCTGATCTTAATAAATGTTCAGCTGGATGATTGTGATTCAGTGGACTTCTGCAAGTTGCTTCGAGACCAAAAGCAAACAGCGTTCATTCCAATTGTACTCATCACCAGTGAAGATGACCGCACCGAGCGACTGCGGGCCCTGAAATCAGGTGCGAATGACGTTTTGGTGCGCCCGATGGACGAAGTGGTGTTGTTGGCGCGCTTGCGCAGTTTGCTCAGATCACATGAAAGCGTTGAAGAAAACCAGCTGCGCGAGCGGACGAATGAGGCACTGGGTTTTGCAGAACCCAGCTCTGCCTTCACGCCCCGCTCAAGTATTCATCTAGCGACACCAGAGGCCGCGACCAGCGTGCGATGGGCCTCTTTATTGAAACCGATCCTACCCTACAAAATCACATCCCGTATTCATGGAGATACGTTGAAGGACATATCCCATGCACCTTCGCCGGATGTTTTTGTGATCGCGGTCGATCCGCTCGAACCTGAGCCGGGACTGCGACTTGTCGCGGAAATCAGAGCACGAACGGTCACGCGACACGCAGGTATCTTGGTCATGCTAGAGCAGGAGGACAGAGAAACCGTCGTGGACGCTATGGATCTTGGTGCAAGCGATGTTATGCTTCACGGATTTGATGCCGATGAGCTGAGCCTGAGAGTGTCCAATCTGGTGAGCCAGAAACGTTTCTCGGACAATCTGCGAGCAAATCTAACCAGTGGGCTTCAAGCGGCGGTCACGGACCCTCTGACAGGCTTGTTCAACCGTCGATACGCCATGCCGCATCTCAGTCGGTTGCAAGATCAGGCCATGCGTAAAGGACGCCAATTCGCGGTGCTACTTGCTGATTTGGACCACTTCAAAGCGGTGAACGATCAATTTGGGCATGCCGCGGGTGATGAAGTTCTTTCCGAAACAGCGCGTCGGATGCGAGAGCACCTACGTGCCATCGATCTTGTGGCGCGCATTGGTGGTGAAGAGTTTCTGATCGTGCTGTCTGAAACAAATCTGGAAAGATCGCAGGCCACGGCGTCCAGACTTTGCGCTCTTTTGCGCGACAGGCCGATTCCCCTGACGCATCAAAGCTCAGAAGTTCCAATTACTATGAGCGTCGGAGTGACAATGGGCGGAAAGGGCTATCCAGATCTTCCTGTCGAGGATCTGCTTCGGCAGGCTGACAAAGCGTTGTATGAAGCCAAAGCGCTGGGGCGAGATCAGGTTTGCATCTCTAAACTCGCCGCCTGAAACCTCAATTTAGTTAGTGCCCTTGGGCTTGCCCTTTGGAGCACGTTTCAGCTGCGCTTCAATTTGATCCGCATAATCCTGGCGTTCGGCATCCGTCATCTGCTCCACCCGCTGCAGCCAAATATCCTGCGCGGCTTGGCGGCGGTCAAAGGATGATTTCGCCTGCTCTAACATCCGTCCTCTCATCGCATCTGCATCAAATGGCGTTGCTCGGATCAGTCCAAGCATCTCCTGAAACTGCTTCCGCGCCTGCTCGCGTGTGATCCCGGAATTGCGATGATGATCTCTGATGGCGCGTCCAATGGCCCGGCGATCTTGGTCTGGCAATGCCCGGGTATAGGCCCCCATGAAATCGGCATCGCGTGGTGGTTTATCCCCACCTTTTTTATTGCCAAAGACCGCACCTGCCACCAAGCCAACAACTATTAGGTTCGCGGCGAGAGAGGCAAACAGAAGGACCCGCAGGCTGCGGCGCATCGGTGCACGGGGCTGAGGTGTCTGATCACTCATGAGATTATCCTTCCCCAAAATCAAAGCTGAAGTCTCCGCCAAGATCGGAGAGGTAGAAATCTGTGTCGCCCGACACGATTGCCTGAAGGCCATCCACGGTCAGGTTTTCCGCGCCGGAAAATCCAATCCAAACGCTGGCCATCGTAGCGGCCACCAGACCACCTGTGCCCTGCCAACCACCAATCGTGTCAAAGAGTGTCTGGAGCAACCCACGCGATCGGGTCGGTGCTGCCACCTCAGGCGCTGGCAGTTGCAGGGTTTCCGCATCTGCCAATACCCGCGCCATGAAATCGTCTGACGGCATCGCTGCCTCATCCGATTTGGCTTCGGCAAAGAGATCATCCAAAAGATCATCCATATTCTGTTTTCCAGCCATTTTATCAGCCATCAGAATACCCCAATTCCTCTTTGCGACCGGCCAGTGCTTTGGCCAAAGCGCGTTTTCCTCGTGCGGTCAGGCTTTCGACGGCTTCTACGCCGACCTCCATGATCTCTGCGATCTCAGGATTACTCAACCCTTCGATATGGCGCAGAATAACCGCTTGTTTTTGCCGTTCTGGCAATGTGTTCAACCCCGCTTGCAAAGCATCCAGACGCGATTTGTGTTGCATCTGCTCTGCTGCGCTGGCGGTTTCGTCTTCAGGTTCTGGCACTGCATCCAGCGCCACGCCGCGTGTCTTTCGTAGCTTGTCGGTGCAGAGGTTCGCGACGACGCGATAAAGCCAGGTTGTGACCTTCGCCTCCCCCTGCCGCCACTCAGGTGCCAGCTTCCAGAGCCGGATCAGCGCTTCCTGAGCCGTGTCTTCCGCTTCGGCGCGATCCCCAAGCATGCGATAGGCATGGCCCATCACTTTGGGAGTCAAACGCATCGTCAGAACACGCGCGGCATTGGGGTCACCATTGGCGTAAAGTACCAACAGCGCCTCATCGCTGGTGTCCTGAAAGCTATCTCGCGGCATTTCCATCCCTGTCGGAGTAGCGGGTTCACACCCCGGTATCAATCGTTATGGCTGCGCCCAGCTCGCAAGGGCGCAACCATTGGCTTTCGGATCAGCTATCGTCGCTATCGCCGCGCTTTTCCTTGTCGCCACGCTTGCCTTGGCGGCGATCTTTCATCTGCTCAAATTCTTCGGCACTGATCACACCATCATCATTGGCATCCAGACGCTCGAACATGCGGTCGGTGCGATCTGTATCAGGCTGCATTTCTGCCTGGCTCAGAACACCATCGCCATTCTCGTCGCGCTTTTCGATCATCTTAGCGATGCGCTCTTCTTTTGCACGCTCTGACGCCGCTGCCAGCTCTTCTGCAGAGAGGTTGCCGTCGCCATTGGTGTCAACTTCGTTAAAGCGCGCTGTGGCTGCTGCTGCGATTTCTTCCTTGGTCACTTGCCCGTCGCCATTTGCATCAAGCTGCTCAAAACTCATCTTTGGACCGTGTTTGCCACCGTGGCCGCCCTTCGCGGCTGCCACGCCTGCGGTCAAAGCCAGAGCCATTGCTGTTACACCGGAGATCAATACTGCACGTTTCATAGTCAGGTTCCTTTTTCCGTTTTCTCGAAACCGGCTTGTTGCCCGTTTTCAAAAGGTCAAACGCCGGACCAACAGCTTTCCGTCGCAAAAAGATGAAAAAGATTCAAAAAAGTTTTTAGCGCGCGCCGTAAGCCCAATTGAAATCTAGAAAATTCGCAGCGTCACAGTCGCTGAGAGGATTCATTTGACGCTTTTGCGGTTGGCGCTCCTCATGAGGGCGATTACGGTTCTGGGAAAGCTATATCGGAAGGGCACGCCATGACCATCGATAAGACCGCCATTCGCGACGCAGCGACCATCATCGTTCTGCGTGATCGAGAAACGGCTCCGAAGGTATTGATGGGCCAGCGGGGCTCCAAAGCGGCATTTATGCCAAACAAGTTTGTCTTTCCCGGCGGCGCGGTTGATCGGGAAGATCACGCAGTGCCACTGGCCACACCTCCAAGCGACATAAATTCTGTGCGCCTTATGGAAGACCTGCGTCCAGAGACACCTGAAAGCATCGGCACTGCGCTTTTTGCGGCAGCTATTCGGGAGCTTTGGGAAGAAACCGGTTTGGTACTGGGCACACAGGCAGATTGGCCCATTCATCCCAACGAGGATTGGCGTGAGTATGCCGCGACGGGGCACCTGCCCCATGCTTCTGGTCTAAAGTTTGTTTTCCGCGCCATCACCCCTCCGGGTCGTCCCCGCCGCTTTGATGCGCGGTTTTTCCTTGTGGATGCGGCAGACCTCTCCGGTGATCTCGATGACTTCTCGCGCGCTAGCGATGAACTCTCCCACCTTCAGTGGGTGCCTCTGGATCAAGCGCGCGGCTATGATCTTCCCTTTATCACTGAAGTGGTTCTCGCAGAGGTCGAAGGGCGCTTGCATGAAAAAGGTCTTCCGGACACAGTTCCCTTCTTCAAGAACACAGATGAAGCCGGATTGTTCACGCGCCTCTACGGCCGCACGCCGACCGAAGCCGATTTGGGTGGTTAAATCTAGGCGTAGATCACGAGAACCAGAACGCTCGTGGCAATTAAAGCAATGCCCATCACCTCACGCCTCGTGATTTTCTCTTTGAAAAACAAAGATGAAGCAGCAAAGCCAAAAATCAATTCGATTTGCCCAACGGCTTTGACGTAGGCCGCGTTTTGCAAGGTGAAGGCTGCAAACCAACAAAATGAGCCTGCAAGACTTGTAATGCCCACAAAGATCGCGGTGCGCCATGTGCTGAGAACACGTGTGATTTCTTCGCGGTCCCTCAAGAAAAGCCAGACCGCCATACCAACCATCTGCATGGTTGTCACAACGGCAAGCGTGAGGATTGCACGTTCAAATGGATCCGCACTTGGTACAGTCAAACTTGCAGCGCGGTAGGAAACCCCCGACACGCCGAACAATGCGCCCGCTGACAGGCCCAGCATTGCTGAAGGTGTTAAAAGGCGTTGCCACCAATGGCCTTCGACTTCCATTGGACCAGACAACACCAACACCCCCGCCAATCCAACGCAAAGCGCCAGGAAGCCAAACGGAGAAATGAGATCGCCAAGAAACAGGAGCCCGATGACAGCGGCCATCATGACTTCGGTTTTCTTAAAGGTCAGGCCAACTGCGAAGTTTCTGCGGCCAAACAACAGAACAGTACAAACCGTTGCTGCGATTTGGGCAAACCCACCCAGTGCGCCGTATCCCCAAAACCCCAAATCAAGGGCGGGAAGCGGAGTGCCATTGGAGTTAAAGTAAAGCGCTGCTGCAACGACAGCGATCGGTGCCGAATAGACAAAGCGGGCAAATGTCGCCCCAGAGGCGCTGAGCTTGATCTGGCTAAGGTGTTTTTGCAGCATGAAACGCACGGCCTGAAACAGCGCAGCCATCACCGACAAGACGATCCAAAGCTCCATAGAGAATTCCCCACCTCAACTGTATACTATTGCATACTAATGTTGTCGTATTGTCAAATCAGTTGTTGCGATAACCAATGTCATTCTGTGCCATGGAGACCGTTTTCAAGATAGCAAATATCTCTTGCCCCACTTCAAGACACAGCTGTCGGCGCGATCTTTCAGTGATGCGAGATAAAATGAAGTCTTCGCCGCATTCTATTTGCACCAACACCCCGCCTGTGGCGCTGCTTTGAATGTCACTAATGTGGCCTTGCAAACTGTTCAGCGCTGAAATTCCTTCAGGTTGTGAAAGACTTAGCATCACATCCTGCGCCTTGATCCGCACTCTGACTTTATGATCAGACTTAGGGAGTTGTTGGTTTACAAAAAGGCGTCCACCCCCCGATGTCATCAACTCGCTCACGCCGTCATCATGTACCTTCACGAAGCGGGCAAACAAAACTGCACCAAGATCAGATTGCGCAACATACTGCGCTGATTGTGGGTCTGAAAACACTTCAGAAACCGTTCCGGTTTTTCCTTGCTGTCCCCGATCCAGAAGCACAACATGATTGGCCAAGCGCGCCACTTCGCTCACGGAATGGCTCACGTAGAGGATTGGTAGCTGAGTGGTATCTCTCAGACGTTCTAGATAAGGCAGAATTTCCAGCCGACGCGTTTGATCCAACGATGCCAAGGGTTCATCAAGCAGCAAAACTTTAGGATCAGAAAGCAATGCCCGCCCTATGGCGACCCTTTGCTTTTCGCCACCGCTCAAATCAACGGGATATCGCTCCAGGACATTGCTTAGCCCAAGCAAGTCGATGATCCTGTCAAATTGCCCGTCTTGGCGTCCAAGTTTACGTGCGCGCCGTGCAAACTTCAGGTTTGCCACAACGGTCATATGAGGAAAGAGCCGATGATCCTGAAACACATACCCCAATCTCCGTTTGGAAACAGGCAGATCAACCTCCTTGTCGGAGGAAAAGAACACGTCATCGTCAAAAGAAATCTGCCCTCGATCAGGACGATGGAGACCGGCGATTGCATTGATAATCGTGGTTTTTCCAGAACCTGATGCACCGAAAATGGCGGTCACGCCTCGTGGGGCCTGAAAGTCCACTTCGAGTGCAAATTGATCTAGGTTGCTGCTGATTGAAACCGAAAGCGTCATGAGGAAATCATCCGCCGCCGTTGCCGACGCGCAATCCATTCAGAAGCAATCAGAGCACCCATTGCAAGTAGCACCGAAAGACCAACCAGTTTCAGAACATCGCTTTCCTGCCCGGGCACTTGTAAAGCTGAGTAGATTGCAGAAGGGATCGTTTGCGTCTGACCAGGAATATTGCTGACAAAAGTGATGGTTGCCCCAAATTCTCCCATGGCTTTGGCAAACCCCAGAACACCGCCCGCGATGACGCCCGGCAAGATCAACGGCAGCGTCACATTAACAAATGTGAACCAACGCCCCGCCCCCAAAGTCGCGGCTGCCTCTTCAAGCTTGGGATCTACCGCTTCGATAGCCAAACGAATAGCGCGTACCATCAAAGGAAACGCCATCACAGCAGCAGCCAAAGCCGCGCCGGTCCAGCGAAACGCCAGTACCAGCCCAAAGGTCTCTTCCATAAATTGTCCAATAGATGAACGCCGACCAAAGGTCAGTAACAGCAAATAGCCGGTCACGACGGGCGGCATCACCAAAGGCAGATGCACAATCCCATTCAATAGCTGCTTTCCCCAGAAGTCTTTGCGCGCAAGCAGATGAGCAACCCAAATGGCCAAGGGCAGGCTCAGCATTGTTGCCACAAGTGAAACCCGCAGCGAAAGTACGACCGCTGACCAGCTCTCGGGGCTTAAAAAACTCTCCCCCACTAAGACGCCCCTTCCAGAGTGAGAAATCCGTGGGCCTTAAAAATTTCGAGCGCAGGTTCCGTGGTCAGAAAATCAAAGTAATTTACCGCTTCCTGATGTTTACTCAAAACTGCTCCGGCATACCGAATTGGGCTGTGAGTGCTTGTAGATACATGATCGAGAACGCGTACGTTTACTGCAGTCAAAGCATCTGTTGTGTACACAAGGGCGTAGTCCACTTCTGCCAGAGACACCAAAGTCAGGGCGGCGCGCACATTGTCAGTTTCAACCAAGTGTGGCTCTACACCTTGCCACAGCCCTGCGCTTTGCAATGCCTGCCGCGCGTAAATCCCTGCGGGAACGGCAGATGTCAGCCCGGTCGCCAGGTTTCGCCCTTCTAAGACTGAAGGAAGTGTATCCAGAGTTGTGTCCAGAGATTGGGAGGAGCCAATCAAGACCAGCTGGTTGCCCAAAATTGGTCCATTTTTCTGGACGTCCACAAAGTCATCATCAACCAGATACTGCACCCAATCAGGATTTGCCGACAGATAAACATCAGCAGGAGCCCCTTGTGCTATTTGACGCGCAAGGGCTGCGCTACTGGCATACGAGACAATGACGTCACCCTCAAATTCGGCGTTCACCTCATCCAAGGCTCCGCGCAGGCTGGCAGCGGCAAAAACCGTCACCTCCGCTCGCGCAGGCAGTGCAAAAAAGATCAGGCAAAACAACGCGATGACGCGCATGGCTCAGGCTCCGAAGGTCTGAGGCACTATTCCTTATGGCGAAAGGTATTACAAGCCGCAGACTTAGCGAGCAGCCCCAAGGATGCCATCGACATCCAGATGGGCTTCGATGTGGTCTGCTAATTCATCCAAAGTTGTCTCAACAGTTTGAGCGTAACTCACATTGCCCGCTTTCGCGCCCAATGAGGCGAGGAAGGCTCTCCGAAACCCATCATCGGAGAACATCCCGTGCAAATAGCTACCCATCACAGCAGCATCAGCGGAAGTCGCTCCCTCCTTACGGCCATCAACGGTCGCAAAGGGCCGAGTACAGTCTTTGCCCTTTGTGCGGCCAATGTGAATCTCGTATCCGGAAAACGACTGACCAGAGGCAGCATGAACTGCATTGGTTTCTGTCAGGCGCTTGTCAGCTGTCATGAGAGTTTCCACATCCAGCAAACCAAGACCAACAGTCTCCCCAGCCGGGCCCTCAATGCCTTCTGGATCTGAAATGCTTTGACCCAGCATTTGATAACCACCGCAGATGCCGAGTATTTTGCCACCACGCCGCAGGTGAGCATGCAGGTCGATGTCCCAGCCCTGCTCTTTTAAGAATGCCAAATCGCCCCGCGTCGACTTGCTGCCGGGGATAATCACCAGATCTGTATCACCTGGGATTGGCTGCCCAGCGCGCAGCATGGTCAAGCGCACATCGGGTTCCTGTGCGAGCGGATCCAGATCGTCGAAATTCGCGATACGCGACAGGCCGAGGCAAACAATATGAAACTCCCCGTCGGTACGCGATCCGTGGATATCGAGGGCATCCTCAGCCGGAAGCTTCCAAGCTTCACCAAAATAAGGCAGCACCCCAAAGCCCTTCCAGCCGGTCTTGTCTTCAATCATGGCATAGCCGTCGTCGAACAGGCTTGGATCGCCCCTGAATTTGTTGACGAGAAACCCTTGGATCAACGCCGCGTCCTTGGCATCGATCACCGCCTGCGTGCCCACTATCTGAGCGATCACACCGCCGCGATCGATGTCACCAGCAAGAATAACGGGCGTTTCGCTCGCCTGAGCGAACCCCATGTTGGCGATATCTCCGGCCCGTAAATTGACCTCTGCAGGGCTCCCAGCACCTTCTACAATCACAAGATCATGTTGTGATTTCAGTAGGTTGAAGCTCTCAAGCACACTCTCCATGAGCTGGGGTTTCAGCTTCGCATATTCCCTCGCCTTGACTGTAGTGAGGCGTTTGCCCTGCACAACCACCTGCGAGCCGACATCTGATTCAGGTTTCAGAAGCACCGGGTTCATGTGAACGGTTAATGGCACCTTACACGCCAAAGCCTGCAATGCCTGAGCGCGCCCGATCTCGCCACCATCCGAGGTCACTGCAGCGTTGTTAGACATATTCTGAGGTTTGAACGGCGCAACCGATAGCCCCCGCCGCACAGCAGCACGACACAGGCCCGCCACAAGCATGGACTTCCCGACATTGGAGCCTGTGCCTTGGATCATGATGGCTTTGGTCATACGCGATTTCTCCAACGCACTAAAAAGACAGTTAAGGCCAAAAGAGATAATGCGATCTCTACTTTGAATGTCCAATGCCAAAGAAAGGACAAAAGCCAATGATCATGTGTTGGCTGAACAATCACAAAAGTGCTCGACTTATTTGAAAATGGCCATCCCCATGCGATAGCCCCAGCAATGGTGTCCAGAGCCATATGTAGCAAAGCGCCAATCCCAAACCCAGAAACGGCAAAATTTCTAAGGCATAGCCCAAGGATCGCGACACCGGCCCAAATCGCCGGTCGATGGGTTAAATACCCGTGATGGTGATGGGCGCCTTGGTCAACGAAGTGGAACCATAGCATATCAATGTCAGGGAAAACCGATCCAATAATTACGGCCCAAAACAAAACTCTTAGCCGCGTCAGCTTTTCGGTGACGCATGCGGCAAGGTACCCGGCTGGCAAGTGGCCAATAATCAATTAAAACTCCACACCCTTCTGAGCCTTAATCCCATCTCGGAACGGATGTTTCACCAAAGTCATTTCGGTCACCAAATCCGCTGCTTCGATCAGCTCTGGTTTCGCATTGCGCCCAGTCAGACAGACATGCGTCATATCCGGCTTCTCGGTTAGCAAAAACTCCACCACATCATCGATGTTCAGATAGTCATTGCGCAAAGCGATATTGATCTCATCCAACAGCACAAACCTGTTATTCTCATCGCGAATGAGCTGCTTGGCCAGCTCCCAACCTGCTTCCGCCTTCGCAATATCACGCTCGCGATCCTGCGTTTCCCAAGTGAATCCTTCACCAGAGACAAAGAACTTACATTCTTCCGGGAAATGCTCTTCTAGAAAGGCGCGCTCACCTGTGGCCATGGCCCCTTTGATGAACTGAACCACCGCACAGGGCATGCCATGAGATATGCAGCGCATGATCATACCGAATCCAGAGGAGGACTTCCCTTTTCCCGGACCAGTATGAACCATGATCAGACCTTTTTCTTCGGTCTTCGTGGCCATCATACGATCCCGTGCCGCTTTGATTTTCTTCATCTTCTCCGCGTGGCGGGCGTTTTGGGCGTCGGTCTGGTCGGTGTTATCGCTCACGGTGTCGGCCTCCATGCTTGACTCATCCTGCGCCATCGCGCATGTCCGTTCTGTTGGTTCCTGTTCTTAGAACAGGTGAAAAGGGAATGCGATAAAGATTGCGACGCAATTTGAAACGCAGCCGCCCCCGCGACCGTGACCGGAGAGGTCTCTGCACACCACTGGCAATGCGCCGGGAAGGTTAAGAGCACCACCAGAGCCCAGATCAAAATGGGCCCTGACATCCGTAAGCCGGGAGACCTGCCAGCGACAAAAGACAAGAAACCGGACGGGGTGTTCCGGTGTCGGGAATACGTGCAACGTCCCCGTCCCTCGCCCTTGTCCCTCCAAAGGAGTGGAGAGACAATTTGCCCAATGATGTAACGCCAGAACTGGCGCCTGTGGAGTTGCTTGTATGCGCCACCTGTCGCGCTGGTCAGCCAACAGATGTCGAAGGCCCGCGCCCCGGTGCGCAGCTTGGCGCAGCTCTTTATGAAATGGACTGGCCAGATCATGTCACTGTGCGCGAAGTGGAATGCCTCAGCAACTGTGACAGCGGCTGTTCCATCGCCGTACGTGGCGGCGCAGAGCGCTGGACCTATGTCTATGGCAACTTCACCGGCGCTGATGACGCGTCCCTCGTGCACGAAGGTATCACCAAATACGCCGCCACCGCAGATGGGATCGTACCCTGGCGCGAGCGCCCCGTTCATTTCCGCAAAAACTGTATCGCGCGCGTTCCGCCGCTGAACCTGCCAGAATAAGAGCTTGCCATGAGTACTTTAGAAAAACTCCCAGTCACTGTTATCACCGGATTTTTGGGCGCTGGTAAAACAACTTTGGTGCGTCACCTGATGACCAATCCGCAGGGCAAGCGCCTAGCGGTGGTTGTCAACGAATTTGGCGACGTTGGTGTTGACGGTGAAATCCTGAAGTCCTGCGCGATCCCGGATTGTCCTGCCGAAAACATCATGGAGCTGGCAAACGGCTGCATCTGCTGCACTGTCGCTGATGACTTCATCCCGACCATCGAGGCTTTGATGGCACTGGAGCCACGCCCAGAGCACATTATCATTGAAACCTCTGGTCTTGCCCTGCCAAAACCGTTGTTGAAGGCTTTTGACTGGCCGGATATCCGCAGCAAGATCACCGTGGATGGCGTGATCGCTCTTGCTGATGCCGAAGCCGTGGCCGCTGGCCGTTTTGCAACTGATGTGGCTGCGGTCGATGCCCAGCGCGAAGCGGATGAAGGTTTGGATCACGAAACACCTCTGTCTGAAGTCTTCGAAGATCAAATCAACTGTGCTGATATCATTCTACTGACCAAACCTGATCTGGCGGGGCCAGAAGGTGTTGCCAAAGCCAAAGAAGTGATTGCGAAAGAATCTCCGCGCAAGATCGCTGTGGTAGAAGTGGCTGAAGGTGTTGTTGACCCACGTATCGTTCTGGGTCTGGAAGCCGCCGCCGAAGACGACATCGACGCACGTCCGTCTCATCATGAAGACCATCATCACCATCACGTTGACGACCATGATCACCACCACGATCATGAACACCACCATCATCACCATGACCATAGCCATGATGAATTTGAAAGCATCGTGGTTGAGCTACCTGAACAGACCGACCCAGCTGAGTTTGCCGCGCGTGTGGAACGTCTTGCCAATGAACAGAATATTCTGCGCGTGAAAGGCTATGTGGCCATCGAAGGCAAACCAATGCGCCTCTTGGTGCAGGCCGTTGGTGCACGTGTGCGTCATCAGTTTGACCGTCCTTGGAAGCCAGCAGAAGGGCGTCAGGGCAAAGTCGTGGTCATTGCTGAACATGACAACATCAACAGCGACGCCATCCGTGCAGCGCTGATTGGTGAGCTGGTTAATTAAAAAGGCAGAATGAACCGCCATGCATGTCGTCTTTCGCGAAAGCCACAGGTTAGAAGAAAGTGAAACCCCTATGGATCTGGGTCAAAGCCCAGCCGATCTTGTGGTTTTATCTTTCTCTGACAGTGATCTCGGCGCTTTCGCGGCAGGCTGGCATCGCGCGAATGGCGATTTGCCGACACTGCGGCTCGCCAATCTGACCGCTTTGAAACACCCCCTGTCAGTCGACACCTACGTCGAGCAGACCTTGGAAGGTGCCAAAGCCATTCTTGTACGCCTGATCGGCGGCATTCCCTATTGGTCTTACGGCATTCAGCAACTTCAGGATTTGGCGCGCCGCAAAGGCGTCGCTCTTGCGATCTTGCCTGCCGATGGGCGCCCAGACAGCCGATTGGATGAGGTTTCAACCCTTCCGAAATCCACTTTGGATCGTCTTACTCATCTCTGTGACACAGGTGGGGCGGTGGCTGCTCAGGCAGCCTTGGCGCAGCTTGCATTGGCAGCAGGCCTCTATGCGAAACCCGTTATGGGCAGCAAAACCGTGCCGGGTTTCGGGGCGTGGCGGCCTGATCTTGGCGTTTGTGAAGCGAAACGCCAGACAGACAACCCCCTGGTGGTACTGTCCTTTTATCGCTCTTATCTGACAGCCGCTGACCTAGCACCTATCGAAGCGCTTGCGACAGAATTTGAGTCCCGCGGCTATGAGGTCTTAGGCCTCTTTGCTCCAACCCTCAAACAGCCTGAAGCCGCGGTATGGCTGGCAAATACGCTACAAAACCTCCAGCCCGCAGCCATCGTAAACGCCACGGCCTTTTCCGGCAAAGGTGATGACGGCACTTCGCCGCTTGATTCCACCGATGCACCTGTTTTTCAAATGGCGCTTGCCACCAGTCGCAAGAAAGCCTGGGCCGAAGCCGAGCGCGGTCTCGCCCCATCTGACCTTGCCATGCACGTGGTTTTGCCTGAAGTCGATGGCCGTCTCTTCTCAGGGGTTGCCAGCTTCAAAGAACCCGGCAAAAAAGACCCGCAGCTGGAGTACTCTCGCTTTGGTCACCGTGCCCATCCAGATCGTATTGCAGCAATTGCTGATAAGGTCTGCAACTGGGTGCGCTTGAATCAAACGCCCATGCCTGAAAAACGCGTAGCCATGATTCTCTCGACCTACCCGGGTCAGGATTGGAACATGGCCCATGCTGTCGGTCTGGACGCCATCGCAAGCGCCGAAACCATCGCGGATGATTTCAGCGAACAAGGCTTGCATGTTTCCAAAGCTGCGCCACTCCAGGATGCACTTTCTTCTGAGAGTATCACGTGGTCGGTTACCGACTACCAAGTCGCTCTGAAACAGCTCCCTCAGTCTTTGCAAGACGACCTGCTTGAGGTTTGGGGCACCCCGGTGAATGACCCATCCTGCGAGAACGGCAGCTTCCGGTTTGCGGCAACCCAACGCGGCAACCTGCTGATCGCTCTGCAGCCAGAACGTGGGTCTGATGCCGAACGCGAAGACGAATACCACGATCTCGCCCGCACCCCGCGCCACAGCTACGTCGCCTTCTATCTCTGGCTCCAACAACAGTTCGACACCCATGCTATCGTACATGTCGGCGCGCACGGCACGCTTGAATGGCTACCAGGTAAATCTGTCGCCCTTTCTGGCGAATGCTGGCCTGAAGTCCTTACAGGCCACCGCCCGGTCATATATCCTTTCATCGTAAACGATCCCGGCGAGGCGGCTCAGGCCAAACGCCGCATTGGCGCAGTGACCCTGGGCCATGTACCACCCCCACTGAAAGAAAGCGCAGCGCCACAGCGCTTTGCCTACCTGGAAAATCTGCTCGACGAGTTTTCAAACGCCGACGGCTTGGATCCGAAGCGCCGCGACCGTCTGCAAGATAACATCCGCACAGAGGCCGAAGCACTTGGACTTGCAGATCAACTCGGCATGGACGAGGCCACATCTCTGGCTGAGGCCATCACCCGGATCGATACTTTTGTTTGTGACATCAAAGAAAGCCAGTTTGGCGACGGTCTGCACATCTATGGTCGCGTCCCAGACAACCAATCCGCTTTTGACGCCGCGCCCTCTGCAGCCTCTGAACGCACCGCCCTGATCCGGGCGCTGGAAGGCAAGCGCATTGAGGCGGGCCCATCGGGTTCTCCCTATCGTGGCCGCACGGATGTTTTGCCAACAGGACGCAACCTTTTCACAACAGACCCCCGCAGCGTACCGACCCGCGCGGCCTATGCGCAGGGGGTGAAACTCGCTGAAGAGCTCGTGCGCAAACACCTACAAGACGAAGGGGATTATCCAAAAAACCTGATCGTGGACCTCTGGGGCTCTGCGACCATGCGTACAGCAGGCGAGGAATTCGCCATGGCGCTGCATCTGCTTGGGGCTAAGCCGGTCTGGGACGAAGGCTCCGAACGCGTTTCAGGCGTAGAAATCCTGCCGATCGCCATGCTGGAACGCCCCCGCTTAGACGTTACCCTGCGTGTCTCCGGGCTTTTCCGCGATGTTTTCCCAACGCTCTCTGCACTGTTTTCTCAAGCCGTCCGCGCGCTCGCGGATCGCGAAGAAAGCGCTGATTGGAACCCCTTCTCCGGTCATCCCCCTGCCCCGCGTGTCTATGGACCTGCACCTGGCAGCTACGGTCTCGGCATGGGGCACCTGACGGACTATGGCCAAGATGCCAAGTCACGCGCAGGCGAAGCTTGGCTCTCGGCTTCAAGCTGGGCGCTCGACAACGACCAGCCGCATCAGGATCAAACTGGTATCCGCGACCGCGTGGCAGCCGCCGATAGCTTTGTGCATCTTCAAGATATGCCGGAAACCGATATCCTTCTGGCAGTCGACTACGCCAGCCACGAAGCCGGGTTCAAAGCGGCGCAGGGCATTACCGGCGGCAACGCAGCAATCTACCATCTGGACGCGAGCAACCCGGAGAAACCACGTGCGCGTACACTGGACGAAGAAGTCGCCCGCGTCGTGCACGCTCGCGCGACCAACCCGGATTGGCTGGCGGGCATGATGCGCCATGGCTTCCGGGGAGGAGCGGAAATTGCTGCAACTCTTGAACACATGGCCGCCTTTGCGCATCTGGCCGATGCGGTGCACCCAGCCCTTTTTGATGCCTACCATGAGGCCACACTGGGCGATGAAGCCATCGTAGAGTTTCTAAAAGAAAACAATCCACAAGCTCTCACAGCGATGCGCGATCGCTTTGCGGCACTCTTTGAAGCTGGTCTTTGGCAAACCAGACGCAATTCCATTTTGGCAGAACTTGAGGCGACCGCATGACACGACCAGTAGCCAAAGGCTGGTGCCCAGGTGCCTATCGCCCCATGATGTCAGGCGATGGGCTTGTGGTGCGGGTGCGCCCAATCATGGCAAGAGTGACAGCCGATCAGGCTTTGGGTCTTTGCAACTTATCCGTCAAGTTTGGCTCTGGCCTGATTGACCTTACCAGCCGCGCCAATCTACAGATCCGTGGCGTGCGTGAAGAAGACCATGAGGCGCTACTACAAGAGTTGAATGCGCTTGACCTTCTACCAGACGATCCAGCGCTCGAAGCGCGGCGCAATATTCTGATTGCCCCTGATTGGCGGGATGGCGACGTGACCAAAAGGCTCGCAAAGGAACTTTACGCGCGGCTCGCGGAGCTACCCGAATTGCCTGCAAAATTCGGCTTTGCCGTCGACACGGGTGATGCCCCAGCCTTTCACGAGAACTCTGCAGACATTCGGATCGAACGTTCTGGGAAAAACATTGTTGTTCGCGCGGATGGCTGTGCCAAAGGTCGTGCTGTTGCAGAGGCAGAGACAATTTCAGCGGCCATTGAAATGGCGCATTGGTTTGCGGAGACTGGCGGAGCCACGTCTCGACGTATGGCACAACATGTCAAAACCACACCACTGCCAGCTGACTGGCAAACCGCATCGACTGTTCTGGATGGCTCAATGCCTGAAGTCGGCCAAACCGAGCTTGGAACCTATTACGGTGCACCCTTTGGGCAGATCGAGTCAACGCAGCTGTCTGAGCTGGTCAAAACCAGCGGTTGCCGCGCGCTGCGCGTGACGCCATGGCGTCTGTTTATGACGGAAGACGCAGCGCCTGTGAAATCCACCGCCTTTGTAACCGATCCAGATGATCCACTTCTCAACGTCGACGCCTGCCCCGGCGCGCCATTGTGCACCTCTTCGACGGTGGAAACGCGCGAGATTGCCAAAAAGCTGGCAGCAAGCACGAATGCACGGCTTCACGTCAGCGGCTGCTCCAAAGGCTGCGCGCGTCCGCGTAAATCTGAAATGACCCTTGTCGGCCACGATGGCCGCTTTGATCTTGTGAAAAACGGGCTGCCATGGGATGAGCCATCCCTGACCGGCCTAAGCCCTAAAGACCTGCTAGACCGCATCGGAGAGTTTTGATGCCTTATGATTATGAAAAGAATGGCCAGGCCATTTACGACGAAAGCTTTGCAACGATCCGACGCGAGGCAGACCTGGCAGGCTTTGACAAAGACGAAGAACAGGTCGTTGTGCGTATGATCCATGCCGCGGGCATGGTTGGGCTTGAGAAATTTGTGAAATTCACTCCGGGTATGGTCGCCGCCGCGCGCGAAGCCATGGAAAACGGCGCACCCATTTTCTGTGATGCCCGCATGGTTTCCGAAGGTGTCACGCGCCCGCGCTTGCCTGCCGATAACGATGTCATCTGCACATTGCATGCTGACGGTATCTATGAGCTGGCCAAGGAAATCGGCAATACTCGCTCCGCTGCGGCCTTGGAACATTGGCGGGACCGCATCGGCGGGTCCATCGTCGCGATTGGCAATGCGCCGACCGCGCTTTTTCATCTGCTGAATATGCTTGAAGACCCAGAGTGCCCACGCCCGGCGGCGATCATTGGCTGCCCGGTGGGATTTGTCGGCGCAATGGAATCCAAAGACGCGCTTTGGCAGGATCAACCTGTGCCCTGCATGATTGTTGAGGGCCGCTTGGGCGGTTCGGCGATGACAGTTGCCGCGATCAACGCCATCGCCAGCCGGAAGGAATAATCCAATGAGTGGAACCATTTACGGCATTGGTCTTGGTCCGGGTGATCCCGACCTGATGAGCGTCAAGACACATCGTCTGCTAACAAACGCCAAACACGTGGCCTTCTTCCGCAAAGCGGGTCGCAAGGGTCAGGCGCGCGCAATTGTTGATGGGATGATCCCTGCTGGCGCGGTTGAATTCCCAATGGAATATCCCGTCACAACAGAAATCCCGCTGACCGATCCGCGCTACAATGAGATGCTGTCGCGCTTCTATGCTGAAGTCACCGATCATCTGATTGCACTGGCAAAATCCGGCGAAGACGTTGTTGTGCTCTGCGAAGGCGACCCGTTCTTCTACGGCTCCTTCATGCACATCTACACCCGTGTGAAAGACCACGTACCTACCGAGGTTGTCCCGGCTATCACAGGCATGTCTGGCGCATGGACAGCGACTGGGGCGCCCATCACCTGGGGCGACGACGTGCTGACGGTTCTGATGGGCACGCTGGGTGAAGAGAAGCTCACCCAGCATATTGCTGACACAGACGCTTTGGTGATCATGAAAATTGGAACCAACTTCGAAAAGGTCATCCGCGCATTGAAAGCCGGTGGCAAGTTTGACGATGCCTATTTGGTGCAATTCGCGACCATGGGAAAGCAAACCGTCAACAAACTTTCTGAAGTGACAGAAAACGTAACCCCCTACTTCTCGATCATTGTGGTGCACGGCCAAGGTCGGCGTCCATGACTGGCTCAGTCATTATCGTTGGCATCGGTCCGGGAAATGACTATCTTGTCACCCCAGAGGTTCAGGCCGCCATTGACCAAGCCACTGATGTTGTTGGGTATATCCCCTATGTGGAGCGTATCCCTGCCCGCGAGGGCTTGACCAAACACGCATCAGACAATCGCGTCGAAATCGACCGCTCGCGTCATGCGTTGGAAATGGCTACCGACGGAAAGCGCGTTGTTGTGGTGTCCTCCGGTGATCCTGGCGTGTTTGCCATGGCCGCGGCAGTCCTGGAAGCTGTGGAACACGGCGAACCCCATTGGCGAAATCTCGACATTCAAGTCCTTCCTGGCATCACCGCGATGCTGGCGGCCTCTGCTGCTTGCGGCGCACCGCTTGGCCATGATTTCTGCGCCATCAATCTCAGCGACAACATGAAGCCCTGGGCGCTGATTGAAAAACGGTTGCGACTGGCTGCTGAAGCCGATTTTGCGATGGCGTTTTACAACCCTCGCTCTAAGTCCCGTCCCGAAGGATTTGGCAAAGCCCTGAAGGCTCTCCGTGAAGCCTGCGGTGACGCGCGCCCAATGATCTTTGCCCGCAACGTGAGCCGGCCCGATCAAACCATCAAAATCGTCCCGCTGACCGAAGTGACAGAAGACATGGCAGACATGCGCACAGTCGTACTGCTGGGGTCTTCTCAAACTCGGATCATCGAACGCGACGGAGCGCCTTTGGTTTACACACCACGATCGGTGGAAGGATGAGCTGCAACCCAATCCAAAACAGCATCGGGTGTCGCCACTTCTGGGCGCTCGGGCAGTTTGGGTCGGTCAATCATAATGACCGGAAGGTTCAACGCGCGCGCCGCTTCAATTTTGGCCGCAGCACCGGTGCCTCCGGCGTTTTTGCAAACAACGACATCGACATTGTGTTTCTGAAAAAGCGCCGTGTCTCCGGCGACGTCAAACGGCCCTCGCGCGACAACAACCGAGTGGTTGGGCAAGGCTGGCGGCACGTCGGGCGCGTCAACCAATCTCAGGACGTAGTGGTGTTGCGGCTGGAGGGCGAATTCATTCATATGCAACCGTCCCAGCGCCAACATCACGCGCTTCGCTGGACCTCTCAACGCAGTAACCGCGCCTGCCATATCAGGAACGACCTGCCAGCGGTCGCCCACCACAGGTTGCCAGGCCGGACGGGTCAAAGCAGTCAAATTTACCCCAGTTGCCCGGCAAGCTTCAAAAGCGTTCCAGCTCATCTGCGCGGCAAAAGGGTGTGTAGCATCAATGACATGGCTAATGTTTTGGTCGCGAATGTATTGCGCCAAACCGTCAGAACCGCCAAAACCACCTTCGCGCGTCGGAAGAGGCTGAACCTTCGGATTGGCCACACGTCCGGCGTAGCTAAAGGTGGCTTGCAGCCCCCGCGAAGCGACAAGTTTGGCCAAGGCACTGGCTTCGGTTGTGCCACCCAGAATAAGGAGGTGCTGCGTCATGTCTGCTGATCCTAATGTTGCGCCTTGGCTGACCATCGTTGGTTTGGGCGAAGATGGCGCAGATGGGCTGCCGCCTGCAAGCCTGAAGGCACTGCAAGACGCAGAAATCATCATGGGCGCCAAACGCCACCTGGGGCTGCTGCCCGAAGTGAGTGCCGAGTTGATTGAATGGCCAGTTCCCTTCGCGGATGGGCTTTCCGTTCTCAAGTCCTACAAAGGGCGCAGAACCGTCGCGCTGGCCTCAGGCGATCCTTTTTGGCACGGTGCTGGAACATCCATCACCCGCGATATGAATCCGGCTGAGTGGCACGTTCTACCAGCAGTCGGCACAATGTCCCATGCGGCCGCGAAACTTGGCTGGGCATTGGAAAGCACGCCCTGTTTCGGCCTGCACGCAGCGCCCTTTGCGCGGTTGCGCCCACATCTTTCGGAAGGCCAACGCCTTCTCTGCACGATGCGTGATGGACAAGCCGTAAAGGACCTGGGCAACTGGCTCGATGGCGCTGGTTTTGGCGCAAGCGCAGTTCATGTTCTCGAAGCTCTTGGTGGTCCGCGAGAACGCGTTCGAACCGTGACAGCAACGCAATTCCCAGACGACATTGCCCACCCGGTCAGCGTGGGTCTGGAGGTTGCAGGCGATGGCGCTCACCTGCCCCTTACTTCCGGTCGCCCGGACAGTTTGTTTGCCAACGATGGTCAGATCACAAAACGCCCCGTGCGCGCGTTGACCCTGTCTGCCCTTGCTCCCAAACATGGCGAGCATCTTTGGGACATTGGCGGTGGCTCAGGCTCGATCAGCATCGAGTGGCTTCTGGCTCATCCTAGCCTGTCTGCGACAGCCTTTGAGATCGACGAGACGCGCGCGGAGCGTATCGCTGAAAATGCAGCCGAATTTGGCGTAACCCTATCCGTTGTAACAGGCGCGGCACCCGCTGTTCTATGTGACGTGCCCAAACCCGATGTTGTCTTCATTGGCGGCGGCATCAGCGCCGAGATGCTGGACTGGCTGTGGGGCAACCTTGCCGCGGGCACACGTCTGGTGGCCAACGGTGTCACACTTGAGGCCGAAATTTTGTTGGCGCAATGGCACGCGTCAAAAGGGGGTGACCTCATGCGGTTTGAAGTCAGTGAAAGCAAACCGCTTGGCAGCAAACGCGGCTGGAAGGCCAGTTACCCAATCGTACAATGGAGCGTCACCCTATGATTATCGCAGGATTTGGTTTCCGGGCCGAAGCAACGGCGCGCAGCCTGAAAGACGCCTATGACAAGCTGGGTGGCGGTGCCGATGCCATCGCCGTGCCTGATGACAAGGCCGGTGCGCTGTGTTTCAAACAGCTGGCAGCAGAGCTTGATCTGCCAGTGCACAGGATTTCAGCAGATGCGATGCAATCTGTGAAAACCCAAACACAGGCCCAGAAAGTTATCGAAAAACGCGGGACTGGTAGCGTGGCTGAAGCTTGCGCTTTGGTTGCGACTGGCGCAGAAGGCCGGTTGATCGCTGCACGCCATATTTCAGAGGATCGCATGGCTACATGTGCCTTAGCGATGACCTCGTCTGAAGGACAAAACACATGACCGTTCACTTTATCGGCGCCGGACCGGGTGCCGCCGATTTGATCACACTGCGGGGCCGCGATCTGATCGCAAGCAGCCCGGTTTGCCTCTATGCGGGCTCGTTGGTACCGGATGAAATCCTGTCCCATTGCCCAGAAGGCGCGCGCATCGTGAACACGGCCCCATTGGATTTGGATGCCATCGTTGCTGAGTGCAAAGCGGCCACAGAGGCCGGTAAAGATGTGGCCCGCATCCATTCTGGAGATCTGTCCGTATGGTCCGCTATGGGAGAACAGCTCCGTCGTCTGAAAGCCGAAAACATTCCGGTGTCTGTAACTCCTGGCGTACCCAGCTTTGCGGCTGCCGCGGCGGCTTTGGGCACTGAGCTGACGCTGCCCGGATTGGCGCAATCGGTTGTGCTGACCCGGACGCCCGGACGCGCATCCTCCATGCCAGACGGTGAAACCCTTTCGAACTTTGCAAAGACAGGCGCCACTCTGGCAATCCACCTGTCCATCGGCAATGTTGAGAAAGTTATTTCCGATCTGACCCCGCATTACGGCTCAGACTGCCCGGTTGCCGTGGTCTATCGCGCCAGCTGGCCAGATCAGGAGATCATTCGCACCTCACTGGCGAAAATGCAGGCCGACGTGCCCGAGCACGTCACCCGGACAGCCCTGATCCTTGTCGGCCCCGCCTTGGCGGGTGAAGGTTTTGACGAAAGCTGCCTATACGCCACCGATTATGACCGCAGGTACCGGCCCCAGACCGCCAATAGCCCGTGGTCCAGCTGGAACCATGGAGACGACTGACATGGCAATGACGACCCCTCCGGGCATTCTTATCTCCGCTCCCTCTTCAGGGACCGGCAAAACAACTGTGATGCTGGGCCTCCTTAGGGCACTGGCCGAAGACGGTTTGAACGTTCAGCCATTTAAGTCAGGGCCAGACTATATTGACCCTGCCTTCCACCGCGCGGCGGCTGGTCGGCCGTCTTTCAACATCGACACTTGGGCGATGCATGACAGTTTGATAGGAGGGGTGTCACAACAGTCAAAAGGCGCGGATATCATCGTTGCAGAAGGTTCAATGGGGCTCTTTGACGGTGTTGCGACCAAAGGCGAAAGCGGGTTTGGCTCCTCAGCCGAAACCGCATTGACCATGGGTTGGCCGGTTGTTCTCGTCATCGACGTGGGTGGTCAGGCGCAATCCGCTGCCGCAACCGCGCTGGGGTTCAAATCCTACAATCCCGAAGTGCCTTTCGCTGGTGTTATCTTGAACCGTTGCGCCAGCCCGCGTCACGAACGTCTAACGCGCCTTGGCATGGAAAAAGCAGGTGTCAAAGTGCTTGGTGTTCTACCTCGTCGAGGTGATCTCGCACTGCCAGAACGCCACTTGGGCTTGATCCAAGCTGTCGAGCACCCTGACCTCGAAGCAGCCATTGCAGGCTATGCAGCTTTCTTGCGGGAAAACGTTGACCTTGAAGCGATTAAAACCGCTGCTGCGGCTGGGCCGGCGCACACCGGAGCATTGCCCCAGCCTCCAGCGCAGAAAATCGCCATGGCGCAGGATGCTGCCTTCAGCTTTACCTATCCACACCTTGTCGAAGGCTGGCGCGCCGCAGGCGCTGAAATTACGCCTTTCTCGCCGTTAGCTGACGAGGCCCCTGCTCTTGATGCAGATCTGGTCTGGCTACCTGGCGGGTACCCGGAGTTGCATGCAGGGCAGCTCGCCGCGGCGACAAATTTCCGCAGCGCGGTGCGAAAACACGCCGAAACCAAACCGGTGCACGGCGAATGCGGGGCCTATATGGCCATAGGTGAGGCGTTGATTGATAAGGAAGGCAACCGGCATGAAATGCTCGGCCTTCTGGGGCTTGTAACCTCTTACGAAAAGCGCAAATTCCATCTCGGCTATCGTCAAGCAACATTGAATGCACCGATGTTGGGCTTTAGCTCTGGCGAACGCCTGCGCGGACACGAGTTCCACTATTCAACTATCTTGGAAGAGCCTGACGAACCACTGGCGCAGGTGGGTGATGCCGACGGCAATCCGGTGCCAGAAACCGGTTCCGTCAAAGGCCATGTCACGGGCACGTTCTTCCATCTGATCGCAGAGGCCACATCATGAGTGGATTTGTCAGTTTCGTCAGCTCAGGACCCGGCGACCCGGAGCTATTGACCGTCAAAGCAGTGAACCGGCTTCAAAAAGCGCAGGCGATCCTGTTTGATGACCTGAGTTCTGGTCCAATTTTGGAACATGCCAGCCCAGAGGCTGATCTTGTGGGCGTAGGCAAGCGCGCCGGACGGCCTTCCCCGAAACAAGACCACGTCAGCCAGCTGCTGGTGGATTACGCCAAAACCGGCGCACATGTGGTGCGTTTGAAGTCCGGTGACTCAGGCATTTTCGGTCGGTTGGAAGAAGAAATCACAGCGCTGAAATCGGCAGGCATCGACTATGAAATCATCCCCGGCGTGACTTCGGCCTGTGCGGCCGCCGCCGCCGCTGGCATCCCGCTTACCCGCCGCCTTGTCGCGCGTCGGGTTCAGTTTGTAACGGGCCATGACGTGGCTGGCGCCCTTCCCGGTGATCTGAATTTACAATCGCTCGCAGACCCCGGCGCAACCACAGTGTTGTTCATGCCAAAGCGCACCTTCCCGGAACTCGCAGAGAAGCTCTTTGCGACAGGTTTGCGCCGTGACTGCCCAGCTTTGCTTGCCGAGAACGTCAGTCACCCAGAACAGACGCTGGAGCGCACAACCATGGAAGCGCTCGCCATGAAGCTTGCATCCGAGATCACCTCTGCTCCCGGTCTGATCCTCTTTGGCGAATTGGCGGAGGCTTAGCCGATGATCACCCTGTCTTTGGTTGGCATTGGGTCCGGCAACCCGGATCATCTGACGCTACAGGCGATCAAGACGCTTGAAGCTGCCGATTTAATCCTCTTGCCGCGCAAAGGCGATGAAAAGACAGAGCTTGCGGATCTGCGTCGGGGAATTGTGTCAGAAGTTCTGAGTGCAGCGCCAGATGTGGTTGAGTTTGACTATCCAATCCGCGATGCCTCTACGCCCAAATATCTGGATGGTGTGAATACATGGCACGACGCGCTTGCGTCAATTTGGGCGGGTTTGATTGACCAGCACGCCGGAGCGCGAGCCCATGTGGCGCTAATGGTCTGGGGCGATCCTTCGCTCTATGACAGCACCCTAAGGATCGCTGAGCGGCTGAAAGCGCAGGGACTGGATATTGATGTCAACGTCATACCCGGGATCACCTCGTTACAGATGCTGACCGCTGCTCATGCGATCCCTCTGAATGACTTGGGCGCACCTGTCCTTATTACCACAGGCCGGCAACTCCGGGACCACGGATGGCCAAATGAAGCAGATACCGTCGCAGTGATGCTTGATGGAGAATGTTCCTTCCAGCACATCACACCAGACGGCATTGATATCTACTGGGGAGGCTATGTCGGCATGCCGCAGCAGGTTCTCTGCGAAGGTGCTCTTGGTGATGTTAAAGATAAGATCATCAAAACCCGCGCCGAAGCGCGGGCTGAAAATGGTTGGATCATGGATATCTACCTGATGCGCCGCAAATCAGTCTGATCCCTCCAAGGCAAAGCGCGCCTCTTCAGAGGTTTCAAAGATATGCGGCCTCAGGCTGCGGCTGGACAACGCTTCTTGCATTTTCAGACGCATGAAGGCGCTGGTTGAGAAATGTGCTGTGGTGATGCTGTATCGTTTCAGAAGGTAAACCACTGATTTCATATAATCTTCATAAAGGTCTTCTGCCACACGGAAGCCATTCTGGTTCACAATCGACTTCACCTTTCGACCGGTCTTTTTACAGGCGTCTTCCAAAACCCGTGTCAGATCTTCAACGTCTTGCTTCTTCTTGATGCTCCAACCTTCGAGGTTCACAAACATCATGTTGCGCTCCGCCTCATAGGTCACGCGATCTGCGAGATTGGCGTTCAGAAGGTCATCCAAAAGACCCATAGGTTTATCTTGGAAAATGCGCGCATCCATCTGGATGACGTTCTCCATGATCGGGGTGAAATCCATATGTGCTAAGATGTCTCTTTCAATATCGATCCCCGGCGCGACCTCGATCAGTTCAATGCCCCGAGATGTCAGCTGGAAGACACAGCGTTCCGTGACATAGAGTACGGGTTGATTGCGACCCCCAGCATAGGTGCCAGAGAACGTAACCTGCTCAATCTCTTGAACGAATTTGCGATTGCGCCCCTCTTCGAGGATTTTCAGTTCACCATCCTTGATCGCGACTTTCAATCCGCCAGCCGTAAAGGTGCCGGCAAAGACCACAGCGCGTGAGTTTTGGGAGATATTGATGAAACCACCAGAACCATTGAGTTTCCCCCCAAATCGTGAAGAGTTCACATTCCCCAGTTGGTCACATTCCGCCATGCCAAGACAGGTCAGATCCAAGCCGCCGCCGTCATAGAAATCAAACATTTGGTTTTGATCCATGATGGCATGGGCATTCCGAGAGGAGCCGAAACTCGACCCGCCAGCAAGAACGCCACCAACGGCCCCGGCTTCAGTGGTCAGCGTGATGTAAGGCGTTACCTTCTCTTCGTTGGCAATCGCCGCAACCCCATCGGGGGCGCCAACGCCAAGGTTTACCGCCCCATTCGGCGGCAGCTCAAAAGCCGCACGGCGCGCAATGATCTTTCGTTGATCCAAAGGCATCTTTGGCATGCCTTTGGTTGGCACACGAATTTCGCCAGAGAGGCCTGGATCATACATGACCCCATAATTCATGCGGTGCATCTCTTCTGAGTCCGCGACAACCACACAGTCGACCAGGAGGCCAGGGATCTTGACGTTCTTTGGCGGAATAGACCCTTCTTCGACAATGCGCTCCACCTGAGCAATTACGATACCACCGTTGTTGTGCGCCGCCATGGCCTGCGCCAGACAGTCAAGCGTCAGCGCTTCTTTCTCCATCGAGATATTGCCCTTGGGATCAGCGCTTGTTCCACGAATAAAGGCCACATCAATCTTGGTGGCTTTGTAAAACAGCCACTCTTCGCCATCGATGACATGGCTCTTCACTATGTCCTCTTTAGTGCGTTTATTGACCTTGCCGCCGCCAAGTCGCGGATCAACAAACGTGTGCAGCCCAACTTTAGAAAACAGCCCCGGCTGTCCTGCAGCACAGGCACGATACAGCTGTGAAATGACCCCCTGTGGGAGATTGTAGCCGCAGATCTTTTCATCGATGGCCGCCTGCGCCACTTTCGGCATGCGACCAAAGTTACCAGCGATCACGCGTTTCAGCAGCCCGTCATGGTAGAGACGCCCGGTACCAAGCCCTTTACTGTCGCCGGCGCCGGCGCACATGACCAATGTAAGGTCTCTGGGATGGCTTTTTTCCAGAAATCGTTTTTCCAAAGCCGCGTGCAACATCTCTGGAATGCAGCTCTGAACAAATCCAGTTGTAGTCACGACATCCCCGTCCCGGATGAGTGCCATGGCCTGATCGGCGGTAGTGATTTTATCTTGCATAAGGTCCCCCTTGCCGCTGCCCCTTGAAAGCCCTGGGAAGGAGCAGTTCGCACAAAGGAGTTTTCAGCAAAAATGAGACCCACGACCTAACAAATACGCCATCATCCTTCGGAGGAGCGGCAATTAAGGCTCTGAAATATATGAATATTCTGCACACAACAGAATACCGAAGTGTGCAGGGGGTCTCTTATAGCGATGGATTGATGGGTATTACGACCCTTCCGCGCACCTGTCCTGCAAGCAATTTGGGGGCGGCCTCAAGCACCTCATCAAATGCAATTTCCACAGCCATGTTTTGTAGTTTGCTAAGATCCAGATCTGTTGCAAGACGCGCCCAGGCCGCCATACGCTCTGGCTTGGGGCACATGACACTGTCAATGCCTGCGAGTGTGACACCCCGCAAAATGAATGGGGCGACGCTGCTTGGCAAGTCCATCCCTGCTGCTAGACCGCAGGCAGCGACGCAGCCGTTATATTTCGTCGCCGCAAGAACATTGGCCAATATCGTGCTGCCGACAACGTCAATTCCTCCGGCCCAACGTTCTTTGGCAAGAGGTCTGACTTTGCCTTCCAGCTCTTCGCGCGGCACAATGCTGGTCGCGCCGAGTGTTTTCAGATAATCGGCTTCACCATCTCGCCCCGTCACCGCAGCGATCTCGTATCCTTTGGCCGACAAAAGCGCGAGCGCAACGCTGCCGACCCCACCAGCAGCCCCAGTGACAACGACTTCGCCTGCGTCTGGAGTGATGCCGTGTTTTTCCAGCGCCAATACGCAAAGCATTGCCGTGTAACCTGCTGTGCCAATCACCATGGCTTCACGCAGGGACAGCCCTTCTGGAAGGTGCACAAGCCAATCACCTTTAACACGTGCGCGTTCAGCAAGCCCTCCAGAGTGTTTCTCTCCAACGCCCCAGCCGTTTAGAACCACACGGTCACCGGCTTTGAAGTCGGGGTGAGCACTCTCTGCAACCACGCCAGAGAAGTCGACCCCTGGCGTAAGTGGATATTGGCGCACAATCGGGGCGCTGCCAGTGATGGCCAGTCCGTCTTTGTAATTCAAAGTGGAGTAGGCCACGTCAACAAGCACATCGCCCTCGGGCAGTTGCGCATCGCCGATCTCATGATAGCCGACAACCTGACTATCTCCCTCTTTGTCGATCACTATGGCTTTGAACATGATCTGCCCTCCTTCAGGCTTTTAATGAT
This sequence comes from Cognatishimia activa, assembly GCF_026016445.1. Taxonomy (NCBI): domain Bacteria; kingdom Pseudomonadati; phylum Pseudomonadota; class Alphaproteobacteria; order Rhodobacterales; family Paracoccaceae; genus Cognatishimia; species Cognatishimia activa. The sequence continues at coordinate 536,134 of NZ_CP096147.1, read as the reverse complement.
GCGAAAAATCCATCCACGAAGATCTTGAGTGGGTCTGGGAGGTGTTCGAGCTTGGCACGCAAAACCGCGCCCTCCCAGCCGATCCAAAAGTAGGCTGCTAATGCCTCTGAATCATGATGTGTAGAAAGGCTGCCTTCAGACTGCGCGCGCTCCAGACACTCCGCGACACGATCTTGCCAGCCTTCCAGAACTTGAATGATCTTTTCCCGATAGGCTTCAGGGAGCGAGGCCATTTCCTGGCCAAGATTTCCAATGAGGCATCCACGTCGAAACCCATGCCGCGCCATCCCGGCCTGCGCATCTTCAGTGAAGGCGCGCAACTGCTGCAGCGGCTTTAAGTCCTTGCGGTCTAGTGAACGCTCCAACTTGTCCACAAAGTAGGCGTCGTAGGATTCGATTAAAGCGCTGCCAAACTCCGCTTTGTTCCTGAAATAATGGTAAAAACTTCCCTTTGGCACGCCTGATGACGCCAGAATTTCATCTATCCCGACAGAGGAGTACCCACGTTCCGTCAGATAGGCGAGACCTGTGCGCAGCAGTTTTTGCCGCGTCTCAGAAGTTGAAGGATCCCTTTTCGGGCGTCCCCGTTTTTTGGGCAATCCTGAGGGTTCCGATGACATAAATATTTAATAGACTGTAAAGTCTATTAAATAAAGTGGCGATTTGGAGCGCAAAAATTTTATGGAAACCCGTTCACAATCTGATCCTCAATTTCGGGCTTCACGAGACTTCCCCCATTGGGGAGGGCGTACCTCTTCTTCACTGCCACGTGGGTTCGGGCGTACCTTCAGACACTATGCCTGAGCGGCATTCCAATCGGCCAGGAACTTTTCGACCAACTCCCGGATCGCACTCTCCGGACGGTAATTTCTATTCGCAAGGTTTTCTCGTACTGACCCTGACCAGATCGTACTTGTGGTCTTAAGAGCAGGATTGCGTACCAATACAGTCTCTTCGGATATGGACATGGAGACTGAAAAAGGAATGATACATCCCTCACTCTCTCGATGTCGATTAAAACGAATACTCATCTTCGGGCGACCAGGTATGTGTTCCACCTCTTCTTTCGATAGAAACCTAACCCCCGCAGCTGAAAGCTGAACGCGGACGAATTCGGAAAACGCCTTAGATTCCGAAATGGAATCTAATGTGGCTGAATCAAAATAGACACCGGGATGGCCTTTCAGAAGGAGCGGTTTATCCGCCTTCGGCTTCTGATGCAGCGTTTGGATCATCATCGGCGAGGAATAATTCAAGTTATCTTTGGCATCGATCCCCCGAACCGTCGCAATACGATTCAGAAATAATGCCAACTCCCGTGTCTCATCCTGCTCCATGAAAGCGAGGTTTCGTAAGATCAAGGACGATTTTGGGACGCACTCCAGAGGTTTCGAACAGTTTTGGGGCACTAGTCGCGCTTCAATCATGACCCAATCAATTTCTTCTGCCCCTGCCCGGCTTACGGGTACAGCCAAGAAATGAACGAGCAATACCGATAGGTAAATTGACCAAATTTTGCGCATGCCTAGCCAGTTTCTCCGGAGATATGCACAAACACATAGGAGAAACTTGTTGATACTTCGTTTAAGCTGGTACGGGATTCTAGAAACACGAAAGCCGCCCATCGGGCGGCCTGTGCATATGTCATCGTTTATGAGAGATACATATTTTTGTTTATCTATTTACTAGGTTTGGCGATGCCCTACTCTCCCACACCTTAAGATGCAGTACCATCGGCGCAACGGTGCTTAACGGCCGGGTTCGGAATGGGACCGGGTGTTTCACTCGTGCTATGATCACCAAACCGAGTAAATAGATAAGCAGTTTGATATTGGCTTTAGCCAATTCAAACTTATTCGGTGTTGTCCAAGTCAGTATTACTGATTGTGTTGTGTATGACTTGTTTGGTTCCAGTGATGTCTGTCTATTACTGGATCAAATCAAGCCTATCGGGCCATTAGTACCGGTCAACTGAATGCATTACTGCACTTACATCTCCGGCCTATCGACGTGGTGGTCTACCACGGCCCTCAGGGATACCTTGTTTTGAGGGGGGCTTCCCGCTTAGATGCCTTCAGCGGTTATCCTGTCCGATCATAGCTACCCTGCACTGCTGCTGGCGCAACAACAGGTCCACCAGTGGATCGTTCACCCCGGTCCTCTCGTACTAGGGGCAACTCCTCTCAAGTATCCTACACCCACGGCAGATAGGGACCGAACTGTCTCACGACGTTCTAAACCCAGCTCACGTACCTCTTTAAACGGCGAACAGCCGTACCCTTGGGACCTGCTCCAGCCCCAGGATGAGATGAGCCGACATCGAGGTGCCAAACACTGCCGTCGATATGGACTCTTGGGCAGTATCAGCCTGTTATCCCCGGCGTACCTTTTATCCGTTGAGCGATGGCCCTTCCACTCGGGACCACCGGATCACTATGGCCGTCTTTCGACTCTGCTCGACTTGTCAGTCTCGCAGTCAGGCTGGCTTCTGCCATTGCACTCAACGAGCGATTTCCGACCGCTCTGAGCCAACCTTCGCGCGCCTCCGTTACGCTTTAGGAGGCGACCGCCCCAGTCAAACTACCCGCCACACAGGGTCCCGGATCCGGATAACGGACCGCGGTTAGACATCAAGCAATGCAAGGGTGGTATCTCAAGGGAGGCTCGACCGGAACTGGCGTTCCGGTTTCAATGCCCACCACCTATCCTGCACATGCATGGCCTGATGCCAGTGTGAAGCTGTAGTAAAGGTGCACGGGGTCTTTCCGTCTAACCGCGGGAAGCCTGCATCTTGACAGGCAATTCAATTTCGCTGAGTGCGATGTTGGAGACAGCGGGGAAGTCGTTACGCCATTCGTGCAGGTCGGAACTTACCCGACAAGGAATTTCGCTACCTTAGGACCGTTATAGTTACGGCCGCCGTTTACCTGGGCTTCAATTCGAGGCTCTCACCCCTCCTTTTAACCTTCAGGCACCGGGCAGGCGTCAGACCCTATACGTCGTCTTGCGACTTCGCAGAGCCCTGTGTTTTTAGTAAACAGTCGCCACCCCCTGGTTTGTGCCCCCAGTCAATACTTGCGTAGAAACTGGGCCTCCTTCTCGCGAACTTACGGAGGTATTTTGCCGAGTTCCTTCAACATCGTTCTCTCAAGCGCCTTGGTATGCTCTACCAGTCCACCTGTGTCGGTTTAGGGTACGATCTCATGATGGAGCTATTTCCAGGAACCGATTAGCGGCCCACCCAATCCAATAAGGGTGAACAACCTTCACGATCCGTCACTTCCATCTGGCCCAGGAATATTAACCTGGTTCCCATCGACTACGCCTTTCGGCCTCGCCTTAGGGGTCGGCTTACCCTGCTCAGATTAGCTTTAAGCAGGAACCCTTGGACTTTCGGCGAGAGTGTCTCTCACACTCTTTGTCGCTACTCATGTCATCATTCTCACTAGTGATCTCTCCACGGGATCGCTCACGCGCCCGCTTCATCGAAAGCTCCATATCCTCCATGACATTCCGAAGAATGCTAAAGAGGATTGGAACTATGTCACACTACGCTCTGCTACCATGCACTATGTGCATCCTAGACTTCGGCTCATGGCTTGAGCCCAGTTACATCTTCGCCGCAGGACAACTT